>NZ_CP095078.1:1224944-1837417 GCF_022919075.1 Nocardioides sp. W7 | reverse complement strand
ACCGCGGTCAATCATCCTCGTCGCCCCCGCCACTCTCCACAGGGACCGATCGGCGGTCAACCCCGCAGCTCGCAACGTCTGCGACGTTGCCCGCGGAGGGGAATTCGTGGAACAATCTTCCACATGATTCGAATCGGGGAGTGCCAGGTGGCCGCACCGTCGCCGCACAGCCGCTCCGACCGGGAGCCGACATGAGCAGGCAGCTCGCGATCGGGCTGCTCTTCGACCTGCGCAATCCCCGACCGTGGGCCCGGCCCTGGCCGGAGGTGATCGGAGGGGCGCTCGACCTCGCCGTCGAGGCCGAGCACCAGGGCGCCGATTCGATCTGGGCGACCGAACACCACGGCTTCGAGGATGGCTACCTGAGCCAGCCGCTGACCTTCCTGGCCGCCGCGGCGGCCAGGACCAGCACGGTCAGACTGGGCACCGGCGTTCTCCTGGCCGCGATGCGGCACCCACGCCACGTGAGCGAGCAGGCCGCGCTGATCGACAACCTCAGCGGCGGCCGTCTCGAGCTCGGCGTCGGCGCGGGCTACGCACCCGCCGAGTTCGCCACGTTCGGGCGCGACCTCGGTCGGCGCATGTCCCTGGCCGACCAGAGCGTCCGCGATCTCATGGCGGACCTGTGGGGGGCTGACCTCACTCCAGGCCCCCTTCAGCCGCGGATCCCGCTGTGGCTCGGCTATCAGGGCCCCCAAGGTGCCCGGAGAGCGGGACGCCTCGGTGTCGGTCTGCTCTCGCCCGACCCGAGGCTGCTGGGGCCGTACGGCGAGGGGCTGGCGGAGGGCGGTCACGAGCCCGGCACCGCGGTGATGGGCGGCCTGGTGCCGATGGTGCTCAGCAGCGACCCGGAGCGCGCCGCCAACCTCCTGGCCCCGCACTACGCCCATCAGGCACGCACCTACGCCCAGGCCCGCCACGCCGACGGCCCGCGCGTGCCCTCCCCCGATCTCGCGGAGGTCGCAGCCGGAATGCTCGATCCGGGCAGCCGTGGACTGCGGGTGGTCACGGTCGACACCGCGACCGAGGAGCTCACCGCGATCGTCTCGGCCGCTCCGATCCGCCACCTCTACTTCTGGGCGTCGGTCGCGGCCATGCCCGACGTGCTCGTCGATGAGCACCTCGCCCTCGTCCTCGGACAACTGGCGCCTCGCCTTCGGACACGATGAACTCGCGAATGCAGACGCTGTCCGTCGCGTCGTCGTACCGTCACCCGGTACGACGCACAGGTCGACCTCCAGGTCGACCTCCAGAGAGGAAGCCATGACCCCTCCCGGCAGTTCCCCGCCCGCCGGCGGCGTGCGCTTCGCACGCCTGGCCGAGCAGATCGCCGACGATCTTCGCACCCGCCTGCTGGTCGGCGACCTGGCTGATGCCACGGAGCTCGGTGTGGAGGAGTCGCTGCGCGGTCACTACGCCGTGAGCAAGCCGACCTTCCGCGAGGCGATGCGCGTCCTGGAGGCGGAGGGGTTGATCACCGTACGGCGTGGGGCGATCGGCGGAGCGATCGTGCATCGTCCTGACGCCGAGCACGTGGCCTACACGCTCGGCATGGCGCTCGCGGGCCGGGGCGTCAGCATCAGCGACGTCGCGCAGGCTCTCCGGGAGGTCGAGCCCGCGTGTGCGGCGGCCTGTGCGGCGCGCGAGGACCGGATGCAGGAGATCGTTCCGATCCTCACCCGGCTGCACGAACACTCTGTCCGGGTCGTCGACAACCTCGTCGAGGTCACCGCTCTTTCCCGGATGTTCCACGAGACCCTGGTCGACCTGTGCGGCAACCAGTCCCTGGTGATGCTCGCGGGTGCCTTGGAGTCGCTGTGGAGCTCCCACGAAGCCGCCTGGGCCAATCGCGCCGCCGCGACCGCCGAGATCCCGCGGGCCGAGCGCCTCAAGGCGCTCGACGGTCACCGGGAGCTCCTGGATGCCATCGCCGCGGGAGACGCGGAGCGCGCCCGCCAGCTCTCGCTGCAGCACCTCTTCGTGTCTCAGATCTACCCGAACGATCAGACCGACGTACTGATTTCGCCCGCGTCGGTCCGCAGTCGCTTCACCTCCTCCTCCGGCTGACAGGAGGGCCGGGCCGATCACGCCAGTCGTGACGTGTCGCAGCGCGGATCACGACTTCCATGACCGCCGTTCGATCACAGCACGTGCTGTCGGTCCGGCGACCTGCCCTCGGTGCGTCACCAGTGAGCAAGTCCCACCAGCACAGCGACCCGAAAGCCCGCCACACTGCTGGGTTGTCTGCTTGCCACGGGCAGCCCTAGGGTCGCAAACGGACCCGTGGACTCAGACGCCCGAGTTTTCACACCCCAGTGCCTACCACCCGACCCGTGCAGCCATCCTCCGGTCCAGGTCGCACTCCCAGGAGAATCGGTCACCGGGCTCATCGTTCGTATGGCAGCGGACACTCAGCAGGCGCCAGGCCGCCTTCGGCCAACGGAGGCTCGCGCTTTCGTGGCTGTCGCTGAGTTGTCATCGGTGCGAGATGCCCAACAGCTCCCAGCACTCCGGCGCTCCGTCTGACCTTCTCGGAGGTTTCTCGTACGTTCTCGTGCACGCGACCGAACCCGCGTGGATTCCCGTCACCGCCCTCCACCCGACTGCGGAGTCCAACGGGTCTACTGCGGTGTGCCCCGTCAGCTTGCCGACAGTTTACCGAGGATGTAGTCCGCGCCCATGGAGCTGCGGAAGTGCTCGGCGGAGGGGTAGACGTTGAGGAGCCAGTTGCTGTCTAGGGTGGTGGTGGACCCGGATGTCTTTCCTGCGTTTCGTTCGACGACGATGAACTGGCCGGTGCCCTGGTGGACGCCCACGACGGCGACGGCGTGCAGCGATGTCTTGGGCTCTTTCGGATTGATCGCGACGAGGCCCTCACCGACCTGCAGCGGGTAGATCTTGAAGTTGAAGTTGCCGTACTTCGGCAGCTTCTTGATGAGGTCGTCTGTGCCGACGTTGGCGGCGAGCACCGGCTTTCCGCCTCCCTTGCCCTTCGATCCCATGAATACGTCGACCGACTTGTCGTCAGCCAGGTCCTCACTCCAGTCCTGGGCGTCGTCCTCGGCCGCCTGCCACACGATGTGCTCGGCTGACTCGATGCAGCTCACGGGGAGAACGAAGTTGCGAACGGCCGCGAGCACCGTCCCGTTCCACGCCACCACATGGGGGTCGATGTCCCAGTCGCCCTTCTTCTCCCCCGCCTCCAGCTCGAACTCGACGTACCCGCTCTCCTCGGTCACCGGGGCCTCGTCGTCATCCTCGACCATCGCGTCGTACTTCTTCTTCGTGATCTTGGTGAGCTCGTCGTCCACTTCCTCGTACCGGTTGAAACGCATCCGCCCACGCGGGACGATCCGGCGAACAACCGCCCCCTGGGCAACAGGGGAATCGTGGGCAGGAGCATTGTCCGAAGCGGCGAGGGGCGTCAGGTGGGAAACGCCGATGGGTGGCTGATGGTCCGCGATCGGAGACCGCCGGATCTGGACAGGGTGGGGAGTGTCCCCGGGGTTGGCGGCATCGATTCGCCGTAGGCGATCCAGTGGGCCGACACACGCCCCGGTCGGACTGCTCGAGAGAAGCGGCGGCATCGCTTTGACAGCCGGGATAGGCCACGGCGATACCGGCTCCGAATGTGCTGGAGCGGACGCCTCACGCGGAAGGGCAACCGACTCTGTGTCGGTCGTGATGCCGCGCTTGTGGCCCATGCGCGGACAGTAGTCGTCACAAGCGGTCCAGATCCTCCTTTTGGGGGACACGCATCCGTTTGCCGGCGCAGGCCCTTCATAGATCCCAGTCGCGATTCCATGGAATGTGACATGCCCACCGCCGGGGGGGAGGCGATGGGCATATCCGTAGACGATAGGAGATTCTGTTCCGCTGCTTCCCGGCGGGACATTGTCATCGATCCTGTAGCCACAAGGGGGAACGAGTGCGAGTCCGGTCTCAGGATTTTCCCCGCACATCGGACCAGTGGCGCGTGAGTCATGAGCCGGTGCCTCATCGACCGACGCGGGGCGACGTTCTGCGGCTGGACTCGCTGAGCCGGCCCAGAGAGCCGGAACGACGTCCCCGGGAGGCTGCTCCCGGGGACGTCGTTATCGGCCTCAGCGCCGGAGTCGGACGCGCACGACGTTCGAGGTCGAGCGAGCCGTGGTGTTGCTGCCGAGGTAGACCACCCTCACCCGCTTCGTGCCGTGGCCGGTGAGTCGCAGCTGCAGTTTGGCCCCGCCCTGGCGCACCGTCAGAGTGCGGACGGTGTGCCCGTTGACGACGAGTCGGACTCGGCCGTTCGCCCGGACCTCGGTGGCCTTCGACGTCACCAGGATGCGCAGGCGCACCTCCTGTCCCGCCCGCACCTTCGTCCGGCTCGATCGCAGCGTGGTGCGGGTCGCGACCTTCCTGACGGTCCCGGTCTGCGCCGAGTCAGCCGTACCCGCCAGCCCGGACGTGCTCGTGGCCGTGACCCTGACTCGAAGGCGGCTCCCGATGTCTGCTGCCCGCACCGCGTAGGTCGGTGCCGTCGCGCCCGCGACGGGCGCGCCGTTCCTCGACCACTGGTAGGTGAAGGCCAAGCCGTCACGGTTCCACGTGCCGGTGGTCGCCCCCAACGTACGACCGACGGCGGTCGTGCCGCTGACGGTCGGCGCTCCGGTGGACACCACGTCCCCACCCGGCGTCGGGTCCTTCACGCCGACGGTGAAGCGGTACTCACCGGAGCCGACGCCGAAGACGGCGCGACCGTCGTCCGTGGCGCCCTGCGCGACCGCACCGTCCGGCGCCTGCACCTTGCCGCTGCCGAAGCCGACGGTCGGGACCTCTACGGTCGCCGTGGTGTTGGCCGGCACCGTCACGTCCAGTACCAGCCCGTCGTCCGCACGACGCCAGGAGGAGCTCACGGTGCCGCGGACCGTGTCCTGCTTCACCCGGACCCAGTCAAGAGACTCGGGCACCTCTGGCGAGATGGTCATCGAGGAGTACGCCGGCCCGTCCGGCTGGATGCCGCCGAGACCCGTGTAGAGCGAGGCGTTGATCCCGGCGAACATCGCGTGATCGTGGGTGATCATCCCGGCGTCGTACATCCACTGCTCCCACGGCGTGGTGGCGCCGTTGTCGATCTGGAAGCCGAAGCTCGGGTAGCTGCGCTGGCCGAGCACGGTCATCGCCACGTCGACCCGCCCGATGGCCTGCAGCGCGTCGAAGAGGTGGCGGGTGCCGAAGATCCCGGTGTCCAGGTGTCCGCCGTTGTCCTCCACGATGGTCCGGACGAGCGTGTCTCCGACGGCGTCGACGTTCTCCTCCGGAACCATGCCGAACGCGAGCGGGAGGACGCTCGTGGTCATCCGGCCGCTGCCGTAGCTGTCCCCGCCGGCGTCGAGGAACGTCTCGTTGAACGCGTCCTTGATCCGGTCGGCCACCTGCGCGAAGTGGGCGGCGTCGGCGTCGTTCCCCAGGACCTCGGCGGCCTGGGCGACGTCCCGTGCCTGCACGTACCACAGAGCGGTGTTGACGATCCGGGTCTCGCTGGTGCAGTCCCCCGCACCCGGACCGCCCATCCCGCCGTTGGCCTGGTCGCCGTGCACGGGCGGGCACCAGTCACCGAGGCCGGTGTCCGCTGTCCACACGTAGCCGGGGAAGTCGGCCACGTTGCGGTCGACGAACGCCTTCATCGCCGGGTAGTTGTGGCGCAGGGTCGCCACGTCGCCGTACTGCTCGTACAGGGTCCACGCCAGGGAGACCTGGCCACCGGCCATGTCGGGGTACTGCGACTTGTGCGCGTCCTGCGGCAGCCCGACGCCAGGCGGCATGTCGAGCAGGTACTTCGCGTAGAACGGTCCCATGTCGAACTCACGCACGGCCGCGTCCTTGTAGGCCTGGACGTCCATCGCCGGGGGCGTCCGCTCGTCGCGGACCGGGGTGTCGGTCGGCGTGCTCATGGAGTTGTTGCGGATCGCCCACCTGTTGTTCTCCCAGATCTGGTTCAACAGCTCGTCGGAGGACTCGAAGGAACCGGTCGACTCGACGTCGGCCTGGACGACCCGACCGTCCAGGTCCTCGAGGGTGGGCGTGCCGGGGTAGCCGGTGACCTGGACGTAGCGGAAACCGTGGTAGACGAAGCGCGGCTCCCAGCTCTCAGGGCCATCGCCCTTCAGGACATAGGTGTCGGTGGCCTTGGCGCTGCGGTTGGTCCGCGTGTCCAGTCGCCCGTCGGGGTAGACCTCCTCGGCGGTTCTCATCGTGACGGCCGTCCCGGACGGTCCCTCGACGTGCAATCGCGTCCATCCGGAGATGTTCTGGCCGAGGTCGAAGACGAAGACGCCGTCGGTCGGTTCACTCACCGAGACGGGTCGCAGCGTCTGGACGACGCGGCGGTCCGGGCCGGGATTGGCCACGAGCGGGGCCTCGGGGCCGTCGACCCCGGCCACCGAGAGCCAGCCGGCGTCGTCGTACCCGGCGGTGTCCCACCCGTGCCGCTCGGCGCGAGCGTCGTACACCTCGCCGTCGTACATGTCATTGGCCACGACCGGTCCGGTCGACCAGGTCCAGTCGTCCGACGTGGTCACGGTCTCGGTGCTGCCGTCGGTGTAGGTGACCTCGAGGAGCATCCGGGCCACCTTGTCGCCCAGGTAGCGCCAGGCATAGCCGTTGTAGCGCGCGCCGTAGCCGTTGGCGAGGGTGAGCCCGACGGCGTTGGCGCCCTCGCGCACGGCCTCGGTGACGTCGTAGGTGTCGTAGAAGAGGTTGTTCTCGTACTGCCCGCTGGTCGGGGTGAGCCTGCGGTCGTCCGCCGTTTCGCCGTTGAGGCTCAGCTCGTAGAGACCGAGGCCGTAGACGTAGGCGCGTGCCTCGGCGACCGGGCGCGCCAGCTCGAAGTCGTGCCGGAGCAGCGGTGCCTCCGGCGTCCGCGACATCAGGGTGAGCCCGCTGCCCGGAGCGAGCTGGCCGTCGACGACGGGGATCGTGGGGAAGGTCGCGGCCGGCGGGGTCGAGAAGTCCTCGCTGAAGAGGTCCGTGCCGCCGAGGCTCTTCACGAACAGGTTGTCGAAACTCGCACGCTCGTCCTGCCCGTTGGTCCGGTCGTGCCGGAGGCCGAGGGTGCCCGCGCCGCTGAGACTGGAGTCCTGCCGCTGGTCGACCTGGGTGCCGTCGACGAAGGTCGTGAAGGTGTCACCCTCGACACGCACCTCGAGGCGGTGCTGGCCACCGACGTTGGCGGGCGTGAGAACAGGAGCGAGGTCGACCTCGCCCAGATTGCGGAACTGGCCGTCGACCCGCACGTGGGGCCGCAGCATCACCGCGCCGGAGCTGACGGCGGTGCTGACCTGCCACATGTAGAAGTTGTCGGCATCCTTCGCCCGGAGCAGGAGTCCCGCTGCCGCACTGCGGATGGTGAAGTCCACCCCGACGGTGAAGTCGTCCCACGTGAGCGCACCGGCGGTGTCCGGGCTGATCCAGTCCGCACCGCCCCAGTCACCGCCGAGAAGCCCGGTCTCCCACCAGCCCGGCTCGCTCCAGCCGGAGACCTGATCGGTGCCGTCCCAGACCTGAACGGCCCAGTGGTACCGGGTCGAGGCCTCCAGGCCGGGCCCGTCGTACGAGATGCCGATCGACTCGCCGCTCTCGACCCGGCCGCTGTCCCACACATAGGGCCCCGATCCGAGCCTGTCTGCGTCCGTGGCCACGACGATCCGGTACGCCGTCTGGCGAGCTCCGGCCGTGCTCGACTTCAGCCGCCAGCTCAGGCTCGGCCTCTCCGTGTCGACGCCGAGCGGGGACGGGCGACCGTCGACCCGCAGGCCCGTGGCCACCAGCCCGGGCGCCACCGACTGCGACGCGTAGGCCACCTCACCGACCGCCTGAACGGGTGCGGTCGTAGCTGTCACCAACCCGACGGCCAGCGCCGCGAGCGCTACCTTGACTCCAGACTTCGCCATGCCGTTCCCTTCCACATGATTTAAACGTTTCACGGAGGTTAGGGTCGTGACGGCCGTCACGCAAGGGCTGTTCGAGGGTTCGGGACGCGCGAAGCTCAGAATCACTCAGGCGACAATCTGAAACCATTCATTGCGAATGCCGACCAGACTTTCGGCAACCCTCGGTGTCGCAGGCAGGTGGGGCACCGAGCAGGAGCGGGACCGTTTGGCGGTTCGGTCTGTCCGACGTGCCCGACAGGGTCGGTCAAGCGAGACACGGTCAACCGGGGGTTCCCGTCGCTTGACCCCGGCCCACTCAGGGGCCGCGCGGTCCACGGCCCTGACAGCGCAGGTCGTCCAGCGTCTGCACGCTGACCCCGCAGGTAGGCGGCGGGCTCGGAGGTGGAGGACGTCGCCGATAGCCCCGAGAGCGGGGGGTCTCCATGCCGGAGAGGTGCGCACCGCCACTCCGTCTCCTCAGTGAGGATGTCGGAGCAACCGTCCGACCAGCACTACCTCGTGCCCGTCCAGCGCGGCTGGTGGCTCGCCGGGGCCGGGCCGTGCCCGCTCAGTTCTGCTCGGAGCAGTTGACGGCTTCCCCAGCTCGGCACCACCAGGGGCTAGACCTTCCGGAGCTCAGGTCGGGGTGACAGGTAGACCCGTGCTCCGGAAGCTCAGGCACTCGGCGGGCCGTGGTCGCGGTTTGGGAGGTAGAAGGAGTGCGTGTTGGTGCTTCGGTAGTAGTCGACCTCGTCCGCTGGGAGTGCGAACGTCTTGAGCCAGGGCAGGTGCTGACAGGTGAAGTCCCCTCCTACTCGTACGGCTAGGAGCGGGTCGGCCTTGTCGAAGAAGTCCTTGTTGTAGATCGCGAAGGTGGTGTCGATGGCAGCGCGGTAGACGTCGGCCTCGACCTGGTCGGTCCAATACTGGGCCTCCCATTCCCAGATCTTGTAGGGCGACCCGCCGATCACGAACGAGTTGTCGACGAGGGCGTCGACGTTGCTGATGTCGAGCGCCATTCCGGCTTTCCCGACCTGGTGGCGCACGGTGAGTGTGTAGAGCTGCTCGATGAAGTCGTCGGGCAGGGCCGGGTGGAGCTGGAGATCGGGGTCGGTGACGCCGAAGACCTGAGGCAGAGCGTCGTAGATCTCGGGTTCGTCCCACACGCGGCGTGGTCCACGATTGTCGAGGAGGCGTCTGACGGTGGCACGTCCGCGGAGGTCGTCGAGAGTGCGGAGCATCTCGGGCGAGGTGGAGGCGTTGTCGAGGATGACGATATTGGCGTGGTGCCTGGCCTCGAGCTGCTCGACCATGGCGCGCGCGAACGTGGGGTTGTTGAACGTGGGGATGAGGATGGGTGTGAACCGTCCGACCAGAGGCGGGTAGGTCCGTGCAGGCCGCGAGCCCGACGAGCTCTGCGCTGAGTCCAGAGGTCCACTCCGATCTGGCGCCGGGGCCGACTGCTTCGAATCCAGGGCCCTTTCGAGTCGCTCGAGACGTTCTTCCAACGCGGCGACAGTGGCCGCGGTGGCAGAGGGCTCCCGCTCGGGGTTGGTACGCGACAGAGTCAGCGCGCTGTTCGCGTCGAATAGTTGCGGGCCGAGCTGCGGTAGCAGGTCAGCTCTGACCAAGACGACGTTGAACTGCTTGTCGTAGTACTCGCGGTCGCGTGCGACGGGGACGAGGCCGAGATCGATGAGCTGGGAGATCACGGTGTGGGAGGTGGACTGTCCGTCCCAGAACGCGTGGCCCTCGACCTCGATGAGGACGACCGCTGCACGCGCAAGAGTCCGACGACCGCCGTCAATGACGAGCTTGGCGGCTCCCTCGACGTCGATCCAGAGCGCGAGCTCGCCGTGCTTGGTCAATCCCTCCGCGCGGGCGAGCTGGTCGAGGCTGGTGGCGGCCACGGTGACGATGTCGTATTGCGCGCCGGCGTCGGTGCGTTTGAGCAGTGAGCTGCGGCCGGTGTCGGCTGCTTCGACGTGGTGGGATGCGACGATCTCGTCGCCGACGACGATCTCGGTTGAGACGCGAGGGATGAACAGCTCGATCTCGCCGGCGGTGTCGCTTACGGCAAGGTGGCGGTAGTCAACGCGTCCATGCTCGGCGACGGCGTCGGCGAACTGGGCGTAGATGTGGGGGTTGGCTTCGAAGGCGATGCAGCGGCAATCGGGATGGGCGTCGGCGACCGCCATGGCGCTCTCGGCGTCTCGGGCGCCGATGTCGAGGAACACTCGGGGTCCGATGGTCTCGAGCAGCGACAGGAACAGGGTTCTGAGTTGCTCGTTTGACTCTGCTCCGACCTCTGAGGGGCGGTGAGCGTTGACGTCGACCTGGAGCAGGTGACGCAGAGCATGTCCTGCGGCTGAACGCTTCATGCGGTCCTCTCTCGAGAATACTGGCTCCGGTATTCAATCAAACCCGCGGCAGTGACCGCCCTGACCGCGTGCCGGCTCAACGGTGTGTCGGGGCTACGACCGCGGAGCGCCGCATCCCACGAACCAGTCTCGAAGCAGCAAGCGAGGGACTCGACGGCCTATGGGCGAGAGCCTGGAAAGGTCTCTGACCACTTGGAGGTGGACAGGACGTCGCCGATCGACTCGGTGTGCGGGTGTGTGGTCTCCATGAAGGAGAGGCGCACGCACTGAACCGAGGCAGCCCGAGATTCGCACCTACGGTGCGAGGAACTGCCGAGCTTCTGCCGACTCGCCATTCCGTCTCCTCAGTGAGGAGGTCGGAGTAACCGTCTGACCAGCGGGTTTGGTGGAGCTGAGGGGATTCGAACCCCTGACCTTCTCATTGCGAACGAGACGCGCTACCAACTGCGCCACAGCCCCAGATCGCGCCCGAAGACGCGAGGCGAAACGTTAGCACCAGCCTCGCGGCCGGTCCCAATCGACCCGACTGATCGGGTCGACGTTCAGGATCCGACCGCGCGATCGTCGCCGTCGGCCCGCTGGGCCTTCTCGACCCGGTCGGCCTCCTCGGCCTCACGGGCGAGCTGGCTGTCGGCCTGGGCGTGGCCCGAGGACCACACGCCGGTGTCGTCGAGGTCGATCGTCCGGACGGTACGACGGACCGCGGCCGGCTTGGAGACGTACGTCGGCAGCGTGACCGGCACCGGGTCCCACAGGGTCGGGTCGACCTGGACGTCGGAGGTGATCTGGACCTCGGCCTCAGCCACGATCGCGATCTCCTCGGTGACCTCGCCGACCTGCTCGTCCGCCACGACCGGCTCGGTCGCGGAGGGAGCTGCTGTCGGGACGGCCGCGCGCGGAGCGAGGGCGGCGTGCTCCTTCTTGACCATCACGCGGCACAGCACGAGCCAGGCGCCGAGCAGTCCGCCGGGGATGGCGACGTACCACCACGAGTGCACGCCGAGCCCGGCGAGCAGCGCGACGACGGCGTTGGCGAGCAGCAGTACGGCGAGCACGTTGCGGCGGCGCTTGGTCGCGCGAACGGCGGCGGCGCGGCGGGCCCGGCGCTGGGCCGGGGTCAGCTCGATCGCGGGGACCTCGACGGCCGCGGGGGCTTCGGGAGTCTCGGCCGGAGCCGGGGCGGGATCCGCGGCCGAGGGCTTCGTGACGACGATCGCCGTCGACGCGGGACGGCCCGGCGTGACGACGAGGCGGGCACTGCGCCGGTCGACGGGCTCGCGGCGGGCGAGCACCCGCATCCGGTGCGAGAATCGCTCGACCGAGCGGCTGCGCACCGCGTCGTCGTGCGACTTGATCGCCACGGGGATGAGGTAGGCCGCCCACGCCACGGCCACGGCCACGAAGATGAGCGAGCTCCAGGTCACGAACGTGAGCGTAGGACCGCCGACGGAGCCTGGGGCGGATGTCTACCCGTGTGTCGCGAGAAGACTTCTGAGACTCCTGTGACTAGGCCTCGTCGAGCCGCCGCAGCAGGCCGTACGGGCACTCCTCGCGGGTGATCGCGTAGAGACGGTGGTCGCGCCAGTCCCCGTCGATGTGGAGGTACCGCGGCGCGTAGCCGAACTCCTCGATCCCGAGCTTCTCGACCACCCGCAGCGAGTTGGAGTTCTCCGGCCGGATGGCGATCTCGACGCGGTGCAGCCCCGCCTCGGTGAAGCAGTGGTCGACGACCAGCGCGACAGCGCGCGGGATCGCGCCGCGGCCGGCGTACTCCTGGTCGATCCAGTAGCCCACGGAGCCGAACTGCGCGGACCCGCGGGCGATGTTGGTCACCGTCACCTGACCGGCGAATTCGCCGTCGACCTCGACGGCGAAGGGGTACGTCGTCCCCTCCCGGGCCTGGCGGCGCATCCGTCGCACCAGTCCCGCGAAGGTGTTCGGGCGGATTCCCAGGCCCGGCGGGACCGTCGCCTCCCACGGCATCAGCCACGCGGCGTTGCGCTGTCGGGCCTCGCGCCACGCGCGCTGGTCGCGGACCCGCAGCGGCCGCACCGTCACGTCGCCGTCGCTCAGCCGCGCCGGCCAGGCCCGACCCGGGCCGGTCAGTGGTCGCTCCCGACGACCTGCTCGACCGCGTGCAGCACGATCGGCGCGAGCACCGCGAGCCCGTCCTTGACCCCGCCGCGGGAGCCGGGGAGGTTCACGACCAGGCACGATCCCGCCACACCGGCGAGCCCGCGGGAGAGGGCGGCGGAGGGTACGCCGTGCGCGACGCCGTACGCCCGGATCGCCTCGGCGATGCCGGGCACCTCGCGGTCGAGCAGCGGGCGGGTGGCCTCGGGGGTCCGATCGGTGGGGGTCAGGCCGGTGCCGCCCGTGGTGAGCACCAACCGGGCGCCCGCCGCGATCGCGGCGGCGATGGCCTCCCCCACCGGCTCGCCGTCCGGTACGACGGCCGCGGGCTCGACGGCGAAGCCCAGCTCGCGCAGGGCGTCGACGATCAGCGGGCCGGTCTCGTCGGCGTACACCCCCGCCGCCGCGCGGTTGGACGCGACGACGACCGCGGCCGGGATCGTCATGAGCGGGCCCAGTCGCCGGACTTCCCGCCCGACTTCGCCTCGACCCGGACGTCGGTGATGACCGCGCCCTTGTCGACGGCCTTGACCATGTCGACGACGGTCAGCGCGGCGACCGAGACGGCCGTCAGGGCCTCCATCTCGACGCCGGTGCGGTCGGTGGTGCGGACGGTGGCGGTGATGTCGACGGAGGAGTCGGTGACGACCAGGTCGACCGTCACTCCGGAGATCGCGAGCGGATGGCACAGCGGCACCAGGTCGGGCGTCCGCTTCGCGGCCATGATCCCGGCGACCCGGGCGACCCCCAGCGCGTCGCCCTTCGGGACGCCCTCGCCGCGGAGCAGCTCCACGACCCGCGGGGCGACGAGCACCCGGCCGGAGGCCGTGGCGGTGCGGGCGGTGACGTCCTTGGCGGAGACGTCGACCATCCGGGCCGCGCCGGACTCGTCGACGTGGGTCAGGCGGTCGCTCATGGGATCAGTAGTCCAGATCGAGCGGCAGCACGTCCACCTGCGCGCCCGCCGCCAGCGAGGTGGTGTCCTCCGCGATCACGATCAGCGCGTTGGAGGAGGCCAGGTCGCCGACCAGGTGCGATCCCGGTCCGCCGACCGGCGCGACCGTGGCGGCGCCGGCCTCGGCGACGTACTCCCCCCGCAGGAACTGCCGCCGGCCCGCCGGCGAGGTCACCGCGTGGGTCAGCCGGGCCGGCACCGTCGGGCGGGACCAGGGAGTCATGCCCATCAGCTTGCGCAGCGCGGGCAGCACGAACAGCTGGAAGGAGATGTACGACGAGACCGGGTTGCCGGGCAGCGTGAAGATCGGGGTGTTGTCCTCGCCGACGAACCCGAAGCCCTGCGGCTTGCCGGGCTGCATCGCGACCGGGCCGAACCACACGCCCCTCGGCGCCAGCGCCTCCTTGACCACGTCGAAGTCGCCCTGCGAGACGCCGCCGGAGGTGACGACCACGTCGGCGCGGACCAGCTGGTCCTCCAGCGCGGACAGGAAGGCCTCCGGCTCGTCCGGGACGATGCCGACCCGGTAGGCGAGCGCGCCGGCGCGGCGCGCGGCGGCGGCGAGCAGGAACGAGTTGCCGTCGTAGATCGAGTCGTGACCGAGAGGTACGCCGGGCTCGCGCAGCTCCGTGCCGGTCGACAGGATCACCACCCGCGGCCGGGGCCGGGAGCGGACCGTCGCCCGGCCGATCGAGGCCAGCAGGCCGAGGTGCCGGGGACCGAGCACCGTGCCGCGCTCGACGACCAGGTCACCGACGGCGACGTCCTCACCGGCGGGCCGGATGTGCTGGCCCGGCTTCGGTGCCCGGCTGATCGCCACCTGGGCGACCCCGCGGTCGGTCCACTCATAGGGCACGACCGCGTCCGCACCCGCGGGCACGGGCGCGCCGGTCATGATCTTGACGGCGGTGCCGGGCGCGAGCGCGAGCAGCTGGGCGTTGCCGGCGCCGATCTCGCCGACCACCGGCAGGTGCACCGGCGACTCCTCGGTCGCCGTCGCGACGTCGTGCGCGACGACGGCGTACCCGTCCATCGCGGAGTTGTCGAACGACGGCAGCGCGACCTGGGCCGTGACGTCCTCGGCACACGCCAGCCCGAGGGTGTCCATCAGCGACTGCGGGAAGACCGGCAGCGGATCGAGGTCGCGCAGCACCCGGTCCAGGTGCTGCTCGACGGTGTCCGGGGCGTCAGGCATCGGACGAGAGCACGGTGTCGGCGCCGACCCGCTGGGCCGACGACGACTCCAGCGCCACCTCGCCCACGACCTGCACGCCGCGGCAGAAGGTCCAGTCGCCCTCGACGGTGAGCGACGTCGCCTGCTTCAGCGACGGGGCCCCGTCCGGGAAGCGCTTGTCGAACTCGCCGACCAGCTTGTAGTGCTTGCCGTCGAGGTCGATGAACGGGATGGCGTCGGCGACCTGGTCGAGCACGAAGTCCTGACCGATGTCGTAGACGTCCGAGCGCAGCACCAGCAGGTCGTTGGTGGTCTTCACCGGCACGAACCGCTCGCGGGTGACCTCGATCAGCGTCGACCCCTCGAAGACCTCGATCGCCGCACCCATGGCGGTCTCGACCTGGATCACCTCGGGGGTGGACTTGTCGCCGGGGTCGACGTTCTTGACGTTGCGGATCAGCGGCAGCCCGAGGATGCCGTCGCGCTGGTCGAGCACCGACTTCATCGCGGCCAGGTCGAACCACAGGTTGTTGGTGGAGGTGAACCGGTGCCGGTCGAGGTCGGCCAGCGCTTCCTGGTCGGCGTCCAGCGTCTGCGCGGTCTCGCGCAGCACGATCCGGCCGTCGCCCTTGCGGCGCGCGAAGTGGCCGCCCTTGCGGTCCGAGGGGGTACGACGAACCGCCTCGATCGCGAACGGCGCGCCGGTGGCGGCGAACCAGCCGGCGACCCGCGCGTCGGGAACGGCGCCGAGGTTGTCGGAGTTGGAGACGAAGGCGTAGCGGTAGCCGGCCGCGATCAGCTGGTCCAGCAGGCCGGTGCCGCGCAGCGCGGTGTACAGGTCGCCGTGCCCGGGCGGACACCACTCCAGCTCGGGGTCCTTCGGCCAGCTGACCGGGGAGAGGTCCTTGGCGAGGAGCTTCGGCTCCTTGTTCTGCAGGAACTCCATCGGGAGCCCGGCGACCGGCAGCTCCTCGTAGCGCGCGAGCGCGGCCATGGTGTCGGCCGACGTGCGGAAGGAGTCCATGAAGATCAGCGGCAGCGTCGCGTCGTACTGCTTGCGCAGGTGCAGCACCTGGCGGGCGATGATGTCGAGGAACGACAGGCCGCGGCGCACGCACAGCAGCGACTTCGCGCGGTCCATGCCCATCGAGGTGCCGAGCCCGCCGTTGAGCTTGATCACCGCGGTGCTGCGGATCGCCGCGGCGGCGACGTCGTCGGGGACCTCGACGTCGGCCAGCGCCTCCATGTCGATCGGCTCGATCGTCGACTCCGGGATCATGCCCGTCTCACCGTGCTCTAGGAGCCGGTAGTAGTGCGCGAAGGTGTCGATGGCGACCGGGTCGACGCCTTCGGCTGCCATCTTGTCGCGAGCCTTGTGCAGGCCTGGGCTACCCATGTCTCCGATCGTAGGCTCGCGGGGTGGACCGCAGGCAATCGCTACCGGAAAAGACCAGCAGGTGACCTCCCCCACGTCGGCCCAGAAGCTGGCCCTGCGCGACCAGCTGCTCACCGCGCGCAACCGCCGACCCCTCGTCGAGGTGGGCGAGGTCGGCCGGCAGATCGCCGAGCACCTCCTCGCCGCGCCGGAGGTACGACGCGCCGCCACCGTGGCGGCGTACGTCTCGATCGGCACCGAGCCCGGCACCGGCCTGCTGCTGCGCGCCCTGGCCGACGCAGGGAGGCGGGTGGTGCTGCCGGTGCTGCTGCCCGACGGCGACCTGGACTGGGGCACCTACCGCGGGGACTCCTCGCTCGTCGCCGCCCGGATGGGGCTGCTCGAACCGGTCGACCGGCTCGGCGTCGACGCGGTCGCCACCGCTGACGTCGTCCTGGTCCCCGGTCTGGCCGTCTCACGCGCCGGTCTGCGGATGGGCCGCGGCGGCGGCTCGTACGACCGCGCTCTCGCCCGGGTCCCCGTAGGCACCTTCACCTGCGTGCTGCTGCACGACGAGGAGGTCGGCCTCGACGTCCCCGCCGAGCCGCACGACCGCCCGGTCATGGCAGCCGCCTCCCCCGCAGGCATCACCCACTTCCGTTGAGTCCGGAGTCCTGACCGTCGAGTCGGGAGTTCAGTCCGAATCTCTGGCGCGCAATTCCCGACTCAACTGCACAGGGTCCCGACTCAACCGCCTTCGCTCTCGCCCGGCACCAGGGTGAGCACGTGCACGGACGCGGCCTCGACGGCGGCGGGTGAGAAGGGCCAGGCGAGGGACTCGCCGCGGGCCCACAGGTCGGTCTGGTCGGTGTAGTGGTCACTGGCCGGGTGGCCGGAGACGCCGGTGAGGTTGATCCACCGGGAGTCGTCGAGGTCGTCGAGCGAGACCACCATCCGCATCGACGGGGCGGAGGTGACGGCGTACCCCTCGGCGGCGTCCCACGCCGAGGCGTCGACGGTCCCGATGCCGCCGCCGACCTCCCAGCCGTCGCGGTTGACCAGCCGCTCGACCGGTCCGATGCCGGACTCCCCCAGCGTCGGCGAGCGCAGCTCCAGCCGGTGCAGATGGCCCCAGTCCCAGCCCGCGGGGTCCCGCGACTGGTGCCGCGTCAGCTCGTCGCGCGCGGCGCGCAACGCCTGCTCCAGGATCGCGTGGCGGTCCTCGACGACGTCGTCGGTCGTGGCGTCGTCCCACCAGGCGTTGCCGGGACGCTCGAGCAGCCGCGCGACCACGGCGTACCACCGCTGCCCGCCGTCGGGCCACTGGTCCTCGGGCAGCTCGTCGTGGAAGGTCAGCTCGAGCAGGTTGCGCCAGACGACGTTGTAGTACGCCGCCGCTCCGCTGTCCGCGGACTGGTCGAAGTCCCAGTCACGCAGCAGCTGCTGTCCCCCCGACCAGTAGCCCCGGGGCAGCTCCACGTCGAGGAGGTACGGCGTGAGCCGCTCGGCGAACGGGTGCCGGTCGTCGAGCTGGAGGTCGAGCATCGACTTCACCGTCACAGGCCCGGACTCCGTCAGCACGTCGCGGATCCGCTGCGAGCGCCAGCCGTGGTCCCAGTCGTCGGTGAGGTGGTACGGGTAGTCGGCGCCGATCACGGCCTGGTTGGCCGCCACCAGGAACCCCTCGTCGGGGTCGCGCACGTTCGGGAGTCCGTCGTACGGGACGTACTCGCCGGTCCAGTCGTTCTCGGGCCGCCAACCGGCCGACGGCAGGCTGCCGTCGTTGCCGGACTTCCGGATCGGGATCCGCCCGGGGGCCTGGTAGCCGATGTGACCGTCGCGGTCGGCGTACACGACGTTCTGCGACGGCGCGGCGAACGCCGACAGTGCCGATCGGAACGAGTCCCAGTCGTGGGCGAGGTTGAGGTCGAGGATCGCGTCCGCGGTCGGCGCCGGCTCCAGCGCCGTCCAGGCCAGCGACACGGCGAACTCGCGCCCCTGCCTGGCCTGCTCCCCCACGTCGGCGAGCTCGTCGGCGACGTCGGAGAGGATCGGACCGTGCCCGGTCGAGCGGACCGTCAGCTCGACGTCCTCGCCGTCGGCGACCTCGATGGTCTCGGTGCGGGTGCGGAGCGGACGCCACGCGCCGTCGTACCTCCACTCGTCGCCGCGGACCTGCTCCAGGTAGAGGTCGGTGACGTCAGGACCGAGGTTGGTGAAGCCCCAGGCGACGTCGGCGTTGTGGCCGATGATCACGCCCGGTACGCCGGAGAAGGTGAAGCCGGCGACGTCGAGCGGGCAGTCCTCGGAGACGGTGCGGCAGTGCAGCCCCAGCTGCATCCAGACCCCGGGCATGCCGACGCCGAGGTGCGGGTCGTTCGCGAGCAGCGGCGCACCGGTCGCCGAGTGCTCGCCGTCGACGACCCAGCTGTTGCTGCCGATCCCGTCGCCGCGTCCGAGCAGCGCGGGCATCCGGTCCAGGCCGTCGCGGACCCCGCGCAGGGCGGCCCGCTGGTCGGCGGTCCACGCCGGACGCAGCGGCTTGCGGGTGCCGCCCGTCGTGGCGTCCTGCTCGAAGACACCGTCCACGACGGCGCCCTGGCCGACGATCGGGTCGTGCTCGGCGAGGGGGTACGCCGGGTACAGCTCGCGCATCCGCGACGCACCGACGGCCGAACGGTCGAGCACCCGGTCGACCTCGTCCTGCATGTTGCCGCGGAGGTCCCAGGCCATCGCCTTGAGCCAGGCCAGCGAGTCGACGGGCGTCCAGTCCTCGGGGGCGTAGCCGAGCCCGCCGAGGTTGAGGACGGTGTACTCGACCGCGATCTGCCCCGGTGAGTGCTCGTCGAGGTAGGCGTTGACCCCGGCGGCGTACGCCTGGAGCAGCGCCCGCGTGTCCGGGCGCACCAGCGCCAGCTCCTGCTCGGCGACCCGGCGCCAGCCCATGGTCCGCACGTAGGAGTCGCTCTCGACGGCGTCCTCGCCGAACAGCTCCGCGAGCCGCCCGGCGGTGGCGTGCCGGCGTACGTCCATCTCGAAGAACCGCTCGGAGGCGTGCACGTAGCCCTGGGCCCGGACCAGGTCGGTCATCGAGTCGCCGTACAGCTGCGGGATGCCGTGCTCGTCGCGGACCACCTCGACCTCGCCCTCGAGGCCGGCGACGAGCGCCTGCCCCTCGTCCTGGGGCAGCGGTCGGCGGGCCACGGCGACCACGGTCGCCAGACCTGCGACGAGCACGAGCACCAGACCGACGATGAGGTACGACGTCACCCGCGCCCCACGGGGCCAGGCGCGGAAGGCGGCCCACCACCGGGTCGGTCCGCGGGGGTCGAGGTCGTCCGAGGGGGAGCTGGTCATCGCCCGGTCATTGTGCCTGTGTTCTATGATTGGCACTCGCACAAGTCGAGTGCCAGCAACCTCCTCGCACCACCAGCACGAGCCCGGAGCCACGATGCCGACCTACCAGTACGCCTGTACCGAGTGCGCCCACGCCTTCGAGCAGGTCCAGAGCTTCTCCGACGACTCCCTGACGGTGTGCCCCGAGTGCACCGGACGGCTGCGGAAGGTCTTCAACGCGGTTGGCGTGGTGTTCAAGGGCTCAGGCTTCTACCGCACCGACAGCCGCACGAGCTCCTCGTCCACGTCGAGCTCGACGGACGGTTCCAGCAGCGCGTCGAGCAGCGGCTCGGGCACCAAGACCGAGACGAAGAGCGAGAGCAAGCCCGCCGCGCCGGCCGCGGCGAAGTCCGCCGACTGACGTCTCACCCGCTGGGCCTGTGGAGGACGCGGGCAGCGCCTGCCGATCCCTCCTAGCGTCGGGGGATGCTCCCCGACGTCGCGCCGTCCGCCCGCCGCCCTCTGCGGGCCCTGCGTGCCCTGAGGTCCGTACGCCGCGCCGTGCTGGCGCACCGCCGCCTGCTGGCCGCCGCTCTTGCGGCCGTGGCCGTGGCCGCCGGACTCCAGGCCTCCGCGGCGCCCCCGCCCGCGACCGTGCCGGTGACCGTCGCCGCCCGCGACGTCCCGGCCGGTCGGGTGCTTGCGCCGGGTGACCTGGCCACCGCCGCGTTCGCCCCCGGCACCGCTCCCGACGACCTCGCGACCGAGGCGGTCGGCCGGGTGCTCGCCTCCCCGCTGCGGCGCGGTGAGCCGGTCACCGACGTACGACTCGTCGGCCCGGCGCTGACCGAGGGTCACCCCGGCCGGGTCGCGCTGCCCGTGCGGCTGCCGGACGCCGGCATGGCCGGCCTGCTGCGGGTCGGCGACGTGGTCGACCTGGTCGCGGCCGACCCGCAGGGCGGGAAGCCGACCCTGGTCGCCGCCGAGGTGCCCGTGCTGGCCCTGCCCGCCGGCCCGGCCGAGCACGGCGGCACCGGCGGCACCGCCCTCGGCGGCCGGCTCGTGGTCGTCGGCGCTCGGCCCGACGACGTACCCGTCATCGCCGACGCGGCCGCGAGACTGTTCCTCAGCTACGCGTGGCGGGTCTAGCCTGCGAGGGCCCGCTCTTCTCTCGGCTCGAAGGAGTATCCCCATGCTCGGCGGCTTCAAGAACTTCATCCTGCGCGGCAACCTGGTCGAGCTCGCGGTCGCGTTCATCATCGGCGGCGCCTTCGCGACGGTCGTCACCGCGACCGTCGCCCTGATCATGGACATCATCGGGAAGGTCGGGGGCACGCCCGACTTCTCCAACTACGAGCCCGGAGGCGTCGGCGTCGGCGTGTGGCTCACCGCTCTGATCTCGTTCCTGATCCTGTCGGCGGTCGTGTACTTCTTCATCGTCACGCCGTACACCAAGGCCAAGGAGCGCTACTTCCCGAGCGCCCCGGCGGGCACGCCCGAGGACATCAAGCTGCTCCAGGAGATCCGCGACCTGCTCGCGACCCAGCAGGGTCGTACGACGAGCACCTCGGACACCCCGCTCAGCTAGGCGGCTCCCGCACGCAGGATCTGTCTCGACACGACGGTCGCGACCTCGTTCCTCGGTCGCGCGTCTCGCTCGACCACCATCAGCTGATCCGCTGGCGCGTCTCAGCTAGCCGCCGTGGTGGGGCGGCACCTGCGCGCGCAGCCACGCGTCGCCGGCGTCGCCCCGCTCGCGGGGGCTCTCGTCGTCCCGCTCGTCCTTGGTGGTCTCGGGGAGCGCGTCACCGAAGACCTCGGCCAGCCTCTTCCGACGCTCCCACTCCGTCTCCGGGCGCTGGGGACGAGCGTCGCCGTCGCTCACGTGCAGAGCCCGGCGGCCACGAGCGTGGCCCGCTCCGCCTCGTCGCGCTCGCTCCCGCCAGATCCGTCGCCCGACGGCGACTCGTCGCCCGACGGGGACTCGTCGCCCGACGGGGACTCGCCGCCCGACGGGGACTCGCCGCCCGAGGGGCTGCCGGAGGTGCCGGGCGAGCCGGGGACGTTGGCGGCGTCGATGGTGCCGGTGTCGAGGTTGCGCGACATCGGCCGGTCGTCGAGGATCCGGTCCCAGACCAGCTGGGCGTCCTCGGTCCACACGACCCGGCCGCGATACTGCTCGCGGGTGTCGTAGGCCCACGGGATGGTGATGAAGCGGACCTTCTTCAGGCCGATGTCCTTGAAGCCCAGGCCGACCTTGCTGAGCTTGACCACGTTGTCGAGCCCCGGGTCGACCGTCAGCGACTTGGTGGCGGCGCGCAGGAAGCCGATCAGCCGGTCGGGGCGGGCGAGCACGCCACCGGAGACGACCTTGTTGGCCATCGCCGCGATGAACGCCTGCTGGCGCTTGACCCGGCCGATGTCGGAGCCGTCGCCGAGGGTGTAGCGCGCCCGGACGTAGTTCAGCGCCTCCTTGCCCTCGATCTCGCGGGAGCCGGCGGGGATGTTGATGTCGTGGGCGGGGTCGGTGATGTCCTCGGGGATGCAGACCGGGACGCCGTCGATGGCGTCGACCATGTCCTTGAAGCCCGCGAAGTCGACGACGACGAAGTGGTCGACCTTGACGTCGGTGAGGGTCTGGAACTGCTGGATCGTGCACGCCGGCCCGCCCAGCGCGAACGCCTCGTTCCACATCGCGTTGTCGGCGCCCTCGATGGTCTTGCCGTTCTCGCCGATGCAGTCGGGGCGGGTCACCAGCGAGTCGCGCGGGATGCTGACGCCGTACGCCGACTTCCGGTCCCCCGAGAGGTGGAACAGCAACGTGGTGTCGGAGCGCTGACCGGCGCCGGTCAGGCCGTCGATGTTGTTGCCGGCACCGTCTCGGTCGTCGGAGCCCATCACCAGGATGTTGAGCGGCTCCTCGGGCTCCGTCGACTCCGGCTTCTCCGGCTCGTCGTAGAGCTGGCCGCCGACGTCGAGCACCTCGATGTTGTGGTTGAGGTCGCGGTAGAGCCACACCGTCCCGAGCCCGGTGATCATGCCGAGCACGACGACCGTCACCAGGAGCACCTTGCCGACCGTGTGCCGCTTGCGCGTCTTGCCCCGGCGCGATCCCCTGCGTCGGCCGCCGGACCCTGCCGTGGGGTCGTCGAGCACCGGTTGGTCGGCCTGCTCGGCAGGCTGGCCGTCGGGGCCATCGGGCATGCGGGTACTCCAGGGGATGGGGCGGGTGGCGCGCCCTGCGAACCTACGGGTGCATGACAAATGGTGATCACGACCGGCGAGTAGGTCAAAACCGCGCCATGACAAGATGTCCGGCGCCGATGAGGCCCCAGTAGCTCAGCGGATAGAGCAGCCGCCTCCTAAGCGAAAGGTCGCAGGTTCGATTCCTGCCTGGGGCACTCCTTTCGCCACCCGCCCGCAGGTGCTCTGACCTGCGGAAACGGTTGCAAAGCAGTCGACACAGAGACGGCGCAGCACCTGCGTGCATGGGCTTCTGGTTCGGGGTCGGAGCCCAACTTCGCGGCGTATTCCCGACGGCGCACCCGCTGACGATCGCAAGCAGCCGTCAACGGCCGGACACAGCGACGTCGGCAGCGGACCCCTGGAAGATGCATGAGTACGCCGACCGCGGGGATCGCCGCCGCTGACCCGCCGAAACCCGCCGCCTGCTGCACCGACGGCGCGCTCCTCCGAGGTTCACGCCCGGTACGGCGGGTGCCGCGTGGTCTTGCCTGACCTGAGTTCAGTCATTCGGGTTAGTGCGTGATGTCGGGGCGGGCCAGCGCGTTGACGATGTCCTGCAGCCATCCGCCGCGAGGTCTTCAAGGCCGTACGTGACCTCAACGCCAAGATCCGGACCTTCATCGACGGCTGGAACGACCGCTCCCACGCCTTCGTCTGGACCAAGACCGCCGACCAGGTCCTCGCGAAGGCCAACCGTCCAACTATTTCAAATGCGCGCCAATAGAATACTGAGGGCCACGACGAAGAGGGGCGACAAATCGCGTTCTCCTTCGAACACCGGCACCTGACCGGCCGGCCGGCCGGCCGGCATGAGCATCGCGCGGGGCGCGGCAGATCCAGACATCTGTCTCGAGGTGGCGCCCTTACGGAAATTCGTTGCGCGGGGAGGCCGTTCACTTGCCTTGGACGGCACGTGCTACGAGATCGACCTCGCCGCGGCCAACGCAATCGGGCGCCGCGACGCCATCCCTGCCTGCATCGCGACCGGGCGCCGCGTTTGCTGCGGCCCCATCGCACGCCGGCCTCGCGCACAACTGCGGCCGGCGGCAGCAATGCCGAGATCCGCGCGCCTGGGTAACGAGCCAACGGCACCAGGTGTCCGACCGAAGGCGGGTGTCCCGGGCCGCATGAGAGGCATTCGCGCCCGCTAAGGCGCGCGCTGCCCATATTGTTGTCATCCGTCGTACAAGGTCCGGTGATTTCTGTGTCGACGTAGGTAGGAGCCTTATTCGGCACGCTGGTCTGACAATACGGTCGAGCGAACACACCTAATCCTCGACCCCCAGGTAGGGAACATGACCGCAAGACGGATGGCGGCCGCAGCGGTCGCAATGGCGTTGTTACCCGGCGCCCTATACGCCGCGGCGACGGCAAGCGACACCCCGGCCGGAGAGCAGGCGGAGGTCCTGAGGACGCCGGCGATTCCGGCCGCCGACCTGGACTCCCTTCTCGTCGAAGGAACCGGCCAGCCGGTCGAGGTCAGCAAGGCGCTCGCGCAAGACGCCGAGCAGTACTCATCTCAGGCCGATGGGGAGCCCCTGACTGCCCAGGATGCCGGCATGCAGAACGAGTTCGCCCTCGCCGCGACCGAGATTGAGCTCGCGCACCCTGACCTCTTCGTTCATGCCCGTGTGGTCGTCGAAGGAGACAAGTCCGAAGCAGACTTCCTCATCGAGCTCACCTCGCGCCCGAGCGAAGACATCATCGCTACGTTGTCGAAGATCAGTGGGAACACTGAGGTGACGTTCGGCGGGCCGGCCCTCACATCCGATGCAACGACGGCCGCGTCAGGAGCAGCACTCAGGGCGCTGCGCGAGTTCGACGAGGTGACGGGCATCGGCGCCTCCCTCAACGAGGCGCGCAGCGGCATCGAGGTCACGTTCAACCCTCGCGCCCAGATCAGCGACAACGAGCTGACCACCATCCACGCCGCGGTCACGAAGGCGGCCCGCGAAGCAAGCAGCCTCCCCGACCTCGAGGTGGAGTTGAGGGGGGTGGATGCGGAGCCCATGACGTGGACGAACAACGTCGTGGGCGGACGTGGCACCTATCTAGGGGGCGTGCACGACTGCACGACCGGGTTCACCGCAGTGCGCGGGGGGCAACACGGCTTCGTTACGGCGAGGCACTGCTATAACAACGTGACGTACCGAAACGTCGGCGGCATCATCGACTTCGTCGCGAACGCAGTCGCGGACAACGGCAACCTCATCGACCTTCAGTTCCACCGCACACTGTCCCCCCACAACACCCTCCCGCAGTTCCAGTGGAGGGCCGCGAACGAGCTCCGCACGGTCACGAGCATGGCGAACCCGCCGGACAACGCGATCATCTGCCTGAACGCGTGGACCGTTCAGTATGTCTGCGCCCAGGTCGTCACCCCGGAGAGGTGTATCAACGGGGCCTGGCCGGAGACGGGCGTCCCAGTGACCGTGTGCCGACTCGCACAGACCTGGCAGACGATCGATAACCTGGGTGACAGCGGCGGGCCTTGGTTCAACGGAGGCACCGCCTTCGGGATCCACAATGGCCACAACTCCGAGGGCTCCCTCCTCACCAGGATCGGGGCGGTCGAAGCCCGGCTGAGCGCGAACCTCATGATGGGATGACCGTGAACGAGTAAACCGCTCAGCTCACCGTGATGCCGCCGGCAACAGCCGGCGGCATCGCGCGTTTCCCAGAGTCGTGCCCTGAGACGGCTCAACGGAAGGTCGGGCAGGTCGGCCCGGGGTCGGCGTGTCCACCGCGGCGTTGTCGATCAAGCGCGTCTCCAGGGCGGTCCAGCCCACGACCGGTAGGTCGGTGGCATGGCGCGGTAGGTGTCGACGTTGACGACGACCCGGACCGGCACCTGGAAGCCTCGGCAGAGCCCGCGCCGCGGACTCCACGGGCTCTCGCAGCACTTCACCGTACGGCAGCCCACTTCCGCAGCCG
Organism: Nocardioides sp. W7; assembly: GCF_022919075.1. Taxonomy (NCBI): domain Bacteria; kingdom Bacillati; phylum Actinomycetota; class Actinomycetes; order Propionibacteriales; family Nocardioidaceae; genus Nocardioides; species Nocardioides sp. W7. The sequence goes on along the minus strand of NZ_CP095078.1, from coordinate 1,811,973 downwards.
CTGCGTCAACTTGCCTCGGGGGAGCGGGGCGCGTAGCTCCTGGTGGTCGCGCCATACGGACCTTGTCGCGGTTGTTCCGCAGCGACCTGGGAATGACGTTTCCGCAGTGGCGCACGCAGCTCCGGTTGCGCCGGGCGCTCATCCTGCTGGCCGAGCACACGCCAGTGACCGCGGTGGCACACCAGTGCGGATGTGCATCGACCAGCGCGTTCATCGACGTCTTCCGTCGCACCTTCAGGCACACGCCCGGCGCGCACATGGCCCCGGCCTGATGCGGTCAGCCGGCGGCGCGATCGAGGCACAGTTCGCCGGCCCGCAACGCCGTGCTGGCGTCCTCGACCTGGGCGGGGGTTCGCTTGCGGCGACTCGGCGACCTACCGAGAGCGAGACGGTTCGAGGTTGTTGCGTTCGTCGAGAAGCGCCCATCCCTAGTGACGTCCGGCAGAGTGGTGTACGGATCCCGGTGAGCGTGTCGCTGTCGAAGTAGACGACGGCCACCGGGTGATCCTTCGAGTGAACTTCCTACGGCACTCTCGAAAGGACACCTCCCGGTGACCGTCAACCCCAGTATCGACCCTGCCCGCCTGCTCGAGGAACAGCTCGCGCAGGCCTCGCCTGATCTGCTGCGCGAGCTGCTGCAGACCTTCATCAACACCCTTCTCTCGGCCGAGGCCGACGCGGTGTGCGGCGCCGTCTACGGCACCACTTCGCCGGAGCGGGTCAACCGTCGCAACGGCTACCGCCACCGCGACTTCGACACCCGCGCCGGCACGATCGACGTCGCGGTCCCCAAGCTTCGCGAGGGCTCCTACTTCCCCGACTGGCTCCCTGAGCGCCGCAAGCGGGCCGAACGAGCGCTCACGTCGGTGGTCGCGACCTGCTACCTCCTCGGCGTCCCCACACGGCGGATGGACAAGCTCGTGCAGTCCCTCGGGATCACCACGCTCAGCAAGAGCCAGGTCAGTGAGATGGCCAAGGACCTCGACGCGCACGTTGAGGAGTTCCGCACCCGCTCGCTCGCCGACGCCGGCCCGTTCACCTTCGTCGCGGCTGACGCATTGGTGTTGAAGGTCCGCGAAGGCGGGCGCGTCGTCCCGGTCCACGCCCTGGTCGCGACCGGCGTGAACGCCGACGGCCACCGCGAGGTCCTCGGCGTGCAGGTCACTACCAGCGAGGACGGTGCCGGTTGGCTGGCGTTCTTCCGCGACCTCACCGCCCGTGGGTTGTCCGGGGTCAAGCTCGTCACCTCAGATGCCCACGCCGGCCTGGTCAACTCGATCAGTGCCACGCTGCCCGGCGCCAGCTGGCAGCGCTGCCGGACCCACTACGCGGCGAACCTGATGTCCACGACCCCGAAGAGCAGCTGGGGGTGGGTCAAGGCGCTACTGCACAGCGTCTACGACCAGCCCGACGCCGACGCGGCCCACGCCCAGTTCGACCGCGTCGTTGACGCCCTCGCCGACAAACTCCCCACCGTGGCCGAGCACCTCGAAGAAGCCCGCGCGGACATCCTGGCCTTCACCGCGTTCCCGAAGGAGATCTGGCGTCAAATCTGGTCGAACAACCCCAACGAGCGCCTCAACCGCGAGATCCGCCGCCGCACCGACGTCGTCGGGATCTTCCCCGACCGGGCCAGCCTGGTCCGCCTCGTCGGCGCCGTCTTGGCCGAGCAACACGACGAATGGGCCGAAGGCCGCCGCTACCTCGGACTCGACGTCCTCACCCGCTCCCAGACCACCCCGGAGGTGAGCACCGAGCCCACCACCATCGCGGCCCTCACGGCCTGAACTACAACAACGAGGGATCAGACCTCGTACACCACGTCACCGGACTTGACCCCATCCCTTACTCAGGAAGGCGTAGGCGAACCCGAGGTGACTCCCGATCTCCGCCCATCGAGCCGTGACTTGGCGAGTGATGTGCCCGCTTGGCGCCGGGAGAGAGGTCCTCTCCGAGGTGACGCGGGTGTCGATCTCCCATGGAAGTGCGTGCGCTGTTGATCCCAATTCTCGCCAGGCCTGCTCGGACTCACGAACGGCCTCGGGTTGATCGGCAAACACGAGCCCAGGGACCTTCTGAACGACCGTTGTCTGGTCGACCTTGGCCTGCTTCCCTAGGTCACCCAACTTCTCGATGACCTTGTCCCGGGCCCGAACTGCAGCGGGATCGGCCGCATACGTATTCAGCCACTCCCGGTAGTTGTCGTCGGAGTAGTACTGAACTCGGGTCGCCCGCTCCAGCCGCTTCGCGCGATCATCCTCCGCAAGCAACCACACGGTTTGAGCTCCTCCCCAGATGGCAGTGCGCAACAGGGACTGCATGGCCAGCACGGTGGGGCCGAACTCGTTGAGGTAGCGGACCGTGGCCATCAAGTTGTTCGAGCCAGTCGCGAGACTCAGCCAGCAGAGAGTGGACACTCGGACGTGAGGCGTCTGCTCGTCGTCAAGAGCCAGTCCACTCCCTGGCGCTGGCTGAAAGCCCTCGGCGATCCGCTGATTCCACTGGACGATGTGAGGCCAGCTCTCCGCGACGTGAGCACGTACGGCGGCGTCCATCTGGTCGAGGTCTTGCGCGTTCTCGTTCAATGGCTAGTGGACGTCCGCGACGTCAACGAGGAAGGCTTGAACCTTCTTCTCGGCGTCGATCGTCTGCGGCCCGCCTGACGACACTTCGACATCGACCGCCAGCAGTTGCGCGCTGTCCTCTACGCCGTCGCTCTGACCTGCAAGAACGGCGCACAAGCGGTCGCCGTGTCGATGAGGTTCGACCCGCGCGGCGCTACTCGGTCTCGGCGCCTTCGTCCTCGGTGAAGAGGTCGACGAGGCCGCGGGGTGCGTTCGCGCCGAAGATGAGCTCGATGGTCTCGTGCGCGGCAATGGCCTCGGCCTCGCTGCGACGGAACATCTCCTCCTCGTAGTGGGCGAAGGCCGCCTCGATGTCGTCGGGATGTGCGGCGATCGACTGTCCGAGCTCAGCGCCGTCGAGCATCGCGACGTTCGCCCCCTCACCGCCCGGGAGGGTCAGGTGCGCCGCGTCGCCGAGGAGCGTCACTCCGGGGACCCGCGCCCACCGGTGGCGGTCGGGGAGCTGGTAGATGCTGCGGAGGATCGGTCCGGTCTCCCCGTCGGCGATCAGGGCGGTGAGCTCCGGAGCCCATCCCTCGAACTCGGCGGCGACGCGCGTCCTGGCGACCTCGGCGTCGGCGAAGTCGATGTCGGCGAACCACTCGACCGGGCGGTGGAGGACGACGTAGGTGTGGATGATGTCGCCGGCCTCGCGGTGGGCGAGGAAGCCCTTGCCGGGAGTCAGGGCGTACATGGCGCCGTCACCCACGGTCGCGGCCGTCGTGGCGTGGCGCGCCTCGACGTCGTGCAGGTAGGTCTCGACGTAGCTCATCCCGGCGTACGTGGGCTTCTCGGCGGAGAGCAGCGGTCGGACCCTCGACCAGGCACCGTCGGCCCCGACCAGTACGTCGGCGATGACACTCGACCCGTCCGCGAAGGCGAGCTCGTGCCGGCCATCGCCGAGCGAGCCGGTGGAGAGGACCTTCTTCCCCCACTGGACCGTGCCGTCCGGCAGGGAGTCCAGGAGGATCCGCCGGATGTCGCCCCTCAGGGCTTCGGGACTCGCCATGGATCCGTCGTCGGGCACCTCGACGAGCACCGTGCCGTGCTGGTTGAGCACGCGCTGGGCGCCGCCGCCCAGGTGGACGATCGCGCGGTACTCCTCCGTGAGCCCGGCGATCTCCAGCGCGAGCTGACCGTTGTGCTCGTGCAGATCGAGCTGGCCACCCTGCGTTCGGGCATCACGGGACGCGTCCGCGTCGTAGACGCAGACGGGTATGCAGTTGAGGTGCAGGACGCGGGCGAGCGTGAGGCCGCCGAGGCCCGCTCCGACGATGGTGACTGGGGTGGTCATGAGGTCCTTTCGAGAGATTGGACCAACGGTCCAATGGACGGAGTTTGGACCACGGGTCCAACGGCTGTCAACATGAGCCCATGGCCAGCTCAGCGTCGCGAAGCCCGAGGCGTTCCGATGCGCTCACGCGCGAGCGGATCGTCGAGGCGACCATCGAGCTGCTCGACGGCGCAGGAGAGAGCAACCTCACGGTCCGGGCGCTGACGACGCACCTCGCGACCGGCCGAGGCGCGATCTACCACCACGTCTCCAGCAAGGAAGAGCTTCTCGCCGCGGCCACCGACGCCATCATCGGTCGCGTGGTGGCGGGCGCCGACGGCGATGGGGATCCGAGCGCGGCCATCCGGGCGCTGGCGTTGGGGATCTTCGACGCGATCAACGCCCATCCCTGGGTCGGAGCGCAGCTCGCCCGCGAACCCCTGCAGCCGGCCGTCCTCCGGATCTGGAAGGCCGTGGGGTCGCACCTTCACCGCGTGGGCGTGAGCGGGTCCGCGCTGTCCGATGCCGGGTCGGCACTCGTCAACTACGTCCTCGGCTCGGCAGCGCAACATGCCGCCGGCGCGCTGAGCGTCCCGGACGCCGCAGATCGGAAGGCGTACCTGGAGGCGCTGGCGGCCACATGGGCAGAGCACGACCCCGACCCCATCGCCCAGCAGGGCGCAGCATTGTTGAAGGAGCATGACGACCGCGAGCAGTTCCTCGCCGGGGTGGACATCTTCCTGGCCGGCATCGCCAGCAGACGCTGAACCGCGGAGCAGCCCTGACCGGCCGCGCTCCCGCTCACTTCCGTCCGCCCCGCGATTCGCTCCAACTGCCGTCCGCAGGTCCGTACGCCGCCGGGAACGCATCACGATTCGATAACGGTCTTATTAGCGATAATATGAAATATATCTTCGCTGATCTGCGAGCCCTAGGTTCCGCTGGGGATGCGGGCAGTGCCGCATCACGACCATCGGTGTGAGCTGATGAAGACCCATCTGAAGGCCGCCCTCGCGAGCCTCCTGGCCGCGGGCACCATGCTCGGCGGGCTGATCGGCCTGGCGCCGGGCGCCCAGGCCGTCGACGTGGCGTGCAACAACTACGCCTCGACGAGCAGCACCTGCGTGAACACGCAGATCGTGATCGACGGCGAGAGCCACAGCGCCGACTGGTACCTGCCCCAGGGCAGCGCCTCGGCACTGATGGTCCTCAACCACGGGTTCAGCCGCGGCTGCGGCAACCTGCGCGGGACCAGCAAGGCGATCGCCGAGCAGGGCGTGATGGTCCTGTGCGTCAACGGTGACATGACCGCCGGCAACCCCGAGCTCGCCGCCGACCTCGGCGACCTGCTGACGCAGCGCGCCCTCACTCCCCCGTCGGGCAAGACGCTGCCGCAGCGCTACATCGTCGGCGGCCACTCGGCCGGCGGTCACTTCGCCAGCGAGCTCGGCGCCCGGATCGACGCCAACGGCTACAGCAACTTCGCGGGCGCGATCCTCTTCGACCCGGTCGCCAGCGGTGGCTTCACCGCGAACCTGGAGGCCATCTCGGACAGCGCCACCCGTCCGGTGCTCGCCGTGACCGCTCGCCCGAGCGTCACCAACCTGTTCAACAACTCCGCCGAGGCCCTGGTCGGCCTCGACAGCGACTACGTCGGCATCCAGCTCGTGTGGGCCAAGTACACCCTCGGCATCCCGTCGGGCGGCAGCTGCCACATCGACGTCGAGGGCGAGGACACCGACATCATCGGCATCGCCGGCGCGACCTGCACCGCCAACGCGACCCAGACCGCTCGGCTGCGCGACTTCGCCGCCACCTGGGCCAAGGACCTGGCGACCGGGAGCCACACGTCGGCGTACTACTGCACCGACGCGAACGTGGTCGCCACCTGCGGCACCAAGGTGAAGTCGCTCGTCGACCTGAGCCTCCCCCTCGCCGCACCGATCCGCTGACTCCACCGCCCCTCCAGGCCACACCCCCCCCAGAAAGGGAATCAGCATGTCCAGATTCAGCGCCCTCCCCCTGCGCGCTCTCTCTGCTCTCGTACTGGCCGCCACGGTGACCGTGGCAGCACCGAGCATCGCGAAGGCGGACCCCTCGTCGCCGATCGAGCCGGCAGCGGTCTCGTCGTACCAGAGCAAGATCAAGAACGACGGCACCGGCGTCCACTACCCGACGAACGCCGTCGGCGAGCTGCCCGTCGCCCTGCTGCTCCAGGGCGGCAAGGTGCACCGCCAGTACTACAGCCAGTACGCCGCAGCCGTGGCGTCGTACGGCTTCATCGTCGTGACGCCCAACCACAAGCGTCTCAACTTCTTCGACCACGACTACTACACCTCGACCAGCCAGGTCGCGGAGACGCTGTCGTGGATGGCCGCCGAGAACGCCTCGGCGGCCTCTCCGCTGCACGACCGCATCGACACCGACACGATGGTCCTGCTGGGCCACTCCTTCGGTGGCGCGACCGGTCTGAGCATCGCCGAGGACAAGTGCTCGATCCCGTTCTGCACGACCCTGTCCTTCGACCTCCCCTCGGCGGTGAAGGCCGGGTCGTTCTACGGCACCAACAACGCGATCCTGGGGATCTACCCCACCATCGACAACCAGATCCCGGTGCAGCTCGTCCAGGGTCAGTCCGACGGCATGGCCGAGCCCGCCCAGGCCGAGACCAGCTACACCAAGATCGCGAACGGCCACAAGCAGATCGTGCGCGTGACCGGTGCCAACCACTACGGCATCACCGACGTCCAGAACCCCAGTGGCGCCGAGGCGGAGGTCAACAGCCAGAGCCTGAGCCAGGCCACGAGCATCGCGGTCACCGCCCGGTGGGCGGCGCTGTGGCTGCGTGCCCAGCTCGGTGACACCGCTGCGGCGACGTACGTCTACTCGACCGGGGACGCCTCGGACGCGGCCGTGACCGTGACGAGCGCTCCGTAGTCGCAACCGGTCTCGATCGGTTGAGCACGGCCGGCACTGCCGGACCAAGCAGAAGGGCCCCGACCGCTTACGCGGTCGGGGCCCTTCCTGGGTGAAAATCAGGCGATGCGGACGTTCTCGGCCTGCGGACCCTTGGGGCCCTGGGCGAGATCGAACTCGACCTTCTGGTTCTCATCGAGCGACTTGTAGCCGCTGGTCTGAATCGCGGAGTAGTGGACGAACACGTCCTCGCCGCCGCCATCCTGGGCGATGAAGCCGAAGCCCTTCTCGCCGTTGAACCACTTGACGGTGCCCTGAGCCATGATTGTGTCCTTTGTTTCTGTCGAGGGCGTCGTGCCCACGAGGCGCTGAAGACATCCACCTGCACTGATGTCCAGCGAACCGAAACCAGGAGTACGAGATACGAGCCGCGACATCGTGTGCGGCAAGGATGACTCACGAGCCATCCCTTCAACACGATCAGCGTACGCCATCGGTCGCGGGTTCGGTGTTTCGGCGGCACGGTCTGCGATCTCGCCGGCGTGTCCTCGGACGATTGCCGGTCCGGCAACGGGCTGCTCTCCGCACTCGGCATGGGCTGGATCGTCGGCAACCGGCTGGCCGGGCTCACCGGTTGAGGAGGGTCGCACCGGGTGCCCAGCGGGCGATCACCTCGCGGACCCGGGCCTCGCGGCCCTCGGTCTCGACCACGACGCTCAGCTCGGCACGGTGGTCGAGCGGTCGACCGTCCGGGCCCTCGACGGCGAAGCCGTCGCGGCTCAGCAGTCGCTGCACCACGAGCCCGTCGCCGCGCGGCAGCCGGAAGCGCAGGCTCCGGTCGTGGTCCCCCATCTCGTCCCTTCCGCTCTCACCTCGAAGCGGCCGGCCCCACCGGTCCGGCCGGCGTTTCCTGCCCCGACCCCTCGGCGAGCAACCAGCGGTCTGGACCACCCTGTCCGGCAGACGGAATTTCCGGGACGCACCCTCAGAGCGGCACTTAAAGTCGTCCTCGAAGCCCGCTGGTGACCCGAGACACCAGCGGGTTTCTTCCATTTCGCGAAGTGCCCCGACTAGTCGACGGTCTCGAACCGGAGGCCGGCGGCCCGGAGCCGGATGAGCAGGTTCTCTCCCATCGCCTGGGCGGTCGTCACCGAACCGGCCGTCGGCGGGTTGTCGTCGAAGGCCAGGCAGAGCGCGGACTCGGCGAGCATCTTCGCGGTCTCGTCGTACCCCGGGTCGCCCCCGGAGACCCGGGTGTGGACGGTGCGGCCGTCGCCCTCGCCGACGAGGTCGACGGTGAACCAGGCGCGCTCCCGGCGCCGCTCGTCGGGTCCCTCGCCCCGGGGCACCCGGTCCAGCAGCAGGTTGCGCAGCGGGCGGACCTGCGCGGCCAGCGCCACCGCGCCCACGCTGAGGGCCCCGCCCACGGCGTACCGCAGCGTCTTGGTGCCGGCGTAGTGGGAGTAGCGGAACCTCGGACCGTACGACGGCAGCGCCGCGCCGCTGCGTGCCACCACGAACGGGTCGATGGTGGGGAGCGGCACCAGCCAGAAGCCCAGCACGGGATCCCGGTGCGGCTTGCCGCCCACCGCCCGCGACGAGCGGCCCTCCGGCCGCGGCTCGGCCCGGCGCCGGGCGGCGGCCGCCTCCCGCAGCTGTCGAGCCCGCGCGAACTGCTCCAGCGCGGAGTGGAAGGTGCCGCCCGAGAAGGTGCCGCCGGCGCGGACCACCCCGCGGACGGTCACGGGTCCGGCTGCGGCGAGCTCCTGCACCGTGTAGAAGGCGCCGAGATCGTGCGGGATCGAGTCGAAGCCGCACGCGTGCACGATCCGGGCACCGGTGCGCTGGGCGGTGGCGTGGTGGGCGACGTACATCCGGTCGACGAACTCGGGCTCGCCGGTGAGGTCGACGTAGTCGGTGCCGGCCTCGGCGCACGCGGCGACCAGGGGCTCGCCGTACTCCAGGTAGGGCCCGACGGTGCTGATCACGACCTTGGTGCGGGCGACGAGGTCGGCGAGCGAGGCCGGGTCGGTCACGTCGGCGTGCAGGAGCTCGACCTCGACGCCCAGCCGGTCGCGCTCCGCCGCCAACTTCTCGGGGTTGCGGCCCGCGAGCGCCCAGCGCAGGCCGGTGGGGGCGTTCCGGGCGAGGTACTCGCCGGTCAGGGCGCCGGTGAAGCCGGTGGCGCCGAAGAGCACCAGGTCCAGATCGGGGGCAGCAGGCATGCCGGCCATGCTGCCACCCCTCATCGACACGGCCGGGCGGGAACCGGCCGGACCGACCCGACGTCCGAGCCCCATGCTCCGCTTCCGCCCGCTCCTCGTCCTCGGTGCCACCGCCGCCCTCGCGGCCGCCTTTCTCGCCGGCACGGTCGTGACCGGCTCCGACGCACCGACGGGGCAGACGCTCGCCGCCGGTGCCGACCCGGTGCCCGTCGCGGCCCCGGGCGCGCCGGTGGGCTTCGCCGACGACTGCGACACGCTGCTCGACGCCTACGTCGGCCGGGCCCTCGAGCTGGTCGGCCCGTGGGGCTGGAACCAGGGGTACGACGGCGCACTGTTCCGCAGCCTCACGGGCAACCTGGCAGCGGACATGGCGACGCCGCTCCCGGCCAGCGCTCAGTCCATGAGATCGGCCGCCAAGGCCCCCGCCTCGCAGCGGGCCACCAGCGAGGAGAGCGGCACCAACGTCCAGGAGTCCGGGGTCGACGAGCCGGACGTGGTCAAGACCGACGGCGAGCTGCTGGTCCGGCTCGACGACGGCGTACTGACGACGTACGACGTCAGCGGCGGCAGCGCCCCCGCCGAGCTCGGGCGCCTCGTCCTCAGCCGGGCGCGGCAGGGCGAGCTGCTGCTCTCCGGCGACACCGCGACGGTCGTCGCCGCCCAGGACGACGGGTCCACCCGGGTCCTGACCGTGGACCTGGCTGACCCCGCCGGGCCTGCGCTCACCGCGACCTCCGAGTACGACGCCCGCCTGGTGGCCGCGCGACTGCACGGCAGCGTGGTCCGGGTCGTGGTCGCCTCCGGGCTGCCCGGCCTGCCCTTCGTCCAGCCCCGGCGCAGCCGGACCGACCGGCAGGCCGCCCGCGCCAACCGACGGCTGGTCCGCGAGACGACGATCGAGGACTGGCTGCCGACGATCGCCGACGACGCCGAGCCGGTCCGCCCGCTCCTCGACTGCTCCGCGGTCGCGCTCCCCGAGGAGGCCGCCGGGCTCGACACCCTGGCCGTCGTCGGCTTCGAGGCGGACGAACCGACCGAGCGCAGCGTCCAGGGTCTCGCCGCCGCAGCCGACGTCGCCTACTTCTCGGCCGATCACCTCTACCTCGCGACCGGCCACGGAACCGGCTGGGAGGACTGCTGCTTCATCGGACGCGGTCCCCGCCAAACGTCCGTCTCCGGGCTGGGCGGCAGCACCACGATCCACGACCTGGCCCTCGACGGCACCAGCACGACGTACCTCGCCAGCGGTCGCGTGGACGGACAGGTCGCCGACCGCTGGGCGATGGACGAGCAGGGCGGCGTGCTGCGGCTGGCGGTCGGCCCGACCCAGCTGACCGGCAACTTCAACTCGGTCCTCACCCTCGAGCAGGACGGCCCGAGGCTGGTCGAGGTCGGCCGTCTCGACAAGCTCGGGGTGGACGAGCAGATCCGGTCGGTGCGCTGGTTCGACGGACTGGCGATCGTGGTGACCTTCCGGCAGGTCGACCCGCTGTACGCCGTCGACCTCACCGCCGCCGCCCCGACGCTGCTGGGCGAGCTGAAGATCCCCGGCTTCTCGGAGTACCTCCACCCGCTCGGCAAGAACCGGATGATCGGCATCGGCCAGGGCCCCACCGGCACCGGGAGAGGCTGGGGCGCGCAGGTCGGCTTCTTCAACGTCACCGACCTCGCGGACGTGCAGCGCCTCGACGTGCTGTCGTACGGCCGCAACACCCAGGCGCTCGCCGGGATGGACCCGCGGCAGCTGACCTGGCTGCCCGAGCGACGCACCGTGCTCACCGTCGTCGAGGACTACGGCCGCGCCGGCCGCACCGGCTACGTCTCGGTCCTGCACCTGCACCACCGGCAGATCAGCAACCGGATGGTGGAGGTCGAGCACGGCTCGGACGTCGACGAGGTCCGCACCGTGCCGCTCGGCGACGGCCGGGTGGTGCTGGTGACCGGGTCCGAGGTTTCGTACTTCGCGGTGTGAGGTCTCGATACGCCCCGCTCGTTCCTCGCGGGGCTACTCGACCGACGAACTCTCGTTCCTCGCGGGGCTACTCGACCGACGAACCCTCGTTGGTCGAGTAGCGAGCGCCAGCGAGCGTATCGAGACCCGCTCCCGGCGTACCCTCGAGCCATGTGTCGCAACATCCGCCCGCTCAACAACTTCGAGCCGCCGGCGACCCGCAGCGAGGTCACCGCGGCGGCCCTGCAGTACGTCCGCAAGGTCAGCGGTACGACCAAGCCGTCGCAGGCCAACCAGGCCGCGTTCGACCAGGCGGTCGCCGAGATCGCCCACCTCACCGAGCACCTGCTGGACGCGCTGGTGACGACCGCACCGCCGAAGAACCGCGACGTCGAGGCCGACAAGGCGCGCGCCCGGGCCGCGGTCCGGTACGCCCGTTGACGGTCTCGACAGCCCCGCAGACGGACCCCGAGCCGGCTCTCGCGCTGCTGGCCGGCCGGCCGCTGGTGGTGCTGACCGGCGCCGGGCTCTCGACCGACTCCGGCATCCCCGACTACCGCAGCCCGGGTTCGCCAGCGCGGATGCCGATGACGTACGGCGAGTTCGTCTCGGGTGAGCCCGCCCGCCGGCGCTACTGGGCCCGCAGCCACCTGGGCTGGAGCCGGATGCGCCGCGCCGATCCCAACCCCGGCCACCACGCGCTGGCCGGCCTCGACCCCGAGCTGCTGATCACCCAGAACGTCGACGGCCTGCACGAGCGCGCCGGCAGCCGGCGCCTGGTGGCGCTGCACGGGCGGATCGCCGACGTCGTGTGCCTGGACTGCCGGACCACCTCGACGCGGGCCGCGCTGCAGGAGCGCCTCGACGCGGCGAACCCCGGCTGGCTGACGCAGCACGTGGCGGTCGAGGTGCGACCCGACGGCGACGTCGACCTCGAGGAGACCGCCGGATTCGTGGTGCCGGGCTGCGAGGGCTGCGGCGGGGTACTCAAGCCCGACGTGGTCTTCTTCGGCGAGAACGTCCCGGCCCCACGGGTCGGACGGTGCTACGCCGCGGTCGACGCGCTGGCGGAGTCCGACGGGGTGCTGCTGGTCGCGGGGTCGAGCCTGACGGTGATGAGCGGCCTCCGGTTCGTCCGGCGGGCGGCCAAGGCCGGGGTCCCCGTGGTGATCGTCAACCGGGGGGCGACCCGCGGCGACGAGCTGGCGACGTACCGGCTCGACGTGGGGTGCAGCGAGTTCCTCAGTGCGCTCGCGTCATGACGGCGGCGAGCTCGCGGAGCAGCTGCACGCCGTCGTCCTCGACCGGTGGGACGGGAGCGGGCGGACAGGGCACGGAGACCAGATGCATGCCCCCTCAACGAGGTCGCTGACGGGAGGTCACCCGCCGACCCCGACCGGTCCAGACCGGTCAGACCCGCTTGACGAAGATGTGGTCGGCCGCCTCGGGCACGATCTCGGCGGTCTCGCCGCCCGACCCGACCAGCACGCCCGCGGGCGTCGACACGACCGTGACGGTCTTGTCCGGCAGCGCGCCGACCCGGCGCATCGCGCTCATCAGGACCTCGTCCTTCTGCATCTCCTCGGAGATCCGGCGGACCAGGACCCGCCCCTCCATCGAGCCGGCCGCCTTGGACAGCGGCTCGACGTCGGTCATGAAGTCCTCGCCGAGCTCACTCTGTCCGAGCTCGTGCAGACCCGGGATCGGGTTGCCGTACGGCGACTCCGTGGGGTGGTCGAGCAGCTCCAGCAGCCGCCGCTCGACGGTCTCGGACATCACGTGCTCCCAGCGGCACGCCTCCTCGTGGACGAGCTCCCAGTCGAGGCCGATGACATCGGTGAGCAGCCGCTCGGCGAGCCGGTGCTTGCGCATCACCCGGGTCGCGAGCCGGTGACCCTGGTCGGTCAGCTCGAGGTGGCGGTCGCCCTCGACGGTGAGCAGGCCGTCGCGCTCCATCCGGGCCACGGTCTGGGACACCGTCGGGCCGCTCTGGTGGAGCCGCTCGGCGATCCGGGCACGCAGCGGGACGATGCCTTCCTCGACCAGCTCGTAGATGGTCCGGAGGTACATCTCGGTGGTGTCGATCAGATCGCTCACGCCGCACATTGTGTCTCATCGACGGTTGCGATGCCCACGTCGCGGCTACTGGTGGGCCGATGCCTGCCCTGATGTGGTTCCGCCGTGACCTGCGCCTAGCCGACAACCCCGCGCTCGTCGACGCCGCCGGGGCCGGCGACGTGCTCCCGCTCTTCGTGCTGGACCCGGCGCTGTGGGGTCCGGCCGGACCCAGCCGCCGCGCCTACCTCGGCGCCTCGCTGCGCTCGCTCGACGCATCCCTGCGGGAGCAGGGTGGCCGCCTGAGCGTCGTGCGCGGCGATCCGGGCCGCCGGGTGCTGCTCGCCGCGCAGGCGGTCGGCGCGACCCGGGTCCACGTCGCCGCCGACTACGGTCCCTACGGCCGCGAGCGCGACGCCGCGGTCGAGGAGGCGCTGGCCGAGGCCGGGATCGAGCTGGTGCGCACCGGGTCGTCGTACGCCGTGGCGCCGGGGCGGGTGACCAAGGGCGACGGGTCGCCCTACCAGGTCTTCACCCCGTTCTCGAAGGCCTGGGCCGACCACGGCTGGCGGCCCCCGGTCGAGGCCCCGCCCGGGGTGGGCTGGCTCGCGCTCGACGAGGGCACCACCGAGATCCCGGACCCGGAGCCGTCCGCCGGGCTGGAGCTCCCCGAGGCCGGTGAGGACGCGGCGCGGCGACGCTGGGCGGACTTCCTGGACCACGTCGACGCCTACGCCGACGAGCGCGACAAGCCCGGCCTCGACGGGACCTCGCGGATGTCGGTGCACCTCAAGTACGGCGAGGTGCACCCCCGCACGCTCCTCGCCGACCTGGCCCGGCGCCGCAGCGAGGGGGCGCGGACCTACCGCACCGAGCTGGCCTGGCGGGAGTTCTACGCCGACGTGCTCGGGCACCGGCCGGAGACCGCGCGCGAGTACCTGCGCCCCGAGCACGCGCGGATGCCGTACGACGAGCCCGGCGACCAGCTCGAGGACTGGAAGCACGGCCGCACCGGCTTCCCGATCGTCGACGCCGGGATGCGCCAGCTGCGCTCGATCGGGTGGGTGCACAACCGGGTCCGGATGATCGTCGCGAGCTTCCTGGTCAAGGACCTGCATGTCGAGTGGCAGCACGGCGCCCGGCACTTCATGACCTGGCTGGTCGACGGCGACCTGCCCTCCAACCAGCACGGCTGGCAGTGGACCGCCGGCTGCGGCACCGACGCGGCGCCGTACTTCCGGGTCTTCAACCCGACGTCGCAAGGGACGAAGTTCGACCCGGCCGGCGACTACGTGCGCCGGTGGGTGCCGGAGCTCGCGGACGTCGCCGACCCGCACGACCCGTCGGCCGACGACCGGGACCGGGTCGGCTACCCGCTGCCGATCGTCGACCACGCCGAGGAGCGGCGCGAGGCACTGGCCCGATGGGAGACGATCAGGCGATGAGCACCCTCACCGTCCCGGCCCGGTTCTGCGGCCCCGCCCGGTCCGGGAACGGCGGCTGGAGCGCGGGTGCGCTCGCCGCGCACCTCTCCCGATCCGAGGCGCCCGTCGTGACCGTCCGGCTCCGCCGCCCGCCGCCGCTCGACGCGGCGCTGCTCGTCGAGACCCGGGACGGGTGGACGAGCGCGACCGATGGCGACGAGACCCGTGCTGCAGGCCCGGCCGGCCGACGACGACCTCACCCCGGTGGCTCCGGTCGATGCCGCGACGGCCCGGGCGGCCGAGGCGTCGTACGCCGGACTGGCGAGCCACCCGTTCCCGACCTGCTTCAGCTGCGGCACCGGCCGCGAGCCCGGCGACGGGCTGCGGATCTTCCCCGGCCCGGTCGGGCCGGACCGGGTCGCCGCCACCTGGACCCCGCACCCCTCGGTCGGCGAGGGCGACCGGGCGACGCTGCCGGTCACCTGGGCCGCCCTCGACTGCGCGGGCGCCTGGGCGGCCGGCGTGGCGGAGCGACCGATGGTGCTGGGGCAGATCACCGCGCGGGTCGACGTACTGCCCGCCGTCGGCGAGGAGCACGTCGTGCTGGGCGAGCTGCGCGGCACCGAGGGGCGCAAGGTCTTCACGGCGACGTCGGCGTACGACCCGGACGGCCGGCTGGTCGGCACCGCCGAGGCGATCTGGCTCGTCGTCGATCCCGATGCCTTCAACTGAGGGCCGCCTGGTTACCTGGGAGCCATGACTTCTCCCGAGTGGTGGCGCCACGCCGTCACCTACCAGGTCTACGTCCGCAGCTTCGCCGACCACGACGGCGACGGCATCGGTGACCTGCCCGGCATCACCGAGCGCCTCCCCCACCTGCGCGACCTCGGCGTCGACGCGCTGTGGATCACGCCGTTCTACACCTCCCCCCAGAAGGACCACGGGTACGACGTCGCCGATTACACCGACGTCGATCCGCTCTTCGGCAGTCTCGAGGACGCCGACGCCCTGACGACCCGCGCCCACGAGCTCGGGCTGAAGGTGATCGTCGACCTGGTGCCCAACCACACCTCGTCCGCGCACGCCTGGTTCGTCGAGGCGCTGGCCGCGGCGCCCGGCAGCCCGGAGCGCGCCCGCTACCTCTTCCGCGACGGCAGCGGCCCGGACGGCTCCGAGCCGCCGAACAACTGGCGGTCGGTCTTCGGCGGGCCGGCGTGGACCCGGGTGGCCGACGGGCAGTGGTACCTCCACCTCTTCGACTCGTCCCAGCCCGACCTCGACTGGCGCAACCCGGACATAGGCGACCTGTTCGAGGGCGTGCTGCGCTTCTGGCTCGACCGCGGCGTCGACGGCTTCCGCATCGACGTGGCCCACGGCCTCGTCAAGGAGGAGGGGCTGCGCGACCAGGTGGTGCCCGAGGGTGAGTCGCTGGGCAGCGGCGCACCCACCGGCGAGTCGATGATCGAGCGCACCCTGCGCGACGAGCCGATGTGGGACCAGCCCGAGGTGCACGACGTGTATCGGCGCTGGCGCCGCGTGCTCGACACCTACGACGGCGACCGGATGCTGGTCGCCGAGGCCTGGACCCAGACGCCGGAGTCGATGGCGCGGTTCGTGCGGCCCGACGAGATGCACCAGGCCTTCAACTTCTCCTGGCTGCTCGCGCCCTGGTCGGCCAAGGCGTTCGCCGACGTCGTCACCGGCACCCTCGAGGCGGTCGCGCCGGTCGGCGCCTCGCCGACCTGGGTGCTGTCCAACCACGACGTCGTCCGGCACCCCACCCGGTACGGCGGCGGGCCCGTCGGGCTCGCCCGCGCCCGGGCGGCGACGCTGACCATGCTGGCGCTGCCCGGCTCGGCGTACCTCTACCAGGGCGAGGAGCTCGGCCTGGAGCAGGTCGACGTGGCGCCGGAGCACCGCCAGGACCCCTCCTGGTTCCGGACCGGCGAGGTCGGCCGGGACGGCTGCCGGGTGCCGATGCCGTGGGGTGGCACCGAGCAGCCGTACGACTTCGGGCCGAGCGGGAAGCCGTGGATCCCCCAGCCCGAGGAGTGGTCGGCGCTGACCGTGGCGGCCCAGACCGGCGACCCGGACTCGACGCTGGAGTTCTACCGCTCCGCGCTCGCCGCCCGGCGGGCCTTCGCGACCAGCGCCGGCGACGACGTCGAGGTGCTCGACGCCGACACCGACGTACTCGTCCTGCGCCGGGGACCGGTGACCGTCCTGCTCAACTGCGGTGCCGAGACCGTCCCGCTGCCCGCCGGAGACGTACTCGTCGCCAGCGGCCCGCTGAAGGACGGGCTGCCGCCCGACACCGCGGTCTGGCTGGGCTGAGCGGCCCCGCTGCCGCGCCGCCGGGTCCGGCGCTGGGTCCGCTGTAACGCGATGTTCGCCGCACTACCCGCCTGCTGCAGCGTGCGGGTAGTGCGGCGAACATCGCGTTACAGCTCGGCCCGCGAGCAGCCCCGCGGAGCCGAGGGTCAGAGATCGAGCGTCGCGTTGTAGCGACTCAGCACCGCGGCGAACTCTCCGAGCTCCTCCTCGGACCAGTCGCCGAGGCGCTCGTCGAGCCAGCGGCGACGGTCGGCCGCGACCTCGTCGAACCGTGCGGCGGCGTCGGCGCTGGCCGAGACCAGCGACGCACGGCCGTCGGCCGGGTCGGGGGTCCGATCGACCAGCCCGAGCTCCTCCAGGTGCTGGATCTGGCGGCTGATCGCGCCCTTGTCGATGTCGAAGACCTCGGCCAGCGCCGAGGCTCGCAGCGGCCCGTGGGTGGTCAGGTAGCCCAGCATGAGGTACGACGCGGGCTGCAGCTGGGGGTGCACCAGCGCGGAGCGCTGGCCGATCACGCGCCGGACTCGGCGGATCAGCACCCCGACCTCCTGCTCCAGGGTGTGGAGGTGCTCGACGCGTCGACTGTCCTGCTCGGTAGCGATCATCGGGTCTGCAGCTCCTCCGTCGCCTCGGGGGCGACCTCCTCGGGCAGGGACAACGTGGTCCGCAGCGGGACCTCCTTGATGAACAGCACGCAGAGGAACGCCAGGAGCGCGGCCGGTGCTGCGATCAGGTACAGCTCGCCGATCGAGGCGCCGAAGCCGTGCTCCCAGATCTGCGCCTCCCACGGGGCCAGGCTAGCCAGGTCGGGGATCGTGTGGGTGCCGAAGTCGCCGCTCGGCGCCTGCTGCGCGGCCTGGTAGCCGCTGGCGACCTTGTCGGCCACCTGGGTGCCGAGGATCGCGCCGAGCACCGAGACGCCCGCGGTGCCGCCCATCGATCGGAAGAACGCGACCACGGAGCTCGCGGCGCCGAGCTCGCTGAGGGGCACGTTGTTCTGCACGGCAAGGACGAGGTTCTGCATCGTCGCGCCCATGCCGAGCCCGAGCACGGCCATGAACAGGCCGACCAGGACCAGGTGGGTGCTCTCGTCGATGGTGCCGAGCAGGACCAGTGCCACGACGACGAGGAACATGCCGGCCACCAGCCAGCGCTTCCACACACCGGTGCGGGTGATGACCCTGCCGCTCAGCAGGCTGGAGAGCATCAGCGGGACCACCATGGCGACCGTCATCAGACCGGCCTTGGTCGGCGACATGCCCCGGGCGAGCTGGAAGTACTGGCTCAGGTAGACCGTGGAGCCGAACATCGCGACGCCCACCAGAGCCGACGCCACGGTGGCCAGGCTCATCGTCCGGTCGCGGAACAGGTACATGGGGATCACCGGCTCGGCGGCGATCTTGATCTCGACGAAGACCGCGACGAGGGTGACGAGGAGACCGGCCGCGACCAGGGCGTAGCTGGTGCCCGACGCCCACTCGAACTGGTTGCCGGCCAGGGAGACCCAGATCAGCAGGATGGAGACGCCACCCATGATCAGCGTCGCGCCCAGGTAGTCGATCTTGACCTCGCGCTTGATCACCGGCAGGTGCAGGGTCTTCTGCAGCAGGACGAAGGCGGCGATCGCGAACGGGATGCCGATCGCGAAGCAGCCGCGCCAGCCCATCGGGCTGTCCACGATGAGGCCGCCGATGAGCGGGCCGCTGACGGTGGCCGCTGCGAAGACGGCCCCGATGTAGCCGGAGTAGCGGCCCCGCTCACGCGGGCTGACCATGCTCGAGATCACCACCTGCACCAGCGCGGTCAGGCCGCCGATGCCGAGGCCCTGGATGACCCGGGCCCCGATCAGGACCTCCATGCTGTTGGCGAGGGTCGCCACCACGGATCCCACGGAGAAGATCACGAGCGCCGTCTGGACCAGCAGCTTCTTGCTGAACAGGTCGGCGAGCTTGCCCCAGATCGGCGTGGTCGCGGTCATGGCCAGCAGGGTCGCGACGACGACCCAGGTGTAGCCGGTCTGGCTGCCCTCGAGGTCGGTGACGATGCGCGGGAGCGCGTTGCTGACGACGGTGCTGGAGAGCATGGCGACGAACATCGCGAGCAGCAGGCCGCTGAGGGCCTCCAGGATCTGGCGGTGGGTCATCTGGTCCGGCTGCTCGGCAGTCGGGGCGGTCGCGGGGTCGACCTGGGTCACGGAGGAAGCTCGATTCATATCGGATAAAAGGTTGCTTCGAGCAACTTTATTCCAACTTCGTTGCCTCCGTCAACAAACGTGGCCCAGGCCACGCTCTCTCCGGACGGGCCGGAGGTCACCCGGACATGCAGCGACCCGCAGGCGTGGCTCCGGACCGGGGTCCGGGCCGCACCGGAGGACGTGGTTCCGGTTCGCCTGCGGGTCGGGCAGCTGCTTGAGATTCGCCAGCAGCGTCAGGGGCACTTCCACCCCGTCGTCCTGCTGGGGCTGCTAGCGGGCAGCCACCTCACGCGTCCTGAAAGAACTCATTCTTCGGACCACCTCCTTTCCCGTGTGCCTCAACGCTAGATCGGAGCACCGGGCGGCTCAAGGGAATTTCGGGCGAGATGAGCAACCGACAGCCCTCAGCCCGCCGCGGCCGCCGCGAACTGGGCCGCGTGCAGCCGGGCGTACGCGCCGTCGGCGGCGATCAGCTCGGTGTGCGTGCCCTGCTCGACGATCGAGCCGTCCTCCATCACCAGGATCAGGTCGGCGTCGCGGATCGTGGAGAGCCGGTGGGCGATGACGAAAGACGTCCGGTCGGTGCGCAGCGCGGCCATGGCGTGCTGCAGCAGCAGCTCGGTGCGGGTGTCGACCGAGCTGGTCGCCTCGTCCAGGATCAGCAGCGCCGGGTCGGTGAGGAACGCCCGGGCGATCGTGACCAGCTGCCGCTCCCCCGCCGAGAGGTTCGAGCCGGACTCGTCGACGACGGTGTCGTAGCCGTCGGGCAGCGAGTGCACGAACCGGTCGACGAACGTCGCCCGGGCCGCCTCCAGCACCTCCTCCTCGGTCGCGCCGGGCCGGCCGTAGGCGATGTTGTCGCGGATCGTGCCCTCGAACAGCCAGGTGTCCTGCAGCACCATCCCGACCTGGCCACGCAGCTGCGCCCGCGGTACGGCGGCGATGTCGACGCCGTCGATGGTGATCCGGCCGCCGTCGAGGTCGTAGAAGCGCATCACCAGATTGACCAGGGTCGTCTTGCCGGCGCCGGTCGGGCCGACGATCGCCACCGTCTCGCCGGGGCGGGCGACGAGGGAGAGGTCGGTGATGAGCGGGCGCTCGGCGTCGTACGAGAACGAGACGTTCTCGAAGTGCACCTCGCCCCGCCGGGACGCGGGCGCGCCGGAGCCCGCCTCCTCGGCCGGCTCCTCGTCGGCGTCGAGCAGCTCGAAGACCCGCTCGGCCGAGGCCACGCCCGACTGCAGCAGGTTCGTCATCGAGGCCAGTGTGGTCAGCGGCTGGGTGAACTGCCTGGTGTACTGGATGAACGCCTGGACCTCGCCGAGCGTGAGGGCTCCGGTGGACACCCGCAGCGCGCCGATGACCGCGACCACGACGTAGTTGAGGTTCCCGACGAACATCATCGTCGGCATCACCAGGCCGCTGATGAACTGCGCCTTGAAGGAGACGTCGTACAGGCCCTCGTTGTGCTCCTCGAAGTCCTTCTCGACCTCGCGGGTGCGGCCGAAGACCTTGACCAGCGCGTGGCCCGAGAAGGACTCCTCGATGTGTGCGTTGAGCTGTCCCGTACGCCGCCACTGCGCGACGAACTGACCTTGCGAGCGCTTCATGATCGCCCGGGTCGCGACCAGCGAGACGGGCACGCTGACCAGCGCGACCAGGGCCAGCATCGGCGAGATCCAGAACATCATCGCGAGCACGGCGACCAGGGTCAGCAGGGACTGGAGCAGCTGGCTCATCGTCTGCTGCAGGGTCTGGCTGACGTTGTCGATGTCGTTGGTGACCCGGCTCAGCAGCTCGCCGCGCGGGGACCGGTCGAAGTAGCCGAGGGGCAGCCGGTGGATCTTGTCCTCGACGTCCTGGCGCATCCGGCGCACGGTGCGCTGCACGACGCCGTTGAGCACGTAGCCGGCCAGCCAGGACAGCAGCGAGGCGACGACGTACACGGCGAGCACGATCAGCAGCCAGCGGCCGACCTCCCCGAAGTCGACGCCCTCGCCGGGGACGACCCCCTGGCCCTGCACCGCGTCCGGCAGCTCGGAGTCGGGGGTGCCGGCCGGCAGCCGGCCGCCGATGAAGCCGCGGAACACCAGGTCCGTGGCGTGCCCGAGCAGCCGCGGCCCGATCGACATCAGCAGCACCGAGACCACGACCAGGCCGACGACCAGGAGCGCCGGCCAACGGTCGGGCCGCATCCCGGAGACCAGGCGCCGGGCGGACGGCCCGAAGTCCATCGCCTTCTGGCCGACCTGGCCGGCGGCCATCGGACCGCGACCGGGCCCGCCCTGCGGCGCCTGGATCCGCTCGGTGGCCTGGAAGGCCTGGCCGGGCTTCTTCGTCTGCTCGCTCATGCGACGGCCTCCTCGGAAGTGAGCTGGGACGCGACGATCTCCTGGTAGGTCGGACAGTCCTCGAGCAGCTCGGTGTGCGTGCCGCGGCCCACCACCCGGCCGTCGTCGAGGACCACGATCACGTCGGCGTCACGGATCGTGGAGACCCGCTGGGCCACCACCACGACCGTCGCGTCGGTGGTCACCGGCTTCAGCGCGGCGCGCAGCCGCGCGTCGGTGGCCAGGTCGAGCGCCGAGAAGGAGTCGTCGAACAGGTAGACGGCCGGACGTCGTACGACGGCGCGCGCGATGGCGAGCCGCTGCCGCTGGCCGCCGGAGAAGTTGGTGCCACCCTGGGCGACGGGGCCGTCGAGGCCGTCGGGGAGCGCGACCACGAAGTCGCGCGCCTGGGCCACGTCGAGGGCGGCCCACAGGTCCTCCTCGGTCGCGTCCGCGCGGCCGTGCTGGAGGTTGCTGCGGACGGTGCCGGAGAAGAGGTACGCCTGCTGCGGCACCAGGCCGACCTGGGCCCAGAGCACGTCGGGATCGAGGTCGCGGACGTCCACGCCGCCGACCCGGACGATCCCGCCGGTCGCGTCGAAGAGCCGCGGCACCAGGTTGACCAGGGTGCTCTTGCCGGCGCCCGTCGACCCGACGACCGCAGTGGTCGTGCCCGGCCGGGCCTGCAGGGAGACGCCGTCGAGCACCGGCTCGTGGGCGCCGGGGTAGGCGAAGGTGACGTCCTCGAGGTCGAGCCGGCCGCGGTCCGCGGGGTCGGGGGTCACCGGCTCATCCGGCGGCCGCACCGAGGTCTCGGTGTCGAGGACCTCGGCGATCCGCTCGCCGCAGACCGCCGAGCGCGGCACCTGCATGAGCATGAACGTGCCCATCATCACCGACATCAGGATCTGCATCAGGTAGGCCAGGAACGCCGTCAGCGCACCCACCTCCATCTGGCCGCTGTCGACCCGGTGACCGCCGAACCAGATGACGGCGACGCTGGAGACGTTCACGACCAGCATCGCCAGCGGGAACAGGGTCGCCATCCACCGGCCGGCGCTGACCGCGACCTCGGTGAGCCGGTCGTTGGCCTCGCCGAAGCGGTCCCGCTCGTGCGGCTCGCGCACGAACGCGCGGACCACGCGGATGCCGCTGATCTGCTCGCGCAGCACCCGGTTGACCTCGTCGATGCGCTCCTGCATGGCGCGGAAGCTGGGGACCATCCGGGAGATCACGAAGCCGACGCTCGCGAACAGCGCCGGCACCACGACGGCCAGGATCCAGCCCAGTCCGGCGTCCTCGCGCAGCGCCATCAGGACGCCGCCGACCATCATGATCGGGCTGGAGACCGCGATCAGGCAGGTCATCACGACCAGCATCTGCACCTGCTGGACGTCGTTGGTCGTGCGGGTGATCAGCGACGGGGCGCCGAAGTCCTGGACCTCCCGGGTCGAGAACGTCCCGACCCGGGCGAACAGGTCGCGCCGCAGGTCGCGGCCGAACGCGGTCGCCGTGCGGGCGCCGTACCAGGAGGCGCCGACGGAGCAGATGATCTGCGCGACGGAGACGGCGAGCATCAGCCCGCCGAGGCGCCAGATGGTGCCGGTGTCACCGGTGACCACGCCCTCGTCGATGATCCGGGCGTTCAGGCTGGGCAGGTAGAGCATCGCCAGCACGCCGACGAACTGCAGGACGACGACGGCGGTGAGCCAGGCGCGGTACGGCGCGAGCCGCTCACGGAGCAGGCGGACGAGCATCAGTTCCTCCTCTCGAGGCCGTGCAGGACGACGTCGACGATCTGCTCGGGGGTGAGCAGTCGCCCGTCGGCGACCTTCTGGTGACTGCCGGCGAAGGTCAGCAGGCGGAGCACGTGCACGAAGTCCTCGGGAGGTACGGCGAGCTGCGCACCGTCCTCCCCCACGACGCCGACCATCAGCGCGTCGAGCCGGGCTCGCCAGGCGTCGGCCTGGGCGGAGTCGTGGAGGTGGTCCGGAGGGCCCAGCATGCCGACCTTCTGCATCAGCCCGAAGGTCGCGCGGAAGCGCTGCTGGAGGATCGACACCAGCCGGACCAGCCGCTCCTCCAGCGGCCGGTCCGACGGGATCTCCTCGATCCGCGTCACGACGTCGCCCGGCTGGAAGGCACGCACGATCGCCTCGTCGACGAGCTCGTCCTTGGTCGCGAAGACCCGGAAGATCGTGCCCTCGGCGACGCCGGCGGCCTCCGCGATCAGCCGGCTCGTCACCGACCGGCCGTGCTCGTAGAGCAGCGGCACCGTCGCGGTCAGGATCACCTCGCGGCGCTCCTCCGGCGACAGCGGCCGGGCACGTGGGCGCGTCGAGCGCGGTCCGCGGAGACCTTCGGTCACGTCGGCGATCCTAAATGAGTGAGCGCTCACTCACAAGGAGAATGTCCGCGACCGCAGGGGTAGTCCGTCACACGAGGGGGGTCAGGATCCGGCCGGACCCCACTGGTGTGACGGACTACCCCGCCAGATCCTCCCTATGGGGCCAGGCGCTCGGTCCGCCAGCCGGCGGCCGCACGCCGGTAGACGAGCCGGTCGTGCATCCGCCCCGGTCGGCCCTGCCAGAACTCGACGGCGTCCGGGCGGACGACGTACCCGCCCCACTCCTCGGGGACCGGGACGTCCCGGCCGTCGTACCGCGCCTCGACCTCGTCGTACGACGCCGCCAGCTCCTCGCGGCCGGCGACCACCCTCGACTGGCGCGAGGCCCAGGCGCCGAGCTGGGAGCCCCGGGGCCGGACCGCGAAGTAGTCCGCGACGGCGGCCGCGCTCAACGGCGCGGCGACGCCGTCGACCCGGACCTGCCGCTCCAGCGGGTGCCACGGGAAGAGCAGCGCGCAGCGGGGGTTGCCGGCCAGGTCCTCGCCCTTGCGCGAGCGGGTGTTGGTGAAGAAGACGAAGCCGTCCTCGTCGAGTCCCTTGAGCAGCACCATCCGCGACGACGGGGCGAGGTCGGCGCCCACCGTCGCGACGACCATCGCGTTCGGCTCGTGCAGGCCGGCGGCCTGGACCTCGTCGAACCAGCGGCGGAACATGGTCACCGGATCGGCCGCGAGGTCCCCCTCGGCCAGCCCGGCGGCGGCGTACTCCTGGCGGAGCGCGCGGAGGTCGAGATCAGGGTCACCCATACCGCCAGCCTAGGGATGGGTACAGAATGCCCGGGGCGCCGGAGGCAAAGCGCCCACCGAGACGAAGGAGTCGCGTCGATGACCGAGGTACACCACGGACTGGAGGGCGTCGTCGCCTTCGAGACGCAGATCGCGGAGCCCGACAAGGAGGGTTCGGCGCTGCGCTACCGCGGCGTCGACATCGAGGACATCGTCGGCCGGGTGCCGTTCGAGAACGTCTGGGGCCTGCTGATCGACGGCTCCTACACCCCCGGCCTCGCGCCGGCGGAGCCCTACAACCTGCCGGTGCACACCGGCGACGTCCGCGTCGACGTGCAGGCCGCCGTGGCGATGCTCGCCCCCGCGTTCGGCTTCGGCCAGACCTACGACATCAGCGACGAGCAGGCCCGCGAGGACATCGGCCGCCTCGCCGTCATGGTGCTGTCGTACGCCGCGCAGTCGGCCCGCGGCCTGCACCAGGCCGTCGTACCGCAGAAGGTCGTCGACGAGGGCCAGACCCTCGCCGAGAAGTTCCTGATCCGGTGGAAGGGCGAGGCCGACCCCAAGCACGTCAAGGCGATCGACGCCTACTGGAGCAGCGCGGCCGAGCACGGCATGAACGCCTCCACCTTCACCGCCCGCGTCATCACCTCCACCGGTGCCGACGTCGCCGCCGCCTTCTCCGGCGCGATCGGCGCGATGAGCGGCCCGCTGCACGGCGGCGCCCCGGCCCGCGTGCTGACCATGATCGAGGACGTCGAGAAGTCCGGCGATGCCACCGCCTACGTCAAGGGCCTGCTCGACTCGGGCGAGCGGCTGATGGGCTTCGGCCACCGCGTCTACCGCGCCGAGGACCCGCGCGCCCGCGTGCTGCGCCGTACGGCGAAGGAGCTCGACGCCCCGCGCTACGCGGTCGCCGAGGCGCTGGAGCAGGCCGCGCTGGCCGAGCTCCGCGAGCGCCGGCCCGACCGGGTGCTGGAGACCAACGTGGAGTTCTGGGCGGCCATCGTCCTGGACTTCGCCGAGGTGCCCGCGAACATGTTCACCTCGATGTTCACCTGTGCCCGCACCGGTGGCTGGTCGGCGCACATCCTGGAGCAGAAGACCACCGGCCGACTGATCCGCCCCTCGGCGATCTACACCGGTCCCGCCGCCCGCAAGGCCGACGAGGTCGACGGCTGGCAGGCGGAGTGGCACGCCTGAGCGGGGCAGGAACCGGTCGCTGATCCTCGGAAGCTGCTGACCCGGGCCCGGGCGGGGGCCTTCCGGGCCGTCCGGTCAGCAGCTTCTTCCCGGCACCGTCCGGCCGGAGCCTCGGCCTACGGTCGCCGCGACGTCCGCGCCAGGTACGCCCGGCCGCGCGGCGAAAGGTCGTAGCCGACGTCGAAGCTCTGCGTCAGCCCGAGGTTCTTCAGCTTGCGCACGTCGATCTTGAACGGGTCGCGCTCGCGGCCCACCTCGGCGGCCAGGTCCGGCGCGCGGGTGTGCGGGCGTCGTCGGATCAGGTCGAGGGTGGCCATCGTCCACGGGCCGTGGCTGCTGGCCCGGTCGAGCCGCTCCAGGCGCCGGTCGAGGTCGGCCACGTCGTCGTCGCTCAGGTCGGTGCTCTCGCGCAGCGCGACCCGCGGGTCGGGGCCGGCGTACGCCAGCACGACGCGGTACGTCGGCAGGTCGCCCTCGACCTTGTCGAGCTGGCGCCGCAGCCGGATCGCGTCCGGCCAGCCCGCCGCGAGCGCGTCCTCGTCGGTGATCGCGTCGGCGTCGACGACCTCCACCTCGTCGACCCGCACCACCCCGGCCACGGTGCGGAACTGCGAGCCGACCTTCACGTCGGGCCGCGGCCAGCGCCGGAACGCCAGGGTGACCGAGCCGTCGGCGACGCCGTGGGCGACCTTCGGGGCCAGCAGCATCCGTCGGTGCCCTACAGCCTGTCGACCAGGTCCTTGGCCTCGCGGAGGCCGAGCCCGGTCTGCTCGCGGACGACCTTGATCGCCTCGATCGCACGGCCCTGCTGCTTGAGGAGCCGCGCCTCGGCCGACACGTGGGCCGTCGCCGCCTCGTCGACCTGGGCGGGGGTCAGACCCTGCCGCTCGGCGAGCATCGCCACCGTGGCCTCGAGCCGGTGGATCCGCGCCACCAGCGCGTGGTGGTCCGAGCGCGAGGGGCCGCTGTCGAAGAAACCCATGGCGCGACGATAGCGGAGCGGGCTCAGTCGATCCGGCGGGCGAAGCAGCGGTTGATCGGCGAGTCCCGGTAGTAGCCGAACGCCGGGATCGGCTCGTACCCGGCGGAGGTGTACAGGCTGATCGCCTCCGGCTGCCGCTCGCCGGTCTCGAGGACCAGCGCCTCGAAGCCGGCCTCTCGGGCACTCGCCTCCAGGTGGGCCAGCATCCGCCGCGCGTGCCCGGCGCGCTGGGCGCGGGGGGCGACGTACATCCGCTTGATCTCGGCGGTCCGCGCCGTGCCGAGTGCCTCGACGCCCGAGCGCCGCCAGGCGCCGGTCGCCACGGCGGAGTCGTCCAGGTAGCCGACGAAGAAGCTGCCGGCGGGCGGCGCGAACATCAGCGGGTCGAGCGGCGTCTCGTCGCGGCTGCCGTACCGGACGACGTACTCGGCCTGGACCTCCTCGATCAGGCGCATGGCGTCCGGGTGGCCGTAGTCCACACGGACGATCTCGAGCGTTCGCACCTCTGCCGCAGTCACGCGTCCCATGATCGCGCACGCGCCGCGCGCCGGTCGCGATTTATCTCGCCGCAACGCTGCTGCAACAATGACCAGCGCTGACAGTGTGGTCAGGGAAGTCGCACTCCTCGCCCTTCGGAAGGCAGCACATGACCGACCTGCAGATCCCCACCGACCTGCTCCCCGCCGACGGCCGCTTCGGTGCCGGCCCGTCGAAGATCCAGACCAGCCACCTCGACGCGCTCGCCGCGACCGGCTCCGCGCTGATGGGCACCTCCCACCGCCAGGCGCCGGTGAAGAACACCGTCGGCCGGGTCCGCGAGGGCCTCGCCGAGCTGTTCTCGCTGCCCGAGGGCTACGAGGTCGTGCTCGGCAACGGCGGCGCGACGGCGTTCTGGGACATCGCGACCTTCGGCCTGATCCAGAGCAAGAGCCAACACCTCTCGTTCGGCGAGTTCTCCTCGAAGTTCGCCAAGGCCGCCACCGACGCCCCGTGGCTCGACGCCCCCACCGTGATCAAGTCGGAGCCGGGCTCCGCGCCGGTGGCCGAGGCCGAGGCCGGCGTCGACGTCTACGCCTGGGCCCACAACGAGACCTCCACCGCCGTGATGGCCCCGGTCGTGCGTCCCGCCGGCGCCGACGAGGGCTCGCTGGTCCTCATCGACGCGACCTCGGGCGCGGGCGGCCTGCCCGTCGACCTGAACGAGGTCGACACCTACTACTTCGCCCCGCAGAAGTGCTTCGCCTCCGACGGCGGTCTGTGGATCGCACTCATGTCGCCCGCCGCCCTCGAGCGGGCCGCCTCGATCGCCGCGTCCGACCGCCACATCCCGGCGTTCTTCGACCTGCCGACCGCGATCGACAACTCCTCCAAGAACCAGACCTACAACACGCCCTCGGTCGCCACGCTGTTCCTGATGGCCGAGCAGCTGGACTGGATGAACGCCCAGGGCGGCCTCGCCGGCATGGTCGAGCGCACCACCCGCTCCTCCGACGCCCTCTACGGCTGGGCCGAGAAGACGTCGTACACCTTCCCGTACGTCGCCGAGCCCGCCCACCGCTCGCTGGTGATCGGCACCGTCGACTTCCAAGATGACGTCGACGCCGCCGCGGTCGCCAAGACCCTGCGTGCCAACGGCATCGTCGACACCGAGCCGTACCGCAAGCTCGGCCGCAACCAGCTTCGGATCGCGATGTACCCCGCCGTCGACCCGTCCGACGTCGAGAAGCTCACCGCCTGCATCGACTGGGTCGTCGAGCACGCCTGATCGACTCGCTGATCGAGTAGCCCGCGAGGAACGAGCGGGCGTATCGAGATCGCCCGAAGCACGGTCTCGATACGCTCGCTGGCGCTCGCTACTCGACCAGCGAGGTGGCCACCAGCTCGTACGTCGCCGCGTCGAAGGCCACGATCCGGGCCTCGGTGACCGACGTGGACCCGGCGTCGGACGCCGCGCGGAGGACCTCCAGCGCGCAGGCGATCGCGTCGTCCTTCGGCCAGCCGTAGACCCCCGCACTGACCAGGGGGAAGGCGACGGAGCGCGCGCCGAGCTCATCGGCTATCTCGATCGCGCGGGCGTAGCAGGAGGTCAGCAGGGAGCGGTCGGTCTCGCCGGCGTTCCGGTTCGGGCCGACGACGTGGATCACCCACCGCGCGGGCAGCTCGCCGGCGGTGGTCCACCCGGCGTCGCCGGTCGCCAGCCCGTCGGGGAAGCGCGCGACGCAGTCCGCGAGCACCGCGGGGCCGCCGGCCCGATGGATCGCGCCGTCCACCCCGCCGCCGCCCCGCATCGCGCGGTTCGCCGCGTTGACCACCGCGTCGACGTCCTGGGCCGCGATGTCGCCCTGCACCGCCGTGATCTCCATCAGGCCTCCTTGATCAGCTTCAGCGTCGCCCGCTCCAGCGCGGCCTGACGCTCGTCGGGGCTGGCGTAGCTGCGCCGGGTCGCCCGCTCGATGGTGCGACCCTCGTCGTAGGCCTCGATCACTCGGGGGTCGACGTACGACGAGCGCGCCAGCGTCGGGGTGTTCCCGAGGAACGACGAGACCTCGTTCATCGCACCGGAGACGGCACGCTTCCGCGAGGCCTTCGAGTGCCCCGGCTCCCGCGTCTCGGCCAGGGCGGCGGCCGCCAGCACGGTGGCGTGCCAGGTGCGGAAGTCCTTGGCGGTCGCCTCGATGCCCGTCGACTCCCGGACGTAGGTGTTGACCAGCGCCGGCAGCAGGTCGCGCCACGACCGCCCGTCCTTGTAGGACAGCAGCCGCAGGGTGTCGCCGCGGCGGCGCCGCATCGCCTCGATCGTCGCGACCACGACCGCATCGTCGATCTCGATGCGGTGGTCGACCCCCGACTTGCCGGTGAACGTGAACACCAGCCGGTCCTGCTGGCGGCGGACGTGTCGGCGCTCCAGCGTCGTCAGCCCGAAGCTGCCGTTCTCATCGGCGTACACGTCGTTGCCGATCCGGAAGTACCCGAGATCCAGCAGGCGTACGGCGGCCGCGCACGCTCTCTCCAGCGGCATCCCCTCGCGGCCGAGATCGGCGACGATCAGCTCCCGCGCCTTGGCCAGCGCGTGCCCGAAGGCCAGCATCCGGTCGAACTTCTCCGCGTCGCGACGCTCCCGCCAGGCGGGGTGGTAGAGGTACTGCCGCCGTCCCGCGTCGTCGGTGCCGACGGCCTGCAGGTGGCCGTTCTCGTACGGCGTGACCCACACGTCGCGCCAGGCGGGCGGGATGACCAGGTCGCGCACCCGCTGGGCGTCCGCCTCCGGCAGCCGCTCCCCGTGCTGGTCGAGGTAGACGAAGCCGCGGCCGGCCCGGCGCCGGGTCCAGCCCGGCTGGTCGGGAGAGGTACGGCGCAGGCGGGGCACACGACGTCGGTAGCCGCGGACGACCGCCGACAAACTCGTCCGAGCGGGTGCTCAGCGACGCCGGCCGCGGACGGCGGAGACGACGACCAGCACGAGCAGCGCCACCCCGAGCAGGGGCAGGACGATCACGAGCAGGCCGGCGACCAGCCACCCCCACTGGGGGTCGCTGCCGTCGCCGGGACCGTCGTACCCGTCGTCGGGCTCGACCGTGTCCGCCGGCAGCGGCGACGTCTCGGCGGACGGCGACGGCGTAGCCGCCATCGCCGCCTGGAACTCGCCCGGCAGCGACACCCGCAGCACCTCGCTGAAGGCGCCCTCGGTGCCGACGAGCAGCTGCCCGTCCTCGTCGACGGCGAGGCCCTCGCCCTGGTCCTGGTCGGGGAGGTCGAAGGAGCCGACCTCCTCCAGCCGCGGCCAAGTGAGTACGGCGGCCCTCCCGTAGTTGCGCACCACCAGGTGGCGACCGTCGGGGAAGAACGCCCCGTCGGTGGCGAGCCCGATCGCGGTACCGACCTCCTCCAGCCGGTTGGGCTCGTCGGGGTCGAGTCGCGCGGGCGCCCGGTAGACCACGCCGCCGAAGATGCCCTTGCTCACGACCACCAACCGGCCGGAGCCGGGCTCGGTCATCAGCGTCTCGGCGTCGGTGGCGCCGTCGGGGTAGACCAGCTCGAACCGCTCCGGCTCGACCGTCCGGTCCCCTCGCCGGACCGGCACCCGCAGCACCTCGACCGACTCACGGACCCCACGGTTGTCGCCGATGTCGCCGACCCAGACCTCCCCCGGACCCGCGGGGGCGACCGCCTCGACGTCACGCGGCTCCGGCGACCAGCGGGTCACGCCGACGGTCTCGCCGCTGGCCGGGTCGACGGCGAACACCCGGCCGGAGTCGCCCGAGTCGTTCACCGTGGCGACCAGCCCGTCGAGGGTCGCGAGGCCGCTGGACTCCACGATCTCGGGGTCCGCGAAGGTGAACGCGACCTCCGCCCCCGCGTCGGCGGGCGCCGCGGTGAAGCCCACCACGAACGGCACCGCGACCAGCAGCGCCAGCGCCCGGTCAGGGACGCGCATCGAGCAGCTCGGCGAGCAGGGGGCGGACCGACCAGGTGGCGACGAGGTCGTCGTACTCCGCGCGGACCCCGTCCTCGACCGGGCCGCCGGTGCGGATGGCTCGGAGCATGGTGTTGCGGGGCGTGTGCTGGCTCTCGACGAACTGGACGACGTCGACCCGGTAGCCCTCGATGCGCAGCAGCGCGGCCCGGATGCCGTCGGTGAGGGTGTCGGCGAGCCGCTCGCGCAGGATGCCGTGCCGGGTCAGCAGGGAGTACGGCGCCGGGGTGGGCGCCTTGCGCAGCTGGGCGGCGATGTCGTGGTGGCAGCACGGGGCGGCGAGCACGACCTGGGCGCCCCAGCCGACCGCCTGCGCCAGCGCCTCGTCGGTCGCGGTGTCGCAGGCGTGCAGCGCGAGGACGACCTCGGGTGCCGGGTCCAGCTCGACGCCGCCGATGGTGCCGACGACGAACTCGGCCTCGACCCCCAGCGACGCGGCGACCTCGCTGTTGTGCTCGCGCGACTGCTCCTTGACGTCGACACCGGTGACGACGACGGGCAGTCCGCGGACGGCGGTGAGGTAGCGCTGCGCGGCGAAGGTGAGGTACGCGTTGCCGCAGCCCAGGTCGACGATCCGCAGCGGCTCCTCGGCGGAGGGCCGGCGCAGGTGCCCCTTCTCCAGCGCGTCGGTGAGGGTCTTGTCGAGCAGCCGGAGGAACTCCTCGACCTGGCGGTACTTCGCCTGCCGGCTCGGCTTGAGGCGGCCCTGCGCGTCGCTGAGGCCGAGTGCCCGGAAGACCGGGTCGTCCTCGGGCAGCAGCCGGTCCTTCGCCCGGTCGTGCCCGCGCACCGCCTCGACCGGCGCGGACCGGTCCTGGGTGTGCAGCACCCCCTCTAGCTTCTTGGTGACTCGGACCTGGTGGCTCTGGGTCGTGGTGTCGACGTGCCAGTTGCCGAACGGCAGCTCCAGCAGGGCGTCGACGGCGCCGCGCGCGGGGTCGCCGACGAGGTGGTTGGCGGTGTGCGCCTGGGTCTCGTCGTACGACGTCACCTGAAGGTGTCGGCCCGCCTTCAGGTCGACGTAGCGCAGCTCGACCCGCCGCCACGGCGGCTCGGTGCCGCGCTGGCGGCCACCGGCCACCGCCTTGACGAGGGTGTCGGGGTCGAGCAGGTGGCCGCGGATCTCGGCGAGCACGCGCAGCAGGGACTCCGACGGCATCTACTTCACCACCGAGGCGATCACCACGATCACCAGCAGCACCACGAGAGCGGCCGGGATGATGAGTCGACGCTGCTGGGGGTTCACTCGACGAGTCTAGTGTCGCGCGCACGAAATCCTTGAACGGTTGGACGCCGCCATGGCGCGCCCCTCGCTGCGTTGGCAGCACTCGGAAGACGCCCGGTATGCCGTCGTGCCGCCGCCTTGCGAGGCACGAACCCTGACGACGCCAACCGTCCAACTATTTCGCACACGCGCCACGAGAAGCGAGCAGTTCGGCCAGGTGCATCGCCGGCACGCCGGCGAGGTCGTCGAGCTGATGGCGGCACGACAGGCCGTCGGCCAGCACGATCGCGTCCGGTCGGGCGCGCACGGCCGGCAGCAGGTGGGTCTCGGCGACCGCGACCGAGGTGTCGTAGTGGCCGGGCTCCATGCCCCAGCTGCCGGCGAGCCCGCAGCAGCCCGGCACCCGGGTCACCGTCGCGCCGGCGCCGGTCAACAGCCGCTCGTCGGCCGCCCAGCCGAGCACCGACGACTGGTGGCAGTGCGGCTGGGCGACCACCTCGACCCCGGTCAGGTCCGGCACCGGCACGCCGAGCCGGTCGACGAGCTCGGCGAAGGTCAGCACGCCCTCGGCCACCACGACCGCCCGGGGGTCGTCGACCAGCTGGACCGCGTCGCTGCGCAGGGTCGCCAGGCAGGAGGGCTCCAGGCCGATCACCGGCACCCCGCTCGAGACGTACGGCGCCAGCGTCCGGACCGTGCCCGCCATCGTGGACCGGGCCCGCTCGAGCTGGCCCGTGGTCAGCCAGGTGAGCCCGCAGCAGGCGTCGTCGGCGATCACCCGGACGCTGAGCCCGGCCGCCTCCAGCACCCGGACGGCCGCGCGCGCCGTGCCCGGCAGGAAGTGGTCGGTGAAGGTGTCGGCCCAGATCCACACGTCCGGGACCCGGTCGGGCACCCCCGCGGAGCGGCGCAGCGACTGGGGCGCGAGCGCCGGCAGCGTGCGCCGCCGGTCGACGCCGGCGAGCGCGCCCGCGAGGCGACCCAGCAGCGGCACCCGCTGCGCGCGAGCCAGCACCGGGGCGACCGGCGCAGCCAGCGCCACCCAGCGCGGCAGCCCGCCCAGCGTGTGGTGGCTGCGCGGCCGGCGGCGCCCGGCGTACTGCTGGTGCAGCGCCTCGGCCTTGTAGGTCGCGAGATCGACGCCGGTCGGACAGTCGGACGCACAGCCCTTGCACGCCAGGCACAGGTCGAGCGCCTCGGTCACCGCCGGGTCCGCGAGGCCGGTCACCAGCGAGCCGTCGAGCGCCTCCTGGAGCACCCGCGCCCGACCGCGGGTGGAGTCCTTCTCCTCCCGGGTGGCGAGGTAGGAGGGGCACATCACCCCGGTCGTGGTCGGCGCGACGCAGCGACCGACCCCGGTGCAGCGGTGCACCGCGTCGCCCAGCGAGCCGCCGTCCTCGACCAACCGCAGCAGCGACCGCACCGGCAGCCGTGGGCGCACCGCGCGCAGGTCCGCGTCGAGCGGCGCGGGATCCACCAGCACGCCCGGGTTGAGCACGCCCGCCGGATCGCAGATCGCCTTGACCGCGCCGAAGAGCCGCAGCGACTCCGCGTCGTACATCAGCGGCAGCAGCTCCGAACGCGCGCGCCCGTCGCCGTGCTCACCGGACAGCGAGCCGCCGTGGTCGCGCAGGCGGAGCGCGCTCGCGATGAGGAAGTCGCGGAACCGGCCGGTGGCCCCTCCCGTCAGGTCGAAGTCGATGCGGACGTGCACGCAGCCGTCGCCGAAGTGGCCGTAGGGGACGCCGTCCAGCCCGTGCTCGCGCAGCAGCTCGTCGAAGTCGCGCAGCCACGCCCCGAGCCGCTCCGGTGGGACCGCGGCGTCCTCCCAGCCGGAGTACGCCGGCCGGCTCAGGCTGCGGGCCGCCAGCCCGGCCCCGTCCTCGCGGATCCGCCACAGGGCCGCGGCCTCGGCGCTCGAGCCCACCCGCCGGTGGGCGAGCGCCCCGGACACGGCGACCAGCGACGAGACGAGCGAGGGCGCGTCGGGCCCGACGACCTCCACGAACAGCCAGCCCGAACCGCGCGGCAGCTCGGGCACGGAGCCCCCTCGGCTCCGCACCAGGTCGACGATCCGCGCGTCCAGTCCCTCGCATGCGACCAGCCGAGCACCCGCCGCCGACAGCCCGGACCCGCTCTCCACAACAGGATCCACAGCGGGTGCCGCCGCCAGCAGCGCCGGCACCGCGTCCGCCGCCTCCGCCATCGACGGGTAGCCCAGCACGACCAGCTCCCGCACCGGCTCGTCCGGCACCAGCCGCACGGTCGCGCCGAGCACCACCGCCAGGGTGCCCTCGGAGCCCACCAGGAAGCGGTCGACCGAGCGTCGCTCGGGCAGCAGGTGCTCGAGGGAGTAGCCGCTGACCTGCCGCGAGAACCGCCCGAAGGTCGTCCGCACGTGCGCCAGGTGGTCGGCGACCAGCGCCTCGAGCGCCGCCGGCACGTCACCGTCGGCGGCGTACGCCGTCTCCAGCGCGACCACGTTGTCGGAGGTCCGGCCGTAGCCGAGCGCGCGCGACCCGCAGGCGTTGTTCCCGATCATCCCGCCGACCGTGCAGCGCGAGTGCGTCGACGGGTCCGGGCCGAACCGCAGCCCGTGCGCGGCGGCGGCCCGCTGCAGGGTCGCGTGCACCGCACCGGGCTCCACGACCGCGGTCCGGGTCTCGGGGTCGATCGACAGCACCCGCCCGAGGTGCCGGACGGTGTCCACGACGATGCCGGTCCCGACCGCGTTGCCGGCGATCGACGTACCGGCGCCCCGCATCGTGAGAGGTACGCCGCTCGTGCGCGACAGGTCGAGCACCGCCAGCAGCTCCTCGCGCGATCGCGGCCGCGCGACGACCTGCGGCACGACGCGGTAGAGCGAGGCGTCGGAGGAGTAGAGCGCTCGGGTCAGGACCGAGTCGTCGGCATCGGTGACCCCCCGACGGCGGAGCTCGGCCACCAGGTCGACCCGCGCATCGGCCGCCGGGTCGCTCACGACTTCACGATAGCCGCCCAGGCTGTTGCCCGTACGATGCGTCACCGAGGGAAAGGGGGGCCTTCGTGCGTCGACACGTTCGCGTCCTGCTGGCGACGTCGATCGCCCTGCTGCTGGGCGCCGCTGCATTCTCCGTCGGGAAGTCGGGGCTGCTCGACGACGATCCCGACGCGGCGGCCGCCACCACCGGCGCCCCGCAGCCGCGGGTGGACGGGAAGCGGCTCGTCGACACCCGCGACGGCAGCACCTTCGTGCCGCGCGGCGTGAACTGGTCGAGCTTCGAGTACGCCTGCGCCCAGGGCTGGGGCATCAGCTCCCTGGACAGCACCGGCTCGGCGGAGCCGCACGCCACCCAGGCCGCCGCGATCGCCGCGTGGGGCGCCAACACCGTCCGACTCCCCCTCAACCAGGACTGCTGGCTCGGCAGCCGCGGGGCACCGGTGAGCGACCAGTACGAGGAGCGCACCGCACAGGGCTACCGCGACGAGGTCGCCCGGTTCGTCACCGCCCTGAACCGCCACGGCCTGGTGGTGATCCTCGACCTGCACAGCCGCAAGCGGGCGCCCGCGCCCGAGTTCGGCAACCTGGCGATGCCCGACAGCGAGTCGCTGCTCTTCTGGCGCAGCGTCGCGACGGCGTACCAGCACAACCCCTCGGTGATGTTCGACGCGTTCAACGAGCCCTACTCGCGCTACGACGCCACCGACGAGCTGGTCTTCGACCTGACCTGGGAGTGCTGGCGCGACGGCGGCTGCGCGGCCCCGGCCGTGGACGACCAGACCACGCCCGACAGCCGGGAGACCTACCCCGTGCAGGGCATGGCCGCGGTCGTCGGCGAGATCCGCGACAGCGGCGCCGACCAGCCGGTCCTCCTCGGCGGGCTCGACTACGCCAACGACCTCAGCCGGTGGCGCGAGTTCGCCCCCGACGACGACCAGCTCGTGGCGGCCTTCCACAGCTACGACTTCAAGGAGTGCTCGACCCGCGAGTGCTGGGACTCCGTCCTCGCTCCGCTCGCCGACGACGTACCGGTGCTGATCGCCGAGCTGGGCGCCACGGACCCGCTCGCCGGCTACGTCGACGACCAGCTCGACTGGGCCGACGAGCACGGCATCGGCGCGCTGTTCTGGGTCTGGGCCGCGCACGCGACCGACCCGATGTCCCTGCTGGTCGAGCAGGGCGGCACCCCCACCGAGTACGGAGTTCGCGCCCGGGCCTGGCTCTCCGGCGAGCCGGTCCCACCCATCTCGCCAAAGTGACCTCACTCACAAGATAAAGATGGGTTTTTGACGTGCTGTTACTGCACTGAGGAGGTCCAGTGGGATCCCGCCCGGAAGGATGAGAGCCGCAAGCCACGGACCTGTGAGGGCCGTGGGGCACCGGTGGGGGGATAAGTCATGACGGTCCAAGCAACATCGTCGCGCCCGGAGGGCAAGAGCGCGGGCGCCGCGGGCCTCGGCGCCCTGCTGCAGCTCGGCGGGTTCCTCGTCGTGGTCGTCACCTTCCTGGTCGCGCCGCTGCTCGCCCTCGCGATCGCCTTCCTCGTCTACACCGTCATGCGCGGTCGCAATGAGGCCAAGCGCCGGGCCGGTGCCTCGCCCGAGACCCCGACCACCGGCTTCGGATCGGGTGCCCAGTGACCACCACTGCTGTCGCCGCCGCGTCCCGCCTCACCGACGGCATCGACCCCGAGCTCGGCCTGCTGCTTCCCGAGGGCTTCTGCCGCACCTTCCGGGTGCTGCCGTACGCCGAGGTCGAGGGCCAGCTGCTGATCGCGACGGCCGACGTCTCCGACCCGATCGTCGAGCGCGTCGTCGCGGAGCGGTTCACCCGTCCGTTCGTCCTCGTGCGACACACCGTCAACGAGATCAACGGCGCCATCGACGCCGTCTACCCGGCACTGGAGGAGAACCTCGAGTCCCCCGAGGACCGTCGGGCGCGGGTCCAGATCGCCCAGATGCTGACCCGCAGCGGTCTGGTGACCGAGGACCAGCTGCAGGCAGCCACCCTGGAGTACTCCCGCACCGGCGACCCGCTCGGCGACATCCTGGTCTCCCACGGGGCGATCTCCGAGGACGTGCTGGTCGCCGCCCTCTCCGAGCTGCACCAGCTCCAACGGGTCGGCCTCACCGACTTCGAGCCCGAGGACGAGGTGTCCCGGGCGCTGCCCGAGGTGCTCGCGCAGGAGCTGCAGGCCCTCCCGGTCGCCCGCTCGGGCAACGAGTTCCTGGTGGCGGTCGCCCGGCCGCTCGGCCACGAGGACCTGGCCCGGGTCGAGGCGGCCCTGGGCCGTCCGGTCCGCCAGCTGCTGGCCAACCGCATCGACCTCGACCAGCTCATCCAGCGGGTGCACTCGCACCACTACGCCGAGGTCGCGACCCGGCTG
Organism: Nocardioides sp. W7; assembly: GCF_022919075.1. Taxonomy (NCBI): domain Bacteria; kingdom Bacillati; phylum Actinomycetota; class Actinomycetes; order Propionibacteriales; family Nocardioidaceae; genus Nocardioides; species Nocardioides sp. W7. The sequence continues at coordinate 1,774,265 of NZ_CP095078.1, read as the reverse complement.
ATGATGGAGACCCGGCCCGAGGAGTCGGCCCACGTGGTCGTCTCGCCGACCCAGAAGGCGTTCTTCGTCTGCCTCATCATCCTCGCCGTGCTGGTGGGGGTCGTCTGGCCGATGGAGACCCTGATCGGGCTGGTGGCGCTGTGCAGCGTCGCCTACCTCGCGGTGTCGGTCTACAAGTTCCGGCTCACCCTGCGAGCGCTCGGCACGCACCTCGAGTACGACGTCACCGACGAGGAGCTCGCCGACCTCGACGAGCGGATCCTGCCGATCTACACGATCCTGGTCCCGCTCTACAAGGAGGCTGGGATCGTGCCGCGCCTGGTCCGCGACATGAACGCGCTGGACTACCCGAAGACCCGCCTGGACGTGAAGCTCCTCTGCGAGGAGGACGACGTCGAGACGATCGAGAAGATCCGCTCGATGAACCTGCCGCCGCACTTCCACCTGGTGGTCGTCCCCGACAGCCTGCCGAAGACCAAGCCGAAGGCCTGCAACTACGGCCTGCAGCTGTCCAAGGGCAAGTACTGCGTGATCTTCGACGCCGAGGACCGCCCAGACCCCGACCAGCTGAAGAAGGCGTTCGTCACCTTCACCCGCGTCGACCGCAACGTCGCCTGTGTCCAGGCCAAGCTGAACCACTTCAACCAGGACCAGAACATGCTGACGGCCTGGTTCGCCAACGAGTACTCCATGCACTTCGAGCTGATCCTGCCCGCCATGGGCGCCGCGGGCTCCCCGATCCCGCTCGGCGGCACCTCCAACCACTTCGTGACCTCGACGCTGCGCGAGCTGGGCGCCTGGGACCCGTTCAACGTGACCGAGGACGCCGACCTCGGCATCCGCCTGCACCGCAAGGGCTACCGCACGGCGATGATCGACTCCACGACGCTGGAGGAGGCCAACTCGGTCGTCCCGAACTGGATCCGGCAGCGCAGCCGCTGGAACAAGGGCTACTTCCAGACCTGGCTGGTCCACATGCGCAACCCGCTCCAGCTGCTCGCGCAGACCGGTCTGCGCGGCTTCATGAGCTTCAACCTGACCATGGGCAGCGCGTTCGTGCTGCTGCTCAACCCGATCTTCTGGGGCCTGACCACGCTGTACTTCTTCACCCAGGCCGGCTTCATCGAGCAGCTCTTCCCGGGCATCGTCTTCTACGTCGCCAGCGCGATGCTGTTCGTCGGCAACTTCGTCTTCATCTACCTCAACGTGGCGGGCAGCCTGCAACGCGGCGAGTTCGGGATCACCAGCACCGCCCTGCTCTCGCCGCTGTACTGGGGCCTGATGAGCCTGGCGGCGTGGAAGGGCTTCATCCAGCTCTTCACGAACCCGTTCTACTGGGAGAAGACCGAGCACGGTCTGGACGAGGGGCACTGATGAACACGTCCGTCACCGAGCCCACCCCGACCGAGCCCACCCCGTCCGGGACCGGCCAGCTCGACGGCGCCCAGGCCGAGAAGGACCAGGTCGTCCGTCGTACCAAGGAGCGACTGGCCGGCACCGTCCAGGCCGTCGGCCACCGCCCGCACGACATCGAGCGCCGCCGGTGGGAGAGCCTCGCGATCTTCGCGTTCTTCGCCGTCGCCTACATCTGGTTCGGCTACTGGCTGGTCGCCGAGATGCACGTGGTGAGCTTCGAGACCCTGGACCGGCTCAACCGCTCGCTGATGGTCTGGCACAACGACCCCGCCAAGCTCTCCGCCATCGGCTTCGACTACCCGCCGCTGGCCACCCTGCTGATCTCGCCGCTGACCCTGATCCCCGCACTGGCCCGCTCGCTGGTGATCGTCCCCGTGGCGTCGGCGCTGTTCGCCGCCGCGACCATGGTGCTGCTCAACAGCATGCTGCGCCGCGCCCAGGTGCTCATCGCGCTGCGGTACGCCGTGCTGCTCGCGGTCGGCGCCAACCCGCTGGTGCTGCTGTACGGCGCGGGCGGGTCGCGGCACTTCATCTGGATCTCGCTGGTGATGGCCGCGGTCGGCGCCCTGTTCGCCTGGTACGTCACCGCCGACATCCGCTTCGTGATGATCTCGGGCCTCGCCTTCTCGGTCGCGATGCTCGCCGGCTACTCCAGCCTGATCTGGTTCGCCATCGGCGCGCTGATGATCGGCTCGGTGCTGAGCCGGCTCGGCGCACGGGGCGAGGAGATCGAGGGCACCACGGTCGGCTTCGCCGCGCCGACGGCGTACGTCATCGCCCTCTGGACGGCCTTCAACCTGATCCTGCTGTCGAACCCGATCGCCTGGATCACCAACAGCAACGACGCGGCCGCGTCGGGCGCCACGGAGCACTTCAGCTTCCTCGAGCTCGCCCAGTACACCGGCGAGCTGGTCCTGTACGGCGCGCCGCTGGCGATCGTCGTACTGCCCGCGCTGATCTTCAGCGGCTTCCGCAACAACGGCTTCGCGCTGTGGCTCGCGGTGATGCTCGGGGCCGCGATCCTCGCCCCCGCCGCGTCGGTGGCGCTCGGTCTCGCCGACGCGCCGATGCTGATGCGCAACGCCCTGCCGATCCTGCTGTTCGCGGTCGTCGGTGCGATCTGGGTGGCCCGCTCCTCCGGCACCCAGAACGCCGCGGTCAGCGCGGTGCTGGTCGCGGTCCTCGTCGCCAGCATCCCGTGGACCTTCCACGCCATGAAGACCTACCGCTACCAGAACCTCGAGTCCGCCTTCGCCGCCGCGATCAGCACCGGCGAGAGCCAGGAGGGCGCGCGGACCATCGGGGGCGGCACCATCGGCGTGGTCTCCGAGCAGGCGATGGCCGACTACATCCGCGCCAACATCACCGGCCAGGACTCGATCCTCACCGACAACGCCCAGACGTACGGCGTGATGCTGCTGACCGGCGACCCGGCCCTCTTCTTCGACCGGGTCGACCACTCCGACGGCCCGTGGCAGACCGCCGCGAAGAACCCGGCCCGAGCCGGCGTTCGCTACCTGCTGCTGTCCACCGACACCAGCGAGGACCTGCTCAGCCAGCTCTACACCGACGCCGTCGACGGCAACGACGCGATGCTGCCCGAGCTCTTCTCCACGCCCCGCTACCGCCTCGTCGGCGTCCCCGCCGGCTACCAGCGCGGCGACGCCGCCGACCCCGCCGCCGACGGCACCGGCACCAACGTCCCGGCGCCGTCGACCGGCAACAGCCAAGGAGGCTCGGTCCGATGATCGACCACGACAAGATCGCTCCGCCCCCGTCGCTCGCCGACATCCTCTCGGGGGGCGAGACCCTGATCGGGCGCGTCGACTTCGCCTCCCGCCTGGTCCCCGACCAGCGCGACGAGACAGCGTCCGGGGAGCCGGCCGCACCCTCGGCCCGGTCCGGCAAGGCGAAGGCCCGACCCCGCCCGAGCGCCAAGGCCACCCTGCCCACGCCGAAGCCGGCCGCGGCCGAGCCCACGTCCGTGCCCGTCGACGAGGCGCCCGTCCTCGCACCCGCCGCCGAGGCCGAACCGGCCGAGGCCGAGCCGGACGAGGCCGAGCTGGACGAGCCCGAGGTGCACGTCGAGGCGGTCGAGCCCGAGCCGGAGATCGAGCCCCAGTCCTTCACCGAGCCCGAGCCGGCCGACGACGGGCCCGAGGAGCACGACGACCTCGACGAGTACCCCGACGCCTACGCCGACCCGTACGCCCGGGCGCGCCTGCGTCGCCGGACGCCGACGCTGACCAGCCCGTCGACCGTGCCCGAGAACGACGTCGCCTACCTGGGTCTCTCGGTCGAGGAGGTCGCGGAGTCCGCACGCGTCCGGATGCGCGCGGCCGAGGTCGCCCACCTGCGCCACCTGGAGGCCATCGAGAACGAGGCGGCCCGGCGCCTGGAGCTGCTGACGGCGCAGGCCGAGCTCGACGCGGAGCTGATCCGCCTGCACGCCCGCCGCGAGGCGCACGCCATCGTCACCGCCGCGCGCACCCGGACCGGGTCCCTCGGCGGGGCGACGCCCACCGAGCGGCGGCTCGCCGATGTCGGCGGCACCTTCTCGCGGTTCGCCCAGACCCTGGACTCGAGCATCGAGTCCACCTCGGTCGCCGATCACCGGAGCTGGTCGTGAACGCCCGCCGGCACGGGCTCGTCGCGCTCGCCACCGTCGCCGCCCTCGTGCTCGCCGGCTGCGGAGGCGACGATCCCGCGGCGCCCGAGCCGGACCTCCAGATCACCGCGGACGGCGCCGATGCGGCCAACACCCTGACCTCCGCCGAGACCCGCTTCTTCTCCGACTCCTCCCCGTGGAACACCCGGGCCGACGACCTCACGGTCGATCCCGACTCCGTCGCGATGATGGACCTGGCCCAGGAGCGGATCGGCGTCGTCGAGAACGGCGACCGGATCCGCACCGAGCCGCGCCGCATCACCGACCCGGTCTACATCAACACCGAGGCCTGGACGACGCCCGTGGTCGCCGGCGGCAAGCCGACCCCCGTCGTGTGCCGGCAGATCGTCTGCGGCGACGGCGAGGCCAGCATGGTGCTCGACGTCCCGACCGACGTCGACCCCGACCCGCGCTACGACGGCTGGTACACCATCTTCGACCCCAGCAAGTCGATCGCCTACGACCTGTGGCGCGCGCGCCGCGAGGACGACGGGAGCATCTCCTACCACTTCATGCGGATCTGGGAGCTCGAGGGCGAGGGCTTCAGCGACCCTCAGGTCGTCGGTGCCCGCGGCTCCGGCCTCCCGCTGTTCGCCGGGCTGATCCGCCCAGGCGAGCTGAACGCCGGCCGGATCGAGCACGCGCTCGCGATCAGCGTGCCGGGCCCGGCCCAGAGCTCGTTCGTCCAGCCCGCGTCGTCGACCGACGGCAACGGCCGGCCCCAGTCGCTGCCCGAAGGCGCCCGGATCCGTCTCAAGGCCGACGTGACCATGGCGGACCCGGTCGACCCGGTGACCGGTGAGCCGATCCCGATGACCGACCAGCAGCGCCGGTACGCCGACGCGATCGCCCTGGCCCTGCGCACCTACGGGGCGATCGTCGTGGACCGCGCCGCCGTACCGACGTTGTACGCCCAGCGCGACGTCACCGGCGACATGCTCCGCGGCAACGAGCTGCAGGGCCTGCACCTCGACGACTTCGAGGTCGTCCAGCTCGGCACCCGCTACCAGTACCCGCCCGACGAGGCGGACGCCGGCGACGGCGCCCGCGCCACCCCGGGCACGCCCAGCGCCACTCCGACCACCACCGAGGGAGCACCCTGATGCGCCGCCCCACGCGCAGCGCCGGCGTACGACGTCTCGCCACCGGCACCGGACTGCTGCTCGCCGCCGGTCTGCTCGCCTCGTGCAGCTCCGACGACTCCGACGGCGGCGACCTGGTCGCCGAGGCCCAGAACGTGCAGAACCGCAGCGAGCTGGCACAGCAGCAGGAGGTCGCCCGCCGGGCGGCGGAGCTGCCGACCCCGCAGGCCGGCACGGTGTCCATCGACGGCAACACCGACAGCTCGCTGACCCGCGACCTCACCGCCGCCTACCTCCGCGACGGCACGTCGACGACCGTCGACGTGGACGCGAACGGCGAGGACGCCGCCTTCCAGCGGCTGTGTGCCGGCGAGATCGACGTCGTCGACTCCGACCGTGAGATCACCCGGGCCGAGTGGGACGCCTGCCGTGCCGTGGGGCTCGACGTGGTCCAGTTCCAGGTCGGCGCGGACGCCGTCGTCGTGGCCATCAAGTCCGAGTCCGACGTCGGCGGCGACTGCCTGGACACCCAGCAGGTCCAGGACATCTACCGGGCCGGCTCCCCCGTCACGAACTGGGAGCAGGTCGGCCTCGACGGCGTACCGCTGAGCGTCGCGGGTCCCGACCAGGACAACCAGGCATTCAGCTTCTTCGGCCGCGTGGTGCTCGACGCGCCGCAGCCGTCCCTGGTCAACCTGCGCTCCGACTACGAGTCCTTCGACAACGACCGCGGCTCGCGGACCTTCGTCGTCGGCAGCGCCCGCGACAAGCGGCTCGCCGCCCGCAACGCCGACCGGCTGCGGGTCCGCGAGGAGCTCCGCAGCCAGGTCGCCGGCCAACGTCAGGTCGTCGCCGACGCCTACGAGGAGGTCCAGGCGGCCGAGGCCGAGGTGGCCAAGGGCGTCCGCGACCGGCGCCCCGCCGACCAGCAGGTGCGCGACCAGCAGCGTCTGGACCAGGCGCGGGCCGCGTGGCGGTCCGCCCGGGCCGTGATGCGCGACCTCCGGGCCCGCTGGGTGCGGGTCCGGGGCAACGCGGTGTCGACGACCGCCGCGCTGCGCCGCTACGAGGAGACCCGCGGCAACGTGGCGTACTTCCGGTTCAGCTACTACGAGCTCTTCGAGGACCAGCTCCGCCCCTTCGAGATCACGCTCCCCGACGGCCAGCGCAACTGCGTCTTCCCCAGCCAGCGCACGATCGTCTCGGGCGAGTACCCGCTCGCGCAGCGGCTGCTGCTCACGACGACGACCCGCTCGTTGGACCGCGAGACCCTCCGCGAGCTGCTGGAGTTCGCTCTCGAGCACTCCGTCGAGGCGGCCGACGACGCCCGGCTGGTCCCCCTGCCCGATGCCACCGTGGCCCAACAGCTGGCCGTCGTGCGGGGCGAGCAGGCCCCCGAGCTGGTGGTCCCGGAGGAGGAGTCCTCGTCCGAGGAGTCCTCGGACGACGCCACTCCCGTCGACCAGCCGGCCGAGTGATGTCGCCGTCTCGGAGCCGCCGCTGGCTCGCCGTACCCCTGCTCCTCACGCTCGCGACGGCGGGCCTCGGCTCCGTCGTACCCTCCGCGTCGGCGGCTGCCGCCACCGGCGACGCCTCGGGGGTCGTGAGGCTCGACGCGAGCCGCGCCGGGACCCCCGGGCGGGCGCCGGCGACGATGCGGACGGCGCGCAAGAAGCAGTCCGACCGCCGGGTCCAGCAGGTCACCGTCTCCTGGAAGGGCACCAAGAAGAGGCGGGTCTACAGCAAGTCGGCGGTGATCCCGGGGATCGGGCGACTGTCGATGACGTGTCGGCCGAACGCGACGTACCTCCGGCTCCGGGTCGAGGACCGCTCCGCCGAGACGCAGTTCTGGATGGCGAAGTACGAGACCAAGGACAACCGCGCCGTGGTCGCGACCAAGACCGCGCGGGTCTACCAGTACGCCGACGCGGCCGACGACGGCACCGGCGGCACCGGCGCGACCTCCAGCGAGGGTCTCAACCAGCGCGGCCGGATCGAGAACTTCTCCAGCGGCTACCTCGACGGCGTGATCAGCCAGCGCCCCGGCCGGAACCAGCCGGTCACCGGCTCGGCGCCGCGGCCGGTGACGTCGGTCAAGCTGAACTGGTGGTGGACCGGCTTCCGGCACCCGATGTCGTGGCGCTCCTGCAAGATTGACGCCGTCTTCACCACGCGCTACGCCCCGCGGATGGGCGTGAGCTGGCACGGCGACGCCGACGCCGCCACGACCCAGCACGCCGAGTACGACCTGCCCCAGCTCGGCACCCTGCAGCTGCGGTGCGAGCCCGACACCGGCTCCCGCGAGGGTCGGCGCACCATCGCGCTGGCCCCGGCGATGCGCAACCGCAGCGCCCGGGTGTGGGTCGAGACAGTCACCGGCGAGGGCCGGGTGGAGCAGCACGTCGACGGCGAGAGCATCGGCTACGACCCGGAGACCGGACTGGTCGGCAGCATCGACCTGCCCCGAAACGGGATGCTGCGACTCTTCTTCGAGGTCGGGAAGGTCAAGCGCAGCTTCATCGTCTCGTCCTACCTGCTCACCAACAACCGGGCCCGTCCCGAGCTGAACGTCTGCGAGACCGCGGTCGCGGCGTACTGATCCCACTCGCCGACCCGTCACTTAATCGGCAGGAATTGCGGTGTGTCGACGCACGATCGACGGTTCGATCAACGGACGTCGGCGTCCGATGGTCGAACCGTCATTCCTTCTCCGACACGCCGCAAAAAACGGCGAGAAAGTGACGGGTCGCGCAGCTCAGCTCCCGGGAGTACGACGGTCGGCAGCGTCCAGCGCCACCCGGACGACCTCGAGTACGTCGATCTCTCCGGCGCGCACGTCGGCGAGCGGCACCCAGGCGGCGGCGTCGGTGGTCCCGTCCGCCTCGAGCACGCGGGGCTCGGCGTCGTCGGGGACCGTGGCAGCGAAGACCAGGTGGACGGCGTGGAAGTCCTCGTGGCGGCCGGACGGCGCCGTACCCCCGAAGTGCACGTCGTGCACCTCCAGGACCTCGCCGACCACGCAGTCGACCCCGCACTCCTCGCGCACCTCGCGCACCAGCGCCTCCCGCGGCGCCTCGCCGTGGTCGATGCCGCCGCCGGGCAGCGTCCAGCTGCCGGAGTGGAAGCCGCGCTCGGAGATCCGGGTGAGCAGCACATCGTCGCCCCGGCGCACCAGGGCGTACGCCGCCACCCGCTGCAGCCGGAACGGCTCGTGGCTGCGCAGGGCCAGGCGGACCAGCGGCGCCGTCGGCACCGTGCCGTCCAGGACCGCCGCGACCGGGTGCCAGGCCGCGTCCACCGTCGACCCGTCGACCTCCACGACCCGCGGCGGGGGTGCGTCGCGCGGCACCCAGCCCTCGTAGACCAGCCGCACCGAGTGGGCGTCGACCCGGCGACCACCCCGCCACGCCGAGGGCTGGTGGAGGGAGTCGACCCGCGCCTCCTCCCCCACCCGGACGTCGAGCCCGGTCTCCTCGTGCACCTCGCGCACGACCGCGTCCCGCGGGTCCTCGCCGTGCTCGACCCCGCCGCCGGGCAGGGTCCACAGCTCGTTGGCGCTGACGCGCGGCGCGAGCCGGCTCAACAGCACCTGCTCGTCGCGGAGCACCACGGCGTACGCCGCCAGCCGACGCTCGTGCGGCAGGTTGCGCATCAGGAGAACGGCGGTCGGTGGTCGCGGGCGATCGAGCGGCGGCCGGCCCAGCGCCACACCCGCGCCGCCCGGTCGCGGTCCTCGTCGGTCACCAGGTTGCCCATCCAGCGCAGCGCGAGGGTCATCAGCCAGTCCGAGCGCATGCCCACCGGGCCGAGGGCGGGGAGCAGCCGCGGCACGGTGACCAGCCCCGCGAGCCGGCGAGCGATCGAGAACGCCTCGCCGTAGTGCTCGCTGAGCAGCGCGGGCCAGGCCCGGTCCAGCGCCGCCCCGTCGGCGATCAGCTCGGCCACCAGCCGGCCGGTCTCGAGGCCGTAGTCGATCCCCTCGCCGTTGAGCGGGTTCACGCAGCCGGCCGCGTCGCCGATCAGGGCCCAGTTGGCCCCGGCGACGTGCGAGACGGCCCCGCCCATCGGCAGGAGCGCGGAGGTGGGGGCCCGCAGCTCGTCGCCGAGCCGGAACTCCTCGCGGCGCTGCTCGGCGTAGTGCGCCATCAGCGGTCGGACGGCGATGTCGGTGGGCCGTTTCGCGGTCGCGAGCGTGCCGACGCCGAGGTTCACCTCGCCGGTGCCGAGCGGGAAGATCCAGCCGTAGCCGCTGAGGATGTCCCCGTCCTCCCCGCGCAGCTCCAGGTGCGAGCTGATCCACGGGTCGTCGCTCAGCTCGGAGGCGACGTACGAGCGTCCGGCGACGCCGTACACCGTGTCGCGGTGCCACTCCCGCCCGAGGATCTTGCCGAGCGGCGAGCGGACCCCGTCGGCGACGACGAGGGTGTCGCACGCGATCTCGACGGTGCCGGTGGCGGTCTTGAACACGACGGCGGCGACCCGCTCGCCGTCACGTCGTACGTCGACCGCGCGGGCGCCGTCGATGCCGGTGGCGCCGGACTTCAGCGCCGTGGTGCGCAGGTGGTCGTCGAGCTCGGTGCGCGCGACGGCCGAGCCCCAGTCGGGCAGCGACCCACCGGGCCACGGCAGCAGGAGCGTCTGGCCGAAGCCGTGCGCCCGCAGGCCCTGGTTGACGGTGTGGGCGCGCAGCCAGTCCTCGAGGCCGAGGCGCTGCAGCTCGCCGATCGCGCGGGGGGTGAGCCCGTCCCCGCAGGTCTTGTCGCGGGGGAAGACCGCCGCGTCGGCGAGCACGACGTCGGCGCCGCCGCGCGCAGCCCAGGCCGCAGCAGCGGCACCGGCGGGGCCGGCGCCGACGACCAGGACGTCGGTCCTCGCGGGGATGCTCACCCGCAGATTGTCCCATCGGCCCGGCTGTTCGGGGCATCCGGCCCTCGTAGCCGGGACTCCTGCGGCAGGATGATCGATCATGCCCGCCGCACCCCGATCCCTCGGCGTCGCGCGTGGCAGCGCAGTGCTCCTGGGTGCGCTCTCGACCGGACTCGCCGTCGCAGCGGTGGTGCTGGCCCTGGTCAACGCCTCGACCGGCGACCCGCCGTTCGAGGTGCACCGGGAGTTCTTCGTCTCCGACGTCTTCCTTGCCCTCCTCTACGGCCCGTTCGGCGCCCTCGTCGTGGCCCGCGGCCACGTCGTCGGCTGGGCCCTGCTCGGAGTGGGGTTCGGCTTCTCGCTCACCAGCTTCGGGATCCAGTACGCCGTCCTCGGTGTCGCGCATCCCCAGCCCCCGGCGTACGCCCTGGTCTCGCAGCTGGTCGTCTCCGGGTGGGTCGCCGGCACCCTGTGCGCGATCCTGGTGCTGCCGTGGCTGATCGAGCGCGACCCGCCGACCGGGCTGCGGCTCTCCGCCTCGGTGGCGGGCGGGGTGCTGGCGCTCAGTGCGGGGGTGAGCCGCTTCCTGATCCAGCAGGAGGGCGCACCCGACCACCCGCTGACCTCGGCGCGCGTCTCCGACATCGCGTCCCGGTACGACGAGTGGATCGTCCCGGTCTACGTCGTCGCCGGGGTCCTGGGTGCCCTGCGCCTCGCGCTCCGCTCGTACCGCGCGGTGGCCTCCGAGCGCCGCGCGCTGCGCTGGCTGATGGTCAGCCTGTTAGCGCTCTCGCTGTCCTACCTGGCCTTCGAGGCCGGCCTCGCGGCCGAGGGGCCCGCCGTCCCGCTCGGCGCGTTCCTGCTCTCCGCGGCGATGGTGATGCTGCCCGCCGCGGTGTTCGTGCTCGTGGTGCGGGAGCCGTCGTACCGCGTCGACCTGGCGGTCTCCCGGGCCCTGGTCGGCGCGCTGCTGACGATCGCCGTCGTCGGCGCCTACCTGGTGCTGGTCTGGTTCGGCGGCCGCTACCTGCCCTGGAGTCGGGAGTCGGCGGGGCTGGTCGCGGTGGCCGGCCTGGCGCTGGCCGTGATGCCGCTGCGGACCTGGCTGCAGGTGCGGGTCGACCGGCTCGTCTTCGGCTCCAGCGCGGACGCCGGCCGGCTGCTCGACCGACTCGGGGCCGACATCGAGCGCGGGCACGGCGAGATGTCGATCCTGGAGGGACTGGTCGACGGCCTGCGTCGCGGCCTGCGGCTGCGCGCCGTGGTGGTCGAGGACGTCGGTGGCGGCCTCCGGGTCGGCGCCGGACCGCGACGGATGTTCGTCCCCGTCGAGGTGCCGCTGCGCAGCCGCGGTCAGGACGTCGGCCGGCTGGTGCTGGAGGCGCCCCTGGGCGAGCGGCTCGACCTGAGGACCCTGGAGCTGGTGGAGCAGCTCGCCGCCCTGGTCGCCGTCGCCCTCGACCTCGCCCTGGTCAACGCGGAGCTGGAGGGGGCCAGGACCAGGCTGGTCGACGTGCGGCAGGAGGAGCGTCGGCTGCTGCGCCGCGAGCTGCACGACAGCCTGGGCCCCTCACTGGCCGGCACCTCGCTCGCGCTGGCCGCCATCAGTCGCACCGCCGGCCTGGAGCCGGGTCAGGCCGACATGCTCGCCCAGCTCCAGGACGAGCTCGCCCAGCGCTCCGAGGACGTCCGGCAGATGTCGCGGCACCTGCTGCCCCCGGCGCTGGAGGACGGTCGGCTCGGCGAGGCGCTCGAGCAGCTGGTGGAGCGCTTCGACCAGGGCCGGTTCACGGTGGCCGTCCGGGCCGAGGACGCCGACCGGATCGACAGCCGCCGCCAGATCGCGCTCTACCACGTCGCGGCGGAGGCGGTCCTGAACGCCTACCGGCACGCCGGCGCCACCCGCTGCCAGGTCACCCTGGACCGCTGCGACGACGGCGTCCGCCTGGTCGTCGAGGACGACGGCACCGGCGTCGCCACCGGCACCCGCCCGGGCATCGGCCTGCGCTCGATGCGCGAGCGCGCCGCCGAGCTCCGCGGCACCTTCACCATCGAGCCCACCACCCCCGGCACCCGCATCACCGTCACCCTCCCCGACCCCTGATCCCCCGCCCTTGCCGAGTCAGCAGAAGTAGCGGGCCGAGTCAGCACCACTGGTGCTGACTCGGCACTCACCGACCGCAACCACCCACCAGCGAGCTCCACGCAGCTCCCACACACGACGAAGCCCCCAGCGCCGACAGGCGCTGGGGGCTTCGTCATGAGCATGTCAGCTCTGGTACGACCCGAAGTCGAAGTCGTCCAGGGCGACGGCCTGACCAGTGCCGGCGGTGCCGAACTCGTAGTCGTAGGAGTCGTAGCCGGTGACGGAGTACGCCGCGGCGCGAGCCTCCTCGGTGGGCTCCACCCGGATGTTGCGGTACCGCTCGAGGCCGGTACCAGCCGGGATCAGCTTGCCGATGATCACGTTCTCCTTCAGACCGCGCAGCGAGTCCGAGCGGCCGTGGATGGCGGCGTCGGTGAGGACGCGGGTCGTCTCCTGGAAGGAGGCGGCCGACAGCCACGACTCGGTCGCCAGCGAGGCCTTGGTGATGCCCATGAGGACCGGACGACCCGAGGCCGGCTTGCCGCCCTCGGAGACGACGCGGCGGTTCTCCTCCTCGAAGCGCACCCGGTCGACCAGGTCGGACGGCAGCAGGTTGGTCTCACCGGACTCGATCACCGTGACCCGGCGCAGCATCTGCCGCACGATGATCTCGATGTGCTTGTCGTGGATCGACACACCCTGCGAGCGGTACACCTGCTGGACCTCGTCCACCAGGTGCTCCTGGGCCCGACGCACACCGAGGATCCGCAGGACGTCCTGCGGGTCGGGGGTACCGGACGTCAGGTGGTGCCCGACCTCGATGTGCTCGCCGTCGGCGACGTTGAGGCGGGACCGCTTGGAGACGGGGTACTCCTGGACCTCGGAGCCGTCGTCGGGGGTGACCAGCACCTTGCGCGACTTGTCGGTGTCCTCGATCTCCACGCGGCCGGCGGCCTCGGCGATCGGGGTACGACCCTTGGGCGAGCGCGCCTCGAAGAGCTCGACCACGCGGGGCAGACCCTGCGTGATGTCGTCCGCGGAGGCCACACCACCGGTGTGGAAGGTACGCATCGTCAGCTGCGTGCCGGGCTCACCGATCGACTGGGCCGCGATGATGCCGACGGCCTCGCCGATGTCGACGAGCTTGCCGGTCGCCAGCGAGCGGCCGTAGCACTTGGCGCAGGTGCCGGTCTTGGCGTCACAGGTCAGCACGGAGCGGACCTTGACCTCCTCGATCCCGGCCGCGACCAGCTCGCCGATCTTGACGTCACCGAGGTCGCCACCGGCCTCGACCAGCGTGTCGCCGGTCTCGGGGTGGTTGACCTCGACGGCCGCCGACCGGGCGTACGCCGCGGTCTCGGCGTTCTCGTGCTTGACGACGGTGCCGTCCTCGCGACGCTCACCGATCCGCTTGGGCAGACCGCGCTCGGTGCCGCAGTCGTCCTCGCGGATGATGACGTCCTGCGACACGTCGACCAGACGACGGGTCAGGTAACCCGAGTCGGCGGTCCGCAGCGCGGTGTCGGCGAGCCCCTTGCGGGCACCGTGGGTCGAGATGAAGTACTCGAGCACCGAGAGGCCCTCGCGGAAGTTCGCCTTGATCGGCCGCGGGATGATGTCGCCCTTCGGGTTGGCCACCAGACCACGCATGGCCGCCACCTGACGGATCTGCATCATGTTTCCGGAGGCGCCCGAGTCGACCATCATGTAGATCGGGTTGGACCGGTCGAAGTTGGCCTCCATGGCCTTGGCCACGTCGTTCGACGCCTGGGTCCAGATCTCGATGAGCTCCTGGCGGCGCTCCTCGTCGGTGACCAGACCACGCTCGAACTGCTTCTGGACCTTCGCGGCCTGCGCCTCGTAGCTCGAGAGGATCTCGAGCTTGTTCGCCGGGGTGGTCACGTCGTCGATCGAGACCGTGACGCCCGAGCGGGTGGCCCAGTGGAAGCCGGTGTCCTTCAGCGCGTCCAGCGACGCCGCGACCTCGACCTTGGTGTAGCGCTCGGCCAGGTCGTTGACGATCGCGCCGAGCGCCTTCTTGCCCACTTCGTAGTTCACGAAGGGGTAGTCGGCCGGCAGGGTGTCGTTGAAGATCGAGCGGCCCAGGGTGGTGTCCAGGATCAGCGAGCGACCCTGCTCCCAGTCGGCGAGCTCGGCCTCCAGCGGCGGCACGATGTCGTCGAAGCGGATCTTGACCTTCGACTGCATCGAGATCTCGCCCCGGTCGAAGGCCATGATGGCCTCGGCCTGCGACGCGAACGCGCGGCCGTCACCGGGCTGGTTCTCCCGGTCGGTCGTCAGGAAGAACAGGCCGATGATCATGTCCTGGGTAGGCATGGTCACCGGACGGCCGTCCGACGGCTTGAGGATGTTGTTGGTCGACAGCATCAGGATCCGCGCCTCGGCCTGGGCCTCGGCGGACAGCGGCAGGTGCACCGCCATCTGGTCACCGTCGAAGTCGGCGTTGAACGCCGAGCAGACGAGCGGGTGGATCTGGATGGCCTTGCCCTCGATCAGCTGGGGCTCGAAGGCCTGGATGCCGAGGCGGTGCAGGGTGGGTGCACGGTTCAGCAGCACCGGGTGCTCGGTGATGACCTCTTCGAGGACGTCCCACACGACCGGGCGGGCGCGCTCGACCATCCGCTTGGCGGACTTGATGTTCTGCGCGTGCGACAGGTCGACGAGGCGCTTCATCACGAACGGCTTGAACAGCTCCAGCGCCATCTGCTTGGGCAGACCGCACTGGTGCAGCTTCAGCTGCGGACCCGACACGATGACCGAGCGACCGGAGTAGTCGACGCGCTTGCCGAGCAGGTTCTGCCGGAAGCGACCCTGCTTGCCCTTGAGCATGTCGGACAGCGACTTCAGCGGCCGGTTGCCCGGTCCGGTGACGGGACGACCGCGACGGCCGTTGTCGAAGAGCGAGTCGACGGCCTCCTGCAGCATCCGCTTCTCGTTGTTGACGATGATCTCGGGCGCGCCGAGGTCGAGCAGCCGCTTGAGACGGTTGTTCCGGTTGATCACGCGGCGGTACAGGTCGTTGAGGTCGGAGGTCGCGAAGCGGCCACCGTCCAGCTGCACCATCGGACGCAGGTCCGGCGGGATGACCGGGACGGCGTCGAGGACCATGCCCTGCGGCTTGTTGCCGGTCTTGCGGAAGGCGTCGACGACCTTGAGCCGCTTGAGCGCGCGGACCTTCTTCTGGCCCTTGCCGTTGGCGATCGTGTCGCGCAGCGACTCGACCTCGGCCGGGATGTCGAAGTCCTCGAGGCGCTTCTTGATCGCCGTGGCGCCCATGTAGCCCTCGAAGTACTTGCCGAACCAGTTCTTCATCTCGCGGTAGAGCATCTCGTCGCCCATCAGGTCCTGGACCTTGAGGGACTTGAAGGTGTTCCACACCTCGTCGAGGCGGGCGATCTCGGCCTCGCCGCGGCGGCGGATCTGGGTCTTCTCGCGCTCGGCGCCGTCGCGGACCTTGCGCTTGGCGTCGGCCTTGGCGCCCTCGGCCTCCAGCTCGGCGAGGTCGGCCTCTTCCTTCTTGGACCGGTCGTCCAGGGCGAGGTTCATCCGGTTCTCGAGGCGCTCGCGCTCGAGACCGACCTTGCCCTCGAGCGAGGACAGGTCGCGGTGGCGAGCGTCCTCGTCGACGGAGGTGATCATGTACGCCGCGAAGTAGATGACCTTCTCGAGGTCCTTGGGGGCGAGGTCGAGCAGGTAGCCGAGCCGGCTCGGGACACCCTTGAAGTACCAGATGTGGGTCACCGGGGCGGCGAGCTCGATGTGGCCCATCCGCTCGCGGCGGACCTTGGAACGGGTCACCTCGACGCCGCAGCGCTCACAGATGATGCCCTTGAAGCGCACGCGCTTGTACTTGCCGCAGTAGCACTCCCAGTCCCGGGTGGGACCGAAGATCTTCTCGCAGAAGAGGCCGTCACGCTCGGGCTTGAGCGTGCGGTAGTTGATGGTCTCCGGCTTCTTGACCTCGCCGTGGCTCCACGTGCGGATGTCGTCCGCGGTGGCCAGGCCGATCTGAAGCTGGTCGAAGAAGTTCACATCAAGCACGATGGCTGTTGTCCTTCGTTAGTTCTGAATCAAAGCTTGTGGACTGACGGAGCGGAGGGGCTGGGCCCCGCGGAGCGCCTGTTCCTGGGAACAAGCGCTCCGCGCGTTCTCCGGTCAGACTTCTTCGACGCTGCTGGGCTCGCGGCGAGACAGGTCGATGCCGAGCTCCTCGGCGGCGCGGAAGACGTCTTCCTCCGCGTCGCGCAGCTCGATGCTCGAACCGTCCTGCGAGAGGACCTCGACGTTCAGGCAGAGCGACTGCATCTCCTTGACGAGCACCTTGAACGACTCCGGGATGCCGGAGTCGGGGATGTTCTCGCCCTTGACGATCGCCTCGTAGACCTTGACGCGTCCGGGGACGTCGTCGGACTTGATCGTGAGCAGCTCCTGCAGGGCGTAGGCGGCGCCGTACGCCTCCATCGCCCAGACCTCCATCTCGCCGAACCGCTGGCCGCCGAACTGGGCCTTACCGCCCAGGGGCTGCTGCGTGATCATGGAGTAGGGGCCGGTGCTGCGCGCGTGGATCTTGTCGTCGACCAGGTGGTGCAGCTTCAGGATGTACATGTAGCCGACCGACACGGGCTCGGGGAACGGCTCGCCGGAGCGACCGTCGAAGAGCGACGCCTTGCCGTTGGACTTGACCACGCGGACGCCGTCGCGGTTCGGGATCGTCGAGCCGAGCAGGCCGGTGATCTCGTCCTCGCGAGCGCCGTCGAACACCGGGGTGGCGACCTTGGTGTTCGGGTCGGCCTTCTCGGCGTGGATCTTGATCAGGCGCTGCTTCCACTCCGCGTCGGTCTCGTCCTCGGCCAGCTTGATGTCCCAGCCCTGCTTGGCCAGCCAGCCCATGTGCAGCTCGAGGATCTGGCCGATGTTCATCCGGCGCGGCACACCCAGGGGGTTCAGCACGACGTCGACCGGGGTGCCGTCCTCCATGAACGGCATGTCCTCGATCGGCAGGATCTTCGCGATGACGCCCTTGTTGCCGTGGCGACCGGCGAGCTTGTCGCCGACGGAGATCTTGCGCTTCTGCGCGACGTAGACGCGGACCAGCTGGTTCACGCCCGGGGGCAGCTCGTCGCCCTCCTCGCGGTCGAAGACGCGGACGCCGATGACCGTGCCGGACTCACCGTGCGGCACCTTCATCGAGGTGTCGCGGACCTCGCGCGCCTTCTCACCGAAGATCGCGCGGAGCAGCCGCTCCTCGGGGGTCAGCTCGGTCTCGCCCTTCGGCGTGACCTTGCCGACCAGGATGTCACCGGTGGTGACCTCGGCGCCGATGCGGATGATGCCGCGCTCGTCGAGGTCGGCCAGCATCTCCTCGGAGACGTTCGGGATGTCCCGGGTGATCTCCTCCGGCCCGAGCTTGGTGTCGCGGGCGTCGACCTCGTGCTCCTCGATGTGGATCGAGGTGAGGACGTCCTCCTGCACCAGGCGCTGGCTGAGGATGATCGCGTCCTCGTAGTTGTGGCCCTGCCACGGCATGAAGGCCACCAGCAGGTTGGTGCCGAGCGCCATCTCCGCCTGGTCGGTGCAGGGACCGTCGGCGATCGGGCTGCCGACCTCGAGGCGGGCGCCCTCGCTGACCAGCGGACGCTGGTTGATGCAGGTGCCCTGGTTGGAGCGCTTGAACTTCGCGAGCTTGTACGACGAGTAGGTGCCGTCGTCGTTCATCGTCTCGACGAGGTCGGCGGACACCTCCTTGACCACACCGGCCTTCTCCGCGACGACGACGTCGCCGGCGTCGACGGCGGCGCGGTACTCGATGCCGGTGCCGACCAGCGGCGAGTCGCTCACGATGAGCGGCACGGCCTGGCGCTGCATGTTGGCACCCATGAGCGCGCGGTTGGCGTCGTCGTGCTCGAGGAAGGGGATCAGGGCCGTCGCGACCGACACCATCTGGCGCGGCGAGACGTCCATGTAGTCGACCTCGTCGGCCAGGATCTCGGAGACCTCGCCGTCGCGCTGGCGGACCAGCACCCGCTCCTCGGTGAACCGGCCGTCGTCGTCGATGACGGCGTTGGCCTGGGCGATGACGTAGCGGTCCTCGTCGTCGGCGGTGAGGTAGTCGATCTGGTCGGTGACCCGGCCACCCTCCACCTTGCGGTAGGGGGTCTCGACGAAGCCGAACGGGTTGATCCGGCCGTAGGAGGCCAGCGAGCCGATCAGACCGATGTTCGGGCCTTCCGGCGTCTCGATCGGGCACATCCGGCCGTAGTGCGACGGGTGGACGTCACGGACCTCCATGCCGGCGCGGTCCCGCGACAGACCACCGGGACCGAGGGCCGAGAGGCGACGCTTGTGCGTCAGCCCGGCGATCGGGTTGGTCTGGTCCATGAACTGCGAGAGCTGCGAGGTGCCGAAGAACTCCTTCAGCGCAGCGACCACGGGACGGATGTTGATCAGCGACTGAGGCGTGATGGCCTCGACGTCCTGGGTCGTCATCCGCTCGCGGACCACGCGCTCCATCCGAGCCAGACCGGTGCGGAGCTGGTTCTGGATCAGCTCGCCCACGGTGCGCATCCGGCGGTTGCCGAAGTGGTCAATGTCGTCGGCGGCGACGGGCAGGGCACCCTGGGGGGCCTCGACCTCCTCGCGACCGTCGTGCAGCGCGACGATGTAGCGGATCGCGGCGACGATGTCGTCGACGGTCAGCGTCTGCTGGTCGAAGGCCTCGACGAGACCGAGCTTCTTGTTGATCTTGTAGCGACCGACCTTGGCCAGGTCGTACCGCTTCGGGTTGAAGTAGTAGTTGTTCAGCAGCGTCTGCGCGGCCTCCTCCGTGGGCGGCTCGCCCGGACGGAGCTTGCGGTAGATGTCGAGCAGCGCGTCCTTCTGCGTCTCGGTGTGATCCTTCTCGAGGGTCAGCATCATGGACTCGTACTGGCCGAACTCCTCGCGGATCTGCTCGTTGGTCCAGCCGAGGGCCTTGAGCAGCACCGTGACGTTCTGCTTGCGCTTGCGGTCGAGGCGGACGCCGACCAGGTCGCGCTTGTCGATCTCGAACTCCAGCCAGGCACCGCGCGACGGGATCATCTTGGAGGTGTAGATGTCCTTGTCGGACGTCTTGTCGGCGGTGCGCTCGAAGTAGACGCCCGGCGAGCGGACGAGCTGCGAGACCACGACACGCTCGGTGCCGTTGATGACGAAGGTGCCCTTGGGCGTCATCAGGGGGAAGTCGCCCATGAAGACGGTCTGGCCCTTGATCTCACCGGTGTCGTTGTTGGTGAACTCCGCCGAGACGTAGAGCGGAGCGGAGTAGGTGAAGTCCTTCTCCTTGCACTCGTCCACGGTGTACTTCGGGTCGTAGAAGACCGGGTTCTCGAACGAGAGGGACATCGTCTCGGAGAAGTCCTCGATCGGGGAGATCTCCTCGAAGATCTCCTGGAGACCGGACTTGCTGGAGACGTCCTCACCCTCGCTGCGGCGACGCTCTACGACGGCGTCCCACTTCTCGTTGCCGATCAGCCAGTCGAAGGCGTCGGTCTGGAGAGAGAGGAGCTGAGGGACCTCGATCGGGTCCTGGATCTTGTTGAACGAGATGCGACGGTTGCCCTGAGAGTTGGCAGGTCCGGAGGTGCTGCGCGCGGCCAAGAGGTGTCCTTCGACAGTTCGCACTGGATCGCGTCCAGGCCCACCACTAAGTCAACCACCGGGCAGGAGACTCGCATTTGAGGGCAGACGCAAAGCGCTACGATACCCCGAACCAGGGCGCCACACAATATCTGCGTGCGCCGGGAATGACGAGCTTGGCGTCGATCATGCGGTGCGTCGGCTCCCAGGTCAAGCGGTTCCGCACAAACCCACCCCGCGTGTCGCCCGGACGATCCGGCTCAGACCACCCGCATCGCGGCCACCAGCCACTCGTCCTCGACGCGCTCCATGGTCATCGTCACCCAGGTGCGGGTGACCTGCGGCTCGGTCTGCTCCTTGTTCGTGGCGGCCTGGTCGATGAAGAGGAACACCTGCACCCGGTCGTCGTCGGTGGCCCGGACGATGCTGGAGTCGACCACCGAGGTGGCCAGCCTGGTGCCGGTGTTCGGCGCGTTCGCGTCGATGACCTCCTCGAAGAGCTGGTCGCGCTCCTTCTGGTACGACGCGGTGAGGTACGCCGCTGCCGCCGACCGCGAGCCCTCGAGGTCGGCGGCGTCGTAGGACAGCACCGGGGGCACGGCCCGCTCCGCCGCGGCCTGGGCGGCCCGGGCCGCGTCGGCCACCGCGTCGTCGGACGGCTGGCGGGCCAGCAGGGCCGCCGCGACGACCAGCGCCGCCGTGAGCACGCCGACACCGAGCAGCATCCAGGCCGGCACCACCCGGCGCCGCGGGCCGGAGGTCGGCACCGGCTTCGCGACGGTCTCCTCCGCGGTCTCCTCCCAGGGCTCCCCCACGAGCTCGTCGACCGGCTGCTGCGCGGCGAGCTCGGCGTCGTACGCCGCCCGTCGGACGGGGTCGAGCAGCACCTCGGCCGCCTGGTTGAGCGTGCGGAAGCGTCGGTCGCCCGGGTCGAGCTCGGCGATCGCGCCCTTCCAGGCCCCGCGGATCTCGGCCTCGGGAGCATCGGGATCGACGCCGAGCAGGTCGTACCAGGTGGGCGTCATCGGCCGGCTCCGTCGGTGGGCGAGGGAGTCGGCGAGAGAGCCGGAGTGTCGGCGGGCGAGCCGGACGGTTCGGCATCGGGCGACGCGGCGGAGGCGATGTTGGAGTCGTCGACCAGCCAGGCGCCGTCGACCTTGACCAGGTCGACGACCATCCGGAAGGTCTGGGTCTGGACGTCCTGGGTGCTGCCGTCCTCCGCACGCTGGGTGAAGGTCGACTCCCCCGCCACGAGCGCGCGGGCCGAGTCGCCGTCGAGGTACTGCACGCCGACGCCGTGCACCTGCGCGGACTGCCCGACGCCCTGGCTCTTGACCAGCTGCTCGATCGCGGCGATCGACTCCTCGTAGGCGGCACCGAACTTGTCGGACACGACCTCCTCGACCTGGGCCCGGTTCTCGGCCAGCCGGCCGGCCTCGTCGAGGTCGTCGGGACCGTAGGTGTAGCTGCGGAGCATGAACTGGCGGGCCTGGCTCATCACCGCGTCGCGCTGGCCCTGTCGGTCCTCGGCGTCGCCGCCGCGGGCCGCGAGCAGCCAGACGACGGCGCCGGCGGAGCAGAGCAGCAGCACGACCAGGGCGACGAGGAGCACGGCCCGGAACCGCGCGGAACGCGGCGCCGCGGCGCTCCCGGCCGGGTCGTGCGGGCTGCTCGTCACGGTCGGGCGAGCAGGGGCTGAAGGTAGAGCCATTTCCACGACTCCTCTCCGGGTGAGGGTGGGGCCACCGTGTCGGGACGGGCGGGGTCCGCCGTCCCGTTCGGCAGCCAGGTCAGCTCGCCGCTCCCCCGGTCGTACGACGCCACCACCGGCGCGTCGTAGTCCGCGGGCGCGCGGGGGGCGAGGTTCTGGGGACCGCGGGCGTTGCTCGTGCCGGCCGGCTCGGTGCAGCCGGCCTTGGCGTTCATCGGCCGGTCGTCGCGGTCCTGGGGGGTCCGCCTGTCGGTGCTCTCGTAGCCCTGGCGGCAGCTGGGGTGCGTGGTGAGGATCAGCCCGAAGTGCGCGTCGTACAGGCCGGTGTCGGGCGACTTCGAGACGACGGTGTAGCCGCCCTCGACGATGTAGGGATAGACCACCAGCAGCTGCTCGATGCCGGGGAGGTTCGCGGTGACGACCTCGCCGGTGGTGACCAGGTTGTTGATGAGGTCGCCGAGCTCGACGCCGTTCTGCTTCAGGAACGTGCGCAGCTCGGTGGCGGCCAGCGAGCCGGTCTCGATGAGCCGGCGCAGTGCGGGGTCGGAGGCGGCCAGCTCGCCGGTGAAGAGCTTCAGCCGGCTGGCGAAGGTGCGCAGCGCGCCGGCGCTGTCGACCTGGCCCTGCAGCACCGTGTTGCTGTCGCGGATCAGCGCGGCGGTGACGTCGAAGTTGGCGTTGGCGGTCTCCAGGAACGAGTTGCCGGTGTCGATGATCCGCTGCAGGTCCGGCCCCGTGCCCTCGAAGGCGTCACCCAGCTCGGAGACGGTGGTGCGCAGCGCCTCCCGGTCGACGGAGCCGGCCGTGTCGGAGAGGTCGGTCAGCAGCTTCTCGGTGGCGATCGGGATCCGGGTCGCCTCCTCCTCGATCTCGGAGGACTCCGCGAGGTAGGGGCCCTTGTCGACCTGCGGCTGCAGCTCGACGTACTGCTCCCCCACGGCAGAGCGGTTGCCGACGACGGCGAGGGTGTCGGCCGGGATCCGGTCCTGGTCGTTGTCGATGGACAGGTGGACGTCGACGCCGGCGTCGGTCAGCACGAGCTCGCTGACCTCCCCGACCTTCACCCCCCGGTACGACACCTCGCCACCGGCGAAGATGCCGCCGGAGTCGGGGAAGTGGGCGACGACGGCGTAGCTGTCGTCGATGAAGAGCCGGTCGAGGCGGGCGTAGCGGGCGCCCACGAAGCTGACCCCCACCAGGGTGACGATCACGAAGACCAGCAGCTGGACCTTGGTACGACGGGTGATCATCGGCTCACCATCCCCGGAACGAGCAGGTTGACCAGGCCCGGGTCGTAGGCCTCCGCCAGCTGACCCAGGGTGGGCCCGCCGCCGGCGGCCCCCTCGCCGGTCGCCGGCCGACCGAGGCCGAGCCCGCCGAGGAGGTCGTTGACGCCCGGGACCGGGAGCGAGGGCAGGCCGGGCACCTGGTTGAGCAGCCGGCAGACCACGGTGTCGCGGTTGGCGGGCTTCTGGCACTCCGACTTCAGCTTCAGCAGCGCCTCGACACTGCCGAGCACCTTGCGGCACGCGGCGCTGTCGAGCCCCGCACTGGTGATGCAGCGCAGCACGTTGTCGAGGATCACCGTCGGGTCGATGTCGCTGGGCAGCAGCGTCGGGAGCTGGGTCGCGCCCGGGGTCAGGCCGAGGGAGAGGTCGAGGTCGAGCTCGACGGAGAGGTTGGTGTAGTCGCCCATGTGCAGGTTGCGCGCGACCTGGGGGTCCCGGCCGACGACCTCGTCGACGAACGGGTAGGTCAGGAAGACGTGGAACGCCTTGACGAAGGAGTCGCCCGACCTGGCGAGCTGGCGCAGCGTCGGCTCCAGCTGGGTGAGCGTCGAGATCGTCGCGTCCTTGGTCTGCTCGATGACCCGGACGCCGACGTCGCCGAGCTCGTTGAGGCTCCGCAGCATCTTGACCAGGTCCTCGCGCTGCCGGTCCAGGGAGTCCAGCGCGCTGGGCAACTCGTCGAGGGCAGCGTCGATGGTGCCCTGCTGCTCCTGCGCCGTGCGGGCCAGCCGGTCGAGGGACTCGATGGCCCCGACGATGTCGGCCTTGCCGGCGTCGAGGTTGGCCATCAGCGTGTCGACCTGGGTCAGCACGGACCGGGCCGCCCCCTCGCGGCCCTCCAGGGCCTGGTTGAGCTCGCCCGCGATCGTCTTCAGCTGGGCGATCCCGCCGCCGTTGAGGACCAGGCTCAGCGCGCCGAGCACCTCCTCGACCTCAGGGTTGCGCCCGGTGCGCTCCAGGGGGATGGTCTCGCCGCTGGTCAGCTCCCCCTCAGCACCGGACGCGGGTGCGCTGAGGGAGACGAACTTCTCGCCCAGCAGGCTGGTCTGCCGGATCTCCGCGATGGTGTTCTCGGGGAGCCGGGTGTCCCCACGGAGCTCGAGGGTCACCTCGGCGACGTACCCGGACAGGTTGACGTCGGTGACCTGGCCGACCGAGACGTCGTTGACCTTCACCGTCGACTTGGGCACCAGGTCCAGCACGTCGGTGAACATCACCGTGACCTCGATGGCGTCGTCGCCGGCGTCGGTGCCACCGGGCAGCGGCAGCTGGTAGACGTCGAAGTCGCAGCCGGCGAGCAGCACCGAGCCCAGCAGCACCCCCAGCAGGGCCTGTCCGCTCCTGCGCAGCCGCCTCATCGCTTCGCCTCCACGAGTCCGCCGAGGGTCGGGTCGAGGACGGCCGACGGGTCCGCCGGCGCCCGGCCCGACAGCGCGCCGGCCCGCGGCAGGATGCCCTGCACCAGCTGGCACAGCGTCCCGGTGGGGTCGTTCTGGGCGAGGATGCTGCACAGCAGCAGCCCGGGGTCGGAGACGATCTCATTGGCCAGGTTGCCGATGTTGGCATTGGTGTCGAGGGTGCCGGCCTCCGGGTTGTAGGTCAGGTAGAGGTTGTTCAGCGCCAGCGGACCTGCTTTCAGGATCTCGTCGAGCGCGCCGCGCTGCTTGACCAGCACCTTGGCGACCCGGTTCAGCCCGGCGATGTCGCGTCCGAGCACCTCGCGGTTGTCGCTGACGAAGGTCGAGACCTCCCCGAGGGCGGCCGAGAGGTTCTCCAGCGAGGCCGAGAGCTCCTCCCGCTCCCCGGCGAGCATCGTGGACACCTCGCCGAGCGAGGTGTTGAACGACCGCACGGTCTGGTCGTTCTCGGCCAGGGCGCTGATGAACGACTCCAGCTGGGTGGCCGACTTGAACAGCTCGTCCTTGTTGTCGTCGAGGGTCGTGCTCAGCTTGCCGAAGTCCTTGATGGTCTGGTTGAGCTGCACGCCCTGGCCTGCGAAGTTCTGAGCCGTCGTCTCCAGCAGGTCGGTCAGCGCGCCGTTCTTGTTGGCGCCGCTCGGCCCGAGGGCGACGGTGAGGTCGTCGATGCTGGAGTAGATCTGGTCGAGCTCGAGCGGGACCGAGGTGCGGTCGGCCGTCAGCGTGGCCGAGTCGGCGAGCACCTTGCCCTTCTCGTACGCCGGGGTCAGCTGGATGAACCGGTCGCCGACGATCGACGGCGCCACGATCACCGCCCGTGCGTCGGCCGGGACGTCGACCTCGGCGTCGTACTCCATCTCCACGACGACGTCGGTGCCCGAGGGCGTCACGCTGACGACCCGACCGACGGGGACCCCGAGCACTCGCACGTCACTGCCCTCGTATATCGAGACCGTGCGCGGGAAGTGCGCCGTGAGGCGCTTGTGGTCCTCGGAGCCGAGCATGGTCAGCCCGGCGGCGGCCACCAGGGCGAGGATCACGAGCAGCGGGATCACCCGCTTGGCGGTGGTCATCCGACACCTCCGCCGTTGGTCAGGTCGGGCACCGGCGGGAGGTTCTGGATGTAGGTGTCGAACCAGGGACCGCCGCCCAGCGTGCTGGCGAAGACGCGGTAGAACGGCGCCATCAGCCGCAGGCTGTTGTCGAGGTTGTCCTCGTTCTTGTTGAGCACGCGCAGCACGTTCTCCAGCTCGGTCAGGGCGGGCTTGAGGTCGTCGCGGGACTCGCGGATCAACGCGGTCAGCGACTTCGAGAGCGTCGTGGTCGAGACCAGGAGCCGATGTACGGCGTCGCGGCGGGCGACCAGGGCGCGCAGCAGGACGTCGGAGTCCTTCATCAGCTTGACGATGTCCTGGTCGCGGGCGTCGAGCACCGCGGTCACCCGGTCGAGGTTCTGCAGCAGGGTGCCGATCTGCTCGTTCTTCTCGGCGATGTTGGTCGACAGGGCCGAGACGCCCGTCAGCGCGTCGCGGAACTCCTCCGGGGTGTTGCGGGTCAGGTCGGCCAGGGTCGTGAGCGACTCGGCGAGCTGGTCGGTGTCGATCTCCTCGGAGGTCTCCCCGAGCCCCTCGAAGGCCTCGACGACGTCGTACGGCGAGCTGGTCCGCTCGACCGGGATCTCGCTGTCCTCGGCGAGCTGGCCCGAACCGGCCGGCTCGAGGGCGAGGTACATCGCGCCCAGCAGCGTCTTCACCCGGATCGCGGCCCGGGTGTCGCCCCCGAAGCCGGAGTCGGTCTTGACCTTGAAGGTGACCTTGACGTGGCCGCCGTCGAGGTCGACCGACTCGACCTTGCCGACCCGGACCCCGGCGATCCGGACCTCGTCGTTGGCCTTGAGCCCACCGGACTCGGCGAAGGCGGCGTAGTAGGTGTCGCCGCCGCCGATCAGCGGCAGGTCCTGGGCCCGGAAGGCGGCCAGGAGCAGACCGGTGAGGACGGCGAGGCTGATCGCGCCGATGACGACGGGGTTGCGCTGGCGGAAGGGGACGCTCATCGGGGCCCCCTCGGAGTCGGGACCGGAGGGAGCGCAGCGAGCGGAGAGCGCGACTTCGTGGGGTGGTTCATCCCAGATCACACCTCTCGCCGCCGACGTTGTACTTCACCGGGACCGAGATCCCGGCCGGCAGCCGGACGCGGCCCTGGAAGTGGCAGAGGTAGAAGTTGAACCAGGCGCCGTAGATGGCGGTCCGACCGACCTTCTCCAGCTTGATCGGCAGCACCTGGAGGGCGCGGTCGAGCTCGCCCTTGTTCTCGTCGATGTCGCCGGCGAGGCGGCGCAGCTGCTTGACGTCCTCGACGAACGGCTCCTTGATGCCGGTGACGAGGTCGGCGGTCTGCTCCGACAGCAGCGAGATCTGGTCGAGCGAGGAGAGGATCGCCCGGCGGTCCGTCTTCAGCCCGCCCACCAGGGACTTGAAGTTGATGATCAGCTGGGAGAGCTGGTCGTCGCGGTCGCCGAGGTGGTCGAGCACGTCGTTGAGGTTGGTGATCAGCGAGGAGATCACCTCGTCGCGCTCGGCCAGGGTGCTGGTCACCGAGGCGGTGTGGCCGAGCAGGCTCTCCAACGTGCCGCCCTCGCCCTGGAAGACCTGGACGATCTCGTAGGAGAGCTGGTTGATGTCGGACGGCGAGAGCGCCTGGAAGAGCGGCTTGAAGCCGTTGAAGAGGACGGTCAGGTCGAGGGCGGGCTTGGTCCGCGCCACCGGGATGGTCGCTCCCTCGTCGAGCGGCGTGGTGTCGCCGACCCCCTCGGCCAGCGAGATGTAGCGCTGCCCGACGAGGTTGCGGTAGCGGATCGACGCGGTGGTGGACTCCCGCACCGCCGACGCCTCCGCCACGTCGAAGGTCACCAGCGCGCGGGTGCGGTCGACGACCTCCACGCCCTTGACGGTGCCGACCTTGACCCCCGCGATCCGGATCTCGTCGCCCTTCACGACGCCGGTGGCGTCGGTGAACTCGGCGCGGTACTCGCGGGAGTCGGTGAAGGAGAGGTTGCCGATGGTGACGACCAGGACGCCGGTCGCCAGGGTCGTGACGAGGATGAAGACCAGGAGCTTGACCAGGTCGCCGGCGGTGCGCTTGTCGAGGAGCTTCATCGCAGCGACACCTCAGCGCCCCGGGCCATCGGCCCGAGCAGCAGCACTCCGAGGTCGCTGACGTCGCCGGCCGGCCGGCCGGTCCCGTCGGCGAGCAGCGAGCGCAGCAGACCGGCCTCGGCCGAGGTGCCGGCGTACGCGTCCCGGAGGCCGTGGCCGGGCGCGACCCGCGAGGTGCCCTTGCCGGTCGGCTCGTCGACGCCGTCGTCCAGGTTCGGCTGGCGGCGCAGCGGGTTCTCCTGACCGGAGTTCGGCGTCGGAAGGTGCAGGCAGCTGGGGCCACGGTCCTCGGCGAACACCGGCTTGTCCTCGGGGCCGTACGGCCGCGGCTGGTTGGGCAGCGTCTCGAGCACGATGTGCAGGGTGTGGCCGCGGAAGGCCTCTGCCTGGAGCTCGCCGGCACCGACGATCCCCTTGAGCAGGCAGGGGTACTCCGGGGCGTACTTGGCCAGCAGGCCCACGAACGGCTCGGTGACCTCGCCGAGCCGGATCAGGTTCGCCTCGTTGTCGGCGAGGAACTCGCGTGCCGTCCCGGAGAAGGCGGACACGTCGCGGAAGAGCAGGTTCAGCGCCTTCTCGCGCTCCTCGAGGGTGCCGGTCGTGGTGATCGTGTCCTGCAGGATCTGGCCCACCTCCGGGAGGATCTCGTCGTAGGTGTCGGCGACCTGGACGGTGAGCCGGAGGTCCTCGACGAGGGCCGGGATCTGGGGGTTGAGCCTCTTCAGATAGCTGTCGACGGTCTCCAGGTTGTCGCCGAGCCGGTCGCCGCGTCCCTCGAGCGCCGTCGCGATCGCGGTGAGCGTCAGGTTGAGGTCGGCGGGCTGCACGGTGCGCAGCAGCGGGTAGAGGTCGGAGAGGACCTCCTCGACCTCGGTCGGCAGCTCGGTGCGCCCGATCGTGGCGCCGGCCTCGAGCGAGGCGCCCGCGGGCCGCTCCGGGACGACCAGCGAGACGTACTTCTCGCCGAACAGCGTCTTCGGGACGATCGAGCCGGTGACGTCGGCCGGGATGGTGTCGCGCTGCTCGGGGAAGATGCCGAGCTCGACCTCCGCCCCGTCGGTGTCGGCGCGTACGTCGAGCACCTCGCCCACGATCACGCCGCGGATCTTGACGTCGGCGCGGCGGGGCAGCTGCATGCCGATCTTCGAGGTCTGCAGGGTGACGCGGTCGTAGTCGGTGAACTTCTGGGTGAAGACGCCGTAGGTGAGGTAGCCCGAGAGCACGACCAGGGCGAGGAAGACGACGCCGAGCAGCTTGGTGCGCACCACCGCCCTCACCCCGCCAGACGCACGGTCGTCGACGTGCCCCAGATGGCCATGGACAGGAACAGGTCGATCACGTTGATCGCGACGATGCTGGTGCGCACCGCCCGGCCGACGGCCACGCCGACGCCCGCGGGACCGCCGGAGGCGTTGTAGCCGTGGTAGCAGTGGATCAGGATCACCACGACGGCGAAGACCAGCACCTTGCCGAAGGACCACAGCACGTCGCCGGGTGGCAGGAACTGGTTGAAGTAGTGGTCGTAGGTGCCCGTCGACTGCCCGTAGAACTGGGTGACCACCAGCCGGCTCGCGAAGTACGACGACAGCAGCCCCACGACGTACAGCGGGATGATCGCGATCAGGCCGCCGATCACCCGGGTGGCCACCAGGAACGGCATCGACGGGATCGCCATCACCTCGAGGGCGTCGACCTCCTCGGAGATCCGCATCGCGCCGAGCTGGGCGGTGAAGCCGCACCCGACCGTGGCGGCGAGCGCGATGCCGGCGACCAGCGGCGCGATCTCGCGGGTGTTGAAGTAGGCCGAGACGAAGCCGGAGAACGCGGCGGTGCCGAGCTGGTTGAGCGCGGCGTACCCCGAGAGGCCGACCTGGGCGCCGGTGAAGAAGGTCATGCCGATGATGACCCCGATGGTGCCGCCGATGACGGCGAGCGCGCCGGAGCCGAGGGTGACCTCGGCCAGGATCCGGAGGATCTCACGCGGGTAGCGCACCACCGAGCGGGGCAGCGCGCGCAGGACGCGCAGGTAGAACCGGAGCTGCTCGCCCAGGGTGTCGAGGGCGCCCATCGGGCGCTGGTAGACGCTGCGGAAGTTGGCCATGGCTAGGGCATGCCTCCTTGCTCCAGGCCGTCGCGAGCGGCGTCTCCGGGAGTGCCCGGCAAGGCGGAGGAGGGAGACATGAGGGAGTCATGGCGACCGACGACAACGCCGTCCGGGTGCCCCGGAGGCGTCGCGCAGCAGGCCGTGGAGTGAGGAGTCATGCCCTTCAACCCGTCTTCGGGGGCACGACCTGCAGGTAGATCGCGCTGAGGACGAAGTTGACGACGAACAGCAGCAGGAAGGTGATCACCACGGACTCGTTGACCGCGTCACCGACGCCCTTGGGGCCGCCGGCGGCGTTCATGCCCTTGTAGGCGGCGACGACCGCCGCGATCATCCCGAAGATCAGTGCCTTGAGGAGCCCGACCCACAGGTCGGGGAGCTGGGCCAGGGCGGTGAAGCTCGCGATGTAGGCGCCGGGCGTGCCGTCTTGGAGGATCACGTTGAACACGTAGCCACCGGAGACCCCGACCACGCTGACCATGCCGTTGAGGAAGAACGCGACGAGCATGCACGCCAGCACCCGGGGTACGACGAGCCGCTGGATCGGGTCGATGCCCAGCACCATCATCGCGTCCAGCTCCTCGCGGATCCGCCGGGCGCCGAGGTCGGCGGCGATCGCGGACCCGCCGGCTCCCGCGATCAGCAGGGCGGTGGCGATCGGTCCGGCCTGCTGGATGACGGCGAGCACGGAGGCGGAGCCGGTGAACGACTGGGCACCGAACTGGCGGATCAGGCCGCCGACCTGCAGCGCGATGACCGCGCCGAACGGGATGGCGACCAGCGCCGTCGGGATGATCGTGACCGAGGCGATGAACCACGCCTGCTGGAGGAACTCGCGCAGCTGGAAGGGACGCCGGAAGAGCGCGCGTCCGACGTCGAGGGCGAAGGCGAACAGATTGCCTGCGGCCCCGACCGGCGCGAGGAGCCGGGTCGCGGTGAGGGGTGCCATCGAGGCGGATCAGCCGCCCGTCACCATGGACATGTTCGCGTCGAACGACCCGGGCGGCGGGGTGATGCCGTTCTCGCGGCACCAGGAGCCGGGCTCACGCTGCGAGCGCCGGGCGATGCCGTTGGAGGGCTCCAGCTGCATCGGGATCGGCGGGAGCGGCGGGAGCTCCTGGCCCTGCTCGGCGGCGAGCTCGTCGGCGTCCTTCTCCTCCGACATGCCGATCGGGCCGACCTTCTGCGCGTTCAGGAACTGACGCACGACCGGCTCCTCGGAGCTCAGCAGCATCTCGCGCGGGCCGAACATGGCGAGGTGGCGGTGGTAGAGCAGGCCGATGTTGTCGGGGACGGTGCGCGCGGTGTTGATGTCGTGGGTGACGATCAGGAACGTCGCGTCGATCTGAGCGTTGAGGTCGACGATCAGCTGGTTGAGGAAGGCCGTGCGGACCGGGTCGAGGCCGGAGTCGGGCTCGTCGAAGAGCACGATCTCGGGGTCGAGGACCAGGGCCCGAGCCAGTCCGGCGCGCTTGCGCATGCCACCGGAGATCTCACCGGGGAGCTTGTCCTCGGCGCCGATCAGACCGACCAGGTCCATCTTCTCCATGACGATGTCGCGGACCTCGGACTCGGACTTCTTGGTGTGCTCGCGCAGCGGGAACGCGACGTTGTCGTAGAGGTTCATCGAGCCGAACATGGCGCCGTCCTGGAACAGCACGCCGAACAGCTTGCGGATCTCGTAGAGCTCCTTCTCCGAGCAGCTCGCGATGTCGGTGCCCTCGATGATGATCGAGCCCTTGTCGGGCTTCAGCAGACCGATCAGGGTCTTCAGGAACACCGACTTGCCGGTGCCGGAGGGGCCGAGCATCACGCAGATCTCCCCCGCCGGGACGGTCAGCGTGACGTCACCCCAGATGAGCTGCTTGCCGAACGACTTGCTGAGGTCGTCGACCTTGATCTCCACGCCCATGCTGGTGACACCCTTCTGCGACCGTCGGTCCGAGCAGTCACTGCTCTCGACACGCGTTCGGTGAACGCCTGTCCCCACTGACCGGTAACAACGGGAGAACGGCGGCGAGGTTACGCCGTCGTGTGTCGGCCGTCACGGGCTCGGCACGGGCCGAGATCACCGTCGAAACCCCTCACGACCTGCACAAACACTGTTCTTAACCGGATCTGCGAGGGCTTGTGCCCGGGTGGCGGAGGTCTCAAACGCCTCAGCAGACGCGACAGGGGCGGCCACCCGTCTGCACGGGTGACCGCCCCTGGCGGCGATGCGGCTGGATCAGCCGATCAGGTGAGGATTCGTCACTTGAGGGTGACGGTGGCCCCGGCGCCCTCGAGCGCCTCCTTGGCCTTCTCGGCGGAGGCCTTGTCGGCCTTCTCGAGGATCGCCTTCGGTGCGGACTCGACGAGGTCCTTGGCCTCCTTCAGGCCGAGGGACGTGAGCGCGCGCACCTCCTTGATCACGTTGATCTTCTTCTCGCCAGCGGCCTCCAGGATGACGTCGAACTCGTCCTGGGCAGCGGCCTCCTCGGCGCCCGCGCCACCGCCGGCGGCGGGGGCAGCGGCCACGGCGACCGGGGCGGCGGCGGTGACGCCGAAGGTCTCCTCGAACTGCTTCACGAACTCGGAGAGCTCGATCAGGGTCATCTCCTTGAAAGCGTCAAGGAGCTCGTCGGTGCTGAGCTTCGCCATGGTGGCGTTCCTTCCATTCGGCGGCCGGCGCAGCGACTGCGGTCCGGCCTGGTTTCAGGTGGTGGGTGTCGTGGCGAGATCCCGAAGGATCAGGCCTCGGCGGAGTCGCCCTCGTCGGAGGCGGCCGCGTCGGCGGGCGCCTCGTCAGCGGGGGCCTCGGGCTCGGGGGCTGCCTCGGCAGCCTCCTCGACCGGTGCCTCCTCGGCGGCGGCCGGCGTACCGGCACCACCTGCGAGGATCGTGGGGTCCTCCTGCGCCTTCGCCTGCAGGGCGCCGGCGAGCCGGGCAGCCTGTGCGAGCGGGGCGTTGAGGAGGTAGACGGCCTGGCTGAGCGAAGCGAGCATGGCGCCCGCGAGCTTGCCCAGGAGCACCTCGCGCGACTCGAGATCGGCCAGTTTGGCGATCTCGGCAGCGTCGAGGATGTTGCCGTCCAGGACTCCACCCTTGATGACAAGGGTGGGGTTGGCCTTGGCAAAGTCACGCAGACCCTTGGCCGCCTCGACGACGTCGCCCTGAATGAAGGCGATCGCGGTCGGGCCGGTCAGCAGGTCGTCGAAGCCCGAGATGCCCACCTGGTTGGCGGCGATCTTGGCCAGCGTGTTCTTGACCACGGCGTAGTTGGCGTTCTCACCCAGGGAGCGGCGAAGGTCCTGCAGCTCCTTGACGGTGAGACCGCGGTACTCGGTCAGCACGGCACCCGCGGCGTCGTTGAAGGACTCAACGATCTCCGCGACGGCGGCGTTCCTGTCTGCCCGCGCCATGGGTCTCCTTCCGGACTGGGAGACCACCGGCACGGAGCCCGCAAATGACGAACGCCCCGAGCGCAGGCTCAGGGCGTGACACGAACGAATCGTGTGGTTGCTCTGTCCCCTGCGCAGGCCGTCCGCAACTGCGGAACCTTCGGTCGGTCTGCATGCGCAGTCCGACCACCGGCGGTCTCTGGTTTCAACAGGGGACTGTACGGCGGTCGCGGACCATCGTCCAAATCGGGCTGGACGATTCGTCCACCATCGCTGGACGCCTCAGGTCAGCAGCCGCATCGGCGCACCGGCGAGCCAGGCGGCGACGTCCTCGGCCGCCTCGCCGAAGAACCGGCGGTAGTTGTCCTCGGTGACGTAGCCCAGGTGCGGCGTGGCCAGCACCCGCGGGTGGTCGCGGAGCGGGTGGGCCGCTGGCAGCGGCTCGGTGTCGAAGACGTCGACGGCGGCCCCGGCGAGCCGGCCCGCGTCGAGGTGGCGGAGCAGGGCGGCGGTGTCGACCAGGCCAGCCCGCGAGGTGTTCACGAGGTACGACGAGGGCCGCAGCAGGGCGAGCTCGCGCTCACCCACGATCTCGCGGGTCGTCGCGGCCAGCACCAGGTGGATCGAGAGCACGTCGGCAGCCGCGAACAGCCCGTCCCGGTCGACGAGCCGTGCTCCCCCGTCGGCCGCCCGCTGCCCGGTCAGGTGCGGGCTCCAGGCCACCACGTCCATGTCGAACGCCGCCGCCACCCGGGCCACCCGCGAGCCGATCGCGCCGAGCCCGAGCAGGCCGAGCGTCCGGCCGGCCAGGTCGGCGCCGACAGTGGTCTGCCAGCCGCCCGCCGCCAGGGACCGACTCTCGGGTCCGACCTGCCGGAGCAGGCCGAGCACCAGCGCCCAGGTCAGCTCGGCCGTCGAGGTCTTCGACGAGGCGGTGCCGCAGACCGGAATCCCGCGCTCCCGGCAGGCGTCGAGGTCGATCGAAGCGTTGCGCATCCCGGTCGTGACGACCAGCCGCAGGTCCGGCAGCCGGTCGAGCAGGTCCCGGGTGAGCGGGGTCCGCTCGCGCATCAGCACCACCACGGCGGCACCCGCGAGGGCGGCCGCGGTGCCGTCGGGGTCGAGGTGCTCGCGCACCACCTCGACGTCGACCGGCAGCGCGGACCAGTCGGCGTACGACAGCGCGACGCCCTGGTAGTCGTCGAGGATCACGCAGCGCAGGGTCGGGGCCATGGACCGCAACGTACGACGCCCCGGTCACCGTGACGGTGACCGGGGCGGCGTGATGCTGAGGTGCTACGTCAGTTCGTCTCGTCCTCGACCGCGACGTTCTTGACGCGGTTGGGGTCGACCTGGACGCCGGGGCCCATGGTCGTGGAGACGGTGACCTTCTTCAGGTAGCGGCCCTTGGAGCTGGCGGGCTTGAGCCGCAGCACCTCCTCGAGCGCCGCGGCGTAGTTCTCCGCGAGCTGGACCTCGGAGAAGGAGGCCTTGCCGATGATGAAGTGCAGGTTCGAGTGACGGTCGACGCGGAACTCGATCTTGCCGCCCTTGATGTCGGACACGGCCTTGGCCACGTCCGGCGTCACGGTGCCGGTCTTCGGGTTCGGCATCAGGCCGCGGGGACCGAGCACGCGGCCCAGGCGACCGACCTTGCCCATCATGTCGGGGGTCGCGACGACGGCGTCGAAGTCGAGCCAGCCGCCGGCCACCTTCTCGATCAGCTCGTCGCCACCGACGACGTCGGCGCCGGCCTCGCGGGCGGCCTCGGCCTTGTCACCGTTCGCGAACACCAGGACGCGGGCGGTCTTGCCGGTGCCGTGCGGGAGGTTGACGGTGCCGCGGACCATCTGGTCGGCCTTGCGGGGGTCGACGCCGAGACGCATGACGACGTCCACGGTCTCGTCGAACTTCTTCTTGCTGGTGTCCTTGGCGATCTTGATCGCCGGGAGGGGCGCGTAGAGCTCGTCCTTGTCGAACTGCTCTGCCGCCGCGCGGTAGGTCTTGCTGCGCTGCATGTCTGGTTCTCTTTTCTTCGGTGCCAGTCGTGGTCAGGTGAGCCAGCGCGGCTCTGCCACTAGTCCGGGGTGTGGGGCGGGTGCCCCGGGCGCGTCAGTTGGTCGTGACGCCCATGGAGCGAGCGGTGCCCTCGACGATCTTCATCGCGGCGTCGATGTCGTTGGCGTTGAGGTCGGGCAGCTTGGTCTGCGCGATCTCGCGGATCTGGTCCTTGGTCAGCTTGCCGACCTTCTCCTTGTGCGGGACGCCCGAGCCCTTCTGCAGGCCGGCGGCCTTCTTGATCAGCTCGGCGGCCGGAGGGGTCTTCGTGATGAAGGTGAAGGACCGGTCCTCGTAGATGGTGATCTCGACGGGGATCACGTTGCCGCGCATGGCCTCGGTCTGGGCGTTGTACGCCTTGCAGAACTCCATGATGTTCACGCCGTGCGGACCGAGAGCGGTACCGACCGGCGGGGCCGGCGTCGCGGCACCGGCCTGCAGCTGCACCTTGACCAGGGCAGCGATCTTCTTCTTCGGAGGCATGTTGCTTCTCTTTCTGTTCCGTGGTCATGACGAGGGCGTACGCCGCCCTCTGCCACCTGCTTGTTGCTGAGCAACCGATCTATTCTGCGGGTTGGGCCCGCGTGCTGGCGAATCGGCTGTGCGTGTGACGGTCCGGCGCGCAGCGCCGGAACCTCACACGCGCTGGATCTGGCTGAACGACAGCTCGACCGGGGTCTCCCGGCCGAAGATCTCGACGAGTGCCTTGACCCGCTGGGACTCGGCGTTGATCTCGGTGATCGTCGCGTGCAGCGTCGCGAACGGGCCGTCGACGACCATGACCGAGTCGGAGACGTCGAAGTCGGCGACCTCGACCGGGCGCTTGGCGGTGGTGCCGGCCGGAGCGGGGGCACCGGCGGCGGACGCTGCGGCGGCGGCCTCGGCCTCGGCCTGCGCGACCACGGCGGGGGCGAGCATGCTCTCGACCTCGCTCATGCTCAGCGGGACCGGCTGGTGGCTGTGGCCGACGAAGCCGGTGACCGACGGCGTGTGCCGCACGGCCGACCAGGACTCGTCGGTGAGGTCCATGCGGACCAGGACGTAGCCGGGGAGGACGGTGCGCTTGACCATCTTGCGCTGCCCGTTCTTGATCTCCGCGACCTCCTCGGTGGGGACCACGATCTCGTGGATGTAGTCCTCCATGTTGAGGGAGATGATGCGGTTCTCCAGGTTCGACTTCACCCGGTTCTCCATGCCGGAGTAGGTGTGCACGACGAACCAGTCGCCCGGCTTCGCCCACAGCTCCCGGCGGAACGCCTCGAGCGGGTCCTCGTCGGCGGCCTCGGCCTCGTCGGCGTCAGCAGCCTCCGGCTCCTCGTCGCCCTCGGCCGCACTGAGGTCCTGGCTGGTCGCACCCTCGGCGTCGGTGTCGTCGAGACCCATGGCCTCGTCGGTGTCCTCGTCGGTGACCTCCACGTCGAGACGGGGGTCCTCCTCGATCTCCGGACCGTCGTTCGGCTCGCCGTACTGGTCCTCGAGGCTGGCCTCAGGCTCGGTCTCGGGGGTCGCGTTGACCTCGAACGGGTCCTGCTGCTCCGACACGTGCTGCTCCATCACTTCGCTGTGCTCGTCTGTCCCGGCTGGTCGCCGGCACCGGTGGACCGAGGCCCGCGGGTCAGCCCGCGAGCGCCCCGGTCACGTCTGGTCGGGCCCCGTGAAGATCTCGAACACGAGCTTGCCGAAGGCCAGGTCGAGCGCCGAGACCAGGGCGATCATCACGATCACGAACACCATGACCACGAAGAAGTACGTGACCAGCTGTTCCTGGGTCGGATACACGACCTTGCGGAGCTCCGCGACGACCTGTCGGTAGAACGTGGGAAGACTCGTGCGCTTGTCGGCCTTCTCGTCGCGCGGGCCGCGTACCGCCTTGCTGTCCGACACGACGCCAACCTCTCCTCGTTCGTCCACCTGACCAGGTGACCAGTTGTCCTGCAGGGCACGAGGGACTTGAACCCCCAACCTTCGGTTTTGGAGACCGATGCTCTGCCAGTTGAGCTAGTGCCCTCCGATGGAATCCGGGCATGCCGAAGCATCTGGGAAATCCATCAGTCGGGATTCTACGGGTACGACCTGAGCCCCGTCCAAACGGATCGCCGCTGGGCGGTGTCGCCAGCGCCACGCGGTGGGCGGGAATCCATCCGGACCACCCACCGTTGAGGGCCGATGTCCCCCAGGGCTCACCCGCCCCGCGGCACGAAACAATTCTTTGTCCATCGACTTTGAGTACTACCGTCTGCTCCGAAGGGCCACCGCCCCTCGCGCAGGAGACCTCCGGCCACCAGCCGGAACGGAGAGGAACCCATGTCCGACCAGCTCGTTGACGCCCCCAAGTCCCGCACCGGCCTGTACGCCGTCCTGGCGGTCGTCGTACTCGCCCTGATCGCCGCCGTCGCGTTCTTCGCCCTGCGCGGCGACGACGGGAAGGACACCGTCAAGATCGGCGTCGTCGGCGCCAGCGATCCCTACTGGGAGACCTACCAGCAGGCCGCCGCCGACGAGGGCATCGACGTCGAGATCATCGACTTCGCCGACTACCCGCAGCCCAACCCGGCGCTCACCGAGGGTGACCTCGACCTCAACCAGTTCCAGCACATCGTCTACCTGGCCGGCTACAACGTCGACTCGGGCGAGGACCTGGTGCCGATCGGCTCGACCGCGATCTACCCCCTCGGCCTGTACTCGACCCAGCACGACTCCGTCGAGGACATCCCGGACGGCTCGACCGTCGCCGTACCGGACGACGAGAGCAACCTGGCCCGCGGTCTGCTCATCCTGCAGTCGGCCGGCCTGATCGAGCTCGAGGACGGCGGCTCCATCTACTCCACGCTCGACGACGTCGACGAGGCGGCCTCCCGGGTGAAGGTCACGGCACTCAAGGCCGACCTGACCCCGACCTCGCTGCCGGACGTGGCGGCCGCGGTCATCAACAACGACTTCGTCGAGGACGCCGGCCTGAAGTTCTCCGACGCGATCGCCCAGGACGACCCCGAGGACGCGAACGCGCTGCCGTACGTCAACATCTTCGCGGCCCGCGCCGAGGACAAGGACGACGAGACCCTCCAGAAGCTCGTCAAGATCTTCCAGGACACCCAGGAGGTGCAGGACGGCGTGCAGGAGGTCTCCGGCGACACCGCCGAGCTCGTGCGGGTCCCGGTCGCCGACCTCGAGAAGTCGCTGGCCCAGGTCGAGGAGGACACCCGCGCCCAGCGGTGACGCCGCTCGACCACCTCCGCCCCACCCGAAGGACCCGAACGCCATGGCCCTGCTCGAGATCCGAGACGTCCGCAAAGAGTTCCCCGCCCGCTCCCGCGACGGCAGTCCGATCGTCGCGGTGGACGGCGTCGACCTCGACGTCGAGGCCGGCGAGATCTTCGGGATCGTCGGCTACTCCGGCGCCGGGAAGTCCACCCTGGTCCGCCTGGTGAACGCACTCGAGCCGGCGACCTCGGGCTCGATCAGGGTCGACGGCACCGAGATCGTCGGCATCGGCGAGCGCCGGCTGCAGGAGGTACGCCGGGGCATCGGGATGATCTTCCAGCAGTTCAACCTGATGAGCTCCCGCACGGTCTACGGCAACCTCGCGTTCCCGCTCCAGGTCGCCGGCGTGCCGAAGTCGGAGCACCGGGCGCGGATCTCGGAGCTCCTGCACTTCGTCGGCCTGGCCGACCAGGCGCTCGCCTACCCCGAGCAGCTCTCCGGGGGCCAGAAGCAGCGGGTCGGGATCGCCCGCGCCCTGGCCACCTCGCCCCGGCTGCTGCTCGCCGACGAGGCCACCAGTGCGCTCGACCCGGAGACCACCCAGGAGGTGCTGGCCCTGCTCAAGCAGGTCAACACCGAGCTCGGCATCACCATCGTCCTGATCACCCACGAGATGGAGGTGATCAAGACCATCGCCGACAAGGTCGCGGTGATGGAGCACGGCAAGGTGATCGAGCAGGGCCCGGTCTTCGACCTGTTCTCCCGTCCGCAGCACCCGGCGACCCGCCGCTTCGTCTCCACCCTCGTCGACGACGAGCCGTCGGCCCGGGCCCTCGACGTGCTGCGGGAGCGCCACGACGGGCGCTTCGTCACCCTCGCCTTCCGCGACCCCGCGGTGCGCCAGTCCCAGGTCTTCGCCGAGCTGATCTCGCGCGACGTGGCGTTCGAGCTCGTCTACGGCGGCATCGAGGACATCCAGGGCCAGACCTTCGGCAACCTGACGCTCTCACTCACCGGCGACCCGGCGCAGATCGATGCGGCGCTGGCCGTCGTACGCGAGCGGGTCGACGTGCGAGAGGTGGCCTGATGCCCTCCGACCTGCTGGGTGACACCCGGCTCTTCGACCTCACCGACCTGCTGTGGGAGGAGACCTTCGCGACGCTCTACATCGTCGGGCTGACCCTCCTGATCGGCGGCCTCCTCGGTCTCGTGCTGGGGCTCGTGCTCTCCACGACCCGCCCCGGCGGGCTGCTCGCCCACCGGCCGGCCTCCGTGGGGCTCAACCTGCTCGTGAACTTCTTCCGGCCGATCCCGTTCGTGATCTTCATCGGCGCGGTCCAGCCCCTCGCGCGGGCGGTGGTCGGCACCGGCATCGGCGAGAAGGCGATCATCTTCGCGATGACCCTGGCCGCTACGTTCGGCATCAGCCGGATCGTCGAGCAGAACCTGGTCGGCGTCGACCCCGGCGTGATCGAGGCGGCCCGCTCGATGGGTGCGGGGCGGCTCCGGATCGTCCTCACCGTGCTCATCCCCGAGGCCCTCGGTCCGCTGATCCTCGGCTACACGTTCGTGCTCGTGGCGATCATCGACATGTCCGCGATCGCGGGCGCGATCGGCGCCGGCGGGCTCGGCGCGTTCGCCCTGCAGTACGGCTGGCGCCAGTTCGACACGGTCGTCACCTGGACCACCGTCCTGATCATCGTCGCGCTCGTCCAGATCGCCCAGTTCGGCGGCAACCGCCTGGCGCGGAAGGTCATGCGCCGCTGACCGGACCGGCCTCTACGATGGAGCCATGACCTCTTCTGCATCGGGCAGCCCTCGTGACCGTCGCGTCTCCCAGCGGATCGGCGCCATCGCCGAGTCCGCGACGCTGAAGGTGGATGCGAAGGCGAAGGCGCTGAAGGCCGAAGGCCGCCCGGTGGTCGGCTTCGGCGCGGGCGAGCCCGACTTCCCGACGCCGGACTACATCGTCGAGGCGGCCGTCGAGGCCAGCCGTGACCCCAAGAACCACCGCTACACCCCGGCCGGCGGGCTGCCCGAGCTGAAGAAGGCGATCGTCGAGAAGACCGCCCGCGACAGCGGCCTGGTCGTCGAGCCCGCGCAGGTGCTGGTCACCAACGGCGGCAAGCAGGCCATCTACGAGGCGTTCGCCGCGATGCTCGACCCGGGCGACGAGGTGATCGTGCCCGCGCCGTACTGGACCACCTACCCGGAGTCGATCCAGCTCGCCGGCGGCGTGCCGGTCGAGGTGCTCGCCGACGAGACCCAGGACTACAAGGTCACGCCTGAGCAGCTCGAGGCCGCCCGCACCGACAAGACCAAGGTGCTGCTGTTCGTCTCGCCGTCCAACCCGACCGGCGCCGTCTACACCGCCGACGAGATCCGGGCGATCGGCGCGTGGGTCGAGGAGCACCAGCTGTGGGTGCTCACCGACGAGATCTACGAGCACCTCGTCTACGACAACATCGAGACCGGCTCGCTGCCGGTGCTCTGCCCCGAGCTCGCCGACCACTGCGTGATCGTCAACGGCGTCGCCAAGACCTACGCCATGACCGGCTGGCGGGTCGGCTGGGTGATCGGGCCGAAGGACATCGTCAAGGCGGCCACCAACCTGCAGTCGCACGCGACCTCCAACGTCGCCAACGTCTCCCAGCGCGCCGCGATCGCCGCCCTCGAGGGCGACCTGTCGGCCGTCGACCAGATGAAGGTCGCCTTCGACCGTCGCCGCGGCATCATCGTCTCGATGCTCAACGAGATCGACGGCGTGGTGTGCCCGACGCCGGGCGGCGCGTTCTACGCCTACCCGTCCGTGAAGGGCCTGCTCGGCAAGGAGTACGCCGGTCGCACGATCACCACCTCCGCCGAGCTCGCCGAGTACATCCTCGACGAGGCCGAGGTCGCGATCGTGCCCGGCGAGGCCTTCGGGTCGCCGGGCTACCTGCGGCTGTCGTACGCCCTCGGGGACGACGACATCATCGAGGGGATCACCCGCCTCCAGAAGCTCTTCGCCTGACGTTGAGGGACCTGCTCGCACTCCCCAAGGCGCACCTGCACCTGCACTTCACCGGGTCGATGCGCCACGAGACCCTGCTCGAGCTCGCCGAGCGGGACGGCATCTCGCTGCCCGACCAGCTCGTCTCCGAGTGGCCGCCGACGCTGTCCGCGGCCGACGAGAAGGGCTGGTTCCGGTTCCAGCGGCTCTACGACGTCGCCCGCTCGGTGCTGCGCACCGAGGGCGACGTACGCCGGCTGGTGCGCGAGGCCGCCGAGGACGACGTGCGCGACGGCGGCCGGTGGCTGGAGATCCAGGTCGACCCGAGCGGGTACGGCGCCCGCTTCGGCGGGATCACCGCCTTCACCGACCTGGTCCTCGACGCGGTCCGGGAGGCGTCCGCCGCGACCGGCCTCGGCATGGCGGTCGTGATCGCCGCCAACCGCACCCGGCACCCGCTCGACGCCCGCACCCTGGCCCGACTGGCCGCCCAGTACGCCGGCCGCGGCGTGGTGGGCTTCGGACTCTCCAACGACGAGCGGCGCGGCAGCACCGTCGACTTCGCGGGCGCGTTCGCGATCGCGGAGCGGGCCGGTCTGGCGCTCGTGCCGCACGGCGGTGAGCTCCGCGGCCCCGAGCACGTCGCCGCCTGCCTCGACGCCCTGCACGCCGACCGGCTCGGCCACGGGATCCGCTCCACCGAGGATCCGGCCCTGCTGGACCGGATCGTGAGCGCCGGTGTCGCGCTCGAGGTCTGCCCGGTCTCCAACGTCGCGCTCGGCGTCTACTCCGACCTGACCTCGGTCCCGCTGCCGACGCTGCTCGCCGCCGGGGCCACGGTCGCCCTGGGCGCCGACGACCCGCTGCTGTTCGGCTCCCGGCTCGCGGGCCAGTACGCCACGATGCGGGCCGCCCACGACCTGTCCGACACCACCCTCGCCGAGCTGGCCCGGATGTCCGTGCGCGCCTCCCGGGCCCCCGAGGACGTCCGCGCCGGCGTGCTCCGCGAGATCGACGCGTGGATCGCCGACGACCAGGGCACGATGGCGCCATGACCAGCGGTCCCGAGCAGCCCGAGCGGCCCGAGCA
This sequence comes from Nocardioides sp. W7, assembly GCF_022919075.1. NCBI lineage: Bacteria > Bacillati > Actinomycetota > Actinomycetes > Propionibacteriales > Nocardioidaceae > Nocardioides > Nocardioides sp. W7. Next base: position 1,732,115 of record NZ_CP095078.1, on the reverse strand, counting down.
GCCGCAGTGGCCCCAGTACGGCCAGCAGCCCGATCCGCCGTACGGCCAGCAGCACGAGCAGCCCCGGGAGTACGGCCGGCCGCCGTTCCAGCAGCCGTACGGGCAGCCGCCCTTCCAGCAGCCCTTCGGCTACCAGCGCGAGAGCCACACCGGCGCGACCACCTCGATGGTGCTCGGCATCATCGCGCTGGCGTCCCTGCCCCTGGCGGCCATGTGCTGCGGCGTGACCCTGCCCGGGATGCTCACGGCGCCTTTCGCCTGGGTCCTGGGCGTGCGCGCCAAGCGCGAGATCGACGCCCAGCCGGGCCGCTACGGCAACCGCGGCTTCGCCGAGGCGGGCGTCGTGATGGGCATCATCGGCACCGTGCTGACGGTGCTGGCCATCGCCGCGGCGGTCCTGTTCTTCGGGCTGCTCGCCTTCTCGGTGCCCGACCCGGTCGTCGGGACCAACGTCTAGGAGTCTGCTGGACAAGGCGGTCGAAGCGAGCGTCGTGAGGGACGTGCGCCGGCACGGCGGAGGCGCGAAGGCACACGGGGCGTGCGTCGAGCGGCGACAACGCAGCCGGCGTGCGTTCATCGCGGCGCGTAGCCGGCCGGATTGTTCAGGCTCCTAGAGCTGACAGCCGACCAGGACCGGCTCGTTGACGAGCCGGATGCCGAACCGCTCCTCGACCCCGTCGCGCACCTCGCGGGCCAGGGCCAGCAGGTCGTCGGCCCGGGCCGAGCCGCGGTTCGTCAGCGCGAGGGTGTGCTTGGTCGACAGCCGCGCCGGCCCCGCGCCGTACCCCTTGGCGAAGCCGGCGTGCTCGATCAGCCAGGCCGCGCTGGTCTTGACGCCGCCGTCGGGCTGGGGCCACGCCGGGGCGCCGTCGGGTACGTCGGCGGGCGCGACGACCGGGTTGGTGAAGAACGACCCCGCGCTCCAGGTGTCGTGGTCGGCCTCGTCGAGGACCATCCCCTTGCCGCGGCGCAGCCCGAGCACGGCGTCGCGGACGTCGGCCAGCGGCGCGCGAGCGCCCGGCTCGACCCCGAGGGCGCGGGCCAGCTCGGCGTACGCGACCGGCGCCCCGAGGCTGCCCTGTCGGAACTGGAAGGTGACCGCGAGCACGACGTGGCGGTCGGGACCGGCCTTGAAGCGGCTGTGCCGGTAGCCGAAGCCGCAGTCGGCGTGGGCGAAGGTGCGGACCCCGCGCAGCCTGCGGTCCCAGACCCGCACCGAGGCGATCGTCTGGGCGACCTCCTGGCCGTAGGCGCCGACGTTCTGGATCGGGGTCGCGCCGACCGAGCCCGGGATCCCGGAGAGGGCCTCGACGCCCACCCAACCGCGCTCGGCGGCCAGCGCCACCAGGTCGTCCCAGGTCTCGCCGGCGGCGACGGTGGCGAGCACTCCCCCGCAGGTCGCCTCGTCGTCCTCGACGTCGAGCGTGAGACCGCTGGTGGCGACCTCGACGACGGTGCCGGGGAAGCCCTCGTCGGCGACCAGGAGGTTGCTGCCGCCGCCGAGCACCAGCACCGGCTCCCCGGCCATCTCGGCGGCCGTCACGGCCCCGGTGAGCTCGTCCTCGGTCGTCGCCCGCACGTAGCTGCCGGCGCCGCCACCGACGCGCAGCGTGGTGTGGTCGGCGAGGAGCTCGCTCATGCGGGAGAGCTCATGCGCGGACGACGGCCTTGGGCATGCCCAGGACCTTCTGGCCGTCGCAGGTGACCGTGAGCGCGAGGGTGGTCAGCCCGTCCTCGCTCGCCTTGACCTCGCCCGCGACCTCGATCGCGACGGCGCCCTCCGCGGGCACCACGACCGGGTTGGTGAACTTGCAGCCCAGGCTGACCACCTCGGCTCCGGGGAACCAGGTCGCGACCGCGCGGGCGGTCAGCGCCATCGTGTACATCCCGTGCGCGATCACACCCGGCAGGCCGACGCTGCGCGCGACCTCCTCGTCCTGGTGGATCGGGTTCTGGTCACCGCTCGCGGCCGCGTAGGCCACCAGGTCGGCGCGGGTGATCTCGTAGTGCTGGGTCGCCAGGCTCATGCCGGGGCCCCCCGGTGGACGAGGGTGGCGCTGGTCGAGCAGACCAGCGCGCCGTCGGCGTCGGTGATCTCCGAGGTGGTGCCGATGATGTCGTTGCCGCCGATCTGGCGCAGTGAGGCGACGCTCAGCGTCGCGGTGAGGACGTCGCCGGGCATGACCGGCCGCTCGTAGGCGAACTTCTGCTCCCCGTGCACGATCCGGAACAGGTCGAGCTGCTCGGCCTCCAAGAAGGCGTTCATCGCGTCGAAGGCGAGCACGATGGGGAAGGTCGCCGGTGCGGCGCCCCCGTCGTACGACGAACCGGTGGCGACGGCGAAGTCACGCACCCGCTCCTCGGAGACGGCGTACGGACTGGTCGGGGGGAAGACCCGCCCGACGAGGGAGGCATCGACTGGCATGCCGGCCAGCCTATCGAGGTCGCTCCCAACGCCGACGACCCGCCCGAGCGGTGCTCGGACGGGTCGGCAAGCGAAAGGTCAGCGGGTCTCGCGGTGCGCCTGGTGCGTGCGGCAGCGCGGGCAGAACTTCGCCAGCTCCAGACGATCGGGGTCGTTGCGCCGGTTCTTCTTGGTGATGTAGTTGCGCTCCTTGCACTCAACGCACGCGAGAGTGATCTTGGGGCGAACGTCGGAGCTCTTGCTGGCCACGGGAAGTCCTTGGGGTCGATGGCGGTGCGTTGCTGCTCGGTGGTGAGTAGCGGGGGCGGGACTCGAACCCGCGACACCACGATTATGAGCCGTGTGCTCTAACCACCTGAGCTACCCCGCCACGAGGGCAGGATGGTGTGGCCACTCTAGCCGGCCACACAACCCTCACCCAGAGCCCCTTTACGGAATCGAACCGTAGACCTTCTCCTTACCATGGAGACGCTCTGCCGACTGAGCTAAAGGGGCAACGACGGAGAACGATACACAGCACCTTCGGGAACGAGAAATCGGGTCAGTCCTGGTGCTCCGGGGCCGTGATCCGGGCGAACGGGAAGGCCTCTTCGAGCTCGTAGGCGAGCTCCAGCAGGGTCGCCTCGCGACCCGCTGCGGCGCCGAACATCATCCCCAGCGGGAGCCCCGCGGCGGTGGTCGCGAGGGGCAGCGAGACCGCCGGTTCGCCGGTGACGTTCTGCCACGGGGTGAAGGCCACCCACTCCATGAGGCGGCCCATCACGACGTCGTACTCCTGGGTCGGGTCGAGGTGCCCGACCCGCGGCGTCTCGGTGCCGAGGGTGGGGGTCAGCACGACGTCCCAGCGCTCGTGGAGGGCGCCGCCGGCCGGCTTGGCCCGGTTGAGGCGGCGGATCGCCGCGGGCACGCGGTGCAGGTTGCGCAGCCCGTTCCGGGCCAGGCCGCGGGTGAGGTTGTCGAGCCGGTCGGGGTCCCAGGACCGGCCGTTGGTCCGGCGTCCGGTGCGCACGATGGCCAGCGCCAGCAGGGACCAGTAGAGGACGAAGTCGTCGGGGAACCGGGGGTCGGCGGGCGCCGCGACCTCCTCGACCACGTGGCCGAGCTCCTCGAGCTGCGCGGCGACCTTCAGCGTGAGATTGGCCACCTCCGGGCTCGCACCGGCGCCGACGCCCTGGGTGTTCACGGCGATCCGGAGCCGGCCGCGGACCGGCCGCGTGATGTCGCCCACGGGCGGCAGGTGCAGCGCCCGGTAGACCTTCTCGGCCTCGCGCAGGAACGCCGCCGTGTCCCGCACCGAGCGGGTGAGCACGCCGTCGGAGACGAGCCGGATCGGCATCTGCCGGGTCAGCGCGTCCTGCGGCAGCCGGTCGCGGGTCGGCTTGAGACCGACCAGGCCGTTGACCGCGGCCGGGATCCGGATCGAGCCGCCGCCGTCGTTGGCGTGCGCGATCGGCACGGCCCCCGCCGCCACGAGCGCGGCCGAACCGGCCGAGGACGCACCGGCGCTGTGCTCGGTCGACCAGGGTGAGCGGACCGGGCCGAGCCGGGGGTGCTCGGCGGCGGCGCTGAAGCCGTACTCGGAGAGCCGGGTCTTCCCGAGGGGCAGCAGACCGGTCGCGAGGAACATCCGGGCCAGGTCGCCGTCGCGGGGCTGCGGCCGGGCCTCGAACGCGTCGGTGCCGTGCTGGGTCGGGAGGTGCTGGACGTCGACGTTGTCCTTCACGAACGTCGGAACGCCGGAGAAGAACCCGCCCCGGGGGTCGCGCGCCTGCGCTCGGGCCCGGTCGAAGGCGACGTACGCCACCGCACCCAGCGTCGGGTCCACGTCCTCGACCCGGGAGATGGCGGCGTCCACCGCCTCGGGGACCGACACTCGGCCGGCATGGAGGGCGGCGACCAGGCCGACGGCGTCGAGATCGCCGAGGGCGTCGTCACGGAAGGCGTGCACGCGGGGCATGCCAGCCATCCAACTACGCTCCGGCCGTGGTGTCCTGGCAGCTGAGCGGCGTGGCGGCGCTGATGCGCGCCACCCGCAAACGAAGGTTCCTGACGGCCGAGGGCGGTCACGCGATGCTCGCGCGAGCCAAGGGGTCCCCCGCTCCCCCGGCCTCGCTGACCCGCTGGACCTCCGTGTCGACCCGGACGGTGGCCGGCTTCGACGTGCACCGGGTCGCCCGGCCCGGTGCCCGCCCCGACCTGCCGGTCGTGATCTACCTGCACGGCGGCGCCTACGTGAGCGAGATCGCGTCGCAGCACTGGTCGCTGGTCGGACGCCTGGCCCGCGAGCTCGACGTGGAGGTGTGGGTGCCGGTCTACGGCCTCGCTCCCGCACATGACGCGACCGCGGCGCACGAGCTGGTCGGGGCCCTCCTGGAGGCGCTGTACGCCGGCGGCCGCTCCTGCTGGCTGGCCGGCGACTCGGCCGGGGGCGGCCTGGCCCTCGCCGCGGCCCAGGAGGCCGTGGCTCGCGGGCGCTCGACGGTGCGCGGGCTGACGCTGATCGCCCCGTGGCTCGACCTGGGGATGCGCAACCCCGAGGTCGACGCGCTGGAGCCGCACGACCCGTGGCTCGCGCGGGCGGCCCTCCGACCGATCGCCGACGCGTGGGCCGGCGGCCTGTCGCTGGACGACCCGCGGGTGAGTCCGCTGTTCGGCGCGGTCGCCGGCCTGCCGCCCGTGGACCTCTGGGTCGGCACCCACGACATCACGCTGCCCGACTGCCGGCTGCTGCGCGACCGGCTGGCCGGGGTGGTGCCGGTGGACTTCCACGAGCTGCCGGGCGGGCTGCACGTCGTACCCCTGCTGCCCGTGCCGGAGGGCGAGCAGGCCCGGCGGCGGATCGTGGCCCGGATCGGTCTCGGGCTACAGGAGTAGCGCGAGGACCAGCGGGAGCACCAGGCTGGTCGCGAGGGCCGTGAGGCCCATCGAGAGGCCGGAGAACGCGCCCCCGGTGCGGTCCTCGGCCAGCGCGCGGGAGGTGCCGATGCCGTGCGAGACCGCGCCCAGGGCGATGCCGCGGGCGGCGCGGGCCCGGACGCGCAGCAGGGTCAGCACGGCCGGACCCGCGACGGCGCCGAGGATGCCCGCGACGATCGTGAGTGCGGCGGTCAGCTCCGGGAGCCCGCCGTTCGCCTCCGACAGGGCGATGGAGACCGGGGTGGTCGCGGCCTTCGGGGCGAGGGTGCGCTCGAGGAGCTCGCCGCCGCCGAGGACCCGGGTGAGCAGCACCGCCGAGCCGACGCTGACCGCCGCACCGAGGGGTACGGCGACCAGCAGCGGCCCCAGCAGTCCCCGCAGCCGGCTCGCCTGCCGGTGCAGCGGCACCGCGAGCGCGACCGTGGCCGGACCCAGCCAGAAGGTCAGCAGCTCGGTGCCGTCGCGGTAGTCCGCCACGTCCACGTCGAGGAGCAGCAGGGCCGCCCCCATCAGCACCACCGCGACCAGCACCGGCTGGGCGACCGCATGTCCGCCGGTGCGCGCGTGCACCGCCCGGCCGACCTGGTAGGCCAGCAGGGTCAGCCCCAGGAAGAAGAGCGGGGACTCCAGCAGCCAGCTCATCCGCGCCCCCGCGCCAGCAGGGTCACGGTCCAGCCCACGACGGCGAGCCCGAGGACCCAGGACCCGGCGAGCGCCACCGCGATGGGGAGGGCGTCGTCGCGGATCAGCGCGAGGTAGCCGACCACCCCGGCGCCGGCCGGCACGAACAGCAGCTGCAGGTGCCGGAGCAGGGCGTCACTCGTGCGTACGACGCCCGAGTCGTCGGCGGGCCGGCGTACCTGCAGGACGGCGAAGAGCACCACCATGCCCACCACCGGACCCGGCACCGGCGCGTCGGTCGCCCGCACCAGCACCTCCCCCACGAGCTGGCAGCCCAGCAGCCACGTCAGTCCGGTGATCACCCGCCCATCCTCCACAACCGCGGTGGGCTGCGGGGTGGGGCGGGCTCGGGGCGGCACCGTCGTACGGCTCGGTGGCCCTGGGGACCAGGTCGTCTGACGTCCGGCGGTACGTCGTACGGTCCGGTCGCTCAGACAGCCAGCACGTACGACGTCCCGGGGCCGGAGGTCAGGCGGAGGCACCCCGCCGGTGGCAGCCGACGAGGTGCGGGTCGAAGACGCCGATCGCCTCCATCAGCGCGTACATCGTGGTCGGGCCGACGAAGGCGAAGCCGACCTTCTTCAGCCCCTTCGACAGTGCCTTCGACTCCTCGGAGGTGGTCGCCATCTCGGCGGTGTCGGCCCAGGCCGGCGGAGCGTCGGGGGCGAAGGAGAGCACGAACGCCTCGAGTCCGCCCCGCTCGCGCAACGCCACCGTGGCGGTGGCGTTGGTGATCGCGGCGTCGACCTTCAGCCGGTTGCGGACGATGCCCGCGTCGGCCATCAGCCGGGCCCGGTCGGCGTCGTCGAAGGCCGCGATCGCCTCGGCGTCGAAGCCGGCGAACGCCGCCCGGAAGCTCTCGCGCTTGTTGAGGATCGTCGACCAGGACAGCCCGGACTGGAACGCCTCCAGGGTCAGCCGCTCCAGGTAGGCCGACTCACCGTGGACGCGGTTGCCCCACTCGGTGTCGTGGTAGTCGCGCATCACGCCCGGGCCGCCCGCCCAGGGGCATCGCGTCACGCCGTCCTCGCCGGTCACAGGTCCCATCCGCCCATCGTGTCGTACGGCGCCGACAGTGGGCGTTCCGCACGGCCGTCAGCGGGTCCGCCGGCGTGCGTCCCCGCTAGCGGCGCTCGCGGAGCCGGGCGTTGGGCAGGGGCGGGGCCGGGATGGGGGCCAGGTGGTCACCGGCGACGATGCCGAAGCGACCCTCGCGCACCAGCTGACCGTCCGGCACCACGCGCTCGCGGGAGCCACCCTCGTGGAGGCCGCCGGCGTCGTCGGGATCGACCGGTGACCCGCCGGCGTCGAGGATCTGGGCCTGCCACTGCTCACGAAAGCCGACGATCTCGTCGTGGCTGCGGCCGACGAAGTTCCACCACATCACGATCGCCTCGCCGAACGGCGGCCCGCCCAGGAGCAGCAGACGTACGGCGGACGCGCCGGCCCGCAGCTCCAGGTGGTTGGCGCCCGGCGGGACGTAGGCGAGCTCGTCCTTCGCCACCTCGACCCCGGCGACGGTAAGGGAGCCGGTGTCGACCAGAACGCCGTGCTCGTACGACGCGTCGACGTCGAGCGTGACCGAGGCGCCCGGATCGAGCAGCAGCTCGGCCCCCAGCAGCGGGGTGAAGGTGGACACCGGCGAGGTGTCGCCGAGCAGGGAGCCGAGGAAGACCCGCGCCTCGAAGCCCGGACCGGTGATCGGCGACGGCGCGTGGTGGGCGAACGTCGCTGCCGTGTCGCGCGCGGCGTCGGGCAGCGCCACCCACAGCTGCGCGCCGTGCAGCGTCGTGGTGGCCGCGGTGGAGACCTCGGAGTGGCTGATGCCGTGGCCGGCGGTCATCAGGTTCACCTCGCCGGGGCGGACCATGGCGTGGTTGCCCGCGCTGTCGCGGTGCTCGATCTCGCCGGTGAACAGCCAGCTGACCGTCTGCAGACCGGTGTGCGGATGCGGGGCCACCTTCATACCGCCGGTCTCCGCGACGTCGTCGGGCCCGTAGTGGTCCAGGAAGCACCAGGCGCCGATCAGCGAGCGGCCGCGCTGGGGCAGCGTGCGTCGTACGCCCATCGCGCGGGGGCCGCCCAGGGGTACGTCCCGTGGCGTCATGATCTCGACCGCCGACGTCACGTGCGCCTCGCAGGTGAGGACGGCGGGGTCGCGCTCGGGGTTGGTCATGCCCGGGCACCGCAGGCCTGGGCCAGGACCCGCACGGTCGAGGCGGGGTCCTGCACCAGCTTCGCCGCCGGCCGGACCGGACGCGGGACCAGGTTGCCGCCGCAGTTGGGGCAGGTCCCGAGCAGGACGGTCTCCACGCAGTCGCGGCACCAGGTGCACTCGTAGGTGCAGATCATCGCGTCGGGCGCGTCCGGCGGCAGATCCTTGTCACAGCACTCGCAGTTGGGTCGCAGCTCCAGCATGGCCCCATTCTCCCCGTTGAGTCCGGAGTTCTGGCAGTTGAGTCCGGACTTTCTCCGGGCCAAACCGCCCGGGATCCCCGACTCAACCGCCGGGGGGCCCGACTCAACCGTGGTCAGGAGAGCTGGTCGGGCTCGACGTGGCGCTTGGCCTCGTCGCCTCGGTCGTGGGCGGGGGTGTAGGTGCCCGCCAGGGTGGAGATCACCCCGGTACCGCCACCGTCGGAGCGCTCCAGACGCACGATGATCGACTTGTACGCCGGCTGGTTGCTGCCCGCGGCCGTGTGGTCCAGGGCGATCAGCGGATTGGTCTCGGGGTAGTACGCCGCGGCACACCCGCGCGGCTGGTCGTAGGCCACCACCCGGAACGTCGGCACCTGCCGCACCGAGCCGTCCTCCCACTCGCTGACGATGTCGACCAGGTCGCCCTCGGCGAAGCCCAGCGAGGTGATGTCGTCGGGGTGCACGAAGACCACCCGGCGGCCGTTCTCGATGCCGCGGTAGCGGTCGGAGAGCCCGTAGATCGTGGTGTTGAACTGGTCGTGCGAGCGGATCGTCTGCAGCACGAGCTTGCCCGGCGGCACCTCCAGGACCTCCAACGGGCTCGCGGTGAAGATGGCGCGGTCGGCCTTGGTCGGGAAGGTCCGGGTGTCGCGCGGCGGGTGCGGCAGCACGAACCCGCCGGGCTGCGACGCCTTCTCGTCGTACGCCGCGCACCCGGGGACCACCCGCGCGATCGAGCGGCGTACCTCGGAGTAGTCGGCACGGAACGCCGCCCAGTCGATGCCGTGCCGGTCGCCGAGCGTCGCCTCGGCGAGCGAGCAGACGATGTCGACCTCGGATCGCAGGTGCTCCGACGCCGGCTTCAGCGGCCCCTGCGAGGTGTGCACGGCGGACATCGAGTCCTCGACGCTGACCTTCTGCGGCCGACCGCCGGTCAGGTCCTTCTCGCTGCGTCCGAGTGCGGGCAGGATCAGGGCCTCGCGGCCGTGTACGACGTGGGAGCGGTTGAGCTTGGTCGAGACGTGCACGGTCAGGTCGGCCGCCCGCAGCGCGTCCTCGGTGACGGAGGTGTCGGGGGCGGCGGAGACGAAGTTGCCGCCCATGGCGACGAAGACCTTCGCGTCGCCGTCGCGGAGCGCGCGGATCGCGGCGACGGAGTCGTACCCGTCCTCGCGCGGGGGGTCGAAGCCGAACTCGCGCTGCAGGCTGTCGAGGAAGTGCGCCGGCGGCCGCTCCCAGATGCCCATGGTCCGGTCGCCCTGCACGTTGGAGTGGCCGCGGACCGGGCACAGGCCGGCACCGGGCTTGCCGATGTTGCCCTGCAGGAACGCGAGGTTCGCGATCTCCTTGACCGTCGCGACCGCGTTGTGGTGCTGGGTGATGCCCATCGCCCAGCAGAAGACGGTCCGCGACGAGGACGCCAGCAGGTCCGCGGTGTCCTCGATCTGCGCGCGGGTCAGGCCGGTCGAGCGGAGCACCTTGTCCCAGTCCAGGTCGGCCAGCGCGGCGGCGTACTGCTCGAATCCGGTGGTGTGGCGCTCGACGAAGTCGCGGTCCACCGCGCCACGCTCGATCAGCAGGGCCCCGAGCGCCTGCAGCAGGGCCAGGTCGCCGCTGCTGCGGATCTGCAGGTAGCGGTCGGCCAGGCCGGTGCCGGACCCGACGACGCCCCGCACCTTCTGGGGGTTCTTGAACCGGACCAGGCCCGCCTCCTTCAGCGGGTTGACGGCGACGATCGTGGCGCCGTTGCCCTTGGCCTCCTCCAGCGCGGAGAGCATCCGGGGGTGGTTGGTGCCGGGGTTCTGGCCCAGGATCACGATCAGCTCGGCCTGGTGGACGTCCTCGAGCGAGACCGACCCCTTGCCGATGCCGATCACCTCGGCCAACCCGACCGAGGTCGACTCGTGGCACATGTTCGAGCAGTCCGGCAGGTTGTTGGTGCCGTAGGCGCGGACGAAGAGCTGGTAGAGGTAGGCGGCCTCGTTCGAGGTCTTGCCGGAGGTGTAGAAGATGGCCTGGTCCGGCTCGACCGCGTTCAGGTGCCGGCCCATCAGTGCGAACGCGTCGTCCCAGGCGATCGGCTCGTAGTGGGTGCCGCCCGCGCGCAGCACCATCGGCTCGGTCACCCGGCCCTGGCTGTTGAGCCAGTAGTCGGTGTGCTCGGCCAGCTCGGCCACCGGGTGCCGGGCGAAGAACTCCCGCCCGATCAGGTCGCGGGTCGCCTCGTCGGCGACGGCCTTGGCGCCGTTCTCGCAGAACTCCGCCGTGTGCCGGTGGTCCGGGCTGGGGTCCGGCCAGGCGCAGCCCTGGCAGTCGAAGCCGTCGGTCTGGTTGAGCTTGGTCAGCGTCCGGGCGGTCCGGGTGACGCCCATCTGGCCGATCGCCCGCTTCATGGTGATCGCCACCGCCTTCGCACCGGCGGCGTGGTCCGCGGGGGCACCGACCTCCACGTCGGCCTCGTCGATCTCCTGCGCCCGTGCTCGTCGACCCATCCCTCATGTCTACCCGGTCACACCGCGCAGATCGACGGCGACCGACACATCACCCGAAATCACCATTTCGGGTGACCCCTCTCGGCCACTAGGTTCCTGCCACCAGCCGCCCTCCTCCAGCGGCCCCCACCCGAGGAGTCAGATGTCCACGAACGAGCCGCCGGTCGATCCGCCCGCTCCCCCGCCCCCCGGCGGGGAGTACCCCAGCTACGGTGCGCCACCGCCGTCCGCGCCGTACGGCGGCGCTCCGGACGCCGGCGGGTACGGCGCCTTGCCTCCGTCGGGCGGGTACGGCGCCCCGCCGACCGGTCCCAGCGGCTACAGCGTCGGGACCGCGTGGAGCTACGGCTGGTCGAAGTTCACCGCCAACGTCGGGCAGATCCTGATCGCGGTCCTGGTGCTGGTCGGCGTCCAGATCGTCGCGCAGATCCTGGGCTACATCGTCGATGACGCGCTGGTCCTCCGCTGGGTGTTCAGCCTGGCGGCGTGGGTGCTCTCCATGATCATCGGCGCCGGGATCGTGCGGGCCGCCCTCGACATCACCGAGGGCAAGACCGTCAACGCCGCGAACATCCTGGCCCCGCACAAGCTCGGCGAGGTCGTCATCGCCTCGCTGCTGACCGGTGTCGCCACCTTCATCGGCCTGATCCTGTGCGTGCTCCCGGGTCTGGCCGTCATGTTCTTCACCTCGTTCACCCTCTACTTCCTGATGGACCGCGAGGAGCTCGGCGCGATCGACGCCATCAGGGCGAGCTTCGACTTCACCTGGAACAACGCGAGCAACGTCATCGTGTGGTTCCTGGTCAGCCTGGCCACCTGGTTCGTCGGCGCACTGCTGTGCGGCGTGGGCCTGATCGCCGCCGTACCCGTCGTGCTGATCGGCACGGCGTACACCTACAAGAAGCTCACCGGCCAGCCGGTCGCACCCTGAGCCGACGACGCGGCGTCAGCGGCCACCCCCGATCGTGCCGCTGGCGTCGTGTCGTCGTCGCCGTCCGTTCACCGCCCGTCGACAGAGTGCGGAGGTGCGCATCGCCCAGCTCGCCAACTTCATCGGCCCCGCCTCCGGGGGCATGCGGACCGCCGTCGCCGCGCTCGGGCGGGGGTACGCCCGGGCGGGCGCCCGCCGGCTGCTCGTCGTCCCGGGCCCGGTCGACGCCCGGACGTCGACGCCCGAGGGTGACGTCGTCCAGCTGCGCGCACCGCGTGTCGGCGGCGGCTACCGGCTGATCGTCGAGCCCTGGCGGGTGATCGACGTACTGGAGGAGTTCGCGCCGACGTCCGTCGAGTCGAGCGACAAGCTGACCCTGCTGCCAGTGGCCCGGTGGGCGCGCCGCAACGGCGTCCGCTCGGTGCTCTTCTCCCACGAGCGGCTGGGCGACATGCTCGCGATGCGCACGGGCCTGGACGCCGCCTCGAAGGTCTCGATCTCGCTGCTGAACCGGCTGCTGGTCCGCAGTTTCGACACCGTGGTCGTGACGTCCGACTACGCCCGGCGCGAGTTCCAGGCGCTCGCCGACACCGTCGGCTGCCCGATCGAGCAGGTGCCGCTCGGGGTCGACCTCGCGACCTTCCGGCCGCAGCCCCCCTCCGCACCGTCCGCGCCCGGCGCTGAGCTGCGTCTGGTGCACGTCGGCCGGCTGTCCCGCGAGAAGTCGCCCCACCTCGCGGTCGCGACCGCTGTCGAGCTGCACCGGCGGGGGGTGCCCCTCCGCCTCGACGTGTACGGCGAGGGCCCGCACCGCGACGAGCTGGCCGCGCTGGCCGGGAGCGCGCCGGCGACCTTCCATGGCTTCGTCGACGGGCGGGCCGACCTGGCCCGCCGGATCGCCTCGGCCGACGTTTCGCTGTCGGTGTGCCCGAGCGAGACCTTCGGGCTGGCCGTGCTCGAGGCACTCGCCTGCGGGACCCCGGTCGTGACCGCCGACCGCGGGGGTGCGCGCGAGCTGGTCGACGCCGCCTCGGGTGCGTGGGGTGCCCCCGACGCGTCCTCGCTGGCCGACGCGGTCCTGGAGGTCGCGGCTCGTCCGCTCGCCTTGCGCCGAGCCGCGGCTCGTGCGCGGGCCGAGCAGTTCCCGTGGTCGGCCACCGTCGAGCGAATGCTCGACGTGCACGCCGGGTCGCGGGTCGTCGTACCGGTCGGAGCGTAAGGCGGACCGAGGCTGCACCGCTGACCTCACGTGCGGGTTGCGGGGGTTTCGACACGCTCAGGACGTCGTCCTTCGTCGCTCAACCACCGGCGGGGTCGCTCGCCCAGGTCCAGGCGTAGGCGTCGTCCTCGACCGCGAGGCCTCCCTCACCGAGCTCGAGCGGAGCGAAGGTGTCGACCATGACGGCGGACTCGTCGAAGGCCTCCACACCGAGCGAGGCCTCGATGGCCGACGGCTGGGGGCCGTGGGGGTGGCCCCCGGGATGCAGGGAGATCGAGCCGAGGCCGATGCCGGAGCCCTTGCGCGCCTCGTAGTCGCCGGCGACGTAGAACATCACCTCGTCGCTGTCGACGTTGGAGTGGAAGTACGGCACCGGGATGGCGAGCGGGTGGTAGTCGACCTTGCGGGGCAGGAAGTTGCAGACCACGAAGTTGCGGCCCTCGAAGACCTGGTGCACCGGCGGCGGCTGGTGCACCTTGCCGGTGATCGGCATGTAGTCGTCGACGTTGAGCGTGTAGGGGTAGAGGCAGCCGTCCCAGCCGACCACGTCGAACGGGTGGGTCGCATACGTCATCCGGGTGCCGACCACCCCGGAGCTGGTGCGGTGCTTGACCAGCACCTCCACGTCCGACCCGTAGTCCAGCAACGGGGACGAGGGCCCGTGCAGGTCGCGCTCGCAGTACGGCGCGTGCTCCAGCAGCTGGCCGCAGCGGGAGAGGTAGCGCTTCGGCGGCGCGACGTGACTGTTCGCCTCGATCGCGTAGAGCCGGGACGCCTCCGCGGGCACCCAGCGGTGCGTGGTCGCGCGCGGGACGACGACGTAGTCGCCGGCGCGGTAGGGCACGACGCCGAACACCGTCTCAACGACGCCGCTGCCGGACTCGACGAAGACGCACTCGTCGCCGATCGCGTTGCGGTAGTACGCCGAGGACGTCGTACCGGTGGCGACGTACGAGATCCGGACGTCCCCGTTGCCCAGGACCAGCCGCCGGTCGACGACCGCGTCGCCACCGGTCTCGAGGGCGTGCAGGCGCAGGTGCCGCGGCTTCAGCGGGTGGTTGGGCACGGTCCGCTGCTCGGGCAGCTCCCACACCTCGCTGGCGACGATCGCCGAGGGCACGCCGCGGTGGTAGAGCAGCGAGGAGTCCGAGGAGAAGCCCTCCTCCCCCATCAGCTCCTCGCGGTAGAGGCGCCCGTCGGGGTCGCGGTGCTGGGTGTGCCGCTGCCGCGGTAGCTCGCCGACCGCCCGGTAGTACGCCATGACACCCTCCACCCGCCGTCCGATTATCGGACGTTCGCAGTCGATATGTGCCGGTAGGGTACGCAGGTGCCCCTCTCCACGGAACCCTTCTGGGCGGCGCTCGTCGACGACGCCGCGATCTTCCCGCCGGGCGACGCCGACTTCGGCGCCGCCGTCGCGGCGCACCTCGCGCGCGAGGAGCCGCTGGTCGGCAGCTTCGTGCTCCGCGACACCGACCTGCCCGCCGTCCCCCGCGACACGGACCTCGCCGTCTCGGTCGTGCTGACGGGCGGGGCCGGTCAGGTGGCCGGCCCGGCGGCGTACTGCGCTCGCACCGGGCTGCGGCTCGCCGGCCTCGAGGTCGCGCTGCGCGACCTCGACGACCTGGCCGGCAACGCCCGGCGGGTGGTCACCGCGGTCGACGCCGCCCGGGCGGACGGCTCCCTCGACGAGGACGTCCCGGTGTACGTCGAGCTGCCGGACACCGGGGCGCCGTCGTACGGCTGGCTCGCGGCCGCCGACGAGGTGGCCGGCGCCGAGCTGCGGCTGAAGTACCGCACCAGCGACGTGTCCGCCGCCGCCCTGGCGGCCTGGATCGACGCGGCACTCGATCGCGAGACGCCGTTCAAGTGCACCGCCGGCCTGCACCACGCGCTGCGTCACGAGGACGGGCACGGCTTCCTGAATGTGCTGCTGGCCACCGTCCGGGCCTTCGACGGGGCCGGGGCCGCCGAGGTGGTCGCCACCCTCGAGGACCGCGACCCTCCGCTCGATCCCGCCGAGCTGGCCCGCGGCCGGCGCTGGTTCACCTCCTTCGGGTCGTGCAGCATCGCGGAGCCGCTGGCCGACCTGCGGGCGCTGGGGCTGTACGGCCATGGGTGAGACCGCGGGCTTCGGCCTCGACCACCTGCCGTACGGCGTCTTCTCGGTCGACGGCGGCGAGCGCCGGGTCGGCGTACGGCTCCACGACACCGTCGTCGACCTGCACGCGCTCACCGAGCGGGCGGAGTTCGCGCAGCCGTCCCTGAACGCCTTCCTGGCCCTTGGCCCGGAGGTCTGGCGACAGACCCGCGAGCAGCTGGCCGAGCTCACGCACCTCGCCCCCGGGATCCCGCTCGACGACGTCGTGCTGCACCTGCCGTTCGAGGTCGCCGACTACGTCGACTTCTACGCCTCCGAGCACCACGCGACCAACGTCGGGCGGATCCTCCGGCCCGACCAGGAGCCGCTGCTGCCGAACTGGAAGCACCTGCCCGTCGGCTACCACGGCCGGGCCGGCACCGTCGTGGTGAGCGGCACCCCGGTCGTACGGCCCGTTGGACAGCTGCCCGGCGGCGGGGTCTACGCCCCCACCCGACGTCTCGACATCGAGGCCGAGCTGGGCTTCGTGGTCGGCGCGCCGAGCCCGCTCGCCGCACCGGTGCCGTACGACGACCTGGCCCGGCACGTCTTCGGCGTGGTTGGCCTCAACGACTGGTCGGCGCGCGACGTGCAGGCGTGGGAGTACGTCCCGCTGGGGCCGTTCCTCGGCAAGTCCTTCGCGACCAGCATCAGCGCCTGGGTCACCCCGCTCGCGGCCCTGGACGCCGCCTGGTGCGACCTGCCCGGCCAGGACCCGCGGCCGCTCCCGCACCTGCTGCCGAGCGACCCGGCCGAGCAGCCCCGCGGGCTCGACATCGAGGTCGAGGTCGAGCTGGACGGGGAGGTGGTCAGCCGGCCGGCGTACCGGACGACGTACTGGAGCCCGGCGCAGCTGCTCGCCCACCTGACCTCCAACGGCGCCTCGCTGCGCACCGGAGACCTGCTCGCGTCCGGGACGATCAGCGGGCCCGAGCCCGGGCAGCGCGGGTCGCTCCTGGAGCTGTGGTGGGGCGAGCGGTTCCTCGACGACGGTGCCGAGGTGGTGCTGCGCTACACCGCACCCTCGACCAGCGGCGGGCGGCTGTCGCTGGGCGAGGTGCGGGGCCGGGTCGAGCCGGCCCGCACGTAGGACGCCGCGGCCCAGCCACCCAGGAGCAGCGCGGCCCAGACGTAGGCGTTGCCGACCAGGTGGTCCAGCGGCCCCCAGCCCAGCTCGCGGTCCTCGCGGTGCGGGGGCCACCAGATGCAGGCCGAGGCGAACAGCGCCGTCCACGCGACCGCGATCCGGCGCGATCGACGCCACAGCACCACCACGGCAGGGGCGGCCCAGACCCAGTGGTGGCTCCACGACACCGGTGAGGCGAGCAGCATCGCGAGCGCACCCAGCAGCAGCGCCAGGTCGGCCTGGCCGCGGCGCCACCAGAGCGCGCCCAGCACCAGCAGCGCCCCCGACAGGGCCCCCGCGACGACCAGCCAGAGAGGCGTCGGCGCCTCTCGGCCGAGCATCCGGACCAGCACGCCGTTGACCGACTGGTTGCTGGTGAAGGAGAGCCCGCCGATCCGGGCGGGGTCCCACAGCGTGTGCGTCCAGTACGTCGCGGAGTCGCCTGCAGCCAGCAGGAAGCCGAGCGCCACCGTGCCGACGAAGGCCGCCACCGCCCGGACCGCCGGGACCCGGCGGCCGGCCAGCACCAGCAGGGCGACGAGGACGAGCGGCGTGAGCTTGATGCCCGCCGCGACCCCGATCAGCACGCCGGCGGTTCGACGGTCGGGGCGCAGGACGTCGTACGCCACCAGGAGCATCAGGAACAGGTTGACCTGGCCGAAGGAGAGCGACTGCCAGACCGGCTCGAGCAGCAGGCAGCCGGCCGTCAGCGCGAGGACGGCGTGCGGGTGGCGTCGGGGCAGCAGCAGCCGGAGGACCGCGAGCAGGGCGGCGACGCTGGCGGCCGCCCAGCCGGCGGCGAGCAGCACCGGCGGCAGTTGCGCGACCGGCGCCATCAGCCCGGCCGCGAACGGCGGGTAGGTGAAGGGCAGGCCGGTGGCGGGGTCCGCGCCGTCGTACAGCCCGGCCCCGTCGGCGAGCGCCACCCCGCCGAAGCGGTAGACGTCCAGGTCGATGAAGCCGCGGGTGACCTCGACGTACGCCGCCACGGCGCCGACGGCCAGCAACAGGACCCAGGTCAGGGCGTGGCCACGCACTAGGGGACGGCGAGCCATCGCGACCTCACGATCTTGTCGAGCCGGTTGCGGGCCGAACGGGTGAGCAGCAGCACCGGCACCAGGACGGCGACGAGCATGCTGCCGAGCACGATCGCCAGGTAGGCGCCGTGCAGCGAGGAGTCGAGCGGGGCGACGAGGCCGAGCACGACCGACGCCGCGAGCAGGCCGCTGGCAGCCACCCGGCCGAGACGGAGCGCGGCGAGGAACGGGGTGACCCAGAGGAAGTACCAGAGGTGCACCACGGGGCTGAGCACGACGAGCGTGCCGACCACCACGGCGACCGCGGCGAGCGCCGGCTCGCGGCGACCCGTCGGCCAGGTCAGCGCGACCCAGACCGCGACCCCCGCCGCCGTGACGGTGCCGGCCTGGCGGACCAGGTCGAGGAAGAGCGCGTTCGGGAGGCCGGTGCCGAGCACCCGGGCGACCCAGTCGAAGGCGCCGCCGACCAGGGTGGTGAGCGAGAGCGGCGTGTTGACCGTGGCCGGGACGGTGAGACCGCCGACCCAGCCGAGGCCGAGGCCGGTCACGACGCTGAGGCCGACCAGGGTCCCGAGCGAGACGACCGCGACGCCGCCCAGTCGACGGAGACGCTCGGCCGTCGTCGCGAGCACCGGCAGCGAGACCAGGGCGACCGCGACGCAGACCAGCCCGCCCGGCGCCTTCACCGCGGCGGCGCACCCGCCGAGGACGGCCGCCAGCGCCCACCCGTGCTCGGCCGCGACCACCAGTGCCGCCGCCATCAGGCCCACCATCAGCAGGTCGTTGTGGAGGCCACCGACGCCGTTCGCGAGCATCAGGGGCGAGGCCAGCGCGACGACCGAGGCCAGCGCCGGGTCGACCCCGGCCCAGCGGGCCATCCGCGGCACCGCCCAGGCGAGCAGCACCAGGCCGATCAGCGCGACCCCGCGGTGGCCGATCGCGAGGATCCACGGGTTGCCCGTGACGTCGGCGAAGAGGTCGCCGGCGACCAGCGGCAACGGGCCGTACGGCGTCGCGGTGTCCATCCACATCGGGTCGACCGCCTGCACGACCGGGCCGTGCAGCACCGACGGGCCGTGGTCGTACGGCGAGATCCCGACGTGCGCCATGGTCCCCTGGGCGGCGTACGACCAGCCGTCCCGGGAGAACAGCGGCGGCGCGAGGAGCAGCGGCGCCGACCACACCACGACCGCGTGCCGGACCAGCACGAGCGCGCCGTCCCGCTCCGCGCCGACGGCCACGGCGACGTGCCGGCACAGCGCGAGCCAGGCGGCCGCGAGCAGCCCCAGGCCGAGCAGCACGACCGTCAGACCGGCCATCCGGCCGACCTCCGAGCCGCGGATCTCCACGAGCAGCCCCACCTGGAGCAGCTGGGTCGAGCGGGGCAGCGTCGACACCACCAGACCGCCGAGCAGCACCAGCACGCTGCCTGTCAGACCACGAGTGAACACGTGCGGACGGTAGGGAGGCGCGGCGACGCGGCGGTGAACGTCGCGGGTCGCGTCGACCACTGGGACCCTACGATCCGGGCATGGGACTCCTCACGCCGCTCGCGGTCCGCCTCGGCGCCATCTCGTGGATGCCGAAGCTGCTCCCGCAGGTCGTCTGGACCGACCGTCAACTGCACCGCCTGACCCGGGATCGCTACGGCGTCCTCGACGTCGCCGGCCTGCCGAACCTGGTGCTCACCGTCGTCGGTCGCCGCTCCGGCCTGCCCCGCTCGACGCCGTTGCTCTGTGTCCCGCACCAGGGCCGCTGGCTGGTCGCCGGCTCGTACTTCGGAGGCCCCGACATGCCGGCGTGGGTGTTCAACCTGCGCGCGGCCGGCGAGGCGACCATCCGCGTCGAGCGGACGTCGTACGTCGTGACCGCGCGGGAGCTCACCGGAGACGAGCGGAGCGCCGCGTGGCAGGTGATGCTCCGGACCTGGCCCAACTTCGCGACCTACGAGAAGCGCACCAACCGGGTGATTCCCGTCTTCGAGCTGGCCCGGAAGCCGTAGCGTTCCCCCGTGCAGCTCGGTCAACACCCCGCCCCCACCCACGCGATCGCCCACCTGAGCGACCCGCACCTGCTCGCGAACGGCGTGCGCCAGTACGGCGCGGTCGACACCGAGGCCGGCCTGCGCCGGGCCCTCGAGCGGCTGGCCCACGTCTCACCTGCTCCGCAGGCGCTGGTCTTCACCGGAGACCTGGCCGACAAGGCCGAGCCCGAGGCCTATGCGCGGCTGCGCGAGATCGTCGAACCCGCCGCCGCGGACCTCGGCGCCGAGGTGATCTGGACGATGGGCAACCACGACGAGCGAGGGGCCTACTCCCGCGGTCTGTTCGGCGTCGAGCCCGACTCCCCCGACGCCAGCCAGGACCGGGTGCACGAGGTCGACGGGCTGCGCATCGTCGCGCTCGACACCAGCGTGGTCGGCTACCACCACGGCGAGCTGAGCGACGACCAGCTCCGCTGGCTGGCCGACGTGCTGGCCACCCCGGCGCCGCACGGCACGATCGTGGCGATGCACCACCCGCCGGTGCCGACCCCGATGCTGCCGGCGGCGGAGGTGATCGAGCTCGCCGACCAGCACCTGCTCGCCGACGTGCTCCGCGGCACCGACGTCCGCACGATCCTGGCCGGCCACCTGCACTACTCGACGTACTCCACCTTCGCCGGCATCCCCGTCTCGGTGGCCTCCGCGACCTGCTACGCCTCCGACCCGGCGCCGATGCAGCGCTTCGTCTCCGGCGTGGACGGGCACCAGTCCTTCTCGATGATGCACGTGTACGACGACCGCGTCGTGCAGACGCTCGTCCCGCTGGCGCAGGCGCCGGAGCTGACCGGCTTCCCCTCCGACGTGCGCGCCCAGGTCGAGGCGCTGACGCCCGAGGAGCGGCGCGAGTTCCTGTCGAAGAAGGACTCGGACTTCAACAACGACCTGGAGTCGCACGAGCCCCGCTGACCCCAGCCATCGCCGGTCTAGAGGGCGTGGGCAACTCGGGAGGCGGACTCGACGGCGCCGCGGATCAGGCCGAGGCCGGTGCAGTCGCCCACCGGGTGGACGGGCACGCCGGGGAGCCGGGCGACCAGGGCGTCGTGCAGGGTCAGGTCGGCCTGCGCGGCTCCGGCGAGGACGACGGTGTCCGCGGCCAGGTCCCTCGTCGTGCCGCCCGCGGGCCGGAAGGACAGCCCGCCGGGAGTGATCCGCTCGACGACCGCGCCGACGTGAGCGGTGACGCCGAGCCGGTCGAGGCGGTCCATGTGCTCGGTACGGCGCTTCCAGCCGACCTCGGGCGCGAGCTCGGCGCCCTCCTCCAGGATCGTGACGAGGCGCCCGCGGTCGGCCAGGAACTCCGCCAGCTCGACCGCGACCAGGTCCCCGCCGACGAGCGCGACCCGGCGACCGACCGGCAGCCAGGCCCGGCTCGCGGCGCGCAGCAGACCGGGACGGAGCAGCCGCTGGCCGGGCAGGCGCGCGAGCCGCTCGCGGAGCTCGACGCCCCGTCGTACGTGGGGAAGCTCGGCGCCGGGCAGCGTCGGCACCTCTATCCGGGCGCCGGTGGCGACGACGACCGCGTCGGGGGCGAGGGCGGCGACGGCCTCCGGCGTCGCCTCTGCACCGAGGCGTACGTCGACCCCCGCCAGCGCGACCTCCGCGAGCAGCCAGGTCAGGAAGGGCTCGTTCTCGGGATGCACCACCGACGCCCAGACCAGGGCACCGCCGAGCCGGCCGCCTCGCTCGAGCAGCGTCACCCGGTGGCCGCGACCGGCGGCGACCCGGGCCGTCTCCAGACCGCCGGGACCGCCGCCGACGACCACCACGTGGCGGGGTCGGACGACCGGCTCGGGCAGCAGCTCCAGCTCGCGACCGGTCCGGGCGTTGACGGCGCAGTCCACCGAGAAGCGCTGCTCGAGGGAGTCGATGCAGTTCTCGCACGAGATGCAGCGGCGGACCCGGTCGCCCCGGCCGCTCGCGAGCTTGCGCGGCAGGTCGGGGTCGGCGAGCAGCGGCCGCGCCATCGCGACGAAGTCGGCCCGTCCGTCGGCCAGCACCCGCTCGGCGAGCACCGGGTCGTGCAGCCGCCCGACCGCGATCACCGGCACGTCGACGACCTGCTTGACCGCGGCGGCCGCGCCGACGTTGATTCCGTCGCCGTCGTCCGCGCCGTTGACCATCCGGGTGACCAGCCGGTCGATCACCCCGCCACTGACGTGGAACGCGGCCACCCCCGCCTCGACGAGCAGCGGGGCGGCACCCGCGGTCTCCCACACCGGCCGACCGCCGGCGACCCGCTCGTAACCCGAGATCCGCAGGGTGACCGGCAGGTCCACCTCGGCCCGGATCGCCGCCAGCACCTCCAGCAGCAACCGCAGCCGGCCCTCCGGGCTGGACCCGCGGTAGCGGTCGGTGCGCCGGTTGCGCTGCGGCGCCAGGAACGAGCCGATCATCATGTAGCCGTGCGCGGCGTGCAGCTCCAGGCCGTCGTACCCCGCCTCCGCGACGCGGCGCACCGCCGCCCGGTAGAGGTCGAGCAGCTCGACGATCTGATCCTTCGTCAGCTCCGTCGACGGCCGCCCGGTGAGGTACGACGGGATCACCGACGGGCCGAGGGACGGCACGCCGTGCATCTCGGGGCCGAGCCCGTCCGGGCCCGCGTGCACGACCTGCGGCTGGATCCGGGCACCGTGCGCGTGCACCGCCTCGACCAGCCGGCGGTGCGCGACGACGGCCTCGTCGGTGCCGAGGTGCAGACCGCCCGGGGTCTCAGGGTGGCGGTGGTCGATCCCCGTCGCGCCGAGGGTGACCAGCCCGACGCCGCCCGCGGCGCGCTCGGCGAAGTAGGCGACGGTGCGCTCCGAGGGCAGCCCGTCCGGGGTGCCGTACATCGTCTCCATCGGCGACATGACGATGCGATTGCGGGTCGTCATCGACCCGATCCGGCCCGGGCGCAGCAGGTGCGGGAAGTCGCTCACGGTGCGGATCAACGGGCGGCGTACGCCGCCTCGACGAACCGGCCGCCGAAGGCGCGGAGCGGCAGGTCGGCGCTGGTAACGATGCCGGGCGGGGCCGCGACCACGGCGGGGATCGAGTTGAGTGCCGGCATCCCGGTCACGGTCATGCCGATCGAGGCGAACGCCTCGACCGAGGAGAAGTCGGTGCCGGGCTTCGGCAGGATCAGGTGCTTGCTGTAGATCACCGGGTCGCCCTGGATCTTGGTGATGTAGCAGCCCTGGACGTCCCACTTCGGCTCGGTCAGCGGCGTCATCTGCCACTCCAGGTGCAGCTCGACGCGGGGTACGCCGGCGACCTTCCCGACGTACTGGAACGCGGCGCCGCCGACGGAGCCCTGCGGGAGGAGGTACCAGCCCAGGTCGACGTCCTTGGTGCAGGCGCCGAGCTGGTAGTCGAAGGTGACCTCGTCGAGCTCGATGCCGAAGCAGTCGGCCATCAAGTGCACCCCGTCGCCGAAGACGCGGGTGCCGATCTCCAGCAGCCGCGGCACCTCCGGGTCGTCGACGGGCCGGCCGAAGCCGCAGTTGGCCCAGGTGTCGGACGAGTGGTGGCAGGAGACGTCGACGGACTCGATGCAGGTGACATTCTCGATCTCGGCGACGTCGGCGGAGTGCACCGTGGTGAGGATCTGGGCGAGCCCGGGGTTCATGCCGGTGCCGTAGAACGTCGAGCCGCCGGCCGCGCACGCCGCCGCGATCAGCTCGGTCTCGGTGCGGCCGTCGGGGCGAGGGTGGTTGGCGTCGCGGTGGTGGCCGGTGATCCAGTCGGCCGTCGTCACGATGTCGATGCCGGCCTCGAGGACCCGGACGTAGAGGTCGACGTCGGGCCACACCCCGTGGAAGGTCAGCACGTCCGGCCGCGCCGCCAGGATCTCCTCGACCGTCCCGGTGGCCAGGACCCCGACCGGGCCGATGCCGGCGATCTCGCCCGCGTCGCGGCCGACCTTGTCGGACGAGTAGCAGTGCAGCCCGACCAGCTCCAGCTCGCGATGGTGCTGCAGCCGCTTGACCATCTCGGTGCCGACGTTGCCGGTGGCGACCTGGAAGACCCGGATCGGACGCTGGAGTGCCATGACGCGGAACCTAGACCCGTCGTTCTTTCGGGACAAGGGCTGTCCGGAATCCCGCGGGGCGCGCCGGGTCGCCCGCCCCACCGCTCAGGTCGCCTCGTGCGGGATGACCAGCACCTGCAGGACCCGCTGGGCGATCGACCCGGACCGGGCGGCGACCACGAGGCGGCGGCCCGCGGCCTCCGCGCCGCGCATCGAGCCGACCAGGACCGAGACCGCCTGGGAGCAGACGTACGACGCGTCGCTGAGGTCGACGGTCAGCTCGGCGGCCGCGCCGTGGATCTCGAGCGCGCTGCGCAGGGCCGGGACACCGAGCTCGTCGAGGTCGCCCTCGACGCGGAGCCGGTCGGCGCCGTCGGGCTCGATCCGACAGGAGGGAAGGGGCACGGCGCCACCGTAGCCACCCCTCCTTCACCGCGGGCCGGCGGAAGGTCATCCATCTCGGCCACCCCCCGCGCGGCGCGCCGGTCTAGCACGATTGCGCATCTTCCCTATAGATCGGATAAAGTCGAGCAACTTAGTACGTCTTAATGAACGAGGAGTGCTCATGGGACCGGTCATCGGCTACGTGCCGGGCGTCTACGACCTCTTCCACGTGGGTCACCTCAACGCGCTGCGTCAGGCCCGCTCGAGGTGCGACGTGCTGGTCGCCGGCGTCGTCTCGGACGAGGTGTGCGAGCAGAAGAAGGGCGTGCGCCCGTTCGTACCCCTCGCCGAGCGGCTCGAGATCGTGGACGCGATCGGCATCGTCGACGCCGTCTTCGCCGAGACCACGGCCGACAAGGCCGACGCCTGGCGGCAGGTGGGCTTCCACCGGCTCTTCAAGGGTGACGACTGGCAGGGCACGGCGAAGGGCGATGCCCTGGTGGTCCAGATGCAGGAGCTGGGCGTCGAGATCGCCTGGTTCCCCTACACGCTGCAGACCTCGAGCACGGCGCTGCGCTCGGTCATCGGCAGCGCCCTCGCCGGATGACCGCGACCGTCACCGACGACGGCGTCTGGCTCGACTCCCCGCACCCCACCCCCCTGGTCGTCACCCTGGACGGTCGCTACGTCTGGTCCTTCACCCCGTTGCGTGACGGGCGGCCGGAGGGCTCCGGGCTGCTCGTCGAGTGGCCGTCGGCACTGACGTCGTACCTCCACGGGCGCAGCGCGGTCCGGGTCGCCGACGTCGACGGCGGGCGGGCGGTCTTCGACGACGAGGTGGTGCTCGGGACGCCGGCCGACGAGCTGGCCCGGGTGCGGGTCGAGGACCGGCACGGCAACCCGCTGGCCATCGACAAGGTCGGCCACCTGTGCCGGGCCTTCGACGACACCGACGAGGCGATCCGCGAGGAGATCCTGCACGGCACCCGCCGCGCGCTCGACGACCTGCGCGAGCACGCCGGTGTCGAGGCCTACCTGAACTACGGCGCCCTGCTCGGCGCCGTGCGCGACGGGGCGATGATCGCCCACGACTCCGACACCGACGTCTGCTACCTCTCGCGGCATGCCTCGCCGGCCGACGTGATCCTGGAGTCGTTCCACGTCGAGCGGGTGATGCGCTCGCGCGGCTGGCGCTGCATCCGGATGTCCGGCGGCGACGTGAAGCTGCTGCTGCCGCTCTCCGACGGCCGCGAGTGCCACATCGACATCTTCGTCGCGTTCTACGTCGGCGACACCTTCTTCCAACTCGGCAACCGCAGCGGGACGCTGCCCGTCTCCGCGATCCTGCCGGTCTCGACGATCGAGCTGCACGGCGTCGAGTTCCCGGCACCGGCCGACCCCGAGGCGATGCTGGCCTTCGTCTACGGGCCGAGCTGGCGGGTCCCCGACCCGTCGTTCAAGTACGCCGACCCGCCCGCCGGCATCCGTCGCCTCGACGGGTGGCTGCGCGGGTTCCGCACCCAGGTCGGGACCTGGACCGACCTGCACCGCCGCGGCCCCTCCGCGCCGACCCGGCGCTCGGACTTCGCCGGCTGGGTGCACAGCCAGCTGCCGCGCCACGCGCCCGTCGTCGACCTCGGGTGCGGCACCGGTCGCGACGCGCTCTGGTACGCCCGGACCGGGCGTCCCGTCCTCGCCGTCGACTTCGCGCGGGCCGCCCGCAGCGTGTTCCAGCAGCGGGCCCGGCGCCTCGACGTGGAGGTGCCGTTCGAGGTCGTCGCCCTCGGGGACCTGCGAGCCGTGCTGACGCTGGGCGCCGACCTGGCCCGCAGACCCCACCACGTGCACGCCCGCCAGCTGGTCGGTGCCCTCGACGAGGCCGAGCGCGCCAACCTGTGGCGACTGTGCCGGATGACCGGACGCACCTCGTTCCTCGAGCTGGCCATCGCCGGGCCCGGGCTGCCGGAGCCGGTGGGCCCGGCCCGACGCGTCGACCTGGACGCGCTGGTGGCCGAGATCGAGGCGGCCGGCGGGGTCGTCGAGCACCAGGAGGTCGGTCCCGGCACCGACCTGGTCGGCCGGCCCGATCCGGCCGTCGCCCGGCTCCGGCTCGGCTGGCCCCGTCGCGGGCCGTCCCGTCGCGGGTCGTCCCGAACCACCCAGAGCAGCACCCCGAGAAGCAAGCACAGGAGCGACGCATGAGTGCCGTCCCGTTCAGCGCCGTCCAGTCCCGGGCCCGGATCGCCCGCGACCGCTGGGAGCAGTTGCGCCCCCGCCCCGTCTCCGTCCGCGCCCGGCTGGCCGCGCTGGAGGAGGAGGCGCAGGAGAACCGTCAGCTCAACCGGCGCATCGCCGAGCTCACCGACGTGGTCACCGAGCTGCTCATCCCGCTGTCCGAGCGCGACGAGGACCGGGTCGCCGAGGTGCTGGCGGCCTACCGCGCCGGGCAGGCCTAACGCCTCCCGGACGGCGAGGTCGCCCGCGCCGTCCGCCGCAGGTCCACCGACTCGTCGGCGAACAGCGCGGGGTCGACGACGGCGCCGGACTCGATGAGCAGCATCGCCCCGCGCAGGTCGCGGGGCCGGTTCAGCGAGACCGCGCCCACGACCCGGCCGGCGTCGAGGTGGAGGGTGCACGAGTCGCCGTCGCCGCCGCGTCGTACGACGTCGCGGCCGCGGGCCGGGACGCCCGCGACCTGCAGGCGCACCTCGCCCTGGTCGGACCAGAACCAGGCCACCGGCGGCGCCGGCGGTGCCAGCCCCAGCATCGTGTGGGCCGCCGCGACCCCCTGCACCTGGGCGCTCTGCCACTGCTCGACCCGGACCCGGCCGCCGTGCCACGGGTCCGGGGAGCAGGCGACGTCCCCGGCGGCGAGCACGTGCGGGTTCGACGTCGTCTGACCGGCGTCGGTGAGGACGCCGTCGCCGACCTCGAGACCGGCGGCGCGGGCGAGCTCGTCGGCCGGCGTCATGCCGATGCCCACGACCACGCAGCTCGCCGCGATCCGCCGGCCGTCGGTGAGGACGACCTCCCGGACCCGGTCGTCGCCGGCGATCGTGGCGACCCCGAGTCCGAGCTCGACGCGGATCCCGCTCGCGCGGTGGGCCCGGGCGACCTGCTCGCCGGCCGTGGCCGGGACGGCCCGGGCCAGCAGCCGGTCGGCCGCCTCGACGACGGTGACCTCGCAGCCCAGCGCGCGCGCCGCCGCCGCGACCTCCAGGCCGATGAAGCCGCCGCCCAAGACGACGACCGGTCCCCCGGCGACCAGCAGCGTGCGCAGCCGCTCGGCGTCCTCCCGGGTCCGCAGCACGGTGACTCCGGGCAGGTCGGCGCCCGGGACCCGCAGCGCGCGGGCCCGGCCGCCCGTGGCGAGCAGCACCCGGTCGACGGGCACCCGGATCCCGGACTCGAGCGTCAGCCGGCCGGAATCGACGTCGAGGTCCGTGACGCGGTCGCCCAGCACCAGCTCGAGGTCCAGCTCGGCGACGAGCTCGGGGCCGAGGAGCTCGGTCCGGGCGCTCTCCCGGGTGCCGAGCAGCACCTCCTTGGACAGCGGCGGCCGGTCGTAGGGCGCGTGCGGCTCGTCGGTGACCAGCAGCAGCCGGCCGTCGTACCCCTGGGCGCGCAGGGTCTGCGCGGCCCAGAAGGCGGCGAGGCCGCCGCCGACCAGGCCGATCGAGCTCGGCGGTGTGAGATCCATGGGGCAGGTCTACCGACGCCGGGTCGAGCACGCCGCGCGGCGCGTTCCGGTGCGCCGAACGGCGCCGTTGGTCCGGCCCGGTCGCGGCGCTCAGGGTGGGTCCGTGCCCCTCCGGATCCTGCATCGCCTCACGCTGCCCGCCACCGCCACCGCCAGCGCCACCGCCACCGGCCGGCTGGCCGCTGAGGCCGTCGCCGCCCGCTCGTTGCCCGGCTGCCGCGAGGCCGAGGCGTACCGCAGCCTGAGCTCCCCCGACCAGGTCGCGGTCGTCCAGCTGTGGGAGGACGAGGACGCCCACGACGCGTACGCCGCCGCGGTCGCCGACGGCGCGGTCGCCTCGCTGCCGGCCGAGCTGGCCAGCCGCGACGAGGCGGGCACCGAGGCCTACGCCCACGAGTACGCCGCGCCCGTCGAGGGCGTCTGGACCGCCGCCTCGCAGAGCGCCGGTCGGCGCATCGTGTGGCCCGCGCGCGGGGCGGTGCGGATCGTGATCCAGTCCTGCTTCGCCGACCCCGACGCCGAGGCGCCCGGCCTCCTCGCCAACGAGGCCGAGACCCGGCGCGAGCCGGGCTGCCTGGAGTTCGCCTGGATGCGCGGGGTCGAGGACCCGCGACACATCCTGCTGCTGGAGCTGTGGGAGTCCCAGCGGATCTACGACCAGCACTGGCTCCTGCGCCGCCGCAGCGGCAGCGGCGGCCCGGCCCGGGTCCGGGCCGAGCGCACGTTCGGCAGCAACGGCGCCGAGTTCTACCGCCAGCAGGAGTTCCGCCTGCTCTACGACCGCTGGCTGCCGCGCGCCGAGGACGCCTGGTCCACCACGGTCGACTGGCCGGCCTGACCCACGACCGACGTACCCCCGCGACGAGAGGACCACGATGACCTGGCTGAAGGTGTGTGCCGCGACCGAGATCGAGGACGGCGAGGGGTTCAAGGTCGACTCGGTGCGCCCGCCGATCGCGCTCTTCCACCTCGACGGCGAGTTCTATGCGACCGCCGACACCTGCTCCCATGCCGACTCCTCGCTCTCGGAGGGGTACGTCGAGGACGGCGAGGTCGAGTGCGTGTGGCACATGGCGAAGTTCTGCCTGCGCACCGGCGCGGCGAAGACCCTCCCGGCGACCGGACCGATCCGGACCTACGAGGTCAGGGTCGAGGACGGCGAGATCCACGTGCTGCTCGACGACAGCGTGATCGCGCTGCCCGCGTGAGGGTCCCGCTCGGCGACACCGGGCCGGCCGTGTCCCGGCTGGCGATCGGGACGGCCACCTTCGGGGTGGCCCCGCGGGCGGAGGACGTCGACCGGCTGGTCGGAGCCGCCCTGGACGCCGGGATCAACCTGCTCGACACCGCCAGCTCGTACGGCGACCAGGCCCGCTTCGACCGCCCCGGCCGGCCGGCCGCGACGGAGCGGGCCTCGGCCGAGGAGCTGCTCGGCCGGGTGCTCGGAGCGCGTCGCGACGAGGTGGTGCTCTGCACCAAGGTCGGCGAGCGGATCCTCGACGGCCCCGACGGTGCGGGGCTCGGTCGCACGCACGTGCGGCGCGCGCTGGAGCGCAGCCTGCGCCGGCTGCGCACCGACCACGTGGACGTCCTGCACGCCCACCACCCCGACCCGACCGTCCCGGTCGACGAGCTGCTGCTGACTTTCGACGAGCTGATCCGTGACGGCTCGATCCGGCACTACGGGATCTCGACGTACGCCGGCTGGCAGGCCACCGAGGTCGTGCTGCGCGCCGACGCCCTCGGCGTACCCCGTCCGGCCGTGCACCAGGTCCGCTACAGCGCCCGGCACCGCCAGGTCGAGTCGGAGGTGCTGCCCGCCTGCCGCCATCTCGGCGTGCCGGTGACCGCGTTCAGCCCGCTGGCCGGCGGTCTGCTCGCCGCCGGCACCGCGGAGCGCACCCACCTGGGCTCCGCCCGCTGGCAGGGGCCGGGACCGGACGCCGACGACCGCCGCTTCGCCGCCGCCTTCGCCGCGGTGGCCGACGCGCACGGCCTCGACCCCGCGGTGCTCGCGCTCGCCTGGGTGCTCGCCCAGGAGGGCGTCGTCAGCGCCGTGATCGGACCGGAGTCGGTCGAGGAGCTGGCCGCGCTGAACCCGGCCATGACGGTGGACCTGGACAGCGAGGTCCGGGACGCCGTCGGGATACTCCGTCACACCAGCGGGGTCTGAAGGCGGGATTCCCACCCCTGTGTGACGGAGTACCCCACCTTCCTGCCCAGCCGGCGGTCTGGTCCGGTCGACTCCTGCGGAACTCCGACGGCGTCAACTGGTTCTGGTTCGGCGACGAGAGCTGGCGGCGCACCGACGACGGTCCCGAGGCCGATACACGCTCGTGGCAGGTCCTCTACGGGTACGCCGAGCTCAGCGACGCCGACCACCTGGAGTACACCCTGGACGGCGAGGTCGTCGCCACCTACCGGCGGGCCGAGCACGCACCCGGCTGCGCCTGAGGCGGCGCCCCCGCCCGGACCTCAGAAGAACGAGCTGAGGTTCTTGATCAGCAGGGTCGCCATGTCGAACCGGATCTCGCGGTGCGCCAGCTCGAAGCCCGCTGCCCCGTCCGCGCGCCGGATCACGTCCCGGCGCTGACCGACGATCTCGTCCTGGTCGCGCTCGCTCCGGGTGCGGTAGACCACGAAGTTCGACGACACGGCGTACTCCCCCGGCCGGTCGGTCTCGAAGACCCGCACGTTGCTGACCAGGTGCCGGGTGCGCGAGGGCGGGTCCTCGGCCCACGCCATGTGGGTGGCCAGCCGCTCCACCCGCTGCACCATGTCGGCCCGCGTCTCCTCGAAGTACGCCGAGCCGCCCGGCGCCGCGGTCTCGTGCCTGCGCTCGCGGTAGACCCGGTTCTCGCGGGTCGGCGACCAGTAGTACAGGTCCTCGGCGAGCAGCTCGAGCCACTCCTCGAAGCGCCACTCGTCGAGCAGGTCGGCCTCCAGGTAGAGGAACTGTGCGACGGCGTGGGTGGTCTCGGCGTCGGCGGGCCGCACCGAGCCGTGCTTGATCAGGATGTCCATCGTCGTCTCCGTGGCGATCACACGACCGCGGCCAGGGCCGCGAAGTCGATGACGTAGTGGGGCCGGACCAGGTGCGGCTCGGCGGCGAAGTGGCGACAGGTCGCCTCCAGCATCCAGCCGCCCAGGTCGGGGGCGGTGTCGTAGTAGACGAACTCGCCGGAGCCGCCGACGAGCGTCGAGCCCATGGCCAGCGGCACGCCGATCGAGTCGAGCCACTCCCGGTTGGCGTCCCACAGCTCCTCGTCGGCGGTGACCGACAGCAGCAGGTGGTGCACGCCCTCGCCGTACAGGTCGCGGAACTCCCGGTTGTAGTGGCTCGGGCCGAGCGTCGGCTCGATGATCTCGAAGCCGAAGTCCCGGAACGGCGCGAGGCCGGTGTAGTACTCGTGGTCGACGTCCTCGCCGCGGTAGAACGGCCGGTCCAGCAGGCCCGGCTCGGTGCGCCAGTCGCGCATCCGGAACTGCTCGATGCCGAAGACCTCGTGGTAGCGCTCGATGGTCTCCACGACGTTCTCGACCACGACGCCGAAGTGCCCGACGCCCTGCACCGGCAGCGGGCCGACGCCCGCCGGCCGCTCGTAGGTCCCGGAGTGGTCCCAGACCTCGTCGGCCGGCAGTACCGGGCGCTCCTCGTCGCTCACGACGACCTCGACGTGGTAGCCGCCGAGCACCTTGCGGGTGTCGACGAAGTGCCGCTCGACGACGCCGTCGACCGTCATCGAGGCCGAGACCCTGATGCCGGCCGCGGCCAGCCGCTCGCGGATCACCGCGAACTCCGCCCGGGTGGCGACACTCAGGGTCAGGTGGCTGATGCCCTGCCTGCGGCGGAAGCGCAGCTCGTGGAAGGGCGTCTCGCCGGTCAGCGGCTGGACCAGCTCGAAGGTCACCGGTACGCCGTCCGGCCCGGGCGAGACCCCGGCCTCGCGGGCCGCGCCGTGCGTCGTACCGGTGGCGGTGCGGAACGACGCCTCGACGCGTCGGCCGTGGGAGGTCACGTCGCTGAGCCGGTCGGCCCCGAGCTCGCGCACCTCCCAGGTGTCGATGCCGAGGATCTCGGCGTAGCGGCGGGTGGCCCGCTCGAGGTCGTCGACGACGACCCCGATCGAGATCAGCCGCTCCACGGGCAGCAGTGCGCTCATCGACTCACTCCGTTCTTGTCGAGCGGGCGAGCCGTCACGGGCTCGTCTCGCTCCCGCTTGCGCTCGATGACGTCGGCCCAGGTCGGCGACATCATCAGGTCGAGGTAGTGGCGGTACATCCCACGCGAGCCCTCGTCGGCGTACGGGTGGTCGACGGTGAGGCCGGGCAGGCCGTGCTGGTCGCGCCTCGCCTCGCCCATCCGCATCGTGTAGACGAGCGGGCTGCGGCGGGCCATGTAGCCGCGCATGATCCGCTGCTCCTCGACCCAGTTCTCGGCGTCGTCCTGCTCGAAGAGGCCGCCGGGGCTGAAGGTGCGCAGCACCTTGACCCGGATCTCCTCCTTCAGCTCGGCCGGCGCGTCGGCCGGGACCATCGTCCAGGCCCAGACCTCGAACTCGTCCGGGCCGCGCGGGTGGGTGACCCGGATGGTGCCGTTATGCAGGAACATGAAGTTCGGGAAGATGTTGGCGTGGCCGCGGACGCCGTCGGCCCGGCGCTCGCCGACCCGCTCGACGACCTCCTCGCGGTGGTCCGCGAGCCAGGCGTCGCCGACCGAGGCGCGGCGGGTGTTGCCGCCGACGTCCCACCACCCGGTGCCGTGCCCGAAGGTGCCGCTGAACTGGTGCCCCTCGCGGTCCGGCGTCGGGCCGATCCCCATCACCTGCTTGGCCGACACGTGGGTGACGTCGCCGTGGTACATGTCGGACGAGGGCTGCTCGGCGTTGAGCTTCCAGTTCGCCCCGATCACCCACTTGTGCACCGCGATCGCCTCGAAGCCCGACGCGTAGCGGTCGAAGTGCGCGTCGAAGTACCACGCCATGTCGCCGAGGTAGTCCGTCAGCGAGGGCGCCTCGGCGTCCCAGGTGCCGAACCAGAAGCCGCGGTAGCTCTCCAGCCGGGCCACCGGTCGCGGCCCCCAGTCCGACTTGTCGAAGACCTCGGGCCGGTACGCCGTCTCCTCGTGCGGCACCTCGATCAGGTTGCCGGCGGTGTCGTACACCCAGCCGTGGAAGGAGCACATGAACGCCTTGGCGTTGCCGCGGTCGGCCCGGCAGATCCGCATGCCGCGGTGCCGGCACTGGTTGAGGAACGCCTTCACGCCGCCGTCGCGCTGGCGCACGACCACGACCGGGTCCTCGCCGATGTAGGTCTGGATGAAGTCGCCGCGCTTGGGGATCATCGAGTCGTGGGCCAGGAAGACCCAGGACCGGGCCCAGACCCGCTCCAGCTCCTGCTCGTAGATCTCCGCACTGTGGAAGATCTCGCCCTGGATCTCCCCGCGGTCGACGTCGATGAATCGGCTGACGTCGGTCGTCACTGCTTGCCTCCTGGAGGGGCCGTCGTTGGTGCCCTCACCCTCCGGCCGCCCCGGACGCCGCGCCAACGGACGCGTTCGGCACCCCGGAACGACCGCCTCACCTGGCGGAAATCGCGGTACGTCGGCCGCCGCCGGTCAGCACAGTGGTCACGTGACGGAACCGGTTCAACGCCAGAGCGCGGTCGCGAAGGCCGGCACGATCCTGCAGGCCTTCCGCGGTCCCGAGCGGGTCGTCGGCGTCAGCGAGCTG
This sequence comes from Nocardioides sp. W7, assembly GCF_022919075.1. Classification (NCBI taxonomy): domain Bacteria; kingdom Bacillati; phylum Actinomycetota; class Actinomycetes; order Propionibacteriales; family Nocardioidaceae; genus Nocardioides; species Nocardioides sp. W7. The sequence goes on along the minus strand of NZ_CP095078.1, from coordinate 1,698,861 downwards.
GCGCGCCGAACCGGCCTGTGGAAGTCCACCATCCACCGCACGCTCGGCGAGCTGGAGGCGATCGGCCTGGTCGAGCGCGAGGGCACCGGCTACCGGCTCGGCCTCCAGCTCTTCGAGCTCGGAGTCCGGGTCGGCGCCTACCGCCCCGGCGGCCTGCGCGACCTGGCCATCGGCGAGCTCAGCCAGCTGCACGTCGCCACCGGGCTGACGGCCTACCTCGCGGTGCTCGAGGGCACCGAGATCGTCTATCTGGAGAAGGTCCACCACCGGCGCACCGCGCGGCTGTCCCGGCCGGTGACCAGTCCCGGCGTCCGGCTCCCCGCGACCTGCTCCGCACTCGGCAAGGCGATGCTCGCGTACGCCGCCCCGGAGGTCGTCGGCGAGCAGTTCCGCGACGGTCTGCCGCGGCGGACGGCGTACTCCATCGGCGAGCCGGGGCGGCTGCTGCGCGAGCTGAGCACGATCCGGGAGACGGGCACGGCTCGGGAGCACGAGGAGATGGCCGTCGGAGCGGTCTCCGTCGCCTCACCGCTGCTCGCCCACGAGACGGCCGTCGCCGCGATCTCGCTGTCCGGTCCCGCCCTCGGCGTGGGCTGGGACCGCTCTGCCGCGCTGGTCGCGGCGGCCGCCGCGCGGATCAGCGCGCGGCTCTCCCCTGCCGGGGGCTGAGCCACCGCACGCCCGGGAACGAGAACACGGCCCTGCCCGAGGGGGGAGAGGGCAGGACCGTGTCGCTGAGGAGGGGGCTCAGACGCCCTCGGGACGCTTGTGACCCCAGTAGTGGGCGGAGTCGTAGCGGACCGGCAGCCAGGACTCGTCGTCGATCAGGATGCCGCCGACGCCGAACTCGATGCCGAAGCCCGAGGGGCTGCGGACGTAGAACGAGATCATCTCGTCGTTGGTGTGCTTGCCCAGCGTGGACAGGATCGTCACGCCGGCGTCCTGGACGGCGTCCCACTGGCGACCGAGCAGGTCGAGGTCGTCGATCTCGAACATGAAGTGACCGATGCCCGCCTTGCGGTGCGGGGCGTTCGCGAACGCGAACGAGTGGTGCCGCGGGTTGCAGTGCAGGAAGGTGCCGAGGTCGCCCGGCATCTCGATGTGGTCGCTGAGGCGGAACCCGAGGATCTCGCGGAACAGCCTGTTGTACGCGTCGTTGCCCTGGTGCAGCGCCTGGAAGGCGTGACCGAAGCCGAGGTCGCCGGCGACGAACCTCGCCCCGATCGGGGACACGAACTTCTCCGTGGTGCTCTTCAGGCCCCAGAACAGCTCGTGGTCGATGATGTCCTCGGGGTCGCGGAAGCGGACCACGTCCACGACCTTGCGCTCCTCGATGAGCTCCGGGGTGCCCTGCTCGACGGCGTAGCCGGCCTCGGTGAGGCGGGCGGTCAGCTCGGCGAGCGCCTCCGGGCCGCCGACGTCCCAGCCCAGCGCGAGGGCCCCGCCCTCGTCGGCACGACGTACGTCGAGGCGGTAGGCGTAGTGGTCCATCCGGAGCAGCAGCCGGTCGTCGTCACGGTGCGCCACCTGCAGCCCGAGCAGGCCGGAACCGAACTCCACCCACTCGTCCAGGTTGGTCGCGGTGATCACCGCGTACCCCAGGGCCTTGACCTTCGCGTGCATGTCGTTCTCCTCGTCTAGAAGTCCTGGTGTGATCCTGCGCCCCGGCGCCGGACGCTCCCAGTGCTCGTGGCACGGAGCGGAAAAGGACCTACGGTCGGGCCGCGGCGGCGCGGCCGGCGCGCTCGCGCAGCAGGGCCGCGCCCTCGTGGGCGACCCGGGACAGCGCCGCGATCCACTCCTCGACCCGCTCGACGGTGGCACCGTGCGGCAGCCCGGAGAGCCGCAGCGCGAGCCGGGTCTGCTCCTCGTCGGTCGGCATCGGGACGATCACCGAGTGCAGGTCGTGGGTCTGGTCCGGGTCGAGCACCGGCTCGTAGAGCGAGGCGCTCTCGGAGATCATCTGGCGGATCCGGCGCTCGTGGACGGGCATCACGTCGACCCCGGAGTAGTCGCTCATCAGCGCGACCCGGTCGGTCGAGACCTGGGGCACCAGGGAGAGCGAGTAGCCGTGCCGGCGTACGGCGGCGAGGTTCTTGCGGAAGCTGGCCCGGTCCTCGTCGGAGGCCTTGGCGCGGCTCAGCCAGCGCTCGACCTCGTCGTCCGGGGCCTGCGCGCAGAAGACCGTGCCGACCGGGGGGATCAGCGGGATCCGGTGGCCCACCGCCAGGCTGCCCGCCTCGTGGCCACCCCGACTGGTGACCGACACGAAGACCGCCTCGTCACCGACCCGGGCCATCACGCTGCAGTCGGCACCGAGCTCACGGGCGAGTGCCTCGAGCGGCCCGCGGACCACCTCGGCCATCTGGGCGCTCTCGATCAGCTCGGGGTCCGAGCTCGCGACCGGCGAGGGCAGGGCGAACCGGCCGTAGCCGCCCTGGAAGAACAGCAGCGGCAGCGTCGGCCGCTGGACGGCCAGGTCGAGGACCCGGCCGACCACGATCACGTGGTCGCCGCCGTCGAGCTCCTCGGTGACCTCGCACTCGATCCAGCCCACCGCGCCGGCCAGCACGGGCGACCCCTCGGCGGCGGGCTCCCACTCGACGCCCTCGAACTTGTCCTCGGCCCGCGAGGCGAAGCGGCCGCAGAGGTCCTGCTGGTCGGCCGCGAGGACGTTGACGCAGAAGTGCCGGCTGGTGCGCAGCCGCGCGTAGCTGCCCGACGAGCGCGTCGGCAGGTAGGCCACCAGCGGCGGGTCGAGGGACACCGAGGTGAAGGACCCGACGACCATCCCCACCGGCCGGCCGGTGTCGTCGATCGCGGTGACGACCGCGACGCCGGTCGGGTAGTGACCGAGCGTCTCCCGGAACAGCGCCGGGTCGAACGAGTGGGAGGTCTCCATGGTGGTGCTCCTGTCCCGGTCGGCTGCGACGATCAGGCCGGCGCCGAGGGAGCGACCGACTTCTTGATGAGCCGGTAGACCTCGGTGCGCAGCTCGGCGAACTTCGGCAGCGCCTTGGTGTCCAGCTGGTGCCGCGGCACCGGCAGGTCCACGGGGATCATCGCGGCGACGGTCGCCGGCTTGCCGGAGAGCACGAGCACCGTGTCGGCCAGGTAGACGGCCTCGTCGATGTCGTGGGTCACCAGCATCACCGTGATGCCGAGGTGGTCGCGCACCCGCAGGACCAGGTCCTCCAGCTCGGAGCGCGTCTGCGCGTCGACCGAGGCGAACGGCTCGTCCATGACGATCGCCCGCGGCTGGCAGGCCAGGGCCCGCGCGATGGCGACCCGCTGCTGCATGCCGCCCGAGAGCTGCCAGGGGTAGGCCCCCGTCACGTCGCGCAGACCGACCTCGGTCAGGGCCTCGGTGGCGAGCCGGATGCGCTCGGCCTTCTTGATCCCCATCGACCGCAGCGGCAGCGCCACGTTGTCCAGGACGGAGAGCCACGGCATCAGCGAGCGGCTGTAGTCCTGGAAGACGATCGCCAGGCCCTCCGGCGGTGACTTGACGGTCTTGCCCTCGAAGACGACGGCGCCCTGGCTGGGCTGCAGCAGGCCGGTGAGGCTCTGCAGCAGCGTGGTCTTGCCGACGCCGGACGGGCCGACGATGCAGACGAACTCGCCCTGACCGACCGAGAACTCCAGAGCCTCGAAGATCTGTCGTGGACCGTAGGCGTGGCCCAGGCCCTGGACCTGGATCACCGGGGTGTCCGAGCTGGCGGCGGGCTTCCCCGCGGTGTTCTCGGTGGTCACGGTCATCACTTTCCTCCGTTGTTGTGCGCGGTCATGCCGCGGTGCCATGCGAGCGTCCGGCCCTCGACGATGGCGAAGAGCTTGTTGAGCAGGTACCCGAGGATGCCGAGCGCGATGATGCCGGTCCACATGGCCACGGTGTTGAAGCTGCGCTGGGCGTCGAGGATGAAGTAGCCGACGCCGCCGGGGGTGCCGACCATCTCCGAGATCACCATCGCGACCACCGAGATCGCCAGGGCCGTCCGGGCACCCGCGAAGATCTGGGGCGCCGCGTTGGGCAGGATGATGAACCGGATCCGGTCGCTCATCTTGAGCCGGTGACTCGCGGCCACCTGGCGCAGCACCGGCTCCACGGAGCGGACGCCGTCGATCGTGTTGAGCAGGATCGGCCAGGTCGCGACCAGCGCGATGATGCCGACCTTCATGCTCGTGCCGAGGCCGAGCAGCAGCACCATGACGGGGAGGACGGCGACACCGGGGGTGGCGCGCAGGAACTCCACGATCGGGCGGACGGCGTTCTCCAGCCAGCCCACGACCCCGAGGACCATGCCCAGCACGACGCCGACCACGACGGCGATGCCGAAGCCCATGGCCAGGCGCTGAACGCTGGGCCAGATCTCGTTCTGGATGCCCTCGAAGAACCAGATCTCGACGAACTCGTCGGCGATGTCGGCGAGCGGCGGGAAGTAGAAGCTGGTGCTATTGGCGCTGGCGAACCACCAGACGGCCACCAGCAGCACGGGGAGCCACAGCTCCCACAGGACGCGGCGAATGACGTTCATCGGTTCTTCTCCCTCTCGGAGGGGTGCCACCACAGCACTCGCCGCTGGGCCGCCACGAGCAGGAAGTTCAGCGCGACGCCCAAGAGGGCTGCGGTGACGACGTAGACGAACATTCGGTCGTTGTCGTTGACGGTCAGCGTGCTGTAGAGCCGCTGGCCGAGGCCCGGGGCACCACCGAGGAACTCCGAGGAGATCGTGATCAGCAGGCTGATCGTCGCGGAGATGCGCAGCCCGGTCATCAGGAACGGCAGCGCCGAGGGGAGATAGATGTCCCGGATCCGGCTGGTGCGGCTGAGCCGGAACGACGTGGCGACCTGGCGCATCTGCGGCGACAGCTGCTGGGCGGCGTACGTCGCCTGCACCAGCATCGGCCACACGGCGCTGAACATCACCAGGATCAGGACCATCGACCGGTTCGAGCCGAAGAGCAGCAGCACGACCGGCAGGATCGCGACACCGGGGATGGTGCGCCCGAAGTCGATCACGAAGCGGGTGCTGCGCTCCATGGCGGGAAAGGAGCCGTTGAGCAGACCGATCGGTACAGCGATCAGCACCGACAGCGCGAACCCGATGAGTGCCGAGGTGAGCGTGTTGCCGACCGCCGACCAGTAGTCACCGGTGGTGACCATGCCCGACCCGGTGTCGACCAGCTCGAGCGGCGTCGGCACCCCGGCGGCCGAGCCGCCGGTCTTGGCGAACACGTGCCAGACCACGAGGGCGACGAGCAGCGCGCAGGTCTTCTGCGCGAGCGACACCACCGTGGCGCCGCGTGCGGCCCGGGAGCGCCGGCGCGCCGCGTCGTCGGGTGCGGCGCCCGCCGGCGCGGGGGTGGTGGCCCCCGCGTCGGTGGACGTCCGAGCGATCACTGCACCCATGTCAGTCGTCCGCGAGGAGGTCGTCCACGTCGGGGGCGTCCTCCTCGGCGATCAGGTCGTAGCGCAGCACGCGGGCGATCCCTGCCTCGACGATCTCGGCGTCGATCGGCTCCTCGCCGAACTTCTGGTAGACGGCCTTCTCCAGCAGGGCCGGCGGTGCGTCGACGTACGTCGCGGCGATCTCGGCCGGCAGCTTCGGGTCGGCGTTGAGCAGCTTGTTGGCGTCCAGGATCGCGGTCGCGAACTTGTCGACGGTCTCGGCGTTGGACTTCGCGAACTTGTCGCTCGTCACGTAGGTGTAGGCGACCTCGCCCTCGCCGCCGCTCACGAAGCCCGACAGACGCTTGAGGTCCGGGTCGGCGAGGGTGGCGGTGCCGGCGGGCTCGGCGGTCGTGACCACGTCGACGCTGCCGGACTTGAGGGCCGCGATCGTGTTGGGCACCTCGACGAACTCGATCTTGCCGGAGTCGCCGCCCTCGGAGTCGACCACCGTGCGGACGTCGACCCAGATCTGGCTCTTGGTCTGCGGGATGCCGAAGGTGGCGTCCTGGATGTCCGCGACGGACTTGATGTCGCTGTCCTTGGTGACCCAGAAGTTGCCGACGCCCATGCCGTCGGCGTTCAGGGCGGTGCCGGTCGCGCCGGGAGCCACCATGACGACCGGGACACCCTCGCTGCGGGCGATCACCGGGGTGGTGACGTCCATCAGGGCGAAGTCGACCTTGCCGCCGAGCAGCTGGGGCGTCGCCTCGGCCGGGGTGGCCACGGTGACGAACTCGACGTCGAGGCCCTGCTTCTCGAAGGTCCCCTCGATGTCGGCGGCGTGCGCGCCGAGGGCGTTGAAGCTCGGGAAGACGGCGATCTTGATCGAGTCGGTGCCGCCGGAGGCCGCCGAGCTGTCGTCTCCGCCACAGGCGGAGAGCGTGAGGGCCGCGACTGCCGCGACGACGAGGGCCGGGATCCGGATCGAGTGCTTGCTGGTGTTCATGGTGCTCCTTGGCACGAGAGGTCATGGCCAGTTCCTGGCCCTGCGTTGAGCGACCTCCACAGACAGTGTCGTCCGTCTCAGGAAGGGCTCGGACTTTGGCGAATCTGTCAGTCCGCCAGACCTCCGGGAAGCGCAATTCCGCCCAGTGAGGGCAATCACAATTTCCCTCTTCAGGTGCCCCCGGAGATCTGGTTTCAGACGTTGCTCACATCCGGACGTTGGCCGGCGGCTCGCCGCCGAAGACGACGGTCCCGGAGGCCTGGTAGACGGGCTCGGCGACGTTGGCGCCGTGACCGAGGGCGATGTGCATGTCGCGCCAGAAGCGCTGGATCGGGTTGTCCATCCGCATCGCCGAGCCGCCCGCGTGGGCGACCAGGCGGTCGACGGCGTCGCCGGCCCGGCGCGAGACCCGGACCTGGTTGCGACGCACCTCGGCGCGCAGCTCGAGGTCGATCGGCCGGCCCGACTCGGCGACGTCGTACAGCCGGTCGATGTCGGCGAGGAACTGCATCCGGCTGGCCTGGAGGTCCGAGGCCGCCTCGCCGAGCGCGTGCAGCTGGCGCGGGTCGGTGGCGGCGGTGACCCCGCGGGCCGAGACCCGGGTCTTGGTGTAAGCCACCCAGGCGGCGAGGGCGCCCTCGGCCGCGGCGAGCGTGCCCGCGGTGATCGCGCCGCTGAACATGGAGTGGAACGGCATCCGGTAGAGCGGTACGTCGCCCCGGCCGGCCTGGGCCGCGGCGGCTCCGGACCCGAGGTCCTCGGGGTCGATGAGCCGGTGGTCGGGCACGAAGGCGCCGTCGATCACGACGTCCTTGCTCCCGGTGCCCTTGAGGCCCACGACGTTCCAGGAGTCCTGGAGGATCGTGTAGTCGGCGCGCGGCAGGATGAAGTGGCGCAGCCCGTCGGGTCGCACCGCCCCCTCGTCGTCGGTGAGCATGCCGCCGAGCACGACCCAGTCGCACAGGTCGGTGCCGGAGGAGAAGGGCCAGCGGCCGCTGAAGATCCAGCCGCCGTCGGTGCGCTTGGCTCGCCCGATCGGGGCGTACGGCGAGGCGACCCAGGTGTCGGGGTCCTCCCCCCAGATCTCCTCCTGGACGGCCCGGGTGCCCTGCGCGAGCTCGAAGGAGTGCACGCCGACCACCGAGGAGACCCAGCCTGCGGACGCGGAGCGCGAGCCGACGGCCAAGATGGCCTCGAAGAACTCCCGGGGGTGGGTCTCGGTGCCGCCGAAGTCCTTCGGCTGCAGCGCCTTGACGATGCCCGCCTCGCGCAGCGCCTTGTGGGTCCGGTCCGGCAGGTGGCCGAGGGCGTCGGCCTCCTCGGCCTGGTCGGCGAGGAACTCGGAGAGCTCCTCGATGCGGTCAACCAGCTCACTCATGGTGGTGTCCCTCCCGGGTCTCAGTGCCCGGCGGGCGCTGCGTTGTCGATGAAGTCGCGCACGAGGTGGTTGAACTCCGCCGCGTGCTCGAGCTGGGCCCAGTGGCCGCAGCGGTTGAGCAGGACCAGGCGCGAGTTCTCGATCGTCGACACCAGGCGCAGGCCGGCCTCGAAGTGGACGACCCGGTCGTCGCGACCGTGGATGATCATGGCCGGCGCCTTGATCGAGGCGATGTCCTCCAGGGTGGACTCGCCGCGCCGCGGGCGGCCGAGCCCGGCGGCGAAGTTGGCGATGTGCTCGGGGTGCGTCGCGCAGCTGTCGAAGCGCTGCTGGACGAGCTCGTCGGTGGCGAACGCCTGGTCGAAGGCCATGATCTGGCACAGCGCCCGCATGTTCTCCAGGGACGGGTCGCGGTAGCCGCGGTGCAGCACCTTGAGGCCCTCCGTCGGGCCGCCGCCGGGGCTGAAGACCCGCGGGCCCGGGGCACCCGAGCCCATGGTCACCAGGTGGCTGACCCGGTCGGGGTGCCGACCGGCGACCTTGAGGGAGGTCGCGCCGCCCATCGAGTTGCCGACGAAGGCGGCCTTCTCGATGCCGAGGGCGTCGAGCAGCTGGATCGCCGCGGTGACGTGGTCCCGGTCCTCGTACGAGACCGGGTCCGACTCGCCCCAGCCCGGCATGTCCGGGGCGATCACCCGGAAGCGCTCGGCGAGGTGCGACAGGTTGGGGTTGAAGTTGCTCCACCCGGTCGCGCCCGGACCGCTGCCGTGCAGCATGACCACGGCGTGACCCTCACCGGCCTCGTGCAGGTGGATCCGCCCGCTCGGCGTCTCGACGAACTTGCTGGTCTCGCTCTTCGACAGGGATGGCATCCTCGCCCCTTCCTCAAGACGTTGACCGCGACGGCAGGTCGCGGCGGCTGGGACCAGCCTCACCCCGGGACGGTTGGATCACAGGCCCTTCTCGCACCCTGTGGAACAACCGCTTCGAGGTTGCTCAGCCGCCGATGGCGACACTGATCCGGCCGGCCGCGTCGGCCAGTCGGGTCACGATCTCGGAGTGCCGCTCGACGGGCATCCGGGTGGTCACGCTGGCCACGGCGAGCGCGGCGAAGACGCCCCCACCGGGGGCCCGCACGGGGGTCGCCACCGCCGTGAGGCCGTCCTCCATCTCACCGATCGACACCGAGACCCCGCGGTCGCGGATGGCGGCGAGCTCCTCGCGGGTGGGGAGCGTCCGGCCGCGGTGCTCCGGAAGCTCGCGCTCCACCGCCAGCTGCACCCGCTCGTCGGCGTGCGCGAGCAGCAGCTTGCCGGCGGCGCCGTAGCCCAGCGGCATCGGGCTGCCGAGCACCGCCACGGGCCGCAGGGTGTGCGGGCCCTCGACCGACAGCACGCAGACCCGGTGGTTGTCCTGGCGCACGTAGAGGTGGACGCTCTCGCGGACGTCGTCGCGCAGCTCGGTCATCACCGGCTCGGCCAGCGAGCGCAGCCCCACCGAGCGGTCCGCGAGGTGGCCCCACTGCACGAGCCGGTAGCCGAGGGCGTACTCCCCCTCGCCGGCGCGGCGCACCAGACCGAGCTGGGCGAGCTCAGCCAGCAGCCGGTGTGCCGACGACTTGGGCATCGCGACGTGCTCGGCGACCGCGCCCAGACGCATCGGCCCGGAGGCCCGGCCGAGGACGTCGATGACCTGGACGGTCTTGTCGAGGACGGACACGGATCAGCTCGCGGACGGCATCGCGACCGAGAGACCCTGGCTGACCGCCCGGGCCGCGCGGTGCACGGCGTGCGAGAGACCGACGGTGTTGAGCCGCTCGGTCGGAACCACGACGCAGATCGTCGAGCGGATCGCACCGGCACCGTCGAAGACCGGGGCGGCGACCCAGCCGGTCGAGCCGGGCTTGGTGCCGCGCGAGACGGCCACGCCGTTGCGCCGGATCTCCGCCATCCGCTGCCAGAACTGGAAGTCGACGGTGCCGCGGGTGCCGACGAGCCGGGTGGCCTCGTCGGGCTCGATGTTGGCCAGGAACACCGAGCCGGGCGCCGAGCCCACCATCGGGAGCTGGCGCGGGAGTCGCTGGAGCCGGGCCTCGGCGTTGCCGGCGATGATGTCGGTGACCAGCACCTGGTCGCGATCGCGGGAGGCCAGCAGGGTCAGCTCGCCGCAGGCGGCGTGCAGGTCGACGAGGAACGGCCGAGCGATGTCCTTGAGGGTGCGGGCGCCGGGGACGCCCCAGCCCAGCCGCCACAGCCGCATGCCGAGGCGGTAGCGCCCGCGGGAGGCCCGCTCGACGGCGCCCCACTCGGCGAGGTTGGCGAGCATCCGGTGCACGGTCGCCGGCGGGAGGTCGGTCTTCGCGCACAGCGAGCCGATGGTCTGCTCGGGCTCACCGTCGGTGAAGCACTCGAGGATGTCGAAGGCCCGGCCCAGGACCGACCGACGGCTGTCCGTCTCCCTGTCCAACGTCGTCTGACTCATCGTCGCACCCTTCCAGTTTGTGGAACGCCGTTCTGATATTCGGAACGACAGAGGCGATACTAGTGTCACCCGTCACCTGCTGGCAATGGCGGCGGGAGGAAACGTTTCAGCCGTGTTGCCGTGCCGACGCCGTGGGTCAGCGGCCCTGCCAGCGCGGCTCCCGCTTCTCCAGGAAGGAGCGAGCGCCCTCCTTCTGGTCCTCCGAGGAGTAGACGTCGGGGCCGATGTCGAGCCGGATGGCGGCGTGCGGGTCCATGGACTCGGTACGCCGGTAGGTCAGCTTGAGACGCTGCAACGACAGCGGTGCGGAGTCGGTGAAGGAGGCCAGGAGCTCCTCGGCGGCCTCGACGAGCCCCTCGGCCGGCGCCGTGCGGTTGACCAGGCCCCAGCGCTCGGCCTCGGCCAGCTCGATCCTGCGACCGCTGTAGAGCCACTCCATCGCGATGCCCTGGGGCACCATCCGGGGCAGGGCGACCGAGGCGTAGTGGGCGCCGCGACCGCGGCGCGACTCCGGCACCGCGAAGAAGGCGTGGTCGGCCACCACCCGCAGGTCGCACGACAGGGCCAGCTCGAAGCCACCGGCCACCGCCGGGCCGTTGACGACCGCGAGGGTCGGCTTGCGGCTGTCGATCATCACCTCGAAGAGGCTGCGGTACCGGTTGTGCAGCGGGCCGTACCAGGCCTCGCCCCGATCCGCCCGCGTCTTGGCGTCGGACAGGTCGGCACCGGAGCAGAACGCCTTCCCGGTGCCGGTGATGGCGATGGCGTAGACCTCGGGGTCGTGGTCGGCCTCCATCACCGCATCCACCAGCGCCTCGTTGAGCTCCAGGTTGAGCGCGTTGCGGCGGTCCGGGCGGTTCAGGGTCAGCCACCGGACCCGGCCGCGGGTCTCGACGTGGAGGACGGGCTCGGTCATCGGGTTCTCCTCAGTGGTTCGGTCGGGAGTGGTCACCACGGGTAGTCGGGCACGCTGCCCCGAACGGTGACCCACTGGAGCTCGGTGAACGCCTCTAGGTTGGCCTCGTGGCCGCCGTGCCGGGCCCCGTTCCCCGAGTGGCCGACGCCGCCGAAGGGCGCCACCGGCTCGTCGTTGATGGTCTGGTCGTTGATGTGCACCAGCCCCGCGGGGATCCGTTCCGCCAGGGCCAGGCCGCGCATCACGTCGCGCGTGAACACCCCCAGCGCCAGGCCGTACGGCGTGTCGCTCGCCAGCGCGACGGCCTCGTCGTCGCTGGCGAAGGTGACCACGGAGGCCACCGGGCCGAACACCTCGTCGCGGTACGCCGGTGCGTCGGCCGGGACACCGGCGAGCACGGTCGGCCGGTAGAACGGGCCCTCCGGCTCGCCGCCCGTGACCAGCCGGGCGCCGGCCGCGACGGAGTCGGTGACCATCCGGTGCACCCGGTCGCGCTGGGTGGCGTCGATGATCGGCCCCACGTCGGCGTCGGTGCGGGCCGGGTCCCCGAGCCGGAGCCCGGCGGCGACCTCGGCGAGCCGGGCGACGTACCGCTCGGCGATCGACTCGTGCACCAGGTGCCGGCCGGTGGCCATGCAGATCTGGCCGGCGTGGCGGAAGGAGCCCCACGCGCCGGCCGCGGCGGCCGCGTCGACGTCCGCGTCCTCCAGCACGACGGAGGCCGAGTTGCCGCCCAGCTCGAGGTGGGTGCGCTTGAGGTTCGCCGCAGCCGCGGCGGCGATCGCCTTGCCGGCCCCGGTGGACCCGGTGAAGGCCAGAACGGGCACGTCGGGATGGGCCACGATCGCCTCGCCGACGTCGACGCCGCCGGGCAGCACGTGCAGCAGGCCGGCCGGGAGACCGGCCGCCTCGAAGACCCGGGCCAGCAGCACGCCGCCGACCACGGCGGTGCGCGGGTCGGGCTTCAGCACGACGGCGTTGCCGAGGGCCAGGGCGGGCGCCACGGCACGCAGGGCGAGCAGGATCGGGGAGTTGAACGGCGCGATCACGCCGACCACGCCGACCGGCACCCGGCGGGCCATGGAGAGCCGGGGCTGCATCGAGCGCAGCAGGTCACCGGCGGGCATGGCCGCCAGGGCCGCGGCCTCGAAGCACTCCTCGGCCGAGATCGCCGCCTGGGGGCCGGCGACCCGCTGCGGGGCACCGGCCTCGCGGGCGAACAGGTCGGTGATCTCGGGGGCGTTCTCGCTGAAGACCTGCGCCGCACGTCGCAGGACGCCGGCCCGCACGTGGTAGCCCGCGGCCGCCCAGGCGCGCTGCGTCTGCCGGGCGGTGGCCACGGACGACAGCACGTCGTCGGGGGTGGCGACGCCGACGGTGCCGACCGCCGTCCCGGTGGCCGGCTCGGTCGTCGTCAGCGTGGCGGGGACCGCGCGCCAGGTGCCGTCGAATACGCGACCGCTCCACGCGGCCGGGTCGAGGAGGGTGGTCACGGCCGGTCCGCGACCGAGGCGACCACGCCGTCGCGGCGCAGTTCGGCGATGGACTCCGCGCTGACGCCCAGTCGGCTCAGCACGGCATCGGTGTCGGCCCCCAGCACCGGCGGCGGGCACTGGTGCTCGGGGTACTCGCCACCGAAGGTGATCGGCAGGTTCACGACCTCGAAGTTCTCCACCTCGGTGTGCGCCATCGGCTCGATCAGGCCGAGCGCCTTGACCTGCGGGTCGTCGACCATGTCGGGCACCGAGTTGACCGCCGAGCACGGGATGCCGGCCTCGTTGAGCAGCGTGATCAGCCCCGCGGTCTCGAAGCCCCGGGTCACCTCCGAGACGGCCGCCTCGACCTGCTCCCGGTTGGCCGAGCGCTCCGGGTTCGACCCGAACCCCTCCCGCGTCGCCAGCTCCTCGGCGCCGGTGGCCGTGCAGAAGCGGGTCCACAGGGCCTGGTTGCCGGCGGAGATGAAGGCCCAGCCGTCGCGGGTCGGGAAGGCGCCGTACGGCACCACCCCGGCGTGGCCGGAGCCGAGGTTCTTCGGCTTGCCGTTGCCCGCCAGGGCACCCATCACGTTGGCGTGGGTCCAGGTCACGGCGGTCTCCAGCAACGAGACCCCGACGTGCACGCCCTTGCCGGTCCGCTCCACGGTGCGCAGCGCGTCGAGCACGCCGATCGCGGCCCACATCGCGGTGCCCTTGTCGAGGATCGACAGCGGCACGCGGGCCGGCGGTCCGTCACCGGTGCCCATCATGTCGATGATCCCGGAGTACGCCTGCAGCAGCGGGTCGTACGCCGGCTCCGTGGCCTTCGGTCCGGTGCGCCCGAAGCCGGTCATGTCGCAGTAGACCAGCCGGGGGTTGATCTCCTGCAGCTCCTCCCACGAGAACCCGACCTTCGCCAGGGCGCCCGGTCGCAGGTTCTGCACCAGGACGTCGGCGGAGGCGATCAGGTCCCGCAGTACCCGCCGGCCGCGCGGGTCCTTGTAGTCCAGCTCCAGGCTGAGCTTGTTGCGGTTGAGGTGGAGGAACGCGATCGACTCGCCGTCCCACGCCGGCGGGGTCCACTGGCGGGTGTCGTCGCCGGAGCCGACGCGCTCGACCTTGATCACCTCGGCGCCGAGGTCGCCGAGGATCTGTCCGGCCAGGGGGCCGGCGACCGACGTGCTGATCTCGATGACGCGAAGCCCGGCGAGCGAGCCGCGGGTGCCTTCAGCCATGGGGTTCCTCCTGTGTGTGGTTCCCGGCGAGCCGGGCGGGCCCCTCGAGGGCCGGGTGCTGGGGGGTCTCAGTCGCTCTCGGGCAGCAGCAGGACGGCCGGCTGACCGGCCTCCGCGGCCGCGCGGGCGGGCGAGGTGATCGGCTGCTTGTACGGCGAGAGGCAGCCGGCGTACGTGTCGGGTCCGAGGCGGAAGTGCTGGGCCTCGGCGATGGTCTCGACGAACGGCATGTCCATCGCGTAGAGGTCCGCGCCGCGGGGGCGCGGGCCGACCTTGCTGACGTGGCCGTACAGCTCGTGGCCAACGACCTCCTCGGCGACGTGGGCCGCCTCGATCAGCCTCGCCAGGTCGATGCCGGTCTCGATGCCCTCCTCGTGCAGGAGGTCGACGAGGTCCTCGGTCGGGATCATCTTGGTGGCGCGACCGTTGCCGCAGTAGGGGCAACCGCCCATGCCGCCGATGGAGGTGTCCAGCGCCAGGGTGTGGTCGGCGCCGAGCGCGCGCAGGGCGACGTACGCCGAGGTCAGCGCGCTGCCGCGGCCGTTGTGCAGGTGCAGGTGGTACGTCGTGACCGCGGGGAACCGCTCGACGCAGGCCCGGATCGTCTCCTCGACGGCACGCGGGGTGTTCCAGCTCATCGGGTCGCCGATCCAGATGGTCCGCGGCTCGATGTCGGCGGCCCGCCAGGCGGCGAACTGGAGGTCGAGGACCGCGAGGCGCTGCTCCAGGGTGAACGGACCGACCCAGTTCGAGCCCCAGGCGGCGTTGATCGCGACCACGGCGTCGGTGATCCCCCGCTCGACCGCGCGGGTGATCGTGCCCTCGAGCGCGGCGATCTCGTCGCGCTGGGACTTGGCGGTGTTGCGCTGCACGAAGACGTCGCACAGGTGGACGGTGGTGCGCTGGACGTGGGGGGGCGGCGACAGCGGCGGGGTGTGCTCGGCGCGGCGCTCGGCGCCCTTGGCGTTGAGCGCGAGCGCGGAGTAGGAGACGCCCTCGACGGGGGTGAACCCGGCGATGACCTCCTCGACCCGGGCCATCTGCGGCACCCACCTCGGGCTGACGAACGAGCCGACGACGATGTTGCGCAGCCCGGTGGCGGACAGCGCGTCGAGCAGCCGGATCTTGGCCTCGACGGGGATGTCGGCGCTCTCGATCTGCATGCCCTCGCGCATCCCCTCCTCGAAGATCTCGACCTGAGGGTGGTTGCCGGTCACGGTCGCTCTCCTGCTCGATCGGGGATGGTGGGCGGGTCCGCGGCCAGCGCGGTCAGCGCCTGAGCCAGCGCGCCGGGTCCGGTCAGGGCGACCCGGACCTGCTCCAGCAGCGCCCGGCCGTCCGGCTCCGGCCAGCCGACCGCGGCGATGGCGCCGAGGAACTTCTGGTCGGCCTCGGCATCGGTGAGCGGGTTGCGGCTGTCGCCGCGGGTGAGGAGCACCAGGCGCTCATGCTGGGTGCCGTCGACCAGCCGCACGCACACGTGGGCGTACGGCGTACCGCTCAGGTCGGCGCGGCCGGGGGGCGTGTCGGCCGCGGTGACGTGGACCAGCGGCATCAGCACCTCCAGCGCAGGGTCGGCGAGCGCGGCGTCGGTGAAGTCGCCGACGACGAGCCCGCCCGTGAGCAGCGCCCGCGCAACCGTGAACGGCAGGCTGAACTTCGCCTCCGTGCCGGTGGCCGGCAGGTGGTCGATGAGCGGTCGCAGCGAGCCGGGGTGCACCTGCACGTCGACGCACTCGATCGCGGCCGCGATCTCGGACCGCAGCTCGAGGACCGCGTCGACGGCCCGATGGGTTCCGTAGCAGGACGGGAAGCGCTTGAGCGACCAGTCCTCGGTCCAGTGCCGCTCCCAGTGCCGGAGCCGCTCCTCGAGCCGGCCGACCGCCAGGGGGGTCGGCTCGCCGAAGAGGGCCAGGAAGCCGAGTCGGTGCTCGAGCTGGTCGGTGGCGGCGTCGAGGCCGTTCTCCACCATCCGCACCGCGATCACCGCGTCGCGCGCCGCGAGGCCCGCGTGCAACGGCTTGGTGCCGGTGCCGAAGTTGGCGATGCTGCCCCCCGCCATCGACGCGACGACGCCGAGTGCGTGCCGGGTCTGGTCCACGGTGAGACCGCGCAGCCGGGCGAGCGCGGCGACCGCACCCAGCCGGCCGACGGTCGCGGTGCTGTGCCAGCCGCGGCCGTAGTGCGCGTCCATCGGCAGCGCCTCACCGAGCGCCCGCACCACCGCGTTGCCCACGTCGAGCGCCTCGACCAGGAGGCCGGGGTCGGTCTCCCGGGCGGTGTCCGGGTCGGTGTCGGCGTTGCTGAGCGCCAGCAGCGCCGGCCACAGCACCGTGCTGGGGTGCAGCGGCATCGAGGGGCAGGCGTCGTCGAAGTCCAGCGCGTGGCCGGCCGTGCCGTTGACCAGGGCCGCCTGCGAGGCGCCCCGGCCGCCCGGCTCGCCCCACACAGCGGACGCACCGGCCGCGGGCTCGACGCCGACCCAGGCGCGTACGGCGCGGACCGCCGGCGTACTCCGTCCGGCCAGGGCCACGCCGACCGTGTCGACCAGGCTCCGGGTCGCCGCTGCGAGCCGGTCGGTCCCCGGGGGGCCGACCGGCTCCTGGCGGGTGCAGGCGAAGCGGGCCACGACCTCGGTCGCCCCGCTCACCTGCCCCGTCTCGCTCTCCACCGTGATCGTCATCCAGGTCAGTAGGACCGGGGCATGCCCAGGTCGCGCTGGGCGATGCCGGCCAGGATGATGTTGGTGCTGATCGGCGCGATCAGCGGGCCGCGGGCCGCGCGGAACTTCTGCTCGATGCCGTACTCCGAGGCCAGGCCGTAGCCGCCGAAGGTGTCCATCGCGGCGTTGGCCGCCTCCCACTGGGCCTTCGAGGAGAGCAGCTTGGCGATGTTCGCCTCGGTGCCCGAGCGGCTGCCGGCCTCGAACTTCTCGGCCGCCTGCCAGCGCAGCGCGCTCGCCGCGCGCAGGTTCGCGAAGGCGGTCGCGATCGGGAACTGGATGCCCTGGTTCATGCCGATCGGGCGGCCGAAGACGACCCGCTCCTTGGAGTACTCGACCGCGCGGTCGATGAACCACAGGCCGGACCCGACGTACTGCGACGCCGCGAGGATCCGCTCGGCGTTCATGCCGGAGAGGGTGACCTTGAAGCCCTTGTTCTCCTCGCCGATCAGGTTCTCGGCCGGGACCCGCATGTCGGAGAAGGTGAGCTGGTTGGTGTGGTGGCCGCTCATCACCTTGATCGGGTCGATCGTGAGCGTGCCGGCCGCGAGTGCGTCGCGCATGTCGACCAGGAACACCGAGACGCCGTCGGTCTTCTTCTCGACGTCCTCGTACTTCTTAGTCCGCGCGATCAGCAGCAGCAGGTCGGACTGCTGGGCCCGCGAGGTGAAGATCTTGCCGCCGTTGATGACGTACTCGTCACCGTCGCGCTGGGCGAAGGTCCGGATCCGGGTGGTGTCGGTGCCGGCGTCCGGCTCGGTGACGCCGAAGGACTGCAGCCGGAGTCCGTCGGCGATCTGCGGCAGCCACTTCTGCTTCTGCTCGGGGCTGCCGTGCCGCAGGATCGCGCCCATCGTGTACATCTGGGCGTGGATCAGGGTGCCCGGGGCGCCCCAGCGGTTCATCGTCTCGAGGAACACCGCGGCGTCCGGGATCGTCGCGCCGCCGCCGCCGTACTCGGTGGGGATGAGCATGGACAGCCAACCGCCGGCCTGCAGCTCGTCGACGAAGTCCTGCGGGTACTCCCCCGACTCGTCGACCTTGATCCAGTACTCGCGGTCGTACTTGGCGAGGATGTCCGAGACCACGTCGCGGAGCTCCTCGCGGTCTTCGGGCAGATCCTCGGCGAGCCAGTCTTGTGCCATGACGGAACCTCTCTCAGGTCGGGCGCCCGGCTGTGCCCGGGCGGTGGGGTTGCGGCGGGGGCCGCGGTTTCAGTTGGTGGTGACGGCGATGTCGAGCACCAGCGGCTCGGTGCGCTCACCGAGCCCGGGCACGACCTCGTCGAGGACCGCGAGCAGCTCGCCGACGGTCTCGATGCGGCGGGCGGGGCAGCCGAAGCCCGCGGCGAGGGTGGCCAGGCTGATCTCACCGAAGCCGGGCCACGGCGGCTGGGCACCGGCGTTGTGGGCGAGCCGGTCCATCACCGCGTAGCCGCCGTTGGACATCACGATGAACAGCACGCCCACGCCGTACTTCTGGGCGCTCCAGAGGGCCTGGACGTTGTAGAGCGAGGCGCCGTCGCCGACGATCGCGACCACCGGTCGCTCCGGCCGGGCCAGCTTCACGCCGACCGCCCCGGGAACGGCGAAGCCGAGACCGCCCATCCCGGCGGTCAGGAAGCCGAACGGCGCCCGGACCGGCAGCTGCGCGAGCAGCTGGCGGCGGGTCGAGGGGCTCTCCTCGAAGTACGTCGACTCCGCGGGGAGCCGCTCGGCGAGCGCAGCGAACACGTGCCCGGGGTCGATGGCGGAACCGGGCTCGGCGACGATCGGGGCCGGCACGGGGCGCGGCTCGCGCGGGCTGCTCGCCCGGACCGGAACGTCCTGGGCCAGGCACGCCGCGACGGCGGCGACCGGCGCGATGACGGCCAGCTCGGCGTCGCTGCGGATCGCCTCGTCGGCGTCGTCGGTGACGACCAGGACCCGGGTGGTCGCGGGCACGAACTCGCCCGTGTCGTGGAGGTACTGGCGGAACGCGTGGGTGCCGAGGACCAGGACGACGTCGTGGCCGCCGAGCGCCTTGCGCAGGCCGGCCCGGGCGGGCGGGAGGTGGCCGGCGAAGAGCGGCGAGGTCTGGTCGAAGCCCATCCGGTAGGAGTACGCCGCCTGCCAGACCGGTGCGTCCAGGGCGGTGGCGAGCTCGGCCACCGCGGCCCAGGTGTCCGGGTCGTCGGCGAGCGAGCCGAGGACCAGGGCGGGGCGCTCGGCGTCGCGCAGGGCGGTCGCCAGGACCGCCACGGCGTCGGGGTCGGCAGCGGTGCCGACGACCAGGCTGCGCGCGGCCGGCGCCCGCACCTCGTCGGCGGGCTCGCTCCAGTCGCTCATCGGGATGATCACGACGGCGGGGCCGCGGTGGACCGTGGCCGCGTGAAGGGCGCGGGCGATGCAGCCGGGCACGTCGCCGGGCCGGGCGGGCTGCTCGACGCTGACCGGGTAGCTGCCGGCGAGGCCGTCGAGATCGCCGGCCAGGAACGGGGCGGCCGCCAGGTGCCGGCGGTCCTGCTGGCCGACGAGCAGCACCACCGGGGCGCGGTTGGCCTGCGCCGTGGCCAGGCCCCCGACCGCGTTGCCGTAGCCGGCGGTGGTGTGCAGCAGGGCGAGCGCCGGCTTGTCGGCCGCGATGGCGTGGCCGGTGGCCATGCCGAGCACCGAGCCCTCGTGCAGGGCCAGCACGAACTCCAGTTCCTCGGGGAGGTCGGTGAGCAGGTCGACCTCGGTCGAGCCCGGGTTGGCGAAGATCCGGTCCACGCCGTGGTTCCTGAGCACCTCGAAGACGGCGTCGCGGACGGTGGTGGGCACTGGGGAACTCCTCGTCGTGCGGGGTGGGCAGGGTCGATCTGCACCTGGTGACACCCCGAGTTTCGGCCCGTCGAGGGGCCGGGTGAATGCGTCGTCGCATCCAACGGAACACGCCTTCCGGGTGCCTCGCGCCGGGCCTAGCGTCCGGTTGCAGCAGCAGCGGAACGTAGAGGAGAGCACCCGGATGAAGATCGCTCGGTTCGGCAACGGTCAGGTCGGCGTCGTCGTCGGCGACGACCTCGTCGACGTCACGGACGCCGCCGGCGTCGACCCCGCGGAGTGGCCCCCGGTGGGCCCCAACCGGCTCATCGCCGACTTCGACCAGCGCCGGGAGGCCATCGAGGCCGCGGTCGCGACCGGTGCCCGGATCCCGCTCGCCGAGGCCCGGCTGCTCACCCCGGTGCCGTGGCCGAACAAGGTCATCGCCTACCCGGTGAACTACCACGACCACGGCCGCGAGATGCAGGCCGGCTACCGCGCCGACGTCCAGGGCTTCTTCCTCAAGCCGCCGTCGTCGCTGTCGGGCCCCGAGGACGCCGTCGAGCTCCCCGCTCTGCCCAACCGCGAGGTGCACCACGAGTCCGAGCTGGCCATCGTCATCGGCAAGGGCGGGCGCGACATCGCCCGGGAGAACTGGGCCGAGCACGTCTTCGGCTACGCCTGCCTGCTCGACATGGTGGTGCGCGGCCGCGAGGAGCGGGTCTTCCGCAAGGCCTACGACACCTTCTGCCCGGTCGGTCCCTGGATCACCACCGCCGACGAGGTCGACGACCCGACCCAGCTCGAGATGAGGCTCTGGGTCGGCGACGAGCTGCGCCAGCACGCCAACACCCGCGACCTGGTCCTCGACATCCCGGGCATGGTCGCGATGGCCTCGACCGTGATGACGCTGCACCCCGGCGACATCATCGCGACCGGCACCCCGGCGGGCGTCGGGCCCGTCGTCGACGGCGACGTCATCCGGATCGCCATCGACCAGCTCGGCGAGATGAGCGTCCCGGTCCGCCAGGGCACCCGCGGCAACACCGAGGTGTTCGCGAACGCCTACACCCCCGACATCATCAAGCAGCGCTGAAGGAGCTCCCGATGACCACCGACATCACCGTCCCCGGCTCCGAGGCCATCGAGAGCCTCGAGCAGCTCTACGGCATCTTCGACGACCTCAGCATGGAGGGCGGCTGGCACCGGCGCTTCCCGGCGCTGTGGCCCGAGCCGCGCAAGAACCTCGTGCCGTACCGCTGGAAGTACGACGACATCCAGTCCGTCCTCGACGCCGCCGGCCGGCTGGTCGACCACTCGATGGCCGACCGCCGCAACGTCACCATGCGCAACCCCGTCGAGGGCAACGAGTACGCCACCGTCCGCACCCTGGTGGCGGCGTACCAGCTGATCCGCCCGGGCGAGACCGCCGACTGCCACCGGCACACCCCGGCCGCGCTGCGGATCATCCTCGACGGCACGGGCACCTACACCGTCGTCAACGGTCACCGCGTGGAGATGCGCCCCGGCGACGTGCTGCTCACCCCGTCGACGTTCTGGCACAGCCACTCGCACGAGTCCGACGCGGACGGTGACGACTGCTACTGGGTCGACATCCTCGACGTACCCCTGATCCACCTGCTCGAGCCGATGTTCTTCAAGCAGCACCCGGACCGGCTCGAGGCCGACCCGGTCGACGTCGACTCCTCGCCGCTGGCCTTCCGCTGGGAGGACTCGGTGTCCCGCCTGGACGCCGCCGAGGCGCCGGCCGACGGCCTGGCCTCCAAGGTGATCGAGCTGGGCGAGCCCGCCATGCCCACGATCTCGATCCACGTCCTGCGCCTCGACGCCGGCTTCACCTCGCAGGTCCACCAGACCACGGCGAACTCGATCTTCACCGTCGTCGAGGGCTCCGGCTCGCTCGACATCGACGGCGAGGTCATCACCTGGGAGCGCGGCGACGTCATCGCCGTCCCCTCGTGGCGCCCGTACTCCTTCACCGCCGAGGCCGACGCCCACCTGGTGCGCTGCAGCGACGAAGTCGTCCTCCGGGCCCTCGGCCTGCTCCGCACCGCGGCTCTCTGAGTCCCGGCCCACCAGAAAGGCATCACATGCGCGTCGTCATCGCAGGCGGTGGCATCGGCGGAATGACCGCTGCCCTCGCCCTCCTGCAGCGAGGCTTCGAGGTCGAGCTCTACGAGCAGGCCCAGGAGATCAAGGAGGTCGGCGCCGGCATCCAGATCAGCCCGAACGGCAACCGGGTCCTGGACGCCCTCGGCGTCTTCGACCAGCTCCGGAAGCTGTCCTGCGACCCGGAGCGCAAGGAGCTGCGGCTCTGGAACTCCGCCGAGCCGTGGCCGCTGTTCGACCTCGGCGCGCTGGCGGTCGAGCGGTACGGCTACCCGTACCTGACCGTCTACCGCCCGGACCTGCTCGACACCCTGCGCCAGGCCGTCATCGCCGAGGACCCGGGCGCGATCCGCCTGAAGTCCCGCGTCGTCGGTGTCTCCCAGGAGCCGGGCTCGGCCTCGATCACCCTCGAGGACGGCACCGTCGTCACCGGCGACGTCGTCATCGGCGCCGACGGCTGGCGCTCCGGCATCCGCGACGCGCTCTGGGGACCCAGCGCTCCCGAGTTCGCCGGCATGGTCGCCTGGCGCGGCCTGATCCCGATGGAGAACCTCCCCGAGCACCTGCGCTCGTGGGTCGGCACGACCTGGATCGGCCCGCGTGCCCATGCGGTGCACTACCCGCTGCACGGCGGCAAGCTGATGAACTTCGTCGCCACCATCGAGGGCAAGGAGTGGACGGCCCAGGGCGGCACCGTCCACGGCACCGTCGAGGAGTGCCTCGAGGACTTCGCCGGCTGGCACGAGAACATCCAGACCCTCATCAAGCTGTCCCCGCAGCTGATGAAGTGGGCCCTCGTCCGCGGCGAGCCCATCGCCAACTGGTCGAAGGGCCGGGTCACCCTGCTCGGCGACGCCTGCCACGCCACCCTGCCGTTCCTGGCCCAGGGTGCCGTCCACTCGATCGAGGACGGCCTGGTCCTGGCCCGCGCGCTCGAGGCGTACGGCTCGGACCCGGAGAAGGCGCTGCTGCGCTACGAGCACGCCCGCATCGACCGCACCTCGAAGATGGTGCGCGGCGCGACCGCGAACACCGCCCGCTTCCACTCCCCCGAGCTCGCCGAGCCGGAGGCCGCCAAGGCCTACCTGGAGCGCGAGTGGAGCGTGGACCCGATCGCCGACCGCTACGACTGGCTCTACTCGTACGACGCCTCGACCGTCGAGATCTGAGCCCACCCGAGCCACATCTCGAGCCGAGCGGCCACCACCCTCCCACCGCTCCGGCCCCCGAAGGGGGCACGTCCCGACCGGACGTGCCCCCTTCGGCTATGTGCGGGTGTTCGGACCACCGGCGCGGATGACGTCCCCGGGGGACGTCGTACGACCGGGGCGCCAGGACCACCGACTCTAGGACGTCTGGCCGCCGACCGGCTCCTCCCACCTGCCGGGGGCGCGGCGCGCGGCGGCCCCTCGGCGCGCGACCACTCAGGCCGGCTCGAGCTCCCGGTCCCGGGTGGCCGAGCGGATCAGGGTCACGCCGACGACCGTCAGCAGCACCGCCACCGCCATCACGGACACCATCGGCACGGCCGTGTGCTCGCCGGCGATGCCGACGAGGGGGGCCACCAGGGCGGCGGTGCCGAACTGGGCGCCGCCCATCAGCGCGGCGCCGGTGCCGGTGCGCGGCTTGGCCCGCATCAGCCCGATGGCGTTGCAGTTGCCGGTCAGCATGGCCTGCGAGGCCTGCACCAGGAGGAAGCCGACGACCATCCCCGGCAGCGGCAGATCGAGGGCCAGGACGCAGACCAGCAGGACGGCCACGCCGGCGCCCTGGCCGAGCACGCCGAAGACCACCATCCGCCGCGGCGGCACCGAGCGGACCAGGCGCCGGTTCACCATGATCATCGCGACCATGGCGGCGGCGGTGCCGGCGAAGATCCCCGAGTAGGCGTACTCCGAGAGCCCCATGATGCTCTGGATCACGAACGGGCTGCCGGAGATGTAGGCGAACATGGTCCCGAAGCTGGCGGCCACCGTGATCACGGCGCCCAGGTAGCCGCGGTCGGCCAGCAGCAGCCGGCCGTCGCCCAGGAGCCGGCCCAGTCCGCTGGCCCTGCGGTTCTCGGGCGGCATGGTCTCGGGGACCAGCCGCCAGATCGCCGCCGACATGCACACGGTCATCGCGAACAGCAGCCAGAACGCCGCCCGCCACCCGAGCGGGCCGATCAGCAGGCCGCCCATCACCGGGGCGGCGATCGGAGCCACCGACTGCACCGCCGAGAGCGTGGAGAAGGCCCGGGCCGCGTCGGCGCCGGTGGACAGGTCGGCCACCACCGCGCGGGCGACCACCATCACGGCCCCGGTGCCCAGGCCCTGCAGCGCCCGCGCCACGACCAGCAGCCAGACCGACTCGGTGAGCGCACAGGTGAGGCTGGCCGCCACGCCGACCGCGATGCCGCCGAGCAGCACCGGCCGGCGGCCGATCTGGTCGGACAGGGTGCCCCACACGACCTGCCCCACGGCGGTGGCGAGCATGAACGCGGTGAGCGTCAGCTGGACCTGGGCGGCGGTCGCGTCCAGGTCGTCCGCGATCTGCGGGAAGCCCGGCAGGTAGGTGTCGATCGCGAACGGGGGAAAGCCGCTGCACGCCGCCAGGATCAGCAGCAGCGGCACCGAGAGGCCGACCGGGGTGCGGGGCGGTGCTGGCAACGTGATGCCTTTCGTCGACGGCCGGGCCCGGCGGCGGCTGCTGTCGGGCCCGGCCGGGTGGGTCGGCGCGAGCTCAGCTCGCGGTGGTGCCCTCCAGCAGCCGGCTGACGTCGTCGTACGACGCGACGTCCGCGATCCGGCGCCCGATCTCGTCGGCTCCCCCGGGAAGGCCGGCGGCGTTGAGGCGGAACTTCAGCATGATCTCGTCGTCGCTCAGCGGGCGCTCGGAGGTGCCGCGCGTGGTGAGCACCTCCTCGACCAGCTCGCGCCCGTCCTTGGTCTGCACCCGCACGATCGAGGGGAAGTGGCTCGGGAAGATCTCGTCGCAGCGCGGGTCCGCGACGTGGGTGATCCGCGAGGCCAGGTCCAGCAGCACCGGGTCGGCGACCTGCTCGTCGGTGAAGTCGTCGAGGTAGACGCCCAGACCACCGCCGCCCCCGAGCGCGATCGCGAACGTGAACGGCCCGGAGAACTGTGCGTGGTAGCCCGACTCGGGGCGGACCTTCGCCTCGCGCGGCTGGGCGATCGTCCGCAGCACCGGCGACGGGACGCCGATCTCCACGGACTCGATCTCCTCCGGCTTGAGTCCCTGCGCGCGCAGCGCCAGGGCCGCGTCGATGCCGGAGTGGGTGAAGACGTTGGTCGGGTACGGCTTCACGAAGCAGTCGCCGGTCGCCCACACCTCGCCGAGGCCGTCGAGCAGCGCGGCCTCGTCGTACGTCTCGCCGCAGTAGGCGTGGAAGAAGCCGAAGCGGCCCTCGAGCACGGTCGGCGGGCCGGTGAGGCCCGCGTCGGCGCACTGGGCGGCGACCACGCCGGAGTGGGCGGCCCAGCCGCAGTGCATGCGCTTGACCGAGCCACCGGCGCGGTTGGCCTCCAACAGGCCGGCGCCCATCGACGCCGCGATGCCCATGGCGTGCGCGATCTGGTCCTCGGGCAGGCCCATCACGGTCGCCGCGGCGGCGGCGGAGCCGAGGGCGCCACAGATGGACGTGGCGTGCAGGCCGCGCTCGAAGAAGACCGAGTTGTTGATCGCCGGGTCGTAGCCGGCGTTGCCCAGCCGGATGCAGATCTCGTTGCCGACCGCGATCGCGGCGAGCAGCTCGCGCCCGCTCGCGCCGCACGCCTCGGCGGCGGCCAGCGCGGCCGGGACGACCGAGGCCGACGGGTGCAGGATCGACGGGACGTGGGTGTCGTCGAAGTCCAGGGCGTGGCCGAGCGTGCCGTTGACCAGCGCGGCGGTCGGTGCGGGGACCTTCTCGGCCAGGCCGAGGGCGGTGGACTGGGCGTGCCCACCCCAGGTCCGGGCCAGCTGGTGCACGATCGCCGCGGGGCCGGTGCCCAGCGCCGGCACCGAGATGCCGATCGTGTCCAGCAGCCGCTGGCGCGCGTCGTCCAGGGCGGGTTCGGTCGGGGCGGCGCGGAAGGCGGCGGCGAAGGCGGCCAGGCGGGCGACGGCCGTCGCACCTTCGGTGGACGGGACGGCTGCGGTCACGGGTCGGGACTCCTCGGGGTACGACGTGGGTGGGTCAGGCGCCGACGAGCGCCAGCGGACGCAGCGGCGAGCCGGTGGCGCCGACGATCGGCAGCGGTGCGGCGACGACGGTGCACGTGTCGGGGGCGAGCCGGGCGAGGCGCTCGAGCTGGAGCATCTCCATGATCGGGACGCCGGCCTCCACGAGCAGCACCCGGTGGCCGGGCAGCCGGGCGTGGCCCTCGCCGGCAGGGATGTGCTCGAAGGCGGTGGTGTCGGAGCCGACCAGGCGCGGGCCGAGCGCGGCCAGCCACCGGCAGCCGCCCTCGTCGGGCCCGGGCACGCCGGCGTCGTGGCTGAGGAAGGCGTGCGGGTCGTCCCACAGCTGCGCCCAGCCGGTGCGGACCAGGAGCACGCTGCCGGGCTCGATCTCGCGCCCGCCCGCGGCCGCGGCGAGGTCGTCGGCGGTGATCGCCTGGCCGGGCGCGAGCCGCTCGACGCCGAGCAGGGCCGGGAGGTCGAGCAGGACGCCGGGCGCCACGACCGGGGCGATGGTGTGCACGCCGTGCTCGAGGAACCGGCCGCCCTCCTGGGCGGCGCGGGCGTCGACGCCGCCGTGCAGCAGGCCGTCGTGGCTGATGTGGGCCAGGGCGTCCACGTGGGTGGCCGTGTGGGTGCCGAGGACGAGCAGGTCGTTGGCGCCCGAGGTGCCGTCCACGCGTACGGCGTCCCCGTGCCGCCGCTGCAGCGAGTGCTTGAAGCCGGGGTGGCTGGGTGAGACCGGCACCGCGGGATGCAGTGGCTGGGCGAGGTCGACGACCGTGATGTCGGCGCCGGCGAGCCGGCCGGGTCCGATCCCGGTCTCGATCCCCGGTGCGCTCACTCCCCCGCTCCGGCCCGGGCCGCGATCCGCTCGGCCTGGCGCACGATCGCCGGGTCGACGAAGGACCCGTCGGACAGCACCGATGCCGCGCTGTCCGCCCCGTCCTGGGCGCCGGACTCGGCGAGCACCGAGCGGGCCCACGCGACGTCGGCCGGGGTGGGTGCGAAGCCCTCCCGGACGACAGCGGCCTGCCGGGGGTGGATGCACGAGCGGCCGACGAAGCCCAGGGCGGCCAGCCGGTGGCTGGTCTCCCGGAGGCCGTCGATGTCGGCGACGTCGGTGAACGCGCTGCCCACCGGCGAGGGCAGGCCCGCGGCCCGCGAGGCGAGCACGCAGGTCTGGCGGGCCAGCAGCAGCCCGGGGTCTCCGGCGGCACCGCGCGGAAGGCGCAGGTCGGCGCGCAGGTCGGCCTCGCCGAGCATGATCGAGTGCACGCCGTCGGCGGCCGCGATCTCGTGGGCGCGGGCCACGGCGCCGGCCGACTCGAGCTGGCAGACCAGGCGGGGCTCGGGGCCCCAGGCAGCGGTGGCGGCCCGCGCGATCGCGACCTCCGCGGCCGACTCCACCTTGGCGATGCGAATGGCGGCGACGTGGCCGGCCCGCACGAGCGGGGTGAGCGCCGCGACGTCCGCGGCGAAGTCGGCGGTGCTGACCGGGTTCACGCGGACCACGACGAACGCGGCCCCGTCGTACGCCGGCAGCACCTCGGCGAGGTGCTCCCGCGCGGCCGGCCGCTGGCGCGGGTGCACGGCGTCCTCGAGGTCGACCACGATCCCGTCGGCGACCGACGCTGCCTTGGCCAGCAGCTCACCGGCGCGCGGTGCGGGGACGTAGAGCCAGGCGAGGGCGTCCTCCAGGACCCGCACTCAGACCGCCCCGCTCTCGCGGAGCTGGACGATCTCGTCGGCCGCGAGGCCCAGCTCGCCGAGGACGGCGTCGGTGTCGGCGCCGTGCCCGCGGCCGGTGTGCCGGATGGCGCCGGGCTGCTCGGAGAGGCGGAACATCACGTTCGGCATCCGCACCGGGCCCAGGTCCTCGTCCTCGACGGTCGCGATGGCGCCGATGGCGTTGTACTGCTCGTCGACGATCACCCGGCTCATGTCGTTGACGACCGCGAGCGCGGCCTCGGCCTTGGCGAACTCCTCGACGACGACCTGGGTCGGGCGCTGGAGGATCCAGGAGCCGACCGCCTCGTCGAGGACGTCGGCGTGCTTGGCGCGCTGGTGGCCGTCGCCGAACCAGGGCTCCTCGATCAGCTCGGGGCGACCGACCAGGCGCATCACCCGCTCGGCGATGGTGTGGGCGCTGGTGGAGATCGCCACCCAGTCGCCGTCGGCGGTCAGGTAGGTGTTGCGCGGCGCGTTGTTCTCGGAGCGGTTGCCGGCCCGCTGGGCGATCACGCCGAGCTGGTCGAAGACCGTGAGCTGGGAGCCGAGCATCGACAGGATCGGCTCGATGATGGCCAGGTCGACCACCTGACCCCGTCCCGTCGTGTCGCGCCCGCGCAGCGCCATCAGGGTGGCGATGGTGGCGGCCAGGCCGGAGATGTTGTCGGCCAGCGCGAGCGGCGGCAGGGTCGGGGGGCCGTCGGGCTGGCCGGTGGAGTGCGCGAAGCCCGACATCGCCTCGGCGATGGTGCCGAAGGCCGGTTCCTTGGAGCGCGGCCCGAACTGGCCGAAGCCGGTCACCCGGGTGAGCACGAGGCGCGGGTTGACCTCGGAGAGCACGTCGTACCCGAGACCCCAGCGCTCCAGGGTGCCGGGGCGGAAGTTCTCGATGACGACGTCGGCGTCGGCGACCAGCCGCAGGAAGACCTCGCGGCCCTCCGCCTGGGAGAGGTTGAGCGTGATCGCCCGCTTGTTGCGGCCGAGCACCTTCCACCACAGGCCCTGGCCGTTCTTGGAGTGGCCGTGGGTGCGCGCGGGGTCCGGCTTGCGCGGGTGCTCGACCTTGATCACGTCCGCCCCGAAGTCGGCCATCAGGGTCGCGGCGGAGGGCCCCGCGAAGAGGGTGGCGATGTCGAGGACCTTCAGGCCTTCGAGCGGGGGCGGCGAGGTGGCGGTCATGGCAGGGGGACTCCTTGGCGAGGGTGACGGGTGTCCGCAGAGACCCGACCGTAGGAACCAGCCGAGTCGGACGCCACGGGCCGCGTCACCCAGTGGAAGAACGATTTCCCGCCGCCCCACCTCGGCCGGGCGGCCCGGCACGAGGTTGACGACTCCCGCCCGCCGTGGTTTCGTCGTGACCGGTTATCGCACCCGATGACCGACTATCAACACTGACGGAGTGCCATGAGCTCCTCGCCGAGCCACCAGGCGGACCGCACCCTCTCCCAGAGCGTGCTGCGCGCACTGGACCTGCTGGAAGAGGTCGGCGAGCACCGCGGTCTCGGCGTCGGCGAGCTCGCCGAGCGGATCGAGGTCAACCGGACCATCGTGGGCCGACTGCTCAAGACCCTCGAGGTGCGCGGGTACGTCGTCCGCGACGATCGGCAGTTCCGCCTCGGCCCGCGCCTGCTCGGCCTGGTCGCGCACGCCGACCTCGACCTCCGGCAGGTCGCGCGGCCCGTCCTCCAGCAGGCGGCCGGCGAGCTCGGGCTCACGGTGCAGCTGGTCGGCGCAGAGGCCGACGAGGCGGTCGTCGTCGCGGTGGCCGAGCCGGAGGACACCCCGTTCCACATGAGCGTGCGCGCCGGAGCCCGTCGCCCGCTCGGCCGGGGCGCCTCGGGCATCGCGCTGCTGGCCGCCCGCGCGCCCCGCGACGGCGAGGACCCACGGATCGGCGACAGCCGCGCGCGCGGCTGGAGCACGACGTACGGCGACGTCCAGCGCGGGGCCGGCGGGGTCGCCACCTGGGTGCGCCGGGCTCCGGCGTACTGCGTGGGGGTCGTGGCCTCGGGCGAGGTCGAGGACGCCGACCGGGTCGCCCGGACGCTCCTCGACGCCGCCGACCGGATCGGTGCCCTGCTCCACCCGGACCGACCCTGACCCTCCCGACCGACAGGAACGCCGCATGACCACCACCGACCCCACCACGCCCGAGCAGGCGGCGACGACCGTCGAGGTCGGCATCGACGAGCTGTGCGGGATGTTGATGGCCAAGGACCTCAAGCCGCTGTGGAAGCAGGTCGAGCGCCTCAACACCGACACCCCGGTGCCGGCCACCCTGCCGTGGCTGTGGAAGTGGAGCTCGGTCCTCCCGCTCGCCGAGCGGGCCGGCTGGGAGGTGCCGATCGACCGGGGCGGTGACCGCCGGGTGCTGGCCCTGACCAACCCCGGGCTGGGCGGCCTGCCCTTCACCAGCTCGACGCTGTGGGGCGCGGTGCAGTACCTCGGCCCCGGTGAGACCGCCCCCGCGCACCGCCACACCGCGTCGGCGATCCGCTTCGTCTTCGAGGGCGAGGGCGTCTACACCACCGTCAACGGCGTGGCCTGCGCGATGAAGGAGGGCGACCTGCTGCTCACGCCCAACTGGCACTGGCACGACCACACCAACACCGGCGACGGGTCGATGGCCTGGTTCGACGGGCTCGACCTGCCGATGGTCTACGAGCTGGACGCCGTCTTCTTCGAGCAGTACCCCGACGACCGCCAGCCCGTGGTCCGCGACGACACGACCCTGGACCCGATGCTGGTCCCGGGCCGCCTGCCGATCGACGCGCCGCGCCCCAGCAGCCCCTTCTCCTCGCAGTTCCGCTACACCTGGGACGACACCGACGCGCTGCTGACCCACCTCGCCGCGCAGGCGGAGGGACCCGTGGTCGGCATGGTGTACGTCGACCCGCTGACGTCTCGCGACGTCACGCCGACGATGGGCTGCGAGGCCTACCGGGTGATCCCCGGACGGCGCTCGCGGACCGTACGCCGGGCGGGCAGCTCGGTGTACGCCGTCTACCGCGGCCGGGGCCGCTCGGTCATCGACGGCATCGTCTACGAGTGGGAGAAGGGCGACATGTTCGTCACCCCGTCGTGGGCCGCGGTGGACCACGAGGCCGACGAGCCCTCCGACCTGTTCGCGATCACCGACCGTCCCGCCCTCGAGGCGCTCTCGCTCTTCCGCCAGGAGGTGGCGGAGACCCGGCAGGAGGTCACGGGCGTGTTCACCCCCCGCTGAGCCCCGCCGGTGCGTCTCAGCGCACGGCCGCGCGCGCCATCTCCTCGAGCATCGGCCGTACGTCATTGCGCCGGTAGCCGAGCAGCTCCACCACGGCGGGGTCGGGCTCATAGCTGATCACCGCGCCACGTCCGGGCACGATCATGCCGTCCGGGAGGAAGGGGTGCGACTCGTCGCGCAGCTCCACGGTCCGACCGCCACCGCTGACGTCGAAGACGAGCTGGAAGTAGTCGCGGTAGCTGAGGTTCTCGTCCCCGATCAGGTACGCCGCCCCGGACTCGGCGTTCTCCAGGGCACCGGCGATCGCCTCGGCCAGCGAGCGCACCGACAGGTAGTTGGTGCCGCCCGGCGGGGCCGTGTCCGGCACCTTCGCGGTCAGCTCGCCGCGCCCCCACGCCAGCATCTTGGCGAAGCCGCGCGCGTTGCGGCCGGGGATCATCCCGACGATGGACGGCGGGTTGAGCGTCGAGACGTTGAAGTCGGCGTCGGCGAGCTCGCGGGACCGCTCGTCGGCCAGCTGACGGGCCTTCACGTAGGGGTTCGTCTCGGCCAGGTCGGGCCGCACCATGTGGTAGTAGCTGCCGACCTGTACGGCCCGTCGTACTCCGGCTCGCTTGGCGCGGGCCATGAAGGCGGGCACGCCCTCGGACTGGTACGCCGCCCAGAAGCGGTCGTCGGCGTCCTCGGGCCGCACGTGGCGCACATCCTGGCCGGCCGCGAAGACGACCGCGTCGAAGGGCTCCAGCTCGGCCTCGGTGAGCCCGCCCTGGGCGTAGTCCCCGAGCAGCACCGGGTAGGCCGCCACCGGCGACTCCTCGGCCGGCGCGCTGCGCGCGCCGATCGTCACCTCGTGGCCTCGTTCGGTGAGCAGCGTCGCGGCGTGGCAGCCGATCATTCCGGTGCCACCGATCACCAGCGTCTTCATCCAGACATCCTTCGGGTTGGGGTGCGTCGTGCGGGGGGTGAGGTCGGCCAGGCGAGGTTGGTCAGGCGAAGTCGGCCAGACCGCCGGCCAGCACCGGTCCGCGCTCGGAGACCACGTCGAAGACACCGCCGTCCCAGCCGCGCACCTCGAGGGTCTCGCCGGGGAAGACCGGGGCCGCGAAGCGCCCTTCGAGCCGGCGCAGGTCGGCGGGGTGCGCCCCGGCCCGGTCGGCCAGCACCAGGGTGGCGGCCGACAGCGTCGCCAGGCCGTGCAGGATCGGCCGGGGCTGGCCGATCCCGGCGGCGGCCTCGGGGTCCACGTGGATGTGGTGGCGGTCGCCGAGCAGGCGGTAGAGGACGGCCGCGTTGTCGGCGACCGGCAGCTGAGCCGTCCAGGCCGGCGCCACGTCAGGGGCCGGCGACCTGCTCGGCCCGCGCTCGCCGCCGAAGCCGCCGCGGCCCGGGGCGAACAGCGACCAGGTCGCCAGGAAGTAGTCGCTCTCCACCGTCACGTCGTAGACGGCCGCGCTGCCCTTGTCCCAGACGCCGCTGACCGTCGCCTTCATCGTCAGCTCACCGCTGGCCGGCATCGGCGCGCGCGCCTCGAGGACCTGCGAGCCGTGCAGCGCGTTGGTCACGTCGAAGGCTCCGGCACCGCCGAGCACGTCGGGCGCCCACTGGGCCAGGGTGAGGGCGAACGACGGCAGCACCCGCAGCCGCTCCTCGAAGACCAGGTCGAGCTGGTCGGGACGCGCGCCGACGGCCAGGGCGAAGAGGATGGCGTCGCGGTCGGTCCAGCTCGCCGTGCGCTCCCCCAGCGAGCAGCCGAGCCACTCCCCGGCCGGGGCTCCGGGGGCGGGGTGCGGGGTGCCGGTCATGTCTGTCTCCATCGTCGTCAGGGGAGGCCTTCGCCTCGGAGGGTGCCGAGCAGCGGCTGAGCCGCTGAGCGCGTGCTGGGTCCGGAACCCGGCTGCGGCCGGGCATCGAGACGACGAGGGTCAGAGACGCTCGATGATGGTGACGTTGGCCTGACCGCCGCCCTCGCACATGGTCTGCAGGCCGAAGCGGCCGCCCGTGCGCTCGAGCTCGTGCAGCATGGTGGTCATCAGCCGGGTGCCGGTCGCGCCGATCGGGTGACCCAGCGCGATGCCGCCGCCGTTGACGTTGACCTTGTCGTGGGGCGCGCCGGTCTCCTTCATCCAGGCCAGCACGACCGAGGCGAACGCCTCGTTGCACTCGAACAGGTCGAAGTCGTCGATGCTCATGCCGGTCTTGGCCAGCGCGTGCTTGGTCGCGCCGATCGGGCCGGTCAGCATCCAGATCGGGTCGTCGCCGCGCACCGACAGGTGGTGGATCCGGGCCCGCGGGGTGAGTCCGTGGTCCTTGACGCCCTGCTCGGAGGCGATCAGCATCGCCGAGGCGCCGTCGCAGATCTGCGAGGCGACACCGGCGGTGATCCGGCCGTCGGGGGCCAGCGGGTTCAGGCCGGCCATCTTCTCCAGCGAGGTGTCGCGCGGGCACTCGTCGGTGGTGAAGAGAGTGCCGTCGGCCAGCGTGACCGGTGCGATCTCACGCTCGAAGCGCCCCTCGGCGATCGCCCGCTTCGCCCGCTCGTGCGAGGCGAGCGCGAAGCGCTCCATGTCCTCGCGGCTGCAGTCCCACTTCTCGGCGATCATCTGGGCGGAGTTGAACTGGCTGACCTCGACGTCGCCGTAGCGGGCCCGCCAGCCCGGGGACTCGGCGAACGGCGTGCTGAAGCCGTACTGCTCGGCGACCAGCATCGCGGCCGAGATCGGGATGGCGGACATGTTCTGCAGACCGCCGGCGACCACCAGGTCCTGGGTGCCGGACATGACGCCCTGGGCCGCGAAGTGCACGGCCTGCTGGGAGGAGCCGCACTGCCGGTCGATGGTCACGCCGGGCACGTTGTCCGGGAGCCCGGCCACCAGCCAGGCGGTGCGCGCGACGTCGCCGGCCTGGGAGCCGATCGTGTCGCAGCAGCCCATGATCACGTCGTCCACGGCGGACGCGTCGATGCCGGTGCGCTCGACGAGCGACGAGAGCACGTGCCCGCCGAGGTCGGCGGAGTGCATGGACGCGAGCGAGCCGCCGCGCTTGCCGACCGGGGTGCGGACGGCATCGACGATGTAGGCCTCAGCCATGTCAGTTCTCCTCAAAACTCAGGGTCAGGCGTGCTGGCTGGACACGGCGAGGACCTCGCCGGTCATGTAGCTGGAGTAGTCGCTGGCCAGGAAGACCATCACGTTGGCGATCTCCCACGGCGCCGCGGCCCGGCCGAAGGCCTCCTTGCCCTTGAGCTCGGCGAGCAGCTCGGGGCTGGTGACCTTCTCCAGGAAGGGGTGCATGGCCAGGCTCGGCGAGACGGCGTTCACGCGGATGCCGTACTGCGCCAGGTCGGCGGCGGCCGAGCGGGTCAGCGCCTTCACGCCGGCCTTCGCGGCGGCGTAGTGGGACTGGCCCTCCTGGAAGCGCCAGCCGATCACCGAGGAGTTGTTGACGATGACCCCCTTCTTACCAGCGGCCACGAAGCGCTTGCCCGCCTCGCGGATGCAGCGCATGGTGCCGGTCAGCGTGATGTCGAGGACCAGGTTCCAGGTCTCGTCCGGCATCTCGAGGATGTCGTTGGTGCCGCCGAGGCCGGCGTTGTTGATCATCACGTCGACGCCGCCGAAGGGCTCGGCCGCGTCGAGCAGCGCGACCACGTCCTCCTCCTTGGTCACGTTGCAGACGACCGAGGCGACCCGGTCCGCACCGAACTCGGCGGCCAGCGCCGCCTGGGCCTCGCCCAGCCGGCGCTCGTGGGTGTCGGAGATGACGACCGCCTTGGCCCCCTCCTCCAGCACCTTGCGAGCCACGGCGGCACCGATGCCGGCGCCGGCGGCCGCGGTCACCACCACGGTGCGGCCGGTCAGCAGCCCGTGTCCGGGGACGTAGTCGGGCGTGGGCTGTTCGGGCTTCGCGGCACTCACGGGCGGGGCTCCTTCGGGAGGCCGAGCACGCGCTCGGCGATGATGTTGCGCTGGATCTCGTCGGAGCCGCCGTACAGCGTGTCGGCCCGGCTGAAGAGGAAGAGCGTCTGCTGGTCGTCGAGGTCGTACGGCGCCTGCGCCACCGTGAGCCCCGCTGCGCCACGCACCTCCATGGCGAGCTCGCCGAGGTCGCGGTGCCACCGGGCCCACAGGAGCTTGGAGACCGAGGCCTCGGGCCCCTGGGAGCCGGAGTCGTAGGCGCTGAGCGTGCGCAGGGCGTGGGTCCGCATCACCGCGAGTCCGAGCCGGGCCTGCGCGATCCGGTCGGCGATCACCGGGTCGTCCCAGGTGCCGTTGCTCCGGGCGATCGCCTCGATCTCGTCGAGCTCGCGGGCGAAGCCGACCTGCTGGCCGATGGTCGAGACCCCGCGCTCGAAGCCCAGGGTCGCCATGGCCACCCGCCATCCGTCTCCGGGGGCACCGACGACGAGGTCGGCCCCGGTGCGGGCGCCGTCGAAGAAGACCTCGTTGAACTCCGAGGTGCCGGTGAGCTGGAGGATCGGTCGCACCTCCACCCCCGGCTGGTCCATCGGGACCAGGAGGTAGGAGAGGCCGGCGTGGCGCTGCGACCCGACCTCGGTCCGGGCCACCACGAAGCACCAGTCGGCCTGGTGGGCCAGCGAGGTCCACACCTTCTGGCCGTCGATCACCCACTCCTCGCCCTCCAGGCGCGCGCGGGTGCGTACGGCGGCGAGGTCGGAGCCGGCGCCGGGCTCGGAGTAGCCCTGGCACCACAGCTCGGTGACGTTGACGATGCCGGGCAGGAAGCGCTGCTTCTGCTCCTCGGTGCCCAGCGCGATCAGGGTCGGGCCGAGGAGAGTCTCACCGAGGTGGTTGACCCCGGCCGGCGCGTCGGCGCGCGCGTACTCCTCGTAGAAGATCACCTGCTGGAAGAGGCTCAGCCCGCGGCCGCCGTACTCGACGGGCCAGCCCAGGCAGGTCCAGCCGGCCTTGGCGAGGTGCTGGTTCCAGGCCACGCGCTCCTCGTAGGCCTCGTGCTCGCGCCCGGATCCGCCACGGCCCTTGATCTCGGCGAACTCGCCGACGAGATTCTCCTCGAGCCACTGCCGGACCTCCTGGCGGAACTCCTCGTCCGCCGCGGAGTGGGTCAGGTCCACGATCAGTCTCCTTCCCGGCCAGCGAGGGCCGGTGTCGCCCGGACTGACCACACTACCAAACCAAGCACTTGTTTGGTAGTGTGCGGTCCTCCGCCCCCGAGAAGGAGATCGATGTCCGTCCACCATGCACCGGAGCCGACCAGCACCGAACAGGCGCAGGTCGTGACCTACGAGGTGCGCGGAGCCGTCGCCGTGGTGACGCTGAACCGGCCGGAGTACACCAACGCCCAGAACTCCCAGATGACCTACGCCCTCGACGCCGCGTTCGTCCGAGCCGTCGACGACGACGACGTCAAGGTCATCGTGCTGGCCGGCAACGGCCGGCACTTCTGCGGCGGGCACGACATCGGTACGCCGGGCCGCGACATCGACCGGTCGTTCGAGCGCCAGGCCGTCATCCACTGGGACCACGTGGACAAGCAGGGCGTCGACTCGCGCTTCGCCCGCGAGTCCGAGGTGTACCTCGGCATGTGCCGTCGCTGGCGCGAGATCCCCAAGCCGATGATCGCCATGGTCCAGGGCGCCTGCATCGCCGGCGGCCTGATGCTGGCCTGGTCCTGCGACTTCATCATCGCCTCCGACGACGCCTTCTTCTCCGACCCGGTCGTGCGGATGGGCATCCCGGGCGTGGAGTACTTCGCCCACCCGTTCGTGATGAACCCCCGCGCGGCCAAGGAGTTCCTCTACACCGGCGGCCGCTTCGACGCCGTCCGGGCCCGGGAGCTCGGCATGGTCAACCACGTCGTGCCGCGCGCCGATCTCGAGCGCGCCGTCTTCGACATGGCCGACCGGATCGCCGAGATGCCCCGCCTGGGCCTGGCCCTGACCAAGAAGGCCGTCAACCAGGCCGAGGACCTGCAGGGCCTGCGGGCCGGCATGGATTCGGTCTTCGGCCTGCACCACGCCGCCCACGCGCACAACGCGGAGGTGGGCAAGGACTCGCTCGCCGGCCTCGACGCACGGTCGATGGCCCGGAGCAACAAGAAAGCGGATGGTGACGTATGAGCCTGGGATTCACCGAGGCCGAAGAGGCCTTCCGCGCCGAGGCGCGCGCCTGGCTGGCCGAGAACTCCCCCGGCCGGCTGCCCTCCATGGACACCGAGGAGGGCGCCCGCGCCCACCGGGACTGGGAGAAGGCACTCGCCGGGGGGCGCTGGTCCGTCGTGGCCTGGCCCGAGCAGTACGGCGGCCGGGACGCATCCCTGGTCGAGTGGGTGATCTTCGAGGAGGAGTACTACCTCTCCGGCTCCCCCACCCGGATCACCCAGAACGGCATCTCGCTGCTGGCGCCGATCATCTTCGGCCACGGCACCCCCGAGCAGCAGGAGCGCTACCTGCCCGCGATGGTCGACGGCACCGAGGTCTGGGCGCAGGCCTGGTCCGAGCCCGAGGCCGGCAGCGACCTCGCCGGCATCCGCAGTCGCGCCGAGCGTGACGACGAGCGCGGCGGCTGGGTCCTCAACGGCCAGAAGACGTGGAGCTCGCGCGCGCCGTTCGCCGACCGTGGCTTCGGCCTGTTCCGCAGCGACCCGGCGGCCGAGCGGCACCGCGGCCTGACCTACTTCCTCTTCCCCCTCGACGCCGAGGGCATCACGGTGCGACCCATCGCCCAGCTCGACGGGGACGCCGGCTTCGCGGAGATCTTCTTCGACGACGTGTTCGTGCCCGACGCGGACGTGCTAGGCGGGGTCGGCGACGGCTGGCGGGTGGCCATGAGCACCGCCGGCAACGAGCGCGGGCTGTCGCTGCGCGCACCCGGCCGCTTCCTGGCCGCCGCGGACCGACTCCTCGACCTGTGGCACGAGCGCGGCGAGGAGTCCCCGCAGCTGCGCGACGACGTGGTCGACGCCTGGATCGGCGCGCGGGCCTACCAGCTCTACACCTGGGGCACGGTCGACCGCCTCCAGGGCGGCGGCGACATGGGCGCCGACGGCAGCGTCAACAAGCTCTTCTGGTCCCAGCTCGACGTCGACCTGCACGAGACCGCGCTCGATCTGCTCGGCCCCGAGCAGGAGCTGCGCGGCGAGGGAGCCGTGTCGAACGGCGCCTGGGTGGACGACTACCTCTTCTCGCTGGCCGGCCCGATCTACGCGGGCACCAACGAGATCCAGCGCAACATCGTGGCCGAGCGGATCCTCGGCCTTCCCCGCGGCGACAACAGGAGGTCGGGAGCATGAGGTTCGCCCTCACAGCAGAGCAGCGCTCCTTCGCTGAGGCGCTCGACGGACTTCTCGGCGCCGCCGAGGTCCCCGCCGCCACCCGCGCCTGGGGCGCCGGCGACACCGCCCCCGGGCTGCGCCTGTGGGAGCAGCTCGCCGAGCTCGGCGTACCGGCCCTGGTGGTCCCCGAGGCCCTCGGCGGCATCGGCGGTACGCCGCTCGACGTCGTCGTCGCCTTCGAGGCGCTCGGCCGGCACGGCGTGCCCGGCCCGTGGGTCGAGTCCGTCGCGCTGGCGCCCAGCCTGCTGGCCGGCACCGAGCACGAGGGTGTCCTGGCCGACCTCGCGGAGGGGGCGGCCCGGGTCACCGTCGCCGCGCCGCCGCAGACGCCGTACGCCCTGGACGTTGCTGCCGCGACGCACACCTACCTGCTCGACGCGGACGGCCTCGCGGCCGCCACCTCGACCCGGAAGCTCACCTCGGTCGACCCGTCCCGGCACCTGCACAGCGTGCAGGCCGAGGGCACCGCGGTCGCCGTCGACAGCACGGCCGTGGCCCGCGGGCTCGACCTCGCGGCGCTCGCCTGCGCCGCCAGCCTGGTCGGCGCCGGGGAGCGGATGCTGCGCGAGTCCGTCGCCTATGTCGCTCAGCGTCGCCAGTTCGGCCGGGCGATCGGCGAGTACCAGGCCGTCAAGCACGCCCTCGCCGACGTGCGGGTCGCCCTGGACTTCGCGCGGCCGCTGGTGCACGGCGCCGCCCACGAGCTCGAGGCCGACTCCGAGGTCGCAGCACGCGACGTCTCCGCCGCCAAGGTCGCCGCGACCGATGCCGCCCACCTCGCCTCGCGCACCGCGCTGCAGGTGCACGGTGCCATCGGCTACACGCTGGAGCACGACCTGAGCATCTTCATCCTGCGCGCCCGCGCGCTGGCCGGCGCCTGGGGCACCACGTCCCAGCACCGGGCCCGCGTGCTGCACCACCTGACCGCAACCCGCTGACCTCGACGACGAGAAGGAGCTGACCGTGCACTTCGGACTGAGCGAGGAGCAGCAGGAGCTGGGGCGCGCCGTGCGCAGCCTGGTGGAGCGGCGTGCCGGCCAGGTCGACGTCCGCACCGCGGCCGCGTCCGAGGAGGGCTACGACACCGCGCTCTGGCAGACCCTGTGCAGCCAGATCGGGGTCACCGCCCTGGCCGTCCCCGAGGAGTACGGCGGCGCCGGCTTCAGCTCGTTCGAGACCCACGTCGTGCTCGAGGAGCTGGGCGCGACGCTCTCCCCGTCCCCGCTGCTCGGCTCGGGCGTGCTGGCGGCCCGCGCCGTACTGCTGGCCGGCAGCGCGGACGACTGCGAGCGGCTGCTGCCCGACATCGCCGAGGGCTCGTGCGTCGCCGCACTCGCCTGGGCCGACGAGCGGGGCCACTGGCGCCGCGACGGCTCCGACGTCCGCGCCGTCCGCGCGGGCGAGGCGTGGCAGCTCACCGGCGTCTCGACCCTGGTTCTCGACGCCACCGGCGCCGACGTACTGCTCGTGGTCGCCAGCACCGACGACGGACCGGCCGTCTTCGAGGTCGACCCCGCAGGTGCGGGGGTGGAGCGGGTGCACACGCCCGGTCTCGACCTGACCCTGCGCTTCGGCCGGGTCACCTTCAGCGACGCCGCCGCCGTCCGGCTCTCCGGCGACGCCGATGTCGAGGGGCTCCTGGGCAGGCTGCACGCCGAGGCTGCGGTCGCGGTCTCGGCCCTCCAGGTGGGCGGCGCGCAGAGCGCCCTGGACCTCACCGTGGCCCACCTGAAGGAGCGCGAGCAGTTCGGCCGGCCGCTGGGCTCGTTCCAGGCGCTCAAGCACCGGGCCGCGGACATGCTCGTCAGGGTGGAAACGGCCCGCTCGGTCTCCTGGTCGGCCGCCTGGGCCTCCGCCCAGGGCAGCGCCGACCTCGTCACCCAGGCCGCCACCGCGAAGGCGTGGTGCTCGGACGCCTTCTCCGACGTCGCCGGCGAGATGGTGCAGCTGCACGGCGGCATCGCCATCACGTGGGAGCACGACGCGCAGCTCTACTTCAAGCGGGCCCACGCCACCGGCCAGCTGTTCGGCAGCGCGCGCGAGCACCGGCGCCTCCTGCTGGGCGCCTGACAGCGGGACGGGCCGCTCAGGCCTTCATGCCGCCGTCGATCACGAACTCCTGGCCGGTGCAGTAGGAGCTCGCCGAGCTGAGCAGGAACGCGACCAGCGCGCTCGCCTCCTCGGGTCGTCCGGCCCGGGCGATGGGCAGGCCTGCGACGACGCCCCTGCCGTCCCGGGCCTCCTCGGAGATCATCTGGGTGTCCATCGCGCCGGGGCAGATGCAGTTGACCCGGATCCCGTGCTCGCCGAGCTCGAGGGCCGCGGTGCGGCTCAGGCCGCGCAGCGCCCACTTCGACGCGGAGTACGCCGAGGCCTGCGGGTAGCCGGCCAGCGCCGCCACGGAGGCGATGTTGACCACGGCCCCACCCGCGTCGCGCATGAGCGGGACGACGGCCTGCATCCCGAGCATCGGACCCAGGAGGTTGACCCTCAGGTGCAGGTCGAGCAGGCGCTCGTCGGTCTCGAGGAACGGCGCGCGCAGGAAGGCGCCGGCGTTGTTGACGAGCCCGTCGATCCGGCCGTGGCGCTCGCCCACCCGATCCACCACGGCGGCCCACGCCGCCCGGTCGGTCACGTCCAGCGCCAGGCCCAGCGCGTCGCCTCCGCCTGCGGTGATCTCGGCGGCGACCGCCTCGGCCGGCCCGGCCGTCAGGTCGGTGACCACGACGCGCGCGCCGTGGTCCGCGAGCACCCGGGCGTGGGCCGCTCCCAGCCCCTGTCCGGCACCGGTGATGAGCACGACCCTGTCGGTCAGGTCGACGAGCGGCTGGGTCATGGATCCTCCTGGTGACGGGCACGCGAGCGCCTGGTGTGAATCGCGCCCGGCAACCTCGTCCGGGGCCGCGTTCCCTGCTACCGTACCCAAACAAGCGCTAGGTTTATCGGAGGCACGCATGCGTGACCAGACCGCTGCTAACGGGCGAGCAGGCCTCCGTGCAGCAGGGTGATGAACTGCTCGGCGACCTTCTCGTGCTGGAGCTTCCCGCGCGGGTTGTACCAGCGCACCGAGACCCACACGGTGTCGCGGATGAAGCGGTACATGATGCCGCTGTCAAGGTCCTCACGGAAGTCCCCGGCCTCCCGACCGGCCGCGAGCACGTTGAGCCACACGGCCTCGACCGCACGACCGGTCTTCGGGACGAACTCGAACTCGGGGACGTGGGAGAGCAGGGCCACCTCGTTCTGGTACAGCGCCACCGCGTGGGGATCGACGTGGATGGTGGCGAACGACACCCGGATCAGCTCGTCGAGCGTCTCCCGGGGGCTGGCGCCGGCGGCCACGATCGCCTCGAACCTCGAGAGCAGCCCGTCCATGAACTGGCGCAGGATCTCGTCGAGCATCGCCTCCTTCGAGTCGAAGTGGTGATAGAGGCTGCCGGAGAGGATCCCGGCCTCGTCCGCGATGTCGCGCACCGTCGTCTGCGAGTAGCCCCTGGTGGCGAACAGCTCCGCGGCGATGGCCAGCAGCTGGGTACGACGCGCCGAGCCCTTCTGATTCCCCTGGCCGCGTTTGCGTGCCTTGTCCTGGCCCTGCGACGCCATCGCCATCTCCGTTTCCCTGGGGTGGCGACCCCAGCGCCGACACCGCATTCTTACCGCGGGTGCCCCTCAGGGCGACGCGGGTGCATCTAGGCTACCGAACAAGCACTTGCTTAATAAGGAGATCCGTTGTCCAGCCCTCACACCATCCCTGCCCTGCTCGACCATGGTGCGGCGAAATTCGACTCCAGTCCCGCTGTCGTGGACGGTGACTTCCGCCTGTCCTACGCCGAGCTGGCCGTCGAGGTCCGTCGTACCGCTCGGGCCTACCTGGCCGTGGGCGTCCGGCCCGGTGACCGGGTCGCCGTCTGGGCGCCCAACCGCGGCGAGTTCATCCTGGCCCTGCTCGGCGCCCAGGTCATCGGCGCCTCGGTGGTGCCGCTCAACACGCGCTACCGCGGGCACGAGGCCCGGACGGTGCTCGACCGCTCCCGCGCCAGCGTGCTGGTCGTCTGCAACGGGTTCCTCGGCACCGACTACCTCGCCATGCTGACGGAGTCCGCCGAGCCGGGCGCGGCGGCCGGGGAGCACCCCGTCGCCGGTCTCCCCCACCTGCACACGGTGGTGGACATCGACGCCGGCGGCAAGGCGGGCACCCTGGCCTGGGCGGAGTTCCTGGCCGGCGCGGAGCAGGTCTCCACCGACCAGCTCGCCGAGGCCGAGGCGACCGTCACCCCGGACACCATCTGCGACATCCTCTACACCTCCGGCACGACGGGGATCCCCAAGGGCGTGATGAGCGCGCACCACCAGACCACGGGCGTGGCCCAGGTCTGGGCCACCGGGGCCTCCCTGACCGAGGCCGACCGGTACGCCGTGGTGAACCCGTTCTTCCACGGCTTCGGCTACAAGGCCGGGATCGTCGCGGCCCTGTGCGCCGGCACGTCGATCCACCCGGTGCTCACCTTCGACCCGGCCGGTCTGATGGAGCTCGTCGAGCGCGAGCGGATCACCGTGCTGCCGGGGGCGCCGACGATCTTCCTGACCCTGATCAACCACCCGCGGCTGCGCGACTTCGACCTCTCGTCGCTGCGCTTCGCGATCGCCGGCGCCTCCTCGGTGCCCGAGACCCTCTTCGAGGAGATGCTCGACGTCCTCGGCTTCGAGACCGTGGCCCAGGCCTACGGCCTGACCGAGTGTGTCGTGGCCACCCAGTCGCGACCCGGCGAGGACCCGCGCCACGTCGCGGAGACCACCGGCCCGGCCTGTCCCGGCATCGAGATCCGGATCGTCGACGCCGAGGGGGCCGACCTGCCGGTGGGCTCCGACGGGGAGATCCTGCTGCGCGGGGACAACGTGATGCTGGGCTACTTCGAGGACGAGGAGGCGACGGCGGCCGTCATCGACTCCGAGCGCTGGTTCCACACCGGGGACGTCGGGCGGCTCGACGAGCACGGGTGCCTCAAGATCACCGACCGGATC
This sequence comes from Nocardioides sp. W7, assembly GCF_022919075.1. NCBI lineage: Bacteria > Bacillati > Actinomycetota > Actinomycetes > Propionibacteriales > Nocardioidaceae > Nocardioides > Nocardioides sp. W7. Next base: position 1,655,895 of record NZ_CP095078.1, on the reverse strand, counting down.
AAGGACATGTTCATCGTCGGCGGCTTCAACGTCTACCCGGCCGAGGTCGAGAGCGTGCTGTGCAGCCACCCGGACATCGTCGAGGCGGCGGTGATCGGCGTCCCGGACGACCGGATGGGCGCCGTCGGCCGGGCGTACGTCGCGCTGCGGCCGGGTGCGCAGATCGACGAGGCCGCGGTCGCGGCGTACTGCAAGGACCGGCTGGCCAACTTCAAGGTGCCGCGCGAGCTCGTGGTGATCGGCGAGTTCCCCCGCAACGCCAGCGGCAAGATCCTCAAGAAGGACCTGCGCACCGAGGCCTGATCGGCACGCGGAAGAGGCCCCGCCCGGCAACGCCGGGCGGGGCCTCTCTCGTGGGCGTCAGCTCAGGCGCTCGAGGACCAGCGCCATGCCCTGGCCGCCGGCCGCGCACATGGTCTCGAGACCGAACTGGGCGTCGCGCTCCTGCAGGCCGTGGATCAGGGTGGTCGCCATCCGCGCGCCGGTGGACCCGAAGGGGTGGCCCAGGGCGATCGCGCCGCCGTTGACGTTGACCCGGTCCAGGTCGAGACCGAGCTGGTCGACCGAGGGCAGCACCTGGGCGGCGAACGCCTCGTTCATCTCGACCAGGTCGATGTCGGAGATCGAGATCCCGGCCCGGGCGATCGCCTGCCGGCTCGCCTCGACCGGTCCCATGCCCATGATCTCCGGGCTCAGCGCGGAGACACCGGACGCCACGATCCGGGCCAGCGGCGTGATGCCCAGCTCCTTGGCGCGGGTGTCGCTCATGATGACCAGCGCGGCCGCCCCGTCGTTGAGCGGGCAGCAGTTGGCGGCCGTGACGGTGCCGTCGGGCCGGAAGACCGGCTGCATCGACGAGACCTTCTCCATCGTGACGCCCCGGCGCGGACCGTCGTCGGTGTCGACCACGGTGCCGTCGGCCAGCACGACCGGCGTGATGTCGGTCTTCCAGAAGCCCCGGTCGGCCGCCGCCTCGGCCAGGTTCTGGCTGCGCACGGCGTACTCGTCCTGGGCCCGGCGCGAGACGTCGAAGAGCTGCGCCACGTTCTCGGCCGTCTCCCCCATCGCGAGGTAGGCGTCGGGCACGAAGCCCTGGGTGCGCGGGTCGACCCACGGCTCACCCCGCTCGGCGCGCTCCTTGCCCCGCTCGGCGGCCTCGGCGTAGACCGGGTTGCGGGTGTCGGGCATCCCGTCGGACTTGCCCTGGGCGAAGCGCGAGACGCACTCGACCCCGGCCGAGACGAAGACGTCGCCCTCGCCGGCGCGGATGGCGTGCAGGGCCATCCGGGTGGTCTGCAGCGACGAGGCGCAGTAGCGGTGGACGGTGGTGCCGGGCACCCCGTCCAGGCCCAGGCGCAGCGCGACCATCCGGCCCAGGTTGTAGGCCTGCTCACCGGCCGGCTGGGCGCAGCCGAGCATCAGGTCCTCGACCGTCGTACGGTCCAGGGCCGGTACGGCGGCCAGCGCGGCCTCGACGATCTGGGCGCCGAGGTCGTCGGGACGCAGGTCCTTCAGCGACCCCTTGTAGGCACGCCCGATCGGGGAACGGGCGGCTGAGACGATGACTGCTTCGGGCACGGGAGCTCCTGGTGGTTGGGGTGACGACGAGTCAGGCGTTGGGGGTGTGCTGGAGGAAGGCGGGCCACTCGCCGCCCCCGTCCACGTTGAGCACCGCGCCGGTGACGTGGCTGGCCAGCGGCGAGGTCAGCAGCAGGCAGGCCTGGCCGACCTCCTCGGGCGTGGCGAAGACGCCGCGCGGGATCGTGGCGGCCACCTTGGCGAACTGCTCGGCGTCGCCGTAGTGGTCGGCCGACCCGGGGGTGGCGACCAGGCCACAGCTCACGGCGTTGACCCGGATGTCCGGGGCCCACTCGACGGCGAGGCTGGTGGTCAGGCTCTCCAGGGCCGCCTTGGCCGCGCCGTACACCGCGGTGCCGGGGCTCGGGCGGCGGGCCGAGATCGAGGTGATGTTGACGACGACCCCGTGCTCGGCCTCCTTCAGGTGCTGGTACGCCGCGTGCATGACGTGCAGGGCGGACATGAAGTTGAGGTCGTTGATCTTGGCGTGGAAGCGCGGCGACCCCGCGACGAAGTCGGAGTACGGCGCCCCACCGGCGTTGTTGACCACGACGTCGATCCGGCCGCGGCGGGACACGATGTCCTCGATCCACGCGGACACCTGGTCGGACTCGCGGACGTCCACGGCCGTGAAGTGCGAGCTGCGACCCTCGACCTCGCTCAGGCTCTCGGGCGTGCTGCGACCGCAGATCTCGACGTGCGCCCCGGCAGCCAGGTAGGTCCGCACGATCCCCTCGCCGACGCCGCGTGCGCCGCCGGTGACCAGGACGACCTGGTCGGTCAGGTCGATGGTGAACGCCATGGGTCTGCCTCTTCTCTGCGGGATGATTCGTACCAAACAAGTGCTAGGTTGCTCTACCGTACAGGAAGAGCCGATCCGCGAGCAGCAGTCGTGGAACGCGCCACTGAACCTCTGGACCCATCACCGGCCCACTCCCCCATCGCGCGCGAGACGTCGCACACCCTGGACATGAACCAACCAAGTGCTAGGTTGTCAAAATGAGCAGAGTGAGCATTGTCAGCGGGGGCGCACTCGGTATCGGCGGGGCCACCTCGCGACGTCTCGCGGCCCGCGGGGACACCGTGGTGCTCAACGACATCGACGGGGACGCGGCCGCGGCGACCCGGGACGAGATCGTCGCCGCCGGGGGCAGCTGTGTCGTCGTGGTCGGCGACATCGTCGAGCCCGACGTCGTGGCGCGCGTCGTGGAGACCGCGCTCGGGATCACCGGGCGCATCGACGTCCTGATCAACAACGTCGGCGACTTCCGACCCGCGTCCAAGGACTTCCTGCGCAGCCGTCCGGAGCAGTGGGAGCGACTGCACGAGCTCAACCTCCTCCACGTGCTGCGGCTGACCCACGCGGCACTGCCGCACCTGATCGAGCAGGGCGGCGGCGCGGCGATCGTGAACAACTCGACCGTCGAGGCCTTCCGGGGCATCCCCGGCAACGCCGTCTACTCGGCGTACAACGCCGGCGTCTCGGCGTTCACCAAGAGCCTGTCCGTGGAGGTGGGCCGCCACGGCATCCGGGTCAACGCCATCGCACCCGACCTGGCCGACAGCGAGCAGACCCCGGCCGCGCTGATGCTCAACGGCAAGGACCCGGCCCTCATCCCCACCTGGGTGCCGCTGGGTCGCTTCGGTCGGGTCGAGGAGTACGCCGCCGTGATCGAGTTCCTCTCCTCCGATGCCGCGTCCTACCTGACCGGCCACACCATCCCCGTCGACGGGGGCACCCTCGCGGCGTCCGGGTGGTACGCCCGGGTCGACGGCAAGGGCTGGACCAACTTCCCCCTGCACGCCTGAGGAGAGCCATGCCAGCACCACCCAGCACGCCGGCCCTGCATTCACTGACCTTCCGGCTCAGCTACGCCGACACCGATCCCGCCGGCATCCTCTACTACGGGGCGTGGTTCCCGTGGATGGAGCGGATGCAGAGCGAGTGGTTCTTCCTCAACGATCTGCGCCAGGACCAGCTCAGCGAGCGGCACGGCTTCTGGTCGGTGACCTGCCACACCGAGTGCGACTACCTCGTACCGGTCGGTCTCTTCGACGAGATCCGGATCGAGCTGCGCGTGGGCCGGGTCGGCAAGGGCTCCTTCGACATGGTCCACCACATGGTGCGCACCAGCGACGGCGTCCTGGTCGCCCAGGCGCTGATCACCGTCGTGACCGTCACGCCGGCCGGCGCGGCGACACCGATCCCGGCGATCCTGCAGCGCCACCTGGACAGCTGGGCGCGCGGCGTCGCGCTGGAGCAGGAGGACGAGCATGTCTGACGTGAGCGCTCCTCAGGATCCAGCGGCGTTGAGGCTCGCTCTCGGCGATCTGGTGCACCGGTACGCCGCGCTGGCCGACCAGCGTCGTACCAGCGACCTGGCCGAGCTGTTCGCCGAGGACGGCGAGCTGGTGGTGCCGACCCCGCCGGAGCGGCTCGAGCCCCATCTGGAGCTGCGCGGCCGGGCGGCCATCGCCGAGCACCTGTCGGTCCTGGCCGGCCTCATGCTGACCTCGCACCAGCTCGTCGGCGAGGTGTACGACGCCCTCGACGACAACCGCGCCGTCGGTCGGGTCGCCTGCGTGGCCCACCACCTCGACGGTGAGCGGGACGTGGTCTGGCACCTGCACTACGACGACACCTACGTCCGGGAGTCGGGCGTCTGGCGGATCCGACGGCGCGAGCTCCGGCTCGACTTCATCCACACCCAACGGATCTCCGCGCACCGCTGAGGAGACGACATGACCCGCATCAGCTGCCAAGGACCCACGGAGGCGCCCGCATGACCGAGACCCCAGCACCCTCGACCTCCCCCCGGCTGGCCCTGGTGACCGGGGCGAGCGGGGGCCTGGGTCGCGCGATCTGCCGCCGTCTCGCCGAGGACGGGCACCGCCTGGCCCTGCTGACCCGCAGCAGCCGTCCCGACGACCTCGTCGAGGAGCTCGGCGACCGGGTGGTGCACGTCGAGGCGGTCGACCTCGCCGACGGCGACGCGGTCGCGTCCACGCTCGAGGCGCTGGTCCGGGACCTGGGTGACGTCTCCGTGGCGGTGCACGCGGCCGGTCCGCACGTCCCGATGGTGCACCTCTCCCGCGTCGGGCCCGCGCAGTTCTCCCAGCAGCTCGACTCCGACGCCAAGGCGTTCTTCAACCTCATGCACGCCCTGCTCCCCTCGCTGCGAGCCACCCGGGGCTCCATGACCGCCGTCACCACGGCGGCCACCTCGCGCTACCCCACCCGCGATGGTCTCTCCTCGGCGCCGAAGGCCGCGGTGGAGGCACTGGTCCGGGCGTTCGCCGCCGAGGAGGGCCGCTTCGGCGTCCGCGTCAACTGCGTGGGTCCGGGGATGCTGACCGACGGGATGGCCGAGCGGCTCATCGCCTCCGGCGACCTGGACGAGCGCGCCCTGGCCGTGGCCCGCTCCAACATCCCGCTGCGCACGTTCGGCACGGCCGTCGACATCGCCGAGGCGGTCGGCTTCCTGGCCTCCGACAAGGCGGGCTTCATCACCGGGCAGAAGCTCGACGTCGACGGCGGGTACGGCGTCTGATGACCGGGCAGCCGGGTCGGGGACGACCCCTGGACCCCACCACGCAGGACCGCGTCGACCTGGGCTTCACCCGGGGCGACACCCTGCTGGTGACGGGCGCTGCATCCGGAATCGGACGTGCCGTGGCCCTGAACGCCGCGCGGATGGGACTGCGCGTCTCGGCCTGGGACCTGCAGGCCGGGCCGCTGGCGACCCTGGCCGAAGAGATCGGGGCCACGGGCGGCGAGGTGATGACGGTCGTCGGGGACGTCTCCGACGAGGCCACGGTCCGAGACGGCTTCGCCGAGCTCGCCGGGAGGTTCGGCCCCGCCCGCTACCTGGCCAACAACGCCGGTCCGCCGTCCTCGGTGCCGCTGGAGTTCGACGAGGCGGTGCGGATCAGCGTCGGCAGCGTCCGGCGGATGACCGAGACCTGGGCGGCCACCGGTCTGCCGGAGGGCGCCGCGATGGTCGCCACCACCTCCGTGGCCGGCAACCTCGTCGGCACGGAGAGCGACTGGTACTCCGCGTCCAAGGCCGCGGTGATGGGCTACGTCCGGCACCTCGCGGCCCACCGGGCCGGGGAGTTCCGCAGCAACGGCGTGGCGCCCGGGATGACCGACACCCCCCGGCTCGCCGGCTACGCCGACTCCGAGGCCGGACAGCACATCCTAGGCCGGATCCCGCTGCGCCGGATGGGCTCCGCCGACGACATGGCCCTGGCCATCCTGTTCCTGCTCTCGCCCCTCGCCGCCTACGTCAACGGGGTCCTCCTGCCCGTGGACGGCGGCTGGACCGTCACCCAGTGAGCCGGCCCGACCGACAACCTCCCCCTACTCCCGATAGGTAGACGTCATGGACCTGGCCTTCTTCTCGTTCGTCACGCTGAGCGACGCGACCCCCGCGGACCACCGCGTCTACAACCAGTGGCACCAGCTGGACCACCGCCCGGAGAACCTGGCCCTCCCCGGGGTGGCCTGGGGCGACCGGTGGGGTCGGCCGGAGGACTACAAGGCGGTCGGTACCGGCACCGACGCCACGCACGCCGAGACCGACTACGTCGCCATGTACTGGTTCCGCTCGCCCCTCGAGGAGTCGGTCGGCGCCTGGGACCGGCTCGGCGAGGACTCCTTCCAGTGGGGGCGCGGCCCGCTGCTGCCCGGGGTGCACCGCAACCTGCTGGGCTTCTTCCGCCCCGTGAAGGGGTACGCCGCCGCCTCGGCCCTGGTCAGCCCCGAGGTGCTGCCCTTCCGACCCAACCGCGGCCTGCACGTCACCCTCACCCGCCACGAGGACCACCACAGCGCGGCCACCCACGCCCGGCACACCTGGGAGGACCGCCGGCTGATCCCGGCCCTCCTGGACCTCGACGGCGTCGCCGGCGCCTGGACCTTCAGCTTCTCCCACCACCAGAAGCACACGACGCTGCCGATGAAGGACACCAACGTGCACGCGCCCAGCTCGCTGCGGCTGCGCCTGGTCTACCTCGACGGCGAGCCCCTCGAGACCACCGAGCGGATCCGGGCCGCGGAGCAGGCGCTGACGGACGCAGGCGAGGGCGATCCCTCGGGTGCGGGCACCGACGTACTGCTCTCCACGCCGGTGCGCACCATCATCCCGTGGCAGGACTGGTGAGTCCCGCGGGAGCGGCGCGCGCCGGCACCCGAGGGCCTCAGGAGGAGAGGACGATCCCGGCGTAGCCGGCGTCGCGCACCTCCGCGCACCGGTCGGTGTAGCCCTTGAACCCGCCGAGGTAGGGCATGAAGCTCTGCGCCTTGCCCTCGATGTTGGCGCCGGAGTACCACGAGTCGGCCTGCGGGAAGAGCGTCCCGTGGGCGACCTGGTCGACGTGCTCGGTCCACGCGGTCGCCGCGTCGGGCCGGGCCTCGACCCTGGTGTGACCGCCCGCCTCGGCGTGCTCGATCAGCTCCAGCACCCAGTCGACCTGGTGCTCGGCGCCCATCACCATGTTGGCGAAGACCGACGGACTGCCGGGGCCGTGCAGGGTGAACAGGTTCGGGAAGCCCGGGACGAGCAGGCCCAGCAGGGTCTCGGGACCGTCGGCCCAGGCCTCCGCCAGCACGTCGCCACGAGGACCGCGCAGGTCGACCCGGGTCAGCGCGCCGGTGAGAGCGTCGAAGCCGGTGGCCAGCACCAGCACGTCGAGCTCGTAGGAGCCGGTCGTGGTCTTGATGCCCCAGCCGGTGATCTCGGTGATGGGCTCACGGCGCAGGTTGACCAGCTCGACGTTGTCGCGGTTGAAGGTCTCGTAGTACCCGCTGTCGGTGCAGATCCGCTTGGTGCCGATCGGGTGGTCGGCGGGGATCAGGTCCTCGGCCACCTGCGGGTCCCGCACGACCGAGCGGATCTTCTCCACGGCGAAGTCGCGCGCCGCGGCGTTGACCACGGGGTCGGTCATCTGGTTGTCGAAGACCTTCCCGAACAGCACCCCGCCGGTGGCCCAGCCGGCCTCGAACGCGGCCCGGCGCTCCTCGTCGTCGATGTCCTCGAAGGCCTTCGGGTAGGCCTGGTGCATCGACCCGCCGCCGCTGGCCCGGGAGACGGCCCGCCGGTGGCCGTAGTTGCGCTTCTCCTCCTCGAGCCGCTCGGGCGGGAGGTCGCGGTTGAGCACCGGCACGCTGAAGTTCGGCGAGCGCTGGAAGACGGTGAGCCGCTCGGCCACCCCCGCGATGATCGGGATCGCCTGGATGCCCGAGGCGCCGGTGCCGACGACACCCACCCGCTGGCCGGTCAGGTCGACGCCCTCGGGCCACTCGGCGGTCAGCAGGATGCGGCCGGCGAAGCTGTCCAGGCCGGGAATCGGCGGGACGTTCGGCGTCGAGAGGCTGCCGGTCGCGAAGAGGACGTAGTGGGCCCGGTGCACGTCGCCGGTGTCGGTCCGCACGGTCCACAGGGCGGTCGTCTCGTCGAAGGCCGCGCTCGTCACGCGGACACCGAGCCGGAGGTCGCGGTAGAGGTCGAAGCGGTCGGCGACGTGCTCGGCGTACCTGCGGATCTCCGGCTGGGTCGCGTAGCGCTCCGACCACACCCACTCCTGCTGCAGCTCCTCGTCGAAGGAGTAGGAGTAGTCCAGGCTCTCCACGTCACACCGGGCGCCGGGGTAGCGGTTCCAGAACCAGACCCCGCCCACGCCGTCGGCCGCCTCGAGGCCGAGCACCGTCCGGCCGCTGCGCCGGACCTGGATCATCGCGTACATGCCGGCGAAACCGGCCCCGACCACCAGGACATCGAGGGGGTCGACGGTGGGTGCGGCGCGGTCGGGGGTGCATTCCAGATCATTCACAAGAGGAATGTATCTGTTAGGCATAGTTTGTCTAGGTCCGGCCAACCATTCAGGCTGAATCTGAGAGCGACGTCACGGCTGGACGGGCAGGCCCCCCGCGAGCAGCTGCTCGCCGCGCTGACGCATCAGGCGGGGCCCGCGGTCGTCGGTGAAGACCCAGAAGTCCCCGCCGGCCAGGCCCTCGACGATCCGGTCCGCAGCGTCGAGCGGGTCCAGGCCGCGTTCCTGGTTCGAGACCGTCAAGGCCTCGAAGTGCTCCCCGGCCCCGGAGGCACCCTGCGGAGCGTGCGAGCCGGCGTCGGCGAAGATCCGGGTGCGCACCCAGCCGGGCAGCACCACCGAGACCTGGAGCGACGACCCGGTCTCGGCGAGGTCGTGGAAGAGGCACTCCGAGAGTCCGACCACGGCGTGCTTGCTGGCGATGTAGGCCCCCTGGAAGGGCATCGAGGTGACTCCCCCGACCGAGGCCACGTTGGCCACCGTCCCGGGCGAGCCCTGGGCGATCATCCGCGGCACGAAGGCCGCGATGCCGTGGAAGACCCCGCCGAGGTTGACGGCCACCAGGCTGCGCCACCGGGCGGGATCGACCTCCCAGACCCGCCCGCCGGTCTCGATCCCCGCGTTGTTGACCAGCAGCTCCAGGCTGCCGTGCCGCTCGAAGACCTCCTGGGCGAGCCGGTCCACGGCGGCCGGGTCGGTGACGTCCACGGCGTGGGCCCGGGCATCGCCGCCGTCGGCCCGCACCCCGACGGCCACGGTCTCGGCACGGTCGAGGTCGATGTCGGCCACGAGCACCGTCATCCCCCGGCGGGTCAGCCGGCGTACCAGCCCCTCGCCGATCCCCGATCCCCCTCCGGTCACCAGGGCGGTGCCGCGGGTCAGACGCTCGGCGTCCGGGAGTGAGACGTCGGGATGCATGGGACTCCTGTCGGGTCGGTACGTCGTCAGCGGTCGGCGCTGAGCACGAGTCCGCTGTGCGGCACCGGCGAGCCGCCGGTGACCAGCACGTTGTCGATCGCCTTCGGCGGCTGGTTGGTCGAGGTGCCGCGGACCAGCCGGACGCCCTCGGCGATGCCGTTGACACCGTGCAGGTAGCCCTCGCCGAGCTGCCCGCCGTGGGTGTTGACGGGCAGCGCGCCGTCGACCTCGAGGTGTCCGTCGAGCAGGTAGTCCTTGGCCTCACCGCGACCGCAGAAGCCGTACTCCTCGAGCTGCAGCAGCACCATCGGCGTGAAGGCGTCGTAGATCACCGCCGCGTCGATCTCCGCGGGCCGCAGCCCGGACTGCTGCCACAGCTGCCGGGCCACCAGCTCGACCTCTGGCATCTCGTCGATGTCGGGCCGGTAGTAGCTGCTCATCGAGATCTGCTGCGGCCCCACCCCCTGGGCGGCACCGCTGATCAGGGCCGGCGGGTGGGGCAGGTCCCGGGCCCGCTCGGCGCTCACGATCACCAGCGCCTGACCGCCGTCGCTCTCCTGGCAGCAGTCCAGCAGCCGCAGCGGCTCGGCGATGAACCTCGAGCTCTGGTGCTCCTCCAGCCTGATCGGCCGACCGTGGAACCACGCCTTCGGATTGTTCGCCGCGTGCTTGCGCGACAGCACCGAGACCCGCCCGAAGTCCTCGCTGGTGGCGCCGTACTTGGCCATGTACCGCTGGGCCAGGAACGCCTCCTGCTGGGCCGGGGTGAGCAGCCCGTAGGGGTTGATCCAGTTGCGGTACTCCTGGTCGGTGTTCTGCGCGTAGGCGAAGGGCGGCGGGCCCGCGCCGAAGCGGTGGCCGGAGCGCTCGTTGAAGGCCCGGTAGACGACCACGACGTCGGCGACGCCGCTGGAGACCGCGAGGGCGGCCTGCTGGACGGGCGCGCAGGCGCCGCCGCCGCCGTGCGGGATCCGGCTGAAGAACTTCAGCTCCGGGATGCCCAGGGCGCGGGCGACCGCGATCTCCGGGTTGTTCTCCATGGTGAAGAGGGCGAAGCCGTCGACCTCCTCCACCCCGATCTGGGCGTCCGCGAGGGCGGCGAGCACGCTCTCGCAGGCCAGTCGCCACTCGCTGCGGCCGGAGTCCTTGGAGAACTCGGTGGCACCGATGCCCGCGATGGCGGCGCGTCGGGAGAAGGTCTGGCTCATGCGGTGATCCCGTCGGGCTCGGAGGGGGTGGCGGCGGCAGGAACGGGCCGCAGCCGCGGCAGCGTCTCGTCGTGTGCGTGCGCGCCGAAGACGACCTCCAGCTCCATCCCGAGCTGCAGGTCGCCCGGCTCGACACCTTCGATGTCGGCGACCAGACGAGTGCCCTCCGCGAGGTCGATCAGCCCCACGGCCAGCGGGTAGGTGAAGGCCGGGTCCTGCGGGTGGTGGATCACGGTGAAGCTGTGCAACGTGCCCCGGCGCGAGGACTCCATGGTGTCCCACTCGAAGGATCGGCACGCCGGGCAGGCGGGGCCGGGTGGGTGGCGGAGCGTGGCGCAGTCGGCGCAGCGCTGGATCAGCAGGCGACCCTGCTGGGCGCCGTCGAACCAGAAGACGTTGTCGTGGGTGCGGGTGATCGGGGGCACGGACGTCTTGCTCACGTGGTCTCCTTCGGGTGGGGGTCCTGGCTGCAGTACGACGTAATTTGAGCAAGCATTTGGTTGTTAACGTAACAGGGACTCGCCGTCCCCGGGAGTGGGTTCGCCCGACCGGGCCGGGCGGCTCATGAGCAGGGCCGCGACCAGCGACGCGACCAGGCAGATGCCGGCGCCGACGAGCGTCGCGGTCTCGAAGCCCAGCCGGCTCGGACTCGTGGCGCTGCCCCCGAAGGCGGAGAGGAAGGCGACCGCGACCGCGCTGCCCATCGCGAACCCCACGAACCGCAGCACGAGATTCACGCTCATCACGCTGGCGGTCTCCTCGTTGGGCACCGCGCGCACCACCAGCCACGGGATCGCGTTGAAGGTCACGCCGCTCGCGATGCCACCGACGCTCATCGCCAGCACGAGCTGCCACGGATTCGCGTGCCAGTGCCACAGCGAGAGCAGCGCGGTGGTGTACAGCAGGCACCCGATCGGGATCAGCCGCTCCGGCCCCACGCGGTGTCCGGCACGCAGCGCGATCCGGTTCCCGACCACGCTGAGGGCCGAGTACGGCGTCAGCATCAGGCCCGCGACGGCCACCGAACGGCCGAGCCCGTAGCCCTCGCCGGGCGGGCTCTGCGCGATGACCAGGACGCAGGTCAGAAGCACGTACATGCCGATCCCCGCGAGGACCGCGGTGAGGTGGGCGCCGAGCACCACCGGCAGCCGCGCCAGCCGGAAGTCGATCAGCGGGGCCGCGACGCGGCCGAACCAGCGCAACGCCATCAGCACGAGCAGCACGCCGACCCCCGCCACCACCAGCGTCCGGGGCGAGGCATAGCCCCAGAGCCCGCCACGGCTCACCGCCAGCAGCACGGCGAAGGTGCCGCCACCCAGCAGCAGCGCGCCCACCAGGTCCAGCCCACCGGGTGCGATCACCGCCGACGGCGGTACGACGACCACGCCGACGACCAGGGCGACCACCATCAGGGCGAAGCCGAACCAGAGGGCACCTTCGAGGCCCGCGACCATGGCCACGAACGAGACGAGCGGAAAGCCCAGGCCGGCGGCGGCGACGTTGGCCACCGAGAGCGTGGAGAGCCCGCCGGCGATCCGGTCCTCCGGAAGGACGTTGCGGGCGACGGCGAAGAGCAGCGGCGCGACGGCGTACGGGAACCCCTGGAGGGCGCGCCCGGCGAGGATGCCCCAGATCCCGAGTGGCAGCGCGGCCAGCAACGCGCCCAGCACGCCCAGCCCCAGGGTGACGATCAGCGTCGGACGCAGCCGACGGCCGACGCCGAGACGTCCCAGCAGCGGCGCCATGACGCCCGCGACCAGGAAGCTGCCGGTGAGCGCCCATTGGGCGGTGGCCAGCGCGACGCCCTCCTCGCGGGCGATCATCGGCACCAGGGGGGCGGCCAGGCTGACGGCGATCCCCGTCGCCAGCGCGACGAGCACCAGACCGTGGAAGCGCAGCCGGTCACTCACCTGCGCAGCGACCGGCCGGTGGCCGCGCCGACGCCGGAGGCGCCGCCGGACCCGATCTCCCCGAGGGTCGTGATGAGCATGTCGGTCAACCTAGCAAATGCTTGTTTTCCTGCGGCAGCCCTAGGGTTCCGGCATGACCGAACCCTCCGGCCGCCGCGAAGAGGTCCTGCGGCAGGCGGGCGAGCTGTTCGCCGCCAAGAGCATCGCCGGCACCACCGTGCGCGACATCGGCGACGCGGCCGCCATGCTCCCCGGCAGCCTGTACCACCACTTCCGCTCCAAGGACGCGATCGTCAGGGAGCTCCTGGAGCGTTACATGGTGGCGATCCGCGAGGACCTGGAGGGCGTGCTCTCCAGTGCGCCGGACACCCTGTCCGCCATCCGAGGGCTGGTGCGCCAGACGCTCACCCTCATCGCCGAGCACCCGCACGTCACGTCGATGTACCGGAGCGACCATCAGTACCTGCGCGAGCACGACCTGCTCCAGCCGGTCGAGGAGACGACCAGCAAGGTGCGGTCGCTCTGGATGGAGACCATCGAGGCGGGCGTCGCCGACGGCACGCTGCGCGACGACGTACCGACCGACGTGATCTACCAGACGATGCGCGACACCCTGTGGGCGACGCACCGCTGGCCCACCCGCGAGAACTACTCGACCGACGAGCTCGCGGACCTGCTCGTCCGCATCCTCCTCGACGGATCGGCCCGTCGCGCCGGGACTCCCTCCGACGCCTGACTGGAGCGCGTGCCGCCCACGACGGACAAGCCTCTGCACGGCGGGCGCCGCCGCTGCTGACGCCCACCCTCGGGGCTGTCGCCTCGTCGTCCTGGTCGCGGTGGTCGTCGCGGTCCTCACCTACCTGCGCGACAAGACCTGCGGGTTGCTCCGCGCGGCTCGCGTCTCAGGCCAGGACGGGGGCGACGCGCTCGGCGAACAGGGCCGGGTGCGTCATCGGCACCAGGTGCGCTCCGGCGGGGATCTCCACGACCACCCGCTCAGGCGCCGTCCCCGCGAGGGTCTGGACCCAGTCCCGCCGGGCGATCCGGTCGCGGACGCCGCGCACCAGCACGACCGGGCACCCGACCCGGGACAGCGTGACCTGGAGGCTGTCGTGGCGGCAGACGTCCATCGTGGCGTACATGGACCGCAGCGTCGTACGGCGGTACTGCCGGACGAGCGACGGCAGCTGGCGCGGTTCCTCGTGGACGGCGGTGCGCAGCCACAGCCCGGCCAGTCCGGCCCAGGAGCGAGCGCGCGGGTCGGTGGTGGGACCGACCAGGACGATCCGGCGCACCAGATCCGGGCGGAGCCGGGCCGCGTGAGCGACGAGCTGACAGCTCGAGGAGAGGGCGAACACCGTGGACGAGGGCGCGAGCCGGTCGCACAGCCGTCCGGCGAGCTGGGTCGGGGACGGAGTGCGCGCAGATTCGATCGGTGCGCCGTACCCAGGGAGCAGGTGGATCGTGGCGTGCCCCGCACCGAGCGCGGCGAGGGCGGGGCGCCACGCCTCGACCCCGAGGCCCAGGCCCGGCACGGCAGCCACCGGATCCGCGTCCATCACGGCTTGTCCGGCGGCTCGGCCACAGGAGCAGTGGGTGCCAGGGCCGCCACCGTGGCCAGGCCAGGGACGAGCTCGTGCAGGCCCGCCGCCCGTGCGGTGCGCGTGAAGGCCGCCGAGGCCCTGGTCACCCGCAGTGCCCCGCCGACCGATTCCAGATACGCCTTCGCGGCGGACAGAACCGCCAACGAGCCCCACCCGGCCTGAACGACCCGGCGGCAGTCGACGTCGAGCCGCAGGCAGCCCGCAGCGATCGCGTCGTCGATCCTGCGCTGCAGGTCCTCCTCCGCCTCGCCGTCGAGAACGTCGGCCACGCGCAGGGTCCCCTGACGCAGGGTGTAGCTGATGAGCAGTTGGGAGTACACGCACCTCGACCCGACCGATCCGCGAACCTGCGCCGCTGCTCGGCGTACCTCGCCCAGCGGTGTCCGGTACCCCCGTACAGACGTACGCCTGTCCCACCCCAGTGGGTGAACCTGTCGAGAACTCCGGGCGCGGTGCCGCCGAGCAGGCCCCAGGATCGGGGTCGATTCCTCAGCCGGTGCGGGCTACGGCGCGGGCCGCCGGGGCGGCTGCGGCGGGCGACGCAGGAGAAGAGCAGGGTCGAGGGTGCGCAGGGTGTCGGGCTTGAAGCCGTTCTCGACCCCCCAGAGCACCGCTTGCGCCCGGCTGGTCACCCCGATCTTGCGATAGGCCGTGCGGATGTGGGTCTTCACGGTGTTGACGCCGATGAAGGCACGCTTGGCGATCTCCTCGTTGCTCAGACCCTGGGTGATGAGCGCCATGATCTCGGCCTCACGAGACGACAGGTCGTGCGAGCGACCGGGCCAGTCGCCGGCGCCGCCCACACTCGTCTCGTCGTCGCCGGTGACGACGACGATCTCCCCGTTCATGACCCGCTGGAGGGCAGCCACGATCTCGGGGCCGGTGAGCACCTTGGACAGGTAGCCACTGGCGCCGGCGGCGAGCGCCTGCGTGACCATCTGCGGCTCCAGGTTCCAGCTGTAGACGACCACCTTGGCGCCACTGTCGCGGACGAAGTCCACGAGATCGACGCCGTCGCCCTCGATCTGGCCGAACGTGTCGTAGAGGACGATGTCCACGTCGCTGACGACGGGCACCGATGCGCCCGTCTCGACCACGTCGATGCGTTCATCCGCCAGGAACGCCGCCACCCCGGCGATGACGACCGCGTAGTCGTCGACGATCGCGATCCGAAGGGGCTGCTCCACCGTTCTCCTCATCAGCTCTGTCACCCGGCCCGATCTCGTCGATGCGGGCCGTCCCTACCCTCGCACGTCGGTCGGCGGCCATCACGTCACGACCACGACCCGGTGCCGAGACGACCGGGCACGGCTCACCTGCGCGGGTCATCATGGAGCACCGCGCGAGCGGCACCGAGGTGTGAGGCTCGCCACCCGGGGCAAGGGGAGATATGGCCGACGACCTCGGCAGCCTTCAGCTGCAGACTCTGCTCTCCCAGACTTCGGCCGGAATAGCCGCCACCGACGCACGTGGACGCATGACCCTGCTCAGCCCCGCCCTCCAGCACCTGTTCGGCGTCCAGGACAAGCCGTACGCCGAGGACGAGATCCCGGAGCGCTTCCGGCTCTACGACGAGAGCGGCACCGTCCCGCTCCGCCCGCACGAGGTGCCTCTGGTCCGGGCTCGCGCCGGCGAGGTCGTCACGGACGTGGTGGTGACCGCCCAGGTGCCGGAACGCGGACTGATCCACCTGCGCTGCAACGGTGCGCCGCTGCGGAACCAGGACGGCATCATCGTCGGCGGGATCGTCATGGTCGAGGACATCACCTCGGAGCGCGCCGCACTTCGTGAGCAGGCCGAGCTTCGCCGTCGCCTCATCGAAACCGTCAACCACGAGTTCCGGACCCCCCTCAGCACCCTGTTCGGACACGCCGAGCTCCTCGCCGACGCCAAGGACCGTCTCCCCGCAGACCTGGCGCGCAGCGCGACCGCTGCACTGAGGGCGGCCGAGTCCCTCAGCGACCTGGTGCACACGGTCTCCGACCTCGTCGACCTCGGCGAGGCGGCCCGCGTCGTACGCATCGCCACCGACCTGCGGCCGATGCTCGTGCAGGTGGCCGAGGAACAGCAGGCCGCCGCGACCACGGGCACCCGGGTGAGAGTCGAGGCGGACGAGCACGTCCGGGCACCTGTCGACCCGGACCGGCTGCGCAAGGCGATCGCAGCCCTCGTGGCGAACGCCGTCACGTACGCGCCGTCCGACAGCGAGGTGCTGGTGCGGGCCTGGACCGACGAGTGCCATCTGCATGTCGTGGTGATCGACCAGGGCAGCGGGATCCCGGCTGCGGATCACGAGCGGCTGGTCGAGCCCTTCGAACGAGGCAGCCACCCGCAGCAGGCCGTCAGCAGCCGGGGCCTCGGTCTCGCGGTCGCCCACACGGTTGCCCTCGCCCACGGCGGAGTCCTCGAGCTCGCGAACGCGGATCCGCGCGGCCTCCGAGCGACCCTCCTGCTGCCGTGTCTGACGACGGCGACCGATCGCGCAGTGGTGTAGGCGCCCGGTCTACGCTCGTCTCGAGTCAGCCGAGCGGTGGCGTTCGTCGCCGCTGGCTCGGGTCGTTTCTGAGCGCGGTCGGCGGGGAAGGAAGCGCCGTATGGGCACGACACCACCGATCCGGGTCGCGGTCTTCACGCCGCACCCCATCGTCGCCACCGGGATCGCCACGATCCTCGGGGAGACCCAGGGCCGGTTCGTCCCCGCGATCTTCGACATCGAGGGGCCCGAGCCCGACATCGCCCTGTACGACGTCGCCTTCCTCGCCGACGGCGACACCACCGCGCTCGACGTCCTGGTCGAGAAGACCGCGACCATCGTCATGCTCATCGGGACCACGCTGCGCCCGGACCTGACCGCGAGAGCCCTCGACCACGGCGCCGACGGCTTCTTCGACCTCGTCGCTCCCGTGAGCGAGGTCCTGCAGGCCCTGGAGTCGACCACCACCGGATGGCAGGCCGGCGACACCGGTCCGAACCCCACGGTCGGCTCGAGCAAGGAGTCCCGCACCGACCTCACCTCCGGCGACATCGGCCTGAGCGACCGCGAGCACCAGATCCTCGCCCTCATCGCCCAGGGCTACACCAACCGGGAGATCGCCCAGGAGATCTTCCTGGGCGTCAACACCGTCAAGACCCACATCCGTGGCGCCTACCGCAAGATCGGCGTGACCCACCGCTCGGGCGCCGTGGGGTGGGCCATCGACCACGGGTTGCCCTCGGACTGAGACCACCCGATCAGGGACGACACCGCCTCCGCGGGGTCCTCCCCTCCAGGGTGATCTCGACGACAGTCTCGCCTGGACCCGGGCCGGCACCCCGGTTAGGGAGCACTCTCAGAGTGTGCGAGAGCTCGCTCGGGGCTACTCGGTGCTGGGCGCGCCAGTTCGGCTGCCTGGTCCACGTGACCCCCAGCGCGACCGCCCACCGACCGACGGCCGCGGCACCCCGGGCCTCGCTCTCCTCTCCCGGGGAGAGAGCGGGGCCCGCAGGGTCCGGGTGGTCGTGACAGACGACAAGGAACTGAGGACATGGCAAGCCAGTCGCTGACCGACGAGCTCGAACAGGTCGTGAGCGCGCGCCTCGACGCTCTCAAGCCGCGCCTGCGCGGCTGGCTGCACGCCGGTGTCACGCCCGTGGTCCTGGCCGCGGGGATCGTCCTGGTCTGCTTGGCGCCGACCCCGGCCACCACCTGGGCCGCCGTCGTCTACTCCCTCGCCGGGCTGGTCCTGTTCGCGACCAGCGCCGTCTACCACGTCGGCACCTGGAGCCCCGGCGCCCACGGCGTACTCAAACGCGTGGACCACGCGAACATCTACCTGATCATCGCGGGCAGCTACACCCCGCTGGCGGCCACCGTGCTCACCGGCGGCACCCGGGAGGCACTCCTCGTCGTCATCTGGGTGGGTGCCGCCATGGGGGTCGTCTTCCGCGCGGTGTGGATCGACGCCCCGCGTCTGCTCTACACCGGCCTCTACCTCGTGCTGGGCTGGTCCTTCGCACCCTTCATTGGCGACCTCTTCGCCACCAGCGCGAGTGCCGGGATCCTCACCGTCGCCGGCGGCCTCCTGTACACCGCCGGAGGAGTCGTCTACGGACTCAGACGACCCGACCCCCGACCGACCTGGTTCGGCTTCCACGAGGTCTTCCACGCCCTGACCATCGGCGCCTGGGTCTGTCACTACGTCGCGATCTCGGTGCTGATCTACCAGCACTGAGCAGCACCGTCGGCGGACGTCGAGGCGATCGTCGCCTCGCGAAGCCGCCCGCGATCTCAGTCCTCACCTCACCCGTGGAGCCGGTCGATGACGTCGGCCAGGTCGCGGCCGATCTGCTCTCGATCGCCCGGCTCGAAGACGATCCGGCCCTCGACCATCACCTGGGTGACGTCGGCCGCGGTGGCCGCGAACACGGCCGTGCCGCCGTTCGCGCCGGTGCCGGCCGTGCGCGGGCTGGCGGTGTCGAGGGTGACGAGGTCGGCCCGGTGGCCCCGCTCGATCGCCCCCGCGTCGGGGAAGCCGAGGCTGCCGTGTCCCGTGGTGGTCGCGGCCGTGAGCAGCTCGGCGGCGCTCCAGTGGCCGCGCTGACGGGTGGCGAGCCGCTCGTCCATCTCGACCGCGCGCATCTCCTCGAAGAGGTCGATCACCGCGTGGCTGTCGGAGCCGAGGGTGAGCGGACTGCCCGCGTCGTGGAGCCGGCGGCTCGGACCGACGCCGTCGCCGAGGTCGCGCTCGGTGGTCGGGCAGAAGCAGGCGCGGGTGCGGGTCGCGCCGAGCCGGGCGATGTCGTCCGCGGTGAGGTGGGTCGCGTGCACCGCGCTGGTCATCGGGCCCAGGACGCCGTGGTCGGCGAGCAGCTGGGTGGGCGTGACGCCGTATGCCGCGAGGCAGCCGTCGTTCTCCTGCACCTGCTCGCTCAGGTGCACGTGGAGCGGTCGGCCGCTGCTCGCCTCGGCGACGGTGGCCAACTGCTCCGCGGGCACCGCTCGCACCGAGTGGATCGCCGCGCCGATCACCGTGCCGTCGTCGCCGGGCAGCTCGGCCACCCGCGCCGCCCACCGGTCGGCGTCGCCGTCGGAGTAGCGGACCTGCACCCCGTCGACCGGTTGCCCGAACCCGCTGGAGAGGTAGCAGGTATCGAGCAGCGCGATCCTGATCCCGGCGTCCCGGGCGGCCTCGATCAGGGCCCGGCCCATCGCGTTGGGGTCGTCGTACGGCGACCCGTCGGTCCGGTGGTGCAGGTAGTGGAACTCCCCGACCGTCGTGATCCCGGCCGCGACCATCTCCCGGTACGTCGCCCGGGCGAGCGCGAAGTAGGTGTCGGGGTCGAGCCGCTCGGCCACGGCGTACATCTGCTCGCGCCAGGTCCAGAACGTGCCCCGGTCGCGCTGGGTCCTCCCTCGGAGGGCTCGGTGGAAGGCGTGGCTGTGGCTGTTGGCCAGGCCGGGGAGGGTGAGGCCGGGTATCCGTGTCGGCCGGGGACCTCCGCCCGTTTCGGAACCAGCGGCAGCCAAGGAGTGTCCGAAGGGGCCGCCCACGGTGACGGAGGTGAACCGTCCCTCCTCGATGGCGACCAGCACCTCGTCGTGGACGGCGCCGTCGACCCAGGCCCGTTCCAGGAGGTACGACGCCGGGCTCACCCGGCCAGCCTCTCCAGGGTGTCGGCCAGCGCGGTGACGCCGGCGTGGCAGTCGGGCACGGTCGCGCTCTCGGCCGGGGAGTGCGAGACGCCGGTGGGGTTGCGGACGAACAGCATCGCGGTCGGCACGCCGGCCGCGGACAGGATGCCGGCGTCGTGGCCGGCCGCGGTCGGGATGATCGGCCAGTCGCGGTCGCCGTGGTCGGCCGCGATCGCGGCCGCCAGGTCCGAGGAGAAGGCCACGGCGCCCGACACCGACTCCGGGGTCACCGACAGCGCCGTCCCGTCGCGCGACGCCCGCTCGGTGCCGTGCCGGGTCACCTCCGCCACCAGCTCGGCCAGCGCGTCGTCGGAGGAGCAGCGCGCGTCCAGCCAGCCGGTCACCCGCGACGGCACGGCGTTGGTGCCGTTGGGGGCCACCTCGAGCCGGCCGAAGGTCGCCCGCTGACCGGCGAGGCGGGCCTGCTCGTCGGCGGCCAGCGCGGTCGTCGCGTACGCCAGCATCGGGTCGGCGCGGTCCTCCATGCGGGTGGCGCCGGCGTGGTTGGCCTCACCCGTGAAGTCGAACCGGTAGCGACCGTGCGGCCAGATCTCGCTCGCGACCCCCACCGCCGCGCCCCGGTCGACCAGGTCGCGGCCCTGCTCCACGTGCAGCTCGACGAACGTGCCGACGCCGTCGAGGAGGGTCGACGCGCCGCCGGCCACCACGTCGGCGAACGCCCGGCCGTCTCGGTCGCGCAGCTCGCGCGCCACGTCCCACGACACCGCCCCGGTCGCCAGCCGCGAGCCCAGGCAGGCCAGCCCGAAGCGGGAGCCCTCCTCCTCCACGAAGACCGAGACCCCGATCGGTCGGGCCGGCACGAAGCCGCGCTGCCGCAGCTCGTCGACCGCGGCCAGGGCGGAGACCACGCCGAGCGGACCGTCGTACGCGCCGCCGTCGAGCACGGAGTCGAGGTGCGAGCCCGTGAGCACCCCGGCTCCGCTCCCCGCGTCCCACCAGGCGACGACGTTGCCGATCTCGTCGGTCTCCACGCGCAGGCCGCGCGCCGTCGCCTGCTCACGGAACCACGCATCGAGCTCGCGCTCCGCGCCGGTGAAGGGCTGGCGGAAGTAGCCGCCCGACTCCGTCGACCGGCCGATCGGCGCGAGATCGGACCACATCCGCTCGAAGTCGTCGGGCACGAGGTCAGCCCTCCGCCATCGGGATGCGTACGCCGTGCTCGGCGGCCACCTCGGCCGCCCGGTCGTAGCCGGCGTCGACGTGGCGGATCACGCCCATGCCCGGGTCGTTGGTGAGCACCCGCTCGATCTTCTCCGCGGCCAGTGCCGTGCCGTCGGCCACGCAGACCTGACCGGCATGCAGCGAGCGGCCCATGCCCACACCCCCACCGTGGTGGAACGACACCCAGGTCGCGCCCGAGGCCGTGTTGACCAGCGCGTTGAGGACGGCCCAGTCCGCGATGGCGTCGGAGCCGTCGAGCATCGACTCCGTCTCGCGGTACGGCGAGGCGACCGAGCCGCAGTCGAGGTGGTCGC
Organism: Nocardioides sp. W7; assembly: GCF_022919075.1. Classification (NCBI taxonomy): domain Bacteria; kingdom Bacillati; phylum Actinomycetota; class Actinomycetes; order Propionibacteriales; family Nocardioidaceae; genus Nocardioides; species Nocardioides sp. W7. The sequence continues at coordinate 1,634,676 of NZ_CP095078.1, read as the reverse complement.
GGCCGATCACGATCGGCGCCCTCAGCTCCCCGTTGGCGACCATCTCGTTGAACTTCAGACCGGCCAGATGCCGTTCGCCGTACCCCAGCCAGCAGATCCGGGCCGGCAGACCCTGGAACTGCACCCGCTCCTGGGCCATGGTGATCCACTTGTGCAGCCGCTGATTGTCGGGGAACAGCTCCAGGATCGCCCGGTCCGTCGCGGCGATGTCGGCCGGGTCGCCGGACAGCGCGGCCCACCGGAACGGGCCCCGGCCCTCACAGAACAGCGGCCGGATATAGGCCGGCACGAAGCCCGGGAACTCGAAGGCCCGGTCGTAGCCGCCCTTGCGGGCCTCGTCGCGGATCGAGTTGCCGTAGTCGAAGACCTCGGCGCCCCGGTCCTGGAACTCGACCATCGCCCGCACGTGCACGGCCATCGAGGCCTGCGCCTGCTTGGTGAAGCCCTCGGGGTCGCGCGCCGCGTGGTCGGCCCAGTCCGCCACCGAGACGCCGACGGGCAGGTAGCTCAGCGGGTCGTGGGCCGAGGTCTGGTCGGTGACGATGTCGATCGGTGCCCCCAGCTCCAGCAGCCGCGGGAAGATCGCCGCGGCGTTGCCGAGCAGCCCGATCGACAGCGGCCGACGCTCGTCGCGCGCCGCCACCGCGCGGGCCACGGCATCCTCGACCGACTCGGCCTGCTCGTCGAGGTAGCGGTGCTCGAGGCGACGCGTGATCCGGGTCTGGTCGACGTCGACGCAGATCACGACGCCGTCGTTCATGGTCACCGCGAGCGGCTGGGCCCCGCCCATGCCGCCGAGGCCGGCTGTCAGGGTGATCGTGCCGGCCAACGTGCCGCGCTCCCCGGTGATCGAGCCACGCTCCCCGGTGATCGAGCCACGCTCCCCGGTGATCGAGCCTGTCGAGATCTTGTCGGCCACCGCGGCGAACGTCTCGAAGGTGCCCTGCAGGATGCCCTGGGTGCCGATGTAGATCCAGGAGCCGGCGGTCATCTGGCCGTACATCGTCAGACCGAGGTCCTCGAGGCGCCGGAACTCCTCCCAGTCTGCCCAGTCGCCCACCAGGTTCGAGTTGGCGATCAGCACTCGCGGCGCCCACTCGTGAGTGCGCATCACGCCGACCGGCTTGCCGGACTGCACGAGCATCGTCTCGTCGTCGGCGAGCGTGGTGAGCGTGCGCACCAGGGCGTCGTACGCCTCCCAGCTCCGGGCGGCCTTGCCGGTGCCGCCGTAGACGACGAGGTCCTCGGGGCGCTCGGCGTTGTCCGGGTCGAGGTTGTTCATCAGCATCCGCAGCGGTGCCTCGGTCTGCCACGAGCGAGCGGTCAGCTCCGTCCCGTGCGCGGCGTGGATCGGCAGTCTCTCGTTGGTCGAGCTTGTCGAGACCATCAGTTCAGCTCTCCGATCAGTTCTTCCACGGCGGCCAGGACGGCGCCTGAGTCGACCAGCCGGAAGGCGGTCTCGATCTCGGGTGAGAGGTGGCGGTCGGGACCGGGGCCCTCGATGCCGGCCTCGCGCAGGAGTCGTACGACGGCCGCGGTGGCCGGCGACGGGGTCAGCGGCGCCCGGAGGTCGAGCGCACGGGCGGCCGTCAGCACCTCGATCGCCACGACCCGGGTGAGCCCGTCGACGGAGCGCCGCAGCTTGCGGGCGGCCGACCAGCCCATCGACACGTGGTCCTCCTGCATGGCGCTGGAGGGGATCGAGTCGACCGACGCAGGTGCTGCGAGTCGCTTCAGCTCCGAGACGATCGCGGCCTGGGTGTACTGGGCGATCATGTGGCCGCTGTCGACCCCGGGGTCGTGGGCCAGGAACGGCGGCAGCCCGTGGTTGCGGGCCTTGTCGAGGAATCGGTCGGTGCGCCGCTCGCTGATCGACGCGACGTCGGCCGCCACGATCGCCAGGAAGTCGAGCACGTAGGCGACCGGGGCTCCGTGGAAGTTGCCGTTGCTCTCGACTGCGCCCCCGATGACCACCGGGTTGTCGACGGCGGACGCGAGCTCGCGCTCGGCCACCGTCGCGGCGTACTCGACGGTGTCGCGGGCCGCACCGTGCACCTGCGGTGAGCAGCGCAGGGAGTAGGCATCCTGGACCCGGTTGCAGTCGGGCCCGCGGTGCGAAGCGACGACGCCCGAGTCGGCGAGCAGCGCGACCAGGTTGGCCGCGGAGGACGCCTGGCCCGGGTGCGGCCGGATCGCCTGCAGCTCGGGGGCGAAGACCCGGTCCGTGGCGAGCTGGCCCTCGACCGACATGGCAGCGGCGATGTCGGCCGTGCGCAGCAGCCGACGAAGGTCCGTGATCGCGAGCACCAGCATGCCGAGCATCCCGTCGGTGCCGTTGATCAGCGCCAGACCCTCCTTGGCCTCGAACGTCACCGGCGCGAGGCCCGCGGCCGCGAGCGCCTCGGCGGCCGGCAGCAGCGTCCCGGACGCGTCCCGCACCTGGCCCTCCCCCATCAGGGCCAGCGCGCAGTGCGCGAGCGGCGCCAAGTCTCCCGAGCAGCCGAGTGAGCCGTACTCGTGCACGACCGGCGTGATCCCGGCCGAGATCAGGGCGGCCATCAGCTCCGCCGTCTCGGGGCGCACCCCGGTGTGGCCGGTCGCCAGGGTGGACAGCCGTAGGAGCATCAGCGCCCGCACCACCTCGCGCTCGACCTCGGGTCCGGATCCCGCCGCGTGCGAGCGCACCAGCGACCGCTGCAGCTGGGTCCGCATCTCGGTGGGGATGTGGCGGGTGGCCAGGGCGCCGAAGCCGGTCGAGATCCCGTACGCCGGTGTGGGGGCCGCGGCCAGCTCCTCGACCACCGCCCGGGCTCGGGCCATGGCGTCCCGGGCCTCCACCGAGATCCGGACCCTGGCGCCGTTGCGCGCGACTGCCACCACGTCCTCGACCGGCACCGGCCCGATCCCGACAGTCACCTCTTCGTCGTCCACGCCCCCATTCGACAGTCCCCGTCGGGGCAGCGCCATGGCACGTCAGGCACGACTGTCTCGGATCGGAGACAGATCGAGTCCCGTGGGCGTGGTGGAAGTAGCGGCCACGCCACGGGACTCGATCTTCACAGTGGGACGGGATCCGAATCGTCGCCACCGGAGTCCGGCTCTGCTCCCCGAACTCACTAGCCAGTGTGCGGAACGAGCCACTGAGACCTGATCGCCACGATTCGACAACGACTGCCGGCTCGCGAACGGCCTGCGTCGATCGGCGCGAGGTACCGGCCGAGACGAGCCGAGCAGTCCCCGACCTCCCAAATACCACGCGTTCCTCCCTCGTGCTCTCGTACCTCGATGGTGAGGCGTGGTGAAGCGCGACTAGCGTGGGGACGCCCGCGTACCGGTAGACGCGACACCCGACATGTCAGAGGGCAGCGTCCCGTCACTACTTCAGGAGGCCTGACGTTGGTCGCTCCGACCCGGATCGCGTCGGAGCTCCCTGCGCCCACCACCCAGCCACGCAGCAGCCCGCGAGTGGTGGTCGCCACGCTGTCGCTGTGCGGCATCGTGGTGTCTCTTCAGCAGACGGTGCTCCTCCCGCTGCTCCCCCGCCTTCCCGAGCTGCTCGACACCTCGGCCGACAGCGCGTCCTGGCTGGTGACCGCCACCCTGCTGACCGGCGCGATCGCTACCCCCACGGTGTCGCGCCTCGCCGACATGTACGGCAAACGGCGCATGATCGCCGTCGCCTTGGCTGTCTCGGTGCTGGGCTCACTGCTCGGCGCGCTGAGCCAGGCGCTCCCGCTGCTCATCACCGCCCGCGCGCTGCAGGGCGTCGGGATGTCGCTGATCCCCGTCGCCATCGCCATCATGCGCGACGAGCTGCCGCGCGACCGGGTGCCACTGGGCGTCGCCCTCATGAGCGCCACGCTGGCCATCGGCGCAGGCGCCGGCCCACCCCTCTCGGGTCTCATCTCCGAGCACCTCGACTGGCACGCCACGTTCTGGCTGACCGGCGTCGTCGGCCTCGTCCTGCTCATCGCTGCCCTGGCGATCCTCCCGGAGTCACCCGTCCGGACCCGTGGCACGTTCGACGTGCGCGGCGCCGTCCTGCTGTCGGTCGCGTTGACCGCCGTACTCCTCGCCCTCTCCAAGGGAGGCCAGTGGGGCTGGACGTCGTCGGCCACCATCGGCCTCGGAGCGGCCGGCCTGGCACTGCTCGCCGTCTGGGGTCCGCTCGAGCTCCGCACACCAAGCCCCCTGGTCGATCTGCGCGTGGCCCGGCGACCTGCGGTGCTCCTGGTCAACATCGCCTCCGTACTCGTCGGCTTCGCCATGTTCACCAACATGCTGCTGACCACGCAGCTCCTCCAGCTGCCCACCCAGACCGGCTACGGCCTGGGTCTGGACGCCCTGCACGCCGGCCTGTGGATGGTGCCCAACGCCATCGCCTTCGGAGTGATGGCTCCCGTGTCCGCCCGGCTGACCACCCGGATCAGTCCCCAGTTCACGATGGTCAGCGGCGCGACGATCATGAGCGTCGCCTACGTGGCCCGGGTGTTCCTCAACGACAACCTCACGCAGATCGTGATCGGCTCGGTGGCCGTCGGCATCGGAACCGCCATGGTGTACGGCGCGCTGCCGACACTGATCATGCGCGCGGTCCCGGTCACCGAAACCGCATCCGCCAACGGCCTGAACGTGCTGCTCCGCTCCCTCGGCACCTCGACCGCGAGCGCCACCACCGCCGCCGTCACCACCGCGTGGACCATCACCGTCGCCGGCCAGGCCTACCCGGACCTACGCGGACTCACCCTGCTGTTCTGGATCTCCGGCGCAGCCGCACTCCTCGCCGCCCTCCTCGGGGTGCCCATGCTGAAGATGCGCGACTTCGCCGAGGAAGCCGACCGCACCGGCACCGACCGCAGCGGCCGCCCGGCCAAGGTCGTCCGCGGTCAGGTCGTCGACCAGTGGGCGCGCCCCATCCGCACCGCCGTGGTCACCGTCCTGACCCCCGACGGCGACGCCGTGGACTGGGGACAGGCCGACTCCGACGGCCGGTTCACCGCAGCGATCCCGGCCGCCGCCGACTACCTCGTCGTCACCGCAGCCGAGGGCTGGCAGCCGCGCTCGCGCATCATGACCCTCGACAGCGACACCCCGCTGCCGGCGATCGTGCTGCGCGACCGGCTCACCCTCAAAGGCACCATCACCGACGCATCCGGGATGCCGATCAGCAACGCCCTCGTCGTCCTGACCCGCCAGTCCGGAGAAGCCGTCGACTCGATCCGCACCGATCACGAGGGCCGCTACGAGATCCCCCGCCCCGCCAACGGCCGCTACGTGCTGACCGCCCTGGACCCGGACGGAGCGATGGGAGCGCGCCCGGTCACCGTGTGGGAGGCAGCACGCAGCGTCGACCTGGCACTGGGAACACCCCTGGCCTGACCCGCCCGCAGCAGCACTCAGGACACCCCCAGGGTGCTCACTCGCGTGCGGCGATCGGCGACCGGCTGTCCGAGAGCCGTGACTCCGGCTACCGCCTGCGGGCAAGGCAGAAGGGCCCCTGACCCACGTTTTGGCAGGTCAGAGGCCCTTCGGTTCCCTGTGTGGCAGATGAAGGATTCGAACCTTCGAAGGCTACGCCGACGGATTTACAGTCCGCTCCCATTGGCCGCTCGGGCAATCTGCCGGGGATGTCGTCGCCCCGGCTTGGCCGGTGGACAACGAGACGAAAGAATAGCGCAGCACCGTCAGCAGCACGAAACCGTCACCCGAGGAGCAGGAATGGCCGACTCGTCCTTCGACATCGTCAGCAAGATCGACCGCCAGGAGGTCGACAACGCGCTGGGCCAGACCGCCCGCGAGATCGCCACCCGCTTCGACTTCAAGGGCACCGGCGCCACCATCGAGTGGCAGGGCGACGAGGCGATCGAGATCACCGCCTCCGCCGACGACCGGGCGAGCGCCGTACTCGACGTCTTCAAGGACAAGCTCATCAAGCGTCAGCAGAGCCTGAAGATCCTCGACGCCTCCGAACCGCGCGCCTCGGGCCAGCAGAGCAAGATCGGGATCGCCCTGAAGGAGGGCATCTCGTCGGAGGACGCCAAGAAGATCAGCAAGCTGATCCGCGACGAGGGCCCCAAGGGCGTCAAGGCGCAGATCCAGGGCGACGAGCTCCGGGTCTCCTCCAAGAAGCGCGACGACCTCCAGGCCGTCCAGGCCCTGGTTAAGCAGCAGGACTACGACTTCGCGGTGCAGTTCGCCAACTACCGCTGACCCCACCCTGCGAACGAGGACGCCGAGCCGGCAGTAGTTGCACAACTACTGCCGGCTCGGCGTCCTTGTCTTCCGGAGGACTCGCGGGCGAGCATTCGTGGTGGCGCCGGAACTCGTCCTAGACTCCTCTTAGTCGAGTTTTTTGATGCCGTTAGGAGAGGTTGGCCAATGACCACAGGACGCCGCCCGCGCGGGCACGGACCGACCGTCGCGGTGGTGGGTGCGGGCGCGGCCGGCACCCTCGTCGCGCTCCACCTGACCCGGACCGCGGCCCGCCGCAGCACCGGACTCGACATCGTTCTGGTCGACCCCGTCGACCGGCGCGGCCAGGGCGTGGCGTTCGGCACCCCCGACGAGCAGCACCTGCTCAACGTGCCCGCCTCCGGCATGACGGCACTCCCCGAGGAGCCCGGCCACTTCGCCGCCTGGCGCCAGCGCGACGCCCAGGAGCTCGACCCCGACGCCGGCACCCTCCCCTACGACTTCGCGCCCCGGCGGCAGTGGGCCCGCTACCTCGACGAGACCCTCGAGGAGGCGCGGCACGCGTCCTTCGGCGAGGTCGGCCTGCGGCACGTCCGCCAGCAGGTCGTCGGGGTACGCCGGACCACCACCGGCATCTCGCTGCGCACGGCCAACGGCGGCGAGGTCGTCGCCGACGCCGTCGTGATCGCCTCCGGGCTCCCCGCGGCCGGCGACTCGTGGGCCCCCGAGTCGCTCGCCTCCTCCGCGTTCTTCGTGGCCGACCCGTGGGCCCGCGGCGCCCTCGACGTCGTACGCCGCGACCGCACCGGACCCGGCGACGTACTGCTGGTCGGCACCGGCCTGACCATGGTCGACGTCGCCTTCTCGCTGACCGACCAGGACAACCGCTCGGACCGGGTGGTGCACGCGACCTCGCGCAACGGCCGACTCCCCCAGGTGCACGCCCCGCAGCCCCAGCTCGCCGCGATCCCGGACATCTCCGAGTGGGGACCGAGCCTCGCCGAGGTGCGCGCGGCGGTCGAGCGGCACGTGGCCGAGGTGCGCGCGACCACCGGCGACTGGCGACCCGCGCTCGACGGGCTGCGGTTCCGCGTGCAGGAGCTGTGGGGTCGCCTCTCCGAGGAGGACCGGCTGGAGTTCCTGTCCCGCGACGCCGGACGCTGGAACACCTTCCGGCACCGGATGGCGCCCTCGAGCGCGGTCCGCCTCGACGCCCTGCAGGCCGAGCACCGCCTGGTGATCAACACCGGCCGGGTCGTGGGCGCCGAGCCGCTGCCCACCGGCGGACTCCGGGTCAGCCTCGACGACGGCAGCACCCGCGACGTCGGCTGGGTGGTCAACTGCACCGGCCCGCAGGCGGATCTCCGGCTGCTCGGCAACCCCGTCCTCGACGACCTGCTGCGCGAGCGCGGCGGCGCCACGCTCGCGTCGATCGACGTCGCCGGCCTCGGCCTGCGCACCGACGAGGGCCGACTGGTGGCCTCCGACGGCGAGACCGACACCCCGCTGTGGACCCTCGGCGCGCTGCGTCGCGGCGAGCTGTGGGAGACCACCGCCGTCCCCGAGATCCGGCTCCAGGCCGCCTCCGTCGCCCGGGCGGTGCTCGACGAGGTGGCTCCGCTCCCCCGTCGGCTCGCCGACGGCCGGGTCGTGGGCGGGCGGCACCCCGTCGCCCGGCCGCGCGACCCGCTGGGGCTGCCCCTGTCGACGACCAGCGAGGCCGCCAGCGCCTACAACGCCGGCCTCGAGCGGCTGATGCGACTCCAGGACGGTGCCGAGGAGCAGCTGCGCCGGGCCACCGAGCTCGACCCGGGCTTCGCGCTGGCGCACGCCGCACTGGCCATGCTCGGCCACGAGGCCGGTGCGGACGCCGACGTACGCGCCTCGCTCGAGGCGGCCCGCAAGGCCGCCCGTCAGCGCGGCGACGACCGCGAGCGCAGCCTCGTGGACGTCGTGGGCCTGCGGGTCAAGGACGTCCGCCGCGCCGGGTCGGATGCCCTGATGCACCACATCTCGCTGCACCCGCGCGACGTGCTCGCCGTCTCCGCGGCGGTCCCCACGATCGCCTTCTCCGGCGTCACCGACGTCCAGCAGGAGGCGTGGGACCTGGTCGAGGGGCTGGCTCCGGCGTACGGCGACCATTGGTGGTACATCTCGCTACTCGCCTTCACCCGCCAGGACCAGGGCCTCTTCGAGGAGGCCGGTCTGCTCGCCGAGAGCGCGCTGTCCTGCGAGCCGTCCTCCGGCCACGCGGTGCACGCGCAGACCCACGTCCTCTACGAGACCGGCCAGCACGAGGTCGGCCGGGTCTGGCTCGACCACTGGGTCGCGGAGAGCGGCCGCTCCGCGAGTCACCGTGCGCACTTCTCGTGGCACGCCGCCCTCCACGAGCTCGCGCTCGGCGATACCGAGGCGGTACGCCGGCGCTACTACTCACAGCTCGCCGCCCCCGAGGTCACCGGCGTGCGCGCCCTGATCGACTCCGCGTCGCTGCTGTGGCGCTGGCGGACGACCACGACCGGCTGGGACGCCGCCGTGGCGCTGGGCGCCCCGGGCGCGGCCGGCGGCGCGTTCCCCGGCGAGGTCGTCCAGCCCCCGGTCGCCCCGGTCCTGGCGGCCGTCGACCCCGCGCTGCTGGACCGGCCGCAGACGCCGTTCGTCGCGCTGCACGCGGCGATCGCCCTCGCCGCGGCCGGTGACACCGCCCGGCTGCGCGACCTGGCCGCGCACTGCCGCCGCTCGCGCGACGGCGTGCTCCGCGGCACGGTCGCGACCTTGTGCCAGGCCCTGGAGGCCACGGTCGAGTCGCGCTGGTCGGACGCCGCCACGCTGATCGAGGACGTGCTCCCGATGCTCGCCCGGGTCGGCGGCTCCGCGGCCCAGCGCGAGGTGGTCGAGGAGACGCTGCTGATCGCGCTGGTCAACGCCGGGATGCCCGAGCGGGCGCTGAAGGTGCTCGACGAGCGGCTGCACCGGCGCCCCTCGCCGCTGGACCAGCGGCGCCGGTGCTCCCTGGAGCCGGCGCCGGCCACGGTCCCGTCCTGACCTGACAGTGAGAGCCGGGCCGGACGTCCCCATGTCGTCCGGCCCTGGCGCTCGCCTCGGGGTCAGGTCAGGTCAGCCGAACCGGCCGTGGACGTAGTCCGCGGTCCGCTGGTCCTGCGGGTCCTCGAAGATCGCATCCGTCGGGCCGTGCTCGACGATCACGCCGGGCGTGCCCTGGGCCGCCAGGAAGAAGGCGCACTGGTCGGAGACCCGGTGCGCCTGCTGCATGTTGTGGGTGACGATCACGATCGTGACGTCCCGGGCGATCTCCCCGATCGTCTCCTCCACCACCCTCGTCGAGGTGGGGTCGAGGGCCGAGCAGGGCTCGTCCATGAGCAGGACCCGCGGCCGCACCGCGAGTGACCGGGCGATGCAGAGCCGCTGCTGCTGGCCGCCGGACAGGGCGGAGCCGGGCTGCTTGAGCCGGTCCTTGACCTCGGCCCAGAGCCCGGCGCGGGTCAGGGAGTCCTCGATCAGCGCCTCCCGGTCCGGGCGGGCGATCTTGGTGCCGGTGATCTTCAGGCCGGCGAGCACGTTGTCGGCGATCGACATCGCCGGGAACGGGTTGGGCTTCTGGAAGACCATCCCGATCGCCTTGCGGGCGTCGGTCAGCCGCCGGGCCGGGTCGTAGATGTCCTGACCGTCCAGGCGCACCTCCCCCGCGAGCTGGGCGCTCGGCACCAGCTCGTGCATCCGGTTGAGGATGCGCAGGAACGTCGACTTGCCGCACCCGGACGGCCCGATCAGCGCCGTCACCATGCCGGCGGGGATGTCGAGCGAGACCCGGTCCAGCACCTTGCGCTGGCCGAACCACGCCGAGACCCGGTCGGCCTCCAACGTCGCTGCGGTGGAGACCACCGTCGAGGCGGCCGCCGGCGCTGCGACCTCCGGACCGGGCGGGACCAACGGTGTCTCTGTCGTCTCGTCCTCCACGACGGCCGGCAGCACACCGGTCATCTCTGCACTCATCGCACCCTCCTGATCACTTCCCGGCCCGTCCGAGCCGGTGCCGACGTGTGGGGGCCGGCGAGCAGCCGGCCCCCACACTGTTTGTCGACGTAGAAACTCTACTTCGACTTGACCTTCGCCGTCTTGGACTTCGCCGGGAGGTACGACGCGTCACCCGCGTAGTCGACCCGCACCTTCCAGGTGCCCTTGGGCAGCTTCGGCAGCTTCACCGTCGCCTTGCCCGCCTTGATCGTGACGACGACCTTCTTGACGGCCTTGCCCTTGGTCAGCACGACCGTGGCCTTGCCGCCCGCCTTCACGAGACCCGCGGGAGCGGCGACGGTGATCGTCGCCTTGCCGGCCTTCTTGCGGGTCGGCTTCTTCGTCACCTTCAGCACCGGCTTGGGGCCTGCGGCCTTGGCCACCGTCACCGTCGCGGCCACCGACTCGGAGGCCACGAACGCGTTCGGCACACCGGCGTAGACGACCTTCAGCGAGTGCGCACCCGGCGCCAGCGCGGTCGCTCCCACGGGCAGGGTCGCGGTCCCCGCCGCCGTCAGCGTGGCCGTGGCCAGCGTCTGGGCGCCGAGCACCAGTCGGACAGAGCCCGACGGCTTCGCGGCGCCGGAGGCGGCGGTGACCGTCGCCCCCACCGCGGCGGCCCTGCCGTAGGCGAACGCCGGCCAGGCGACGGCCACCGAGGTGGCGACCGGCTGCAGCTGGGGATTCGGGTCCGAGCCCAGGATCGGCGCGGTCGTGACCTGCCAGGTGGTGCCGGTGACCTTGACGTACGCCGCGGCGTACGCCGTGCTCACGCCCTTGGTCGCCGAGCTCGTGCGCAGCCGCAGCTCGTAGACGCCCGCGAAGCTCGGGCTGCTCTCGGGGTTCGGGAACGCGGCCTTGACGTCGGCCAGCGTGTAGCCGGCCGCCGTCGTGCGGACGAACGGCTTGCCGTTCAGCCCGGGAGCGGGCGTCACGGCACCGTCGCCGCTGAACTTGTCCGTGCCGCTGACCTGGACGCCGGGCCAGGCACCCTGGGCGGTACTGGTCTGCGGCAGGTGCACGAACAGCGAGGCGTAGGCGTCATCCGCACGCACCGTCGCGTCGGCCGCCGCGAAGGCGGCGATCGGCGTCGTGGTGCTGCCCGTGGTGACCTGGTTGCCTGCGGCGTCGTACAGCTTGAGCGCCACGGCGCTCTTGTCGGGATCGGCGACGGTCGCGTTGTCGCCGTCGTACCAGTCGTCCGCGCCGGCACCGAGGGCGACGCCCCCGACGGTGGACAGGGCGAGCGTGAGGCCGAGTACGGCGACCCACGTCTTCTTCACTCTGATCTTCATCATCTTCTCCTTGTGATCTTGGGGTGACCGCGCGGTCGGCCGACCGGGTCAGGGGACGAGCGCGTCGGCATCGCCACAGGGCGCGGAGCCGCCTCGCACGAGCTCCCAGCGACCGTCGTCGACCCGGAGGTCGGCGGTGTCGTAGGGGTTCGCGGAGAGGGTCCCGGCCTCGGGGGTGCCGAGGACGAGCCGTAGCTGGACATAGCCGTCGTAGGTCGCGGGGAAGGCGGTGACGAAGTCACCGATCGACCAGGCGTCCTCGGTGACCCGCGACGCAGGCCGCTCGGGGTCCGCGAGCTCGCCGGCGGCCGTGATGGCCGTCCCGCTGAACTCCTCGATCCCGACGCCCTCGCGCGGTTGGTACGCGAAGAGCGTGGCGACGGCCCCGGTGGGTTCCACCTCCGAGGGCAGTCCCGTCTCCCCCACCACGAGATCGGCGAACGGTCGGTCCGCGACCTTGCCCTCGGTGACGGTCTTCCCGTCGGCCGAGCACAGGGTGAGCAGTCCGGCGGACTGCGGGTCGTCGTACGGCACGGTGCGCATGGCGCCGTCCTGCTTCTCGTCCTGCTCCTGCCCGGGCCAGAGGACGAATCCGGCCACGATCACCACGCCGGCCACGAGGACGGCGAGTGCTGCCCGCAGGGGCGTGAGCGTGATGGTCATGGCGTGGTGGTCCCTCTCGGCCGACGAGCGGACTCAGTCGACCGGGATCTCGGCGTTGTTGGTCCCGTACACGCGGTAGTTCGGCGTGACGCCGGCCGCCTCGAGCAGGGCCTTGCCGGCGGGCGTGCGGACGAACGGCGCGGGGCCGCCGGGGTTGTAGAACAGCGCCTTGACCCAGTTCAGCGTGCTGCCGGGCTGCCACGGGGTCGTGCTGTTGAGGTCACGCTCGCGCACGATCGCGTTGTAGGCGAAGTTGCCGCCGTACGCCGCGGTGGGCTGGTTGACGTCGGCGTCGCTCGCCCCGTCCAGGAGCTGGATCCCCGAGGCGGACGCCGCGGTGCGGTGCCCGGTCTCGGTGTTGTAGTTGTTCGTCTTCGCACCGTCGGAGGTCTGCGTGTAGTACCCGGCGTTCAGGGTGCGGTACCGCCCGCGCGGGAACGGCACGATCGCGTTCTTGCGCTGCGCCTCGGGCAGGCTGGTGACCGAGATGGGGTCGTTCTGCTGCACCTGGATGCTGTTCGGGTTGCCCCGCCCCGCGAAGCTGCCGTTGCCCGGGTTCTGGCGCTTGACGTTCGCGACGAAGGTGTTCCACATGCCGGCGTCGAGAGGGAGGATCAGCGGGACGATCGTCTCGTTGGCGACGGCAGGGTCCGAACCCGGGACGGCTGGTGTGCCCCACCCGGTGATGTCGCCCCACTTCTTCCACTCACCGCTGTAGATGTTCAGGATCGCCGCGGCGGACAGCGTCGTGGGGGCGTTGGTCGTCGTCGCGGTGGCGATGAGCTGCCGGTCGGTGGCGATCTGGACTCGGATCAGCTTGGTCCCCAGCTTGTTCTGCGCCTCGTTCTGGTAGTCCCTCCCGCCAGGGACGGCGTCGAGCGGGTCGGGGCTGCGGCCCACGTCGATCCAGCCCTGGTCGTCGTTGATGATCGCGTCGCGACCGCCGCCGCCACCACCGCTCGGGCGGACCACCAGGTCCTGGCCCGCGCGCAGGGAGATGGTCGGGTTGAGCAGCTTGATGTCGTCCTGCTTGACGTACTTCGCCCCGCCCACGTCCACCGTCGGCAGCAGCCGCGGGTCGGTGAACGCGCTCCGGCCCTGGGCGTCGCCGGACGAGTCGAAGTTCACGAACCGCCAGCGGTTGCCGGCGGTGTTGTAGCCGGGCAGCTGGTGGTAACCGTCAGCCAGGAAGTTGAACGAGTTCTGGATGATGTCGGACCCGGTGGACACGACGTCGTTGGGCTGCGGCGAGGGGTCGGCCTGGGCGGGCGCGGCCGAGAGGCCGAGCGCGCCGGTCGTCGCGAGGGCGACGATCGTCGCACCCAGACGCTTGCGGTGCTGGTGCATTGAGTTGCCTTTCCTGAGTGAATTACCCGAGATAGACGGCAAACGGATGCCGCGGACAGTGGACGGGACGCTCAGATGAGCGCCGGGAGGAGGCGAGAGGCGACGGAGGTGGCGAGCCACAGCGCGGCCAGGACGCAGGGTGCCCCCGCGATCCAGGTCGCGGCCCGGGACCAGGACGTCCAGGACCAGGCGAACCCCACGAGCGCGATCACCAGGACCTGCAGGGACAGGGCCAGCAGGGCCAGGGTCGTGGTGTCGGTCCGGGTCGACATCAGTTCGACCGCGGTGTCCTTGGTCGAGACGGGGCCGGGCGCGACGGCGCCCTCGGCGAGCGCCGCGTCGACGTAGACGGTCTCCTTCGGCTGCAGCCCGCCCAGGCCGCCCCCACGGGAGGCGGTCACCAGTGTCAGCCGTGCCGCTCCGGCTGCGGGAGCCGGCAGGGTGGGGTCGCCGTCGGTCCGGGCACCGACCACCTCGTAGCTGAAGACCCCCTGGCCGGTGGTCACCGTGAGCGGAGCGCCCAGGGGGAGCTCGGCGATCCGCGCGAACGGAGCACCGAAGCTCAGCGACCGGCCGGCGACCATGCTGACGCCCTGCTGACCGGGGAGCACGCTGCCGAGCACGTGGCCGGCACCGTCCTGCAGCTGGCTCGGCCTGCTGCCCTCGACGACCACCAGGTCCTCGATGCCGGCCGCCGGGGCGGAGAGCAGCGCCACCGGGCTGCCGGGCTCGATCGGCGCACCGGTCGGCGCGGTCCCCTCGGCCAGCTCGGTGCGCAGCCGGTCGTACAGCGCGCTCTGGGACTGCCCCTGCTCGAGCCCGCTCAGCCCGAACAGGTAGACCAGGAGCCAGGTCACCAGGAGCGAGACCCCGATCAGGACCTGCGAGGAGATCCGGCGACCGCTCTCCTCGTCCCGCCCCGGCGGCGGCGAGGCGTCGACCTCGCCCGGGTGCAGGGTCGTACGACGCGCGACCGACTCGACCGTGCTCATCTACGCCGCCAACGGCGCGCCTCGGCCCAGGCCGCCCGGCCGGCCACGGCGAGCTCCTCGGACCAACGCAGCACGGTGCCGGCCAGCGCGCTCGCGATGGCGAGCAGCAGCAGGAACGGGATCCCGAGCCGACCCAGGTCCGACGACTGCCCGGCGGTCGCCACGGTGGCCGCCTCGACGACCGGTACCGCACTGCCCGAAGGCACTGCCGCGGGGACCGGGGCGGTCGGGACCGGCACCGCCGGGGCGGGGACGGCCGGCACCGCGGCGGGCGGGGCGCTCGGAGTCGCCGCCGCCGGAGCCGAGGGCTCTGCTGTGGGAGTCGGCGAGGCGGCCGGCTTCACCCGGGAGAAGTCACACACCTCGTCCCGCTCCGGCGAGGGCGCATCGAGCGCCGGGACTGCTCCGTCCTGGGCCCGTACCGCGGCCACCGCACTGAGCACGTAGTCCTGCTCGGCCCCGAGCCCGTTGGCGGCGGTCACCGGGAGATAGCCCGCGGGCAGCTGCCCGTTGGCCGTGCCCGCGCGCTGGCCCCGGGTGTGGGAGTAGCAGAGCAGCTTCGCGAACCGGGTCGCGGTGCTGTCGTCCAGGCCGCTGGTCCCGATGACGGCATAGACCGGCAGGGCTCCGGGGTAGGCGGCAGCGCCGCCCTCCGTGTCGAGCTGGTCGTAGGCGAGTCGCCAGGTGCCGGCGGCCTTGTCCGCCCTCAGCAGGTCCGCCGCGGCACGGAGTCCCGCGGTGTCGGGCCGGACGAAGGTGCGGCCCGACGCGTCGGCGAAGGTCTGGGCCGGCTTCACCGTGGAGGTGGTCTGCAGCGCTGCCGTCCGCAGGTTGTAGCGCTCCGCCGCGGACACCGAGACCAGGCCGAGCACGAACCGGTAGCCGACCGGCTGACGGCCCTGCTGGCGCAGCGGCAGCGTGGTCAGGTCGTTGCCGTCGAAGCGGCAGACCGTCGAGACCGCGGAGTTGCTGTACTGCATGTTCAGCAGTACGGCGCCGAGGTTCGACGGCGGGTTGGCCACCAGCTGCAGGAACGGGGTCGGGCTGTTCTCGTAGCATCGGTTCTGGTCCTGGTACCACTTCGGCGCGACGAACTCGTCGAGCAGCGGCCAGTTGTCGACCGGCAGCTCCAGGCGCCGGTAGGCCTCGTTGACCTTCATCCCCCACGGGTCCGCGTAGCCGTCCAGCCAGGCGCGGGCCTCCGGGTCGGCGTCTAGCCACGACGTCAGGGCCCAGACGAGGTCGGTGCTCGCGGAGAAGACCTGCAGCGCCGCGGCGGCCTCGAGCGAGGAGTTGCGGGGGAGGCCCGGGTTCAGGGCCTGGAACTCCGGGTCCAGGGTGATGTTGAGCGGGTTGGTGCCGATGCTGTCGTGGTTGTCGCGCACGACAGCCGCAGCCGGGTACGACGCGCTGAGCAGCTTGGCGACCAGCCGCGCGTTCAGGTTCAGCTGCTCGCGCCGCTGCTTGGCCGGATCGTCGATCGTGAAGGCGATGGCGAAGCCCCCGAGGGCGACCGGCGCCTGGGCGACCGGTCGGACGTACCCGTCCTCCGGCGGCGCCGAGCTGAGCGCCGCCTCGGCCTCGCCGGACTCGACCAGGTCGCGCGCCAGGGCGTCGGACTGCTGGACGTGGGTGAAGCCGAACAGCGACTTGGTCGTGCAGAACGCCGGCTGCCAGGACGCGGTGAGCTCGTTGAGCACGACCGAGCCCATCAGCTCCAGCGGCGCCTCCTTGCCCACGACGTCGCAGACGTCGCCGGTCACGGCGAAGTCGAGGGGGACGCTGATCCGGTTGCGCCAGTTCGACGCCGACCACCACAGGTTGCCGCGCACCGCCTGGTCGGGCGTCTCGCTCGAGCTGGGGACGCCGGGTTCGTAGGCACCGGTGCGCCGGCAGTTCGTGTCGGCGGTGGTGAGCTGCTGGTCGCTCAGCGGCACTCCGGCCTTGGTCGTCTGGTGCTCGCCGTCGGGCAGTGCGTGGCCCCAGGCGTCGCAGCTCAGCCCGACGACGGGGACCGCGACGAGCGAGCACGCCACGGTCGCCGAGCAGCCCAGGGACGCGTTCTCGGCGCCCGTCCAGACCGCGAAGTCCGCCTCTCCGCGCCCGTCGGTGCCGGTGATGCCGTACGTCGTGTTGCTCGGCACCCCGCCGCTCTCGGCGCTGTCGGACTCCGGGGGCAGGGCCATGCACCCCTCCGCCGGGTCGGGACCGCCGTAGTAGACCTCGCCCCCGGCGGCCCGGAAGGGCAGCCACCGAGCGGTGAGCGGATCGCTGAGGCCGGCACAGGCCGTGGGCAGCGGGTCCGGCTGGCCGACGACGGCGGCCCGCTCGGCGGCGGGCGCAAAGGCGTCGAAGCGCCAGGAAGGGAGTTGGGACGCCGCCGCGAGGTAGCGCTCGGCAGCGGTCTGGGTCCAGCAGGTCTCCGGGGTCAACCGGTCCTGCCCCTGCGGGACGGTGCCCGTGATGTCCAGGCCCCGGCACTGCAGCAGCACGAAGGGGTACTCCTGGTTGCGGCCCTCGGAGGCGTTCGGGTCGCCAACGACACCGCCGGTGGGGACCGCGCCGGACCAGGAGACGTGGATCTCCTGCCGACCGCGCAGGTGAGCGGTCTCGGAGACCGAGAGCGTGACCTCCTTGCGGCTGACCTCGGTGCGCGTGCCGTCCTGGTCGATGAACGCCCGAGTCGCCGTCACGGTCTTCGTCACCGCCGAGCCGGTGACCGCGCCTGCCGGGGCCTGGACCAGCGGCAGCACCGCCGCCACGGTCGCGAACAGCAGCGCCCCGGCGAACATCACCCGCGAGACGCGTCGGCGGGGGGCGCTCATCGACGGCCTCGCCGTCGCCCGAGGACCTGGCCGACGGTCGCCGGCACGACCAGCGCACCGAGGAACAGGCCGACCACGAGGACGACGAGAACCCCGCGGGACCCGGCGGAGCCGTCGGCGTCGAGCGTGGTGGCCACCACCGGAGCCGTCGCGGCGCCGGTGGTGCCGCCGTCGGCGCCGGGCTCGCCGGACACGACCGGGTCGACCCCGGCCTGCGGCACGTCGAGCAGGCCGTCCCCATCGCTGTCGGCAGCGACCGGAGCCGCTCCCCCACTGGCGGCGGGCGCCGTGGGTGCCACGGCTCCGCCGCCCGCTCCGGCACCGGGCTTGCCGCCCTTGCCGCCCTTGGTGTCCGCGGGCACCTGCCCGTTCTCGTCCGGGTTCTCGTTGAAGGCCCCCACGCCGTCCGCGCACGGCCCCTGTCCCGGCCGGTCGCAGTCGGCGGGGAACGGCGCGATCTTGGCGAGGTGGTTCTCGGCGGGCTTGCCGGCGACGAAGGTCGGGTTGTGGCAGTTCTTGACGTTCTGGATGATCGACGCGTCGAACTGGACCTTGCTGTCGGCCAGCTGGAGCTTGTTGACCTGGGTGAAGCCGGCCTGGACCAGGTTGATCGGGAGCGGGGAGTAGCCGATCCGCCCGATCGTCGCCTGGCCCTCGCAGATCGACTGCTTGAGGAAGTCGACGATCGTCTGCCGCTTGGCCGTGGTCATCCGCGAGTCGTCGGCGGCCGTCGGGATGATCGCGTAGACGTACGACGACAGCGGGTAGGTGCGCTTGTCGGCGTTGACGTAGACCTTGTCGAGCTTCTGGGTCAGGTAGTTCGGGTCGTTCGGGTCGTCGTTGATCTCGGCGGCCGTGAGCGCGACCGCGACGTTGTACTGGGTGGGCAGGGTGAAGTAGCCGGCCTTGTTCAGCACCTTGGCCACCGGGTAGCGCGCCATCAGCGGGTAGGAGTACTCCTCCATGGCGATCGCACCGTTGGCGCCCTTGCTCTTGACGTAGTTCATGACTCCGTCCGAGCCCGACTGCGCCTTCTGCTGGCCGCGGGTCTGGCCGCAGTTGACCGGGAAGTAGTCGGTCGGTGCGAGCTTGCCGCCGTTGCAGGCCTGCCACTGGGCGGGGTACTGGCTGACCATCCAGGTCGTGAACTGGTTGGTGATGCCCGCACCGTCGGCCCGCACGACCGGGATGATCGGGATCGACGGCAGCGCCCGGCCGTTGTTGTCCTGGGTCACCGCGGGGTCGTTCCAGTTGCTGATCTGGTTGGTGAAGATCTTCGCGACCGTCTCGCCCGAGAGCCGCAGGTTGCGGACCATCTTCCCGCCGACCTCGACGTGGTACGGGAACGACGTGCCCCCCGCCACCACCGGC
Source organism: Nocardioides sp. W7 (assembly GCF_022919075.1). Lineage (NCBI taxonomy): Bacteria > Bacillati > Actinomycetota > Actinomycetes > Propionibacteriales > Nocardioidaceae > Nocardioides > Nocardioides sp. W7. The sequence continues at coordinate 1,615,956 of NZ_CP095078.1, read as the reverse complement.
AGGTAGGCGAACGAGCGGCCCAGGGGCGAGTCGGTGGCACCGGTCGTCGGGTCCTTGCCGCGGTAGGGCGAGTCGGTCACCCCGAAGTCGGTGGACTTGTTGGCGTAGTCCTTGCGCCCCTGGGCGGCGCCATTGGCGGTGTAGACGACCTTCAGTCCCTTGGAGTTGCCGTCGGCGACCCACTGGTTGACCGCGTTGGCGGCCCACGAGGAGCCCGACCCCTGGACCAGGGCGTACGACGGCGCGGCGCTGGCGCCGCTGGGACCGGCGAGCAGGGCGACGTGGAACGCGAGCAGGATCGCGACCGCTCGGCGCAGCCGGGGCAGGCAGGAGGTCATCGGGACTTCTTTCCGCCGGCGACGAGCCGGGCCAGGACGAACAGGATGAGGACGACGGCCAGCAGGACGGTCGCCGCGGCGTACGCGCGCTCCTCCATCTGGGGGTTGCCGGTCTGGACGGCGGCGTAGATGAACAGCGGCAGCGAGTTCATCGGGTCCTGGACCGGGTTGGCGTTGAAGTACGTCGAGGCGCCGGAGGTCAGCAGCACCGGGGCGGTCTCGCCCACGGCGCGGGCGATGCCGAGGATCAGCGCGGTCGCGAGGCCGGGCTTGGCCGTCGGGAGGACGACCCGCCAGACCGTCTGCCACTTCCCCGCGCCCAGGGCGTACGACGCCTCGCGCAGACCGCCGGGCACGACACCGAGGACGACGAAGCTGGCCCGCGCCATGATCGGCAGCGCCATCACCGCCAGCGCGAACGCGGCGGCGAGGCCGCTGGTGGGCATGCCGAGGTAGACCAGGCAGATCGTGTAGATGAACAGGCCGGCCACGATCGAGGGCAGCGCGGTCATCGCCTCGATGACCGTGCGGACCAGGTCGGCCAGCCGGCCTCCCACCTCGGAGATGTAGACCGCCGACGCGACACCGAGCGGCATCGCGATGCTGACCGCGATGGCCACCTCGATCAGGGTGCCGACGATGGCGTGCAGGATGCCGCCCCTCGTGAACGGGTCGTCGGCGCGCACCCCGGCCATGTCGGAGGTGTAGAAGTTCGCATGGGTCAGCGCCGGCAGCCCCTTCCAGACCGTCATCACCACCACGCTGACCAGCGCGAGGCCGATCAGGGTGGGCGCGGCGATCACGGCCGTCGTGACCACCCGGTCGACGACCACCTCACGCGGCTGGGTCAGCCCGGTCAGGCCGGCGTAGAAGACGACGAACACGGCGTACCCGACGATGACGAAGCCGACCGCTCCCTCGAACGGGAGGATCCGGGTGTAGAAGAGCCAGGTGGTCGCGAGCGAGGCGGCGGCGGCGCCCCCGAGGGTCTGCAGGTCCTCACGGGTGCGCGCGCTCGGACGCCGCACGTCCTCGTCGACGACCGGGGCGGGCGGCACGGGAGCGACCGGCGCAGGGATCGGGGCCGGCTCGCGCCGCCGCCGGCCCGGCGGCCGGGTAGCGGTCTGGGTCACAGGTCCGTCACCTCCCGGCCACGCGAGCGGGAGACGATGACCGCGGCGAAGCTGTTGACGACCAGCGTCATGCAGAACAGCACGAAGCCCGCGGTGAGCAGCGCGGACAGCTGGGCGGCCGACGCCTCCTTGAAGCTGGACGCGATGAGCGAGGAGATCGTCGAGGTGCCCGCCTCGAGCACGTAGGGCTTGATCTCGAAGGTCTGGGAGATGACCAGCACCACCGAGATGGTCTCGCCGAGCGCCCGGCCGAGCGCGAGCATGGTGCCGCCCACCATGCCGCTGCGACCGAAGGGCAGCACCACGGTGCGCACCATCGCCCAGCGGGTGGCCCCGAGGGCGAGGGCCGCCTCCTTCTCGTTGACCGGCGCCTCGGAGAAGACCTCGCGCATCACCGAGGTGGCCATCGGGAAGATCATCATCGAGACCGCGATGGCCGCGATGAACGCCGAGCCGGCGTACGACGGGTAGCCCGGCAGCTGGTTCCAGATCGGGTAGTCGACGTCGGTGCGCACGTGGAAGAGCGGGAACCAGCCGAGGTGCTTGCTGAGCCAGTGGGCCACCTCGGTGGCGTGCGGCTGGATGACGAACAGCACCCAGAGCCCGAAGACGATGCCGGGGACGGCGGCCATCATGTCGACCAGCCGGATCAGGCTCGGCCGCAGCCGCGCCGGCGCCCAGTCGGAGATGAACAGCGCGGTCAGCACCGACAGCGGGACGGCGACGACGAGCGCGAGCAGGGCCACCTCGATGGTGCCGACCACCACGGCGGCGATGCCGATGATGTCCTGGCTGGGCAGCCAGCGGGACTCGGTGAAGAAGCCGAAGCCGTAGTGGCGCAGCGTCGGGATCGACTGAACGCCCAGGAAGATGCCGATCGAGGAGACGATCGCGAGCACGAGCAGCCCGGTCGCCCGGACCGCGTTGAGGTAGAGACGGTCCTGCAGCGACTCGCGGCTCCGGATGACGCGGGGGCGGTCCTCCTCGGAGACGTCCTCCACGAGCTCGGGCACCGCAGTCATCGCATCCGTTCCTCGGTTGTCGCAGGGCACGGCCAGGACCGGCACCCTTCTTGTCCGAGAGCAAGGTACTGAAAGTCGATCAGATTGATTGGATTTTGACGGATTGGTCTAGCCCGGTCCACAAAAGAGACCGCCCGCCTGAGGAGGGGTGCAATCCCCTCAGGCGGGCGGTCGATCGGAGGCGCGGGAACGCGCGAGCCACAAAGTACTCAAAGTTCATGGAACTGGTAGCCCTTTGGCCGGGAGGTCTAGAACTCCTCGGCCCGGATCAGGTGGACTCCGGTAGACACTCGGGCAGGACCACCCGCCTGAGGAGGGGTGCAATCTCCTCAGACGGGTGGCCGTTCGTGGGTACGGCGGGGCGAGGCATGTCTCTCTCGTCGGCGCCGCAGCAGGCGCTTCCGACTAGAGAGTCATGCCTTCAGCCCGCCGTCAGCGGCGCGACCATGGTGGCGCCGGCGACCGCCGTCAGCCAGACCCGCGCGCCCTGCTCCAGCCCGACCGAGCGGGCATGGGTCCGGGTCATCACGACCGTGACGTCACCGGCGTCGGTGGCGACCGTGGCCCGCACCTCGAAGCCGATGCGCAGCACCCGGGTCGCGGTGCCGGGGACCCCGCCCCCGACCGGGGTCGCGGAGACCTCGATGTCGTGCGGTCGCACGAGCTGGCCGTGGAGGCTGGTGACCTCGCCGAGGAAGCTCATCACGAAGTCGTTCGCCGGCTCGTCGTAGAGCTGGTCGGGGGTGCCGACCTGCTCGACCCGGCCCTCGTTGATGACGACGATCTCGTCGGCGACCTCGAGGGCCTCCTCCTGGTCGTGGGTCACGAAGACGGTGGTCACGTGGACTTCGTCGTGCAGGCGCCGGAGCCAGTCGCGCAGCTCCTTGCGCACCTTGGCGTCGAGCGCCCCGAACGGCTCGTCGAGCAGCAGGACGGTCGGCTCGACCGCGAGCGCCCGCGCCAGCGCCATGCGCTGTCGCTGGCCGCCGGAGAGCTGTGCCGGCAGCCGGTGCGAGAACTGCGACAGGTGCACGAGCTTGAGCAGCTCGTCGACGCGCGCCGCTATCTCGGCCTTGGGCCGCTTGCGGATCTCCAGACCGAAGGCGACGTTGCGGGCCACGGACAGGTGCTTGAACGCCGCGTAGTGCTGGAACACGAACCCCACGTTGCGCTTCTGGACCGGCAGCCTGGTGGCGTCCTTGCCCTCGATCACGACCGACCCGCTGTCCGGGGACTCGAGGCCGGCGATGATCCGCAGCAGCGTGGTCTTGCCGCCGCCGCTCGGGCCGAGCAGTGCGGTGAGCTGCCCCTTCGGCAGCGAGAGGTTGATGTTCTCGAGGACGACGAAGTCGCCGTAGCGCTTCGAGACGCCGGAGACGTCGATACTCATGTTCTGGACCTTTCGAGGCGGGTCTCGCGCGAGCGCAGCAGGAAGACCACGAGGATGGCGACCACGGAGACGCTGGCGAGCAGGAAGGCGATCGCGTAGGCACCCTGCTGGTCGAAGTTGAGGTACTTCTCCTCGACCGCGAGGGTGGCCGTCCGGGTCTCTCCGAGCACGTTGCCGGAGACGACCTTGACCGCACCGAACTCGCCGAGCGACCGGGCCAGCGTGAGCACGACGCCGTAGATGACGGCCCACTTGATACTCGGCAGGGTGATCCGCCAGAACGTCTGCGCGCCGCTGGCGCCCAGGCTGTACGCCGCCTGCTCCTGCTCGACACCGAGCTCCTGGAGCACCGGCACGACCTCGCGGATGACGAGGGGGAGGGAGACGAACGCCGTCGCCATGATGATGCCGGGCGTCGAGAAGATGACCTGGAAGCCCCAGCTCTCCAGCGTCGGCCCCATCCAGCCGTTGCGCCCGCCGTACACGAGCACGAGCGCCAGGCCGACCACGATCGGCGAGACCGACAGTGGCAGGTCGAGCAGGGAGCTGACCACGCGCTTGCCGGGGAACTCGTTGCGCACCAGCAGCAACGACATGGTCACCCCGAAGACCGTGTTGATCGCCGTCGCGATGACCGCCGCGATCGCCGTCAGCCGCAACGCGGCCACCATGTCGGGGTCCTCGACGATGCTGCGCATCGCCTCGCCGCCGTTCTCGAAGGTGTTGGTGACGACCAGCGCGACCGGCCACACGACGAGCAGCACGAGATAGGCGATCACGACGGTCCGGATCAGGTACGTCGTGGGGCTCTTGGGGTAGCGGTGTCGCTCAGCCACGTCGCGCCACCCTTCGCTGGACGAGGTCGAGCACGATGATCACGGCGAGCGAGATCAGCAGCAGCAGCGTCGCGATCGACGCGGCGGACGCCCGATTGTCGTTCTCGATCGCGCTGAGGATCCGCACCGACGTCACCTCCGACTCGAAGGGGAGGTTGCCGGACAGGAGCACGAGCGAGCCGTACTCGCCGACCGCGCGTGCGAACGACAGCGCCGCTCCCGCCGCGATCGCCGGCACCAGCGCCGGCAGGATGATCCGCCGGAACGTGGTGAACCTGCTGGCACCGAGCGAGGCAGCCGCCTCCTCGACCTCCTGGTCCAGCTCCTCCAGCACCGGCTGCACCGTCCGCACGATGAAGGGCAGGGTGACGAAGAGGAACGCCAGGTAGATCGACCACTGCGTGTTGGCGAAGTGGAGTCCCAGCGGACTGTCGTTGCCGTACAGGGAGAGCAGGACCAGGCCCGCGACGATCGTCGGCAGCGCGAACGGGATGTCGATGACGAGCTCGAGCAGGCCCTTGCCCGGGAACCGGTCCCGGACGAGGACCCACGCGACCATCGTCCCGATCACGATGTTGACGAGCGTCACGGCGAACGCTGCCGTCACGGTGACCCGGATGGCGGCTGCGGTCTGCTCATTGGAGATGGCTCGCCAGAACCCGTCCCATCCGCCCGCTGCTGCCGTGGCTACGACAGCAGCGAGCGGGATGATAACGAGCAGGCTGAACCAGATCATGGTCACCCCCAGCCCGATCCCGGACGTCCGGGTCAGGTTGTGGGTCGGCGTACGCCGGGCGGCGGCCGGACGTACGGCCTCGATATGCACGCTCATGGCACCCTCGCGTGAATCTCGGTCGCTCGGACCGCGGACTACTCGGAGGCCTTGCCGGACTTCGCGATCGCGTCGGTGACGATGCCCAGCGACTGGCCGTCCTCGCCGGTACCGAAGAGCTTGTCAGCGACGCCGCTCCAGTCGCCGCCGCCGAAGTTGTTGTCGAGCGTCAGCAGGTTCGCGACCGCCGGGAACGGGTCCTCCGGGTCGGCCGCCCCCTCGATGTCGGACGGCTCGAGACCGACCGCAGCGAAGTCGACGGTGCCCGGCTCAGCGGTGTTGACGGGCCGGAAGCCGCTCAGCGCGAACTGGCGCTGACCCTCCTCGCTGAGCACGAAGTCGAGCCAGTCCTGCGACGGAGCGCTGGCGTCCTCGAGGATCGCGCCCGGGTTCTCGATCAGCATCGTGGTCTCCGGGATCACGTAATCGAAGCCCTCACCCTGCTGGTTGGCGAGGATCGCCTCGTTCTCGTAGGCGAGCAGCACATCGCCGTTGCCCTGGAGGAAGCTCGTGGTCGCGTCACGGCCGGAGCCGGTCAGCGAGACGACATTGGCGAACAACTCGTTGACGAACTCGGTCGCCTCGGCCTCGGTGCCGCCGTTCTCGGTGATGTGGCCCCACGCCGCCAGCGCGTTCCAGCGCGCGGCACCTGAGGAGGCGGGGTTCGCGGTCACGATGCCGACGCCCGGCTTCACCAGGTCGTCCCAGCCCTGGATGTTCTTCGGATTGCCCTCGCGCACACCGAGCACGACGATCGAGGACGACACGATGCCCTTGTTGGGACCCTGGTTCCACGACGTCTCGACCAGGCCGGCGTCGACGAGGCGGGCGACATCGGTCGCCACCGAGAAGTGGACGTAGTCGGCGTCGAGACCCTCCGCGACGGCGCGGCTCTGGTCGCCGGAGGCGCCGTACGACGTCTTGAACCGGACGTCCTTGCCGGCATCGGTCTTGTTGAACTCGGTGGCGATCGCTTTGTTGGCGGCCTCGGGAACGGCGAAGCCGACGATGTTGATCGTCTCCCCGTCGTCCCCGGAACTGGAGCCGCCGCACGCCGCGAGGCCGAGAGCCATGATTCCGGTGGCGAGAACCGCCACCACGCGCTTGGTCTTCATCCTTCTGCACCCTTCGTCGAGCCGGCCCATCGAACCGGCCTTATTACTAATCTCGCCCAGAGTACTCGACTTAGGAGTCGATGCGCACCACGGTCCGCATCGTGTCGCGATACCGCCCGGAACGGGACGCGCGACCTCGCGGATCGCATTCCGATATCGTATATTTCATCGGTCGTCTCAGGTCCAGCACGGGAGACGCCTTCGGTCCGCCAGGTGGGGGTCTCTATCGTGGACAGAGTGGGCCATAGCATCGAAACTGGAACAGGTTCCAGTTTCGACTGTGATCGCCAGTAGGATCGACATGTTATCGGTCAACAATCGTCCGTAAAACGCACGAGCGTGTTCGGCAGAGCAAGGAAGTGGGCCCCAGGTGTCCAAGCAGGTCAAGCAGCTCGACCGGGTGATCATCCGGTTCGCGGGTGACTCCGGTGACGGCATGCAGCTGACGGGTGACCGGTTCACGTCGGAGTCGGCGGTGTTCGGCAACGACCTGATGACGCTGCCGAACTTCCCGGCCGAGATCCGGGCGCCCCAGGGGACCATCCCAGGCGTCTCGTCGTTCCAGGTGCACTTCGCCGACCACGACATCCTGACCGCCGGCGACGCGCCCGACGTACTGGTGGCGATGAACCCGGCGGCCCTGAAGGCCAACCTGGCCGACCTGCCCAAGGGCGCGCAGATCATCGTCGACACCCACGACTTCACGGCCCGCAACCTGACCAAGGCGGGTTACGACGCCAACCCCCTGGACGCGCTCGGCGACGCGGGCAGCCAGCTGGGCGAGTTCACCGTGCACCCGGTCGACCTGACCGGGATGACGGTGGAGGCGGTCAAGGAGTTCGGGCTGTCGCGCAAGGACGCGGCCCGGGCGAAGAACATGTTCGCCCTCGGCCTGCTGTCGTGGATGTACGGCCGCCCGACCGAGTCGACGACGGCCTTCCTCACCAAGCGGTTCGCGCGGGTGCCCGACATCCGCGACGCCAACATCACCGCGTTCAAGGCCGGCTGGAACTTCGGGGAGACCACCGAGACGTTCGCGGTGTCCTACGAGATCAAGCCCGCGCCCCAGCAGGCCGGCACCTACCGCAACATCTCCGGCAACCTGGCGCTGGCGTACGGCCTGGTGGCCGCCGGCGTGCAGTCGGGCCTGCCGGTCTTCCTCGGCACCTACCCGATCACCCCGGCCTCCGACATCCTCCACGAGCTGAGCAAGCACAAGTCGTTCGGCATCACGACCTTCCAGGCCGAGGACGAGATCGCCGGCGTAGGTGCCGCGATCGGCGCGTCGTTCGCCGGCTCGCTCGGCGTCACCTCGACCTCGGGCCCCGGTGTCGCGCTGAAGTCCGAGGCGATCGGGCTGGCCGTGATGACCGAGCTCCCGCTGCTGGTGGTCAACGTCCAGCGCGGCGGTCCGTCGACCGGGCTGCCCACCAAGACCGAGCAGGCCGACCTGCTGCAGGCGATGTTCGGCCGCAACGGCGAGGCGCCGGTCCCGATCGTCGCCGCCCAGTCCCCCGGCGACTGCTTCGACGCCGCCGTCGAGGCCGCCCGGATCGCCATCACCTACCGCACCCCGGTGCTGCTGCTCTCCGACGGCTACCTGGCCAACGGCTCCGAGCCGTGGGCCATCCCGGACGTCGACTCGCTCCCCGCCATCGACCCCGCCTTCGCCACCGAGCACAACCACACCAAGGCGGACGGCACGACGGATTTCTGGCCCTACCTGCGAGACGAGGAGACCCTGGCCCGTCCGTGGGCCGTCCCCGGCACCGCCGGCCTGGAGAACCGCATCGGCGGTCTGGAGAAGGGCGACGGGCACGGCAACATCTCCTACGATCCGGCCAACCACGAGCTGATGGTCCGCACCCGTCAGGCCAAGATCGACGGAATCGCCGACTCGCTGCCGCCGCTGGAGGTCGACGACCCCTCGGGTGCGGCCAAGGTCTGCGTGCTGGGCTGGGGCTCGACGTACGGCCCGATCGGCGCGGCCGCCCGCCGGGTTCGCAAGGCCGGCTTCAACGTCGCCCAGGTGCACCTGCGCCACCTCAACCCGTTCCCGAAGGACCTGGGCGAGATCCTCGCCCGCTACGACAAGGTGCTGATCCCCGAGATGAACCTCGGCCAGCTCTCGCTGCTGATCCGGGCCAGGTACCTCGTCGACGCCATCGGCTACAACCAGGTCAACGGCATGCCCATCAAGGCGGCCCAGCTCGCCGAGGCGGTCGGTGCGCTGGTCGCCGACGCCGAGGGCATCGTCGTCGACCTCACCACCAGCTCCACCCAGGAGGTTTCCGAATGAGCACCGAACAGCTTCCCTTCCCCGGCGTCCGCTCCGGCGTCGAGGACGTCCCGAGCGCCGACGAGGCGCAGACCGCCAAGCAGTTCACCTCCGACCAGGAGGTCCGCTGGTGCCCCGGCTGCGGCGACTACGCCGTCCTGAAGGCCGTCCAGGGCTTCCTGCCCGAGCTCGGCCTGCGCCGCGAGAACATCGTCTTCGTCTCCGGCATCGGCTGCTCCAGCCGGTTCCCGTACTACCTCGACACCTTCGGCATGCACTCGATCCACGGCCGCGCGCCGTCGATCGCGACCGGGATCGCCACCGCCCGCGCGGACCTCTCGGTCTGGGTCGTCACCGGAGACGGCGACGCGCTCTCGATCGGTGGCAACCACCTGATCCACGCGCTGCGTCGCAACGTGAACATGACGATCCTGCTGTTCAACAACCGGATCTACGGCCTCACCAAGGGCCAGTACTCCCCCACCTCGGAAGCCGGCAAGGTCACCAAGTCGACGCCGATGGGCTCGGTCGACCACCCCTTCAACCCCGTCTCCCTCGCCCTGGGCGCCGAGGCCGGGTTCGTCGCCCGGACCATCGACTCCGACCGCAAGCACCTCACCTCGGTGCTCTCGGCCGCCGCCGCCCACCGCGGCACCTCGCTGGTCGAGATCTACCAGAACTGCCCGATCTTCAACGACGGTGCCTTCGACGCGATCAAGAACAACGACACCAAGGCCGACGCGATCATCCCCCTGGTCCACGGGGAGCCGATCACGTTCAGCGGTGGCACCAAGGGCCTGGTCCGCGACAACTCGTCCGGCGGCGTCAAGATCGTCGAGGTCGCCGATGTGGGGACCGACGCCCTGCTCGTCCACGACGCCGCGAACCCCGACCCCTCGCAGGCGTTCGCCATCTCGCGGCTCACCGACATGGGCTACCTCAACCAGACGCCGATCGGCATCTTCCGCCAGGTCGCTCGCCCGACGTACGACGACCAGGCCCGCGCCCAGGTCACCTCGGCGAGCGAGGCCACCCCCGGCACGCCCACCGAGCGGCTGGCCGCCCTGATCGGCGGCGGCGACACCTGGACCGTGGTCTGAGACCCAGCCCACCGGCTCCGCGACAAGCACCGAGGCCCGTCCCCCTGCGGGGGCCGGGCCTCGGTCGCGTCCAGGACGTCTCTAGCAGCGCGCGCGGCGGCAGGCCGTGTAGATCTTGTCGGTGCGCGCGGCCTGGTACCTCGCGGTGCTCTTGACCGCGCCCTTGTAGAACCAGGTGGACCGGGTGCCGCTCGGGAAGGCGACCCGCACCACGAAACGACCCTTGCGGTCGGCCCGGACCCGCTTCCAGGTGCGCCAGGCCTTGTGCGGGCCGAGCTTGCGCTTGAAGACGACGACCTTGCGCGACCCCTCGGGGCTGACCCGGCCCTTGATGAACCAGGAGCTGCCCCGCCTGACGCTGCGGTCGTTGAGCTCGCGGGGGAGCTTGGCGCGGGCGGCGAGCGGTACGACGGGGGCGGCGGCCGCGACCGCGCCGGACGACCCGGCCGGGGCCGCGACGGCCGACGACGAGAACGTCAGCGGCGTCAGGCCCAGGAGGGCGAGGCCGAGCAGGGCGGCCAGGAGACGGTGCGTGCGCATGGGACGAGTTTCCCCTCGAGATCAGCGACGATGGACATCAGACCCCGTGCCCGCTCCACGGCGGCACCAAACTCCGCACGGAATCGGGCAGGGGTCCGGCCCGACCCCGTGCTGGCACGGTGGAGTCGCGGCGCGGGCTGAGGCTGGGGTTTGCGGCGTACCTCATCTGGGACGCGTTCCCACGGTACTTCCCGCTCCTCGAACCGGCCGGCGCGAAGGGGTCAAGTGCCGAATTGCTCCTTACCGTTGCTAGTCTGCCCCCGTGGCGGAGCAACGGCGGGGATTCTTCTTCGGCGTCGCCGCGTACACCATGTGGGGCGTCTTCCCGCTCTACTTCCCGCTGCTGGAGCCCGCCGGCGCGGTCGAGATCCTCGCCCACCGGATCGTGTGGTCCGCGCTGGTCATGGGCGTCCTGGTGCTGGTGCTCCACCGGACCTCGCAGTTCCGCGCACTGGTCGCCGACCGCCGGACCCTGCTCGTGCTCACCGTGGCCGCCTCGGTGCTCGCGGTGAACTGGTGCACCTACATCTGGGGCGTCAACAACGGCAAGGTCGTCGAGACGTCGCTGGGCTACTTCATCAACCCGCTCGTCACGGTGCTGTTCGCCGTGGTGCTGCTCGGTGAGCGGCTTCGCCGCCAGCAGTGGGTGGCGGTCGGGATCGCGACGCTCGCGGTCGCCGTCCTCACCTGGGACTACGGCCGGCTCCCGTGGGTCGCGCTCGTGCTCGCGTGCTCGTTCGGCGTCTACGGACTTGCCAAGAAGACCGCGAACGCCGGGGCCGTCGAGTCCCTCGCGCTCGAGTCACTGCTGCTCGCGCCACTGGCCGGCGCCTACCTGGTGTGGCTCGTCATGAGCGGAGGGTCCACCTTCGCATCGGACGGTCTCGGCCACAGCCTGCTCCTCGCCTCCGCCGGTGTCGTCACCGCGGTGCCGCTGATCTGCTTCGGCGCGGCCGCGACGCGCGTGTCCATGGTGACCCTCGGGCTGTTGCAATACCTCGCGCCGATCTTCCAGTTCGCCCTCGGGGTGCTGTGGTACCACGAGGACATGCCCGCCGGGCGGTGGGCAGGGTTCGTGCTGGTCTGGATCGCCCTGGCCCTCTTCACCGTCGAGGCCATCGGCCACCGGCGGCGTCAGCTGCGGCTCGCGGTCGAGGCCAGCGCGGCCTGACCACAAGGTCGTTCACCGGCCCGTCACCCGACGCACCCCGTCGCCTCACCTCTCATCCCTAGCGTGCGCATGCCCCCTGACGGATCGACTCGAGGACGACGCATGTCAGTTACGCCCGGACACCTGCCCGACGAGACGCCGGCGCCCGCCCGCCGTACCCTCCCCCTCCTCCCCTCCGGCCCGCACGGGTCGCGCAGCCGGATGACCTGCCTGCACCGCTGCGGCAACGCCTGCGACCACCCGGAGCCCAACACCTCCGCCAACAGCCACGTGCGCGAGGAGATCAGCAAGGTGGTGCAGCGCCGCTCCGTCCTGCAGGGCGCGGCGGTCGGCGTCGGCGCGCTGCTCGTCGGCGGCTTCACCGCCGGCGAGGCCGCAGCCGGGCACGGCCACGGTGGTCGCCCCGGGCACAGGCCCTCCGGCCAGCTGTCGCGTGCGACGTTCACCTCCGTGCCCCCGAACAAGCAGGACGCGATCGTCGTCCCCGACGGCTTCCGCCACCACGTGGTCGCCCGCTGGGGCGACCCCGTCGTCGCCGGCGCCCCCCGCTTCAACGCCTGGCGGCAGACGCCGGAGGCGGCGGCCAAGCAGTTCGGGTTCAACTGCGACTACGTCGGGCTGGTGCACCCCGGCGACCGCTCCGGCCGGATGCTGCTCGTGGTCAACCACGAGTACACGACTGCGGACCTGATGTTCCCCGCCGGCGTCTACGACGACGCGACCAAGATCCGCATCGAGATGCAGAACCACGGCATGTCCGTCCTGGGCGTCGCGCCGGGCCGCTCCCGGGGCTCCTGGGTCCCGGTCGACCCGCGCCGGTCGCGGCAGAACCGCCGGATCACGATCGACACCGAGTTCGAGCTCACCGGCCCCGCGGCCGGCCACCGGCAGCTGCGGACGACCTCGGACCCGACCGGCCGGAAGGTCCTCGGCACGCTCAACAACTGCGCCGGCGGCACCACCCCCTGGGGCACGGTCTTGTCGGGCGAGGAGAACTTCAACCAGTACTTCGACGCGTCCGGTCCGCTCGACCCGGCGTACGCCGCGTCGTACGCCCGCTACGGCATCAGCGGCAGCGGCCGGGGCTGGTCGTCCGTCGACCCGCGCTTCGACCTCACCACCGACCCGCACGAGCCGTTCCGGTTCGGCTGGGTGGTCGAGCTCGACCCGACCGACCCCGACTCGACCCCGCGCAAGCACACCATGCTCGGTCGGTTCAAGCACGAGGGTGCCAACGTGGCGATAGCGCGTGACGGCCGCGCGGTGGCCTACCTGGGCGACGACGAGCGCGGTGACTACCTCTACAAGTTCGTCTCCCGTGACCGCTTCGACCCGCGCAAGACCCGTCGGGCCAAGGCGCACAACCTGACGCTGCTCGAGCACGGGACGCTGTACGTCGCGAAGCTCACGGGCGACGGCACCGCGGACGGCGTGTACGACGGCACCGGGACGTGGATCCCGCTCGCGTCGGACACCAGGTCGTACGTGCCCGGCATGAGCGTGGCCGAGGTGCTCATCCACACCCGGCTCGCGGCCGACAAGGTGTCGCCGACGAGGATGGACCGGCCCGAGGACGTCGAGCCCAACCCGGTGAACGGCAAGGTCTACCTCGCGCTCACCAACAACTCCAACCGCGGCAGCGCCTCGCAGCCGGCCGACGAGGCCAATCCGCTCACGTCGTCGCAGACCCGGCCGGCGCTCGGAGCGCCGCTGCGGACCCAGTCGGGCAACCGCAACGGCTACGTCCTCGAGTTCACCGAGGCCCGCGACGACCACGCCGCCAAGACGTTCGCCTGGAACCTCTTCCTCGTCTGCGGCGACCCGGCGGCGCAGGAGACCTACTTCGGCGGCTTCGACAAGTCCCAGGTCAGCCCGATCAGCTGCCCGGACAACGTCGCCTTCGACCCGGCCGGCAACCTCTGGATCTCCACCGACGGCAACGTGCTCGGCTCCAACGACGGCGTCTTCCGGGTGCCGGTCGCGGGCCGCTCCCGCGGTCATGTCCAGCAGTTCGCCACCGTGCCGCTCGGTGCGGAGGCGTGCGGGCCGCTCATCTCCCCCGACGGCCGGTCACTCTTCATCGCGGTCCAGCACCCCGGAGAGGTCGACGTCGCGACCTTCGAGTCCCCCGCCAGCACCTGGCCGCACACCGACGCCTTCCCCCGCCCCTCGGTGGTCGTCGCCTACCAGGACCGCTGAGTCGGCGCAGATCCACCGACCGACCCCGCTGAGTCGGCGCAGATTCCCGGCCTCCGCCGGGGATCTGCGCCGATCGCGTGTCCCGGTAGTCGACCTCGCACGGGTGCGCGGTTCCTTCCGGCGGTGTGTCTTTGGTGAGCCTAGGCGGAGCGGACCGCCACGACGTCGGCGAAGGACTCCAGGGCGGCCCGGACCGGGCCCGCGGGAAGGACGGAGAGGCGCGCCTTGGCCTCCTCGGCCCGGGCGACGACGTAGGCACGCGCCTCGTCCATCGCGGGGTGCTTGCGCAGCAGGTCGAGCGTCTCGGCGTGCCGGTCGTCGTCGGTGAGGTCGGTGCCGAGCAGCTCCAGCAGCCGGGTGTCGGCCGGGTCGGTCGAGGCCCGCGCCATCAGCACCGGCAGCGTCGGCACCCCCTCGCGCAGGTCGGTGCCGGGCGTCTTGCCCGACTCCGCGGACTCGGAGGCGATGTCGAGGATGTCGTCGGAGAGCTGGAAGGCCGAGCCGACGATCTCGCCGTACGCCGCCAACGCCTCCTCGACCTCGCGGCTCGCGCCGCCGAACCGGGCGCCGTAGCGGGCCGAGGTGGCGATCAGCGAGCCGGTCTTGCCGGCGACGACGTCGAGGTAGTGGGCCAGCGGGTCCTCGTCCGGACCGGGGGTCACGGTCTCGAGGATCTGGCCCTCGACGAGCCGGGTGAACGTCTCGGCCTGGATCCGGACCGCGTCGGCGCCGAGCGTCGCGGTCAGCTCCGAGGAGCGGGCGAACAGGAAGTCGCCGGTCAGGATCGCGACGTGGTTGTCCCAGCGGGCGTTCGCGGAGTCGGCACCGCGGCGCAGCGCGGCCTCGTCCATGACGTCGTCGTGGTAGAGCGAGCCGACGTGGGTGATCTCCACGACGCAGGCGGCGGTGACCACCTCGTCGGCGCCGGGACGGTCACCGGCCTCGGCCGCGAGCAGCACCAGCAACGGCCGGAACCGCTTGCCGCCCGCGTCGAGCAGGTGGCTGGCGGCCTCGGTGACGTAGGGGAACCGGCTCTGGACGTGGCTGTACAGGGCCTTCTCGACCTCAACCAGTCGCGCCGTCAGCCGCTCCTCGAGTGCAGGGTCGGTCACCGGAAGTGCGAGGTTGCTGCCGTGCTGTGGAGTCACCTGATGAATTGTCCAGCATGGGCCGCGAGATCGAGAACAGGGCCGGGCACGAGGCCGAGGACGACGGTTCCGACGAGGCCGACCAGGATCGTCGCCGACGTCAGCACCGACGGGCTGGTCACGCTCGCCACCTCACCCTCGGGCTCGGTGAAGAACATCAGCCGGATGAAGCGGACGTAGAAGTAGACCGCGATGATGCTCGACACGATCGCGACGAGCACCACCGGCCACGCGCCGGCCGACAGGGCGACGGTGAAGACCGCCCACTTGCCGACGAAGCCCGCGGTCAGCGGGATGCCGGCCAACGAGAGCAGGAAGAACGCGAAGATCCCCCCGATCAGCGGGGACCGGCGACCGAGGCCGGTCCAGCGCTCGATGGCGTTCGCCTCGCCGCCCGAGTCGCGGACCAGGGTCACGATGGCGAACGCGCCGATCGTCGCGAAGCCGTACGTCGTCAGGTAGAACAGCACCGCCTGCAGGGAGGTGATCTCGCCGTCGGACAGCTCCGTGGCGCTCTGCACGCCCAGGACGCCGGTCAGCAGGAAGCCGGTGTGCGCGATCGAGGAGTACGCCAGCATCCGCTTGACGTCGGTCTGCACGATCGCGAGCGCGGCACCCACCAGCATGGTGAGGATCGCGACGATCCACAGCATCGGCTGCCAGTTCCAACGGTCCGCGCCGAAGGCGACGTAGAAGAGCCGCAGCAGGGCGCCGAAGGCCGCGATCTTGGTGCCCGCGGCCATGAACGCCGTCACGGCGGTCGGAGCACCCTGGTAGACGTCGGGGGTCCAGGACTGGAACGGCACCGCACCGACCTTGAACAGCAGGCCGACGGCCAGCATGCCCATCCCGATGTAGAGCAGCACCTGGTTGTCCACGTCGCCGCGCACCGCCGCGTCGATCCGCTCCAGCTGCATGGAGCCCGCGTAGCCGTACACGAGAGCCACGCCGTAGAGGAAGAAGCCGGAGGAGAAGGCGCCGAGCAGGAAGTACTTGAGCGCCGCCTCCTGGCTGAGCAGCCGACGCCGACGGGCCAGCCCGGACAGCAGGTAGAGCGGCAGCGAGAGCACCTCGAGCGCGACGAACATGGTCAGCAGGTCGTTGGCCGCCGGGAAGAGCAGCATGCCGCCGACGGCGAACATCAGCAGCGGGTAGACCTCGGTGTGGTCCAGGCCGCGGGTGGACGCCTGGCGCTCGGCCTCGGTGCCGGGCAGCGCGGCGGCCTGGCCGGCGAACGCGGAGACCCCCGCCTCGAGCCGACGCTCGGCGAACAGCAGCACGCCACCGATCGCGAAGACCAGGATCAGGCCCCAGATGAAGACGCTCGGGCCGTCGACGACGATCGTGCCCTCGGCAGCGACCAGCCCGCGGGCCGCACCGTCGCCGACCTTCGCCAGGTCGACGCCGACCCACACCGTGGCGGCCAGCGCGGCGACCAGGCCGACGGAGGACAGCACGACCTGGCTGAGGTAGCGGCGCTCGCGGGGCAGGAACGCCTCGACGAGCACGCCGAGGATGGCCACACCGAAGACGATCAGGATCGGCGAGAGCTCGGCGTACTCGATGGTGGGCTTGGTGAAGTCCATCAGTGAGCCTCCCCTTCGTCGTAGGAGTGCGGCGGGACGTCGGCATGGTCGACCGTCGGCGGGTCGTCGCTCACGCCCACGTGGGAGAGCAGCGACTCGACGGCCGGGTTCGCGACGTCGAGCAGCGGCGCCGGGTAGAAGCCGAACAGCACCAGCGCCACCATCAGCGGCGCGACGGCTGCGACCTCGCGAAGACTCGCGTCCTTGGTGCCCTCGACCTCGGGCGCCGTCGGGCCGGTCATCGTGCGCTGGTACATCCACAGCACGTAGATCGCGGCCAGCACGATGCCGGTGACCGCCACCGCGCCGACGTACCACTGGTAGTCGAAGGCGGCCAGGATCACCAGGAACTCCGAGACGAACGGGCTCAGGCCCGGCAGGCCCAGGGTCGCCAGGCCGGCGACCAGGAACAGGCCGGCGAGCACCGGGGTGGCCTTCTCCAGGCCGCCCATCTCGCTGATCAGCGTGGTGCCGCGGCGGCGGATCAGGTAGCCGGCCACCAGGAACAGCGCGGCCGTGCCGAGGCCGTGGTTGACCATGTAGAGGATCGAGCCGGTGCCGCCCTGGGTGCTGAACACGAAGATGCCGAGGGTGATGAAGCCGAAGTGGCTCAGCGAGGTCAGACCGATCAGGCGGAGCACGTCGTCCTGGCCGATCGCCACGAACGCGCCGTACACGATCGAGATCAGCGCGAGTACGACGACGACCGGCGTCGCCCACTCCGACGCCTCGGGGAACAGCCCCAGGCAGAACCGCAGCATCCCGAAGGTGCCGATCTTGTCGAGCACGCAGACCAGCAGCACGCTGGTGCCGGGCGTGGCCTTCTCGGTGGTGTCGGCCAGCCAGGTGTGCACCGGGAACAGCGGCGCCTTGATCGCGAACGCGATGAAGAACCCGGCGAACAGCCAGCGGCCGGCCTCGGTCGAGATGTCGAGCTCGGCCAGGTCGGAGAGCAGGTACGACGGCGAGCCCTGGTCGGCGGAGACGACGTACAGGCCGACGACCGAACCGAGCAGCACCAGACCGCCGCCGAGCTGGAACATCAGGAACTTCAGCGCGGCGGCCGAGCGGCCCTCGCGGCCGAAGCCACCGATCAGGAAGTACGCCGGGATCAGCGTCGCCTCGAAGACGACGTAGAAGAGGAACACGTCGGTGGCCGCGAAGACGGCCAGCGAGAGCGCCTCGAGCGCGAGCACCCAGCCGACGAACGCCGCCGGGCTCTCGTCGCCCTCGTGCCAGCCGGCGACCAGCACGATCGGCACCAGCAGCGCGGTGAGCAGGATCAGCAGCAGGCCCAGCCCGTCGACGCCGAGCGCGTAGTGGACGCCGAACGCCTCGATCCAGGTGTGCTGCTCCTCGAGCTGCATGCCGCCGTCGACGTCGTACTGCGCGGCGATCGCCGCGCCGACGGCGAGGGTGAGGACCGCGACCGCGACCCCGAACTGCTTGGCCAGCAGCGGGTTGGTCTTCGGCAGGAACGGCGCCACCACGGCACCCACGAGGGGCACCGCGATCAGCACGGTGAGCCAGGGGAACTCGTTCATGACAGGTTCACCGCCAGGAGGGCCAGGACGACGAGCAGGACGCCGCCGAGGAGGGACAGGGCGTAGGTGCGCACGAAGCCGTTCTGGGCCCGGCGGAGGAACCCGGCGATGCCGGCGACCTGGGCGGGTCCGCCCGCCATCACCCCGTCGACGCCGCTGCTGTCGATGCGGACCAGCGCGCGGGTCAGGGCGGCACCCGGCCGGACGACCAGGGTGTCGTTGATCGCGTCGCCGTACAGGTCGTTGCGGGCCGCCTTGGTGGCGAACGAGACGTCCTGGGGCGGGGTCAGCGCGACCTCGCGCTTGCCGACCAGGAACCACGCGGCCGCGACGCCGCAGGCGACGACCAGGACGGCGAGGGCGGTGACCGCGAGCGCCGGGATCGGCGGGTCGTGGTGCTCGGCGTGGCCGACCACCGGGGTCAGCCACTCGACGACCCAGTCACCGAGGAGCAGGACGCCGGACAGCACCGACATGGCGGCGAGCACGATCAGCGGGATGGTCATCACGCGCGGTGACTCGTGCGGGTGCACGTCGGCCTTCCAGCGCTTGTCGGTGAAGAAGGTGAGCAGCATCAGCCGGGTCATGTAGAAGCCGGTGATGCCGGCGCCCAGCAGGGCGAGCACGCCGACCACCCAGTTCTCGGCGAGCGCGGTCTCGATGATCTTGTCCTTGGACCAGAAGCCCGAGAAGCCGGGGAACCCGATGATCGCGAGGTAGCCCATCGCGAAGGTCAGGAAGGTGACCGGCATGGCGTGCCGCAGCGCGCCGTACCGGCGCATGTCGACGTCGTCGTTCATGCCGTGCATGACCGAGCCGGCGCCGAGGAACATGTTGGCCTTGAAGAAGCCGTGCGTCAGCAGGTGCAGGATCGCGAAGGCGTACCCGGCGACGCCGAGTCCGGCGGCGAGCATCATGTAGCCGATCTGGCTCATCGTGGAGCCGGCCAGCACCTTCTTGATGTCGTCCTTCGCGCAGCCGAGGATCGCACCCCACAGCAGCGTGACGGTCGCGACGAGGACCACCACCGTCTGGGCGTTCGGGGCGAGCTCGAAGATGAAGTTGGAGCGGACCACGAGGTAGACGCCGGCGGTGACCATGGTCGCCGCGTGGATGAGCGCCGACACCGGGGTCGGGCCCTCCATCGCGTCGAGCAGCCAGGCCTGCAGCGGCACCTGGGCGGACTTGCCACAGGCACCGAGGAGCAGCAGCAGGCCGATCGCGGTCAGGGTGTTCTCGGTGGCGCCCGAGGCCAGCTCGCTGACCCCCGAGAAGCTCGTGGTGCCGAAGGTGACGAACATCAGCGCGATGGCCAGCGCGAGGCCGATGTCACCGACCCGGTTCATCACGAAGGCCTTCTTGGCGGCGGCCGCCGCGGAGGGCTTGTGCTGCCAGAAGCCGATCAGCAGGTACGACGCCAGGCCGACGCCCTCCCAGCCCAGGAACAGGGCCAGGTAGTTCTCCGCGAGGACCAGCATCAGCATCGCGGCGACGAACAGGTTGAGGTAGCCGAAGAACCGACGCCGGCGCGGGTCGTGCTCCATGTAGCCGATCGAGTAGACGTGGATCAGCGAGCCGACGCCGGTGATCAGCAGCAGGAACAGCGCCGACAGCGGGTCGTAGAGCAGGTCCATGCCGACGTGCAGGCCGCCGACGTCGATCCAGTCGTACAGCTCCTGGCCCACCGACCGGTCCGTGTCGTCGCGACCGAGCAGGGCCACGAACATCGCGACGCTGATCACGAAGGAGCCGGCCGACGTCGCGGTGCCGAGCAGGTGGCCCCACCGGTCGGTGGCCTTGCCGCCGAGCAGCAGGATCGCAGCGCCCAGCAGCGGGAGTGCGACCACCAGCCACATCAGCGAGAAGACGCCGGTCGAGGCGGACGGGTCGACCACGGGGATGTGGCCGCCCTCCACCGCCAGCGCAGGGGAGATGAGATGCATCGGGCTCGTCACGGCTCCTCAGTACTTCAGCAGGCTCGCGTCGTCGACCGAGGCCGAGCGACGAGTCCGGAAGATGGTCATGATGATCGCGAGCCCGACGACGACCTCGGCCGCAGCCACCACCATCACGAAGAAGGCGGCGATCTGGCCGTCGAGGTTGCCGTGCTGCTTGGCGAAGGCCACCAGCGCGAGGTTGCAGGCGTTGAGCATCAGCTCGACGCACATGAACACCACGATCGCGTTGCGACGGGTGAGCACCCCCACGCAGCCGATCGTGAACAGGATCGAGGACAGGATGATGTACGGCGTCACGTCGTCCATCAGCGGTCTCCTTCCACGTCGGCCACGTCGGATTCGGCGGCCACGTCGACCTGCTCGGGCACCTCGGCCTCGCCGGCCTGACTGGTCGGCATGCCGGTGCCCTGCTCGGTGTTGTGGCCGGAGCCTGCGGAGGTGTCGGCGGCGGAGCCGGACCCGCCGGGCAGACCGGCCAGCGAGCGCTGGACCCCCTCGATGTCGTCGGCCAGGGCCGGCGCGGACCGGACCGTGCCCCGGGCCGCCAGCACCCGGGAGACCGAGAGCGCCGAGGCGGTGCCGTCGGGCAGCAGGGCCGGGGTGTCGACCGCGTTGTGGCGGGCGAAGACGCCGGGAGCGGGCAGCGGCCCGAGGTGGGTGCCCTTCTCGGCGTAGTCGCGCACCCGCTCGGCGGCCAGGCTCCGCTGGGTCGCCTTGGGCGTGAGCCGCTCGCGGTGGGCGAGCACCATCGCGCCCATGGCGGCGGTGATGAGCAGCGCGCTGGTGACCTCGAAGGCGAAGACGTAGCGCGAGAACAGGATGTCGGCGAGCCGCTGGACGTTGCCGCCCTGGTTGGCCTCCTCCAGCCCCACGACGCTGCCGAGGGAGATCTGGGCCAGGCCGGTGACCAGCACCAAGCCGAGCACCAGGCCGGCGACCACGGCGAGCACCCGCTGACCGCGGATCGTCTCGACCGTGGAGTCGGAGGCGTCGACACCGACCAACATCAGCACGAAGAGGAAGAGCATCAAGATGGCGCCGGTGTAGACGATGATCTGCACCGCGAACAGGAACGGCGCCTCCAGCACGGCGTACAGCACGGCCAGGCTGATCATCACGACCGCGAGCAGCAGGGCGGCGTGCACCGCCTTGCGGACGAAGAGGATCCCGAGAGCCGCCAGCACCATGATCGGCGCCAGGATGTAGAAGGCAGGGCTCACGACACCGCCCCATCCTGCTCCGCGCCAGCGGAGCCCGTCGAACCGCGAGCGGAGCGAGCCTGGTTCGCCGGAACAGAAGGATCGGGGAGCGGAGCGACCCCCTCGACGTTCTGGGGGGTCTGGGGGGCGGAGCCCCCCTGGGTGCCCCGGTAGTAGGCGCCCTCGTCGTCGCCGAGACGCATCGGGTGCGGCGGCTGCTCCATGCCGGGGAGCAGCGGCGCGAGCAGGTCGGACTTCTCGTAGATCAGGTCCGCGCGGTTGTCGTCGGCCAGCTCGTACTCGTTGGTCATCGTCAGGGCCCGGGTCGGGCAGGCCTCGATGCACAGGCCGCACAGGATGCAGCGCAGGTAGTTGATCTGGTAGACGCGGCCGTAGCGCTCGCCGGGGCTGAAGCGGCCCTCGCCGTTGGCGCTGTCGTCGTTGGACGCACCCTCGACGTAGATCGCGTCGGCCGGGCAGGCCCACGCGCACAGCTCGCAGCCGATGCACTTCTCCAGCCCGTCGGGCCACCGGTTGAGCTGGTGGCGGCCGTGGAAGCGAGGTGCGGTCGGCTGCTTGTCGTAGGGGTACTGCTCGGTGACGACCTTCCTGAACATCGTCCGGAAGGTCACCCCGAACCCGGCGACCGGGTCCCAGAACTGCTCCTTCAACGTGGGCATCAGGATGTCTCCTCCGTCGTCCCGGCCGGGACCGTGGAACTGGATCTGAACGTGAGCGGCTCGGCCGCACCGCGGACCGGACCGCCGGTGGGCATCGGCGGGACCGGGAAGGCGCCGCTCGCCGGGGGCTCCGGCGCGACGGCCGGCGCCTCCTCGTGGTCGTCCTCGTCGGCGAAGAAGAAGAGCCCGAGGAAGAGCACGACGAGCACGCCGATCGCGACCAGGAGGTACTGCCGGTCGATACCGTCCTCCAGCGACATCGCCCGGATCGTCGCGACCGCGATGATCCAGAGCAGCGCGGCCGGGATCAGCCGCTTCCAGCCGAAGGCCATGAACTGGTCGTAGCGCAGCCGGGGCAGCGTGCCGCGCAGCCAGATGAAGACGAAGATGAACGCCATCACCTTGCCGAAGAACCACAGCACCGGCCAGTAGCCCTCGTTGAAGCCGGCGTAGAGGTGGTCGATCCAGAACGGCGCGTGCCACCCGCCGAGGAACAGCGTCGTCGCGAGCGCGGAGACGGTCGCCATGTTGATGTACTCGGCGAGGAAGAACAGCGCGAACTTCAGCGAGGAGTACTCGGTGTGGAAGCCGCCGACCAGCTCGCCCTCGGCCTCGGGGAGGTCGAACGGCGCGCGGTTGGTCTCCCCGATCATCGCGATCGTGTAGATGATGAACGACGGCGCCAGGATCAGGCCGAACCACAGGTTGTCCTGCGCCGCCACGATCTCCGAGGTCGACATCGAGCCGGCGTACAGGAACACCGCGACGAGCGCGAGGCCCATCGCGACCTCGTAGGAGATCATCTGCGCGCTCGAGCGCAGCCCGCCGAGCAGGGAGTACGTCGAGCCGCTGGACCAGCCGCCGAGCACGATGCCGTAGATGCCGATCGAGGCGATGGCCATCACGAACAGCACGGCGACCGGCATGTCGGTCAGCTGCAGCGGGGTGGTCTCACCGAAGAAGTTGACCTCGGGCCCGAACGGGATCACCGAGAAGGTGACGAACGCGGGGACCACGGCCAGCACCGGGGCGATCAGGAAGACCACCTTGTCGGCCGCCTTCGGGATCAGGTCCTCCTTCAGCGCGAGCTTCACGCCGTCGGCCAGTGACTGCAGCAACCCGAACGGGCCGTTGATGTTGGGGCCGATCCGGTGCTGCATCCGGGCCACGACCCGACGCTCGAACCAGATGTTGAACAGGGTGAGCAGCACCAGGACCACGAAGATCAGCAGGGTCTTGATGAGGATGATCCACCAGGGGTCGTTGCCGAAGCTCGCCAGGCTGGTGTCGTCGGCCGCCAGTGGGATCACGCGCCCGCTCCCTTCACGGTGACCGTCGAGCCGGGTGAGGCGAGGTCGGCGAGCACGCCGTTGCCGGAGGAGTTCGCCGGCAGCCACACCACGTCGTCGGGCAGCTCCTTGTTGATGACCGCCGGGAGCGTCAGCGAGCCGCGGTCACCGGTCAGGGTGACCAGTCGGCCGTGCTGCTCGAAGATCGTCGCCGGCACCCGCACCACGGGCATCCGGGCGGTGGCCCGCAGGTGGTCGTCGCCGTCCTGCATCGAGCCCAGGTCGATCAGCTGCTTCCAGCTGGCGACGCGTACGCCGGCGCTCGCAGCCGGCTGGACCGGCTCGACCGCGGGCGACGCGGGACGGGCACCGTCCCACGGGCCCATCTCGGACATCCGGGCCCGCACGTCGGCGACGGTGCGGAAGCCGAGCGGGCGGCCCAGCTCCTCGGCGATGCCGGCGAGGATCCGCAGGTCGGGCAGCGAGGCCGGGTTGGTGAAGACCGCCTCGAAGGGCCGCGGGCGGCCCTCCCAGGTGACGAAGGTGCCGGCCTTGTCGCTGACCGGGGCCACCGGGAACACCACGTCGGCGGCCCGGGTCACCTCGGTCTCGCGCAGCTCCAGGGCGACGACGAACGACGCCGCCTCGACCGCGGCCCGGGTGGCGGCCGGGTCGGCCGTGTCGTCGGGGTCGACGCCGCCGATGACCAGGCCGCCCAGCTGACCGGCGACCAGCGCGGCCACGATCGCGTCGGCGTCCCGGCCGGGGGTGTCGGGCAGGGAGTCGACGCCCCAGCTCGCGGCCGCGTCCACCCGGGCGACCGGGTCGGCCACCGGACGTCCGCCGGGCAGCAGGTTGGGCAGGCAGCCGGCCTCGACCGCGCCACGGTCACCGGCCCGGCGCGGCACCCAGGCGAGCTTCGCGCCGGTCTTGCGAGCCAGCGCGGCGGCGGCCGAGAGCGCGCCCGGCGAGGTGGCGAGCCGCTCCCCCACCAGCAGCACCGCGGTGCCGTCGATGCCGTGCTCGGCGTGCTCGACCAGGCCGGCGATGGCCGACGCCTCGGCGCCCGGCGCCGCGATGACGGCCTTGCCGCCCATCTTGCGCAGCCCGCGCGAGCGGTACGGCGCGACGGCGAGCACCCGGGTGCCGTGGTGCTTGTTGGCCTTGCGCAGCCGCAGGAAGATCGCGCCCGCCTCGTCCTCGGGCTCCAGCCCGAGGAGGACGACGGTCTTCGCGAGCTCGAGGTCGGCGTACGTCGGGGAGCCGTCGGAGGGGTGCGTGAGCACGACGTCGGAGGCCAGGAAGTCGGCCTCCTCGGCCGACAGCGGGCGGGCCCGGAAGTCGATGTCGTTGGTGCCGAGGGCGACCCGGGCGAAGGCGCTGTAGGCGTACGCGTCCTCGGCCGTGACCCGGCCGCCGGTGAGCACGCCGGTGGCGCCGGCGGCCTGCAGGCCACGCGCCGCGACGGCGAACGCCTCGGGCCACGAGGCCGGCCGCAACGACCCGTCCTCATCTCGGACCTGCGGGTAGGTCAGCCGGTCCGGCTGCTGCGCGTAGGTGAACGCGAAGCGGTCCTTGTCGGTGATCCACTCCTCGTTGACCTCGGGGTCGTTGCCGGCGAGGCGACGCATCACCTTGCCGCGCCGGTGGTCGACGCGGATCGCGGAGCCGCAGGCGTCGTGCTCGGCGACCGCGGGCGTGGAGACCAGGTCGAACGGGCGGGAGCGGAAGCGGTACTCGGCGGAGGTCAGCGCGCCGACCGGGCAGATCTGGATCGTGTTGCCGGAGAAGTAGCTCTGCAGCGGCTCCTTCTCGTAGATGCCGACCTGCTGGAGCGCGCCCCGCTCGACCAGCGCGATGAACGGGTCACCCGCGATCTGCTCGGAGAACCGGGTGCACCGCGCGCAGAGCACGCAGCGCTCGCGGTCCAGGAGCACCTGCGCGGAGATGTTGATCGGCTTGGGGTAGGTGCGCTTGACCCCGTCGAACCGGGTCTCACCCCGGCCGTTGGACATCGCCTGGTTCTGCAGCGGGCACTCGCCGCCCTTGTCGCACACCGGGCAGTCCAGGGGGTGGTTGACCAGCAGGAACTCCATGATCCCCTGCTGCGCCTTGTCGGCGACCGGGCTGGTGGCCTGGGTGCTGACGACCATGCCCTCGGCGACCGGCAGCGTGCAGGAGGCCTGCGGCTTCGGGAAGCCGCGGCCGTTGCCGGCGTCGGGGATGTCGACCAGGCACTGCCGGCAGGCGCCGACCGGCTCGAGCAGCGGGTGGTCGCAGAACCGCGGGATCTGCACGCCGACCTGCTCGGCCGCGCGGATCACCAGGGTGTCCTTGGGGACGCTGACCTGAACCCCGTCGATCGTCAGGGTGACGAGATCCGTCTTCTCGACTCCGTTGGTTGAGCCTGTCGAAACCGTCATGCGCTTGCTCCAGCGGTCACGAACGAGGTGGAGGCGGCCGGGTCGAACGGGCAGCCGCCGTGGGTCAGGTGGGCGAGGTACTCGTCGCGGAAGTACTTGATCGAGCTGGTGATCGGGCTGGTCGCCCCGTCACCGAGGGCGCAGAAGGCCCGGCCCAGGATGTTGTCGCACTGGTCGAGGAGCAGCTCGAGGTCGGCCTCGGTGCCCTGCCCCCGCTCCAGCGCGGCCAGGGTCTGGACCAGCCACCACGTCCCCTCGCGGCACGGCGTGCACTTGCCGCAGGACTCGTGCTTGTAGAACTCCGTCCACCGCAGCACGGCCCGGACCACGCAGACGGTCTCGTCGAAGAGCTGCAGGGCGCGGGTGCCGAGCATCGACCCGGCCGCGGCCACGCCCTCGAAGTCCAGCGGGACGTCGAGGTGCTCGGCGGTGAACAGCGGGGTGCTCGACCCGCCGGGAGTCCAGAACTTCAGCTCGTGGCCCTCCCGCATGCCGCCCGCGAGGTCGATCAGCTGCCGCAGGGTGATGCCGAGCGGCGCCTCGTACTGGCCCGGCCGCTGGACGTGGCCGGAGAGGGAGAAGATGCCGAAGCCCTTGGACTTCTCGGTGCCCATGCTCGCGAACCACTCGGCGCCGCGGCCGATGATGCTCGGCACGGATGCGATCGACTCGACGTTGTTGATGACCGTCGGGCTGGCGTACAGGCCGGCGACGGCCGGGAACGGCGGGCGCAACCGGGGCTGGCCGCGACGGCCCTCCAGACCCTCCAGCAGCGCCGTCTCCTCGCCGCAGATGTAGGCGCCCGCACCGGCGTGCACGACGATGTCGAGGTCGTAGCCGGAGCCGTGGATGTCGGTGCCGAGGTGGCCGGCGGCGTACGCCTCGGCGACCGCGGCCTGCACCCGGCGGATCACGTGGAGCACCTCGCCGCGGATGTAGATGAACGCCTTGTTGGCCCGGATGGCGAAGGAGCTGATGATCACGCCCTCGACCAGGGTGTGCGGGCTGGCCATCATCAGCGGGATGTCCTTGCAGGTCCCCGGCTCGGACTCGTCGGCGTTGACGACGAGGTACTTCGGCCTCGGGTTGTCCTGCGGGATGAACGACCACTTCATGCCGGTCGGGAAGCCCGCGCCGCCGCGACCGCGCAGGCCGGAGTCCTTCACGGCCGCGATGATGTCGTCAGGGGCCATCGCGAGCGCCTTCTTCAGCGCGGCGTACCCGCCGTGCTGCTCGTACGACGCGAGGGTCCAGGCGCGCTCGGCGTCCCAGTTGTCGGTGAGCACCGGGGTCAGGACATCAGTCATCCGTCTTCTCCTCCACCGTTTCGCTCTGCACCGTTTCGCTCTGGGCCCGCGACGTGTCGGCCTGGGCCACCGCCTCGGTCTTGGTGTCGGCCACCTCGTTGGCCGACCCCGTCGTGCCCTCGGCGTCCGGCGACGGGGCGCTCCAGCCGCGCTCGCGGGCGATCCCGAGGCCGACCAGCGAGGCCGGGCCCGCGGCGGGTCCCTCGTCGACGCGGCCGTCGGGGAAGCCGGCCAGCACCCGCTCCGCCTCGCGCCACGTGCAGATGCGCGGGCCCCGGGTGGAGGTGACCTCCCGACCGGCGCGGAGGTCGTCGACCAGCTCCACCGCCGACTGCGGGGTCTGGTTGTCCATGAACTCCCAGTTGACCATCATCACCGGCGCGTAGTCGCACGCCGCGTTGCACTCCACGTGCTCGAGGGTGATCCTGCCGTCGGCGGTGGTCTCGTCGTTGCCGACGTCGAGGTGCTCCTTGAGCCGCTCGAAGATCACGTCGCCGCCCATCACCGCGCACAGCGTGTTGGTGCAGACCCCGACGTGGTAGTCGCCGACCGGCTTGCGCTTGTACATCGTGTAGAACGTCGCGACCCCGCTGACGTCCGCCGCGGAGATGCCGAGGATGTCGGCGCAGGCCTCGATCCCCTCCGGCGTGATCCGGCCCATGGCCGACTGCACCAGGTGCAGCATCGGCAGCAGGCCCGAGCGCGGCTCCGGGTAGCGGGCCGCGATCTGCTCCAGCTCGGCGTACGTCGCGTCGCTGATCTCGTTGCTCTGGATCGTCATCGGTCGACGCCTCCCATGACCGGGTCGATGGATGCGATCGCGACGATGACGTCGGCGACCATGCCGCCCTCGCTCATCACGCTCGTGGCCTGCAGATTGGTGAACGACGGGTCCCGGAAGTGGGCGCGGAACGGGCGGGTGCCGCCGTCGGAGACGACGTGGGCGCCGAGCTCGCCGCGCGGCGACTCGATCGGCACGTACGCCTGGCCGGCCGGGACCCGGAAGCCCTCGGTCACCAGCTTGAAGTGGTGGATCAGCGCCTCCATCGACTCGCCCATGATGTGGCGGATGTGGTCGAGGGAGTTGCCCATGCCGTCGGAGCCGATCGCGAGCTGGCTGGGCCAGGCGATCTTCTTGTCGCCCACCATCACCGGGGCGCCCTCGAGGCCGGCGAGCCGGTCGGCGGCCTGCTCGACGATCTTCAGCGACTCCCACATCTCGTTGAGGCGGATCCGGAACCGGCCGTAGGCGTCGGCCGTGTCCCAGGTCTGGACCTCGAAGTCGTAGGTCTCGTAGCCGGAGTAGGGCTCGGACTTGCGCAGGTCCCACGGGTAGCCGGTGCTGCGCAGCACCGGGCCGGTGAGGCCCAGGGCCAGGCAGCCCTCCAGGTCGAGGTGGCCGACGCCCTCGAGGCGGGCCTTGAAGATCGGGTTGGCGTTGCAGAGTGCGGCGTACTCCGGGAGCCGCTTCTTCATCAGGGCCACGAAGCCGCGGATCTCGTCGAGCGCACCCGGGGGCAGGTCCTGGGCGACGCCGCCCGGCCGGATGAACGCGTGGTTCATGCGCAGGCCGGTGATCAGCTCGAACAGGTCGAGGACCAGCTCGCGCTCGCGGAAGCCCATGGTCATGACCGTCAGCGCGCCGATCTCCATGCCGCCGGTGGCGATGCAGACCAGGTGGGAGGAGATCCGGTTGAGCTCCATCAGGAGCACCCGCATGACCTCGGCCTTCTCCGGCACCTGGTCCTCGATGTCGAGGAGCCGCTCGACGCCGAGGACGTAGGTCATCTCGTTGTAGAACGGCGAGAGGTAGTCCATCCGGGTGCAGAAGGTGACGCCCTGCACCCAGGAGCGGAACTCCATGTTCTTCTCGATGCCGGTGTGCAGGTACCCGATGCCGCAGCGGGCCTCGGTCACCGTCTCACCCTCGAGCTCGAGGATCAGCCGGAGCACGCCGTGCGTCGACGGGTGCTGCGGACCCATGTTGACCACGATCCGCTCGTCGGCCTCCTCCGCGAGGCCCTCGGCGATCTGGTCCCAGTCCTGGCCGGTGACCGTGAAGACGCGACCCTCGGTCGTGTCGCTCGTGCCGGCGTAGAGATCTTCGGTCGTGCTCATCAGTTGTACGACCTCCGCTGGTCGGGAGGCGGAACGGTGCCGCCCTTGTACTCCACGGGAATGCCGCCCAGCGGGTAGTCCTTGCGCTGGGGGTGGCCCGGCCAGTCGTCGGGCATCAGGACCCGGGTGAGCGCCGGGTGGCCGTCGAAGACGATCCCGAACATGTCGTAGGTCTCGCGCTCGTGCCAGTCGACGGTCGGGTAGACCGCCACGATCGACGGGATGTGCGGATCGGCGTCGGGCGCCGTCACCTCGACCCGGATCCGGCGGTTGTGGGTCATCGAGAGCAGGTGGTAGACCGCGTGCAGCTCGCGGCCCTCGTCGGCGGGGTAGTGCACGCCGCTGACGCCGGCGCAGAACTCGAAGCGCAGCTTGAGGTCGTCGCGGAGCACCTGCGCGACGGTCGGCAGGTCGGCTCGTCGGACGTGGAAGGTGATCTCGCGGCGGTGGATCACCACGCTCTCCACCGCGTGCTCGACGCCGCCGGCCGCGAGGGCCACGTCGAGCGCGCCCGCGACCTCCTCGTGCCAGCCCTCGAACGGCCGCTGGGCCGCGCCGGGGAGGACGACCGGCTGGACCAGGCCGCCGTACCCGCTCGTGTCGCCGGAGCCCTTCGCACCGAACATGCCGCTGCGCACGCCGACGGCGCGGACCTCCGGGTCGGTGGTGGCGGGGGCGTTCTCGGGCGACTGGTCGAGCGCCGCCTGCTCGGGTGTCTTCTCGTCGCTCATCGGAGCAGGCCCTTCATCTCCGAGGTCGGCAGCGCCTTCAGCGCGGCGTTCTCGCGCTCCTCGATCTCGGCGAGGCGGTTGACGCCGAGCTTCTTGGACTGGACCTGGTCGTGCAGCTTCAAGATCGCGTCCATGAGCATCTCCGGGCGCGGCGGACAGCCCGGGAGGTACATGTCGACGGGGACGATGTGGTCGACGCCCTGGACGACCGCGTAGTTGTTGAACATGCCGCCGCTACTGGCGCACACGCCCATCGCGAGCACCCACTTGGGCTCGGGCATCTGGTCGTAGATCTGGCGCAGGACCGGGGCCATCTTCTGGCTGACCCGGCCGGCCACGATCATCAGGTCGGCCTGGCGCGGGCTGGCCCGGAAGACCTCCATCCCGAAGCGGCCGAGGTCGTACTTCGGGCCGCCGCTGCTCATCATCTCGATCGCGCAGCAGGCCAGGCCGAAGGTCGCCGGCCAGAACGACGCCTTGCGCATGTAGCCGGCGACACCCTCCACGGTCGTCAGCAGGACGCCGCTGGGGAGCTTCTCCTCGATACCCATCAGAAAGTTCCTCTCTGCGCCAGCAGTTGAGCGTCGTCAGGCGCGTGCAGTGCCAAGGCGGAGGAAGGAAGGCGGCCTCCGGCGGAGCGCAGCGGAGCGGCCGTCGACCGACGACAACGCAGGCAATGTGCGTGCATGGCGGCGCTCAATCCCATTCGAGGCCGCCGCGTCGCCATACATAGGCGTAGGCGACGAAGACGGTGCCGATGAAGAGGACCATCTCGATGAGGCCGAAGAACTTCATCGCGTCGAAATGCACGGCCCAGGGGTAGAGAAAGATGATCTCGATGTCGAAGACGATGAAGAGCATCGCGGTGATGTAGTACTTCACCGGGAAGCGGCCGCCGCCCACGGGCTGCGGCGTCGGCTCGATGCCGCACTCGTAGGAGTCGAGCCGCGCACGGTTGTAGCGCTTCGGCCCGATGAACGCGGACATGGCCACCGATCCCACGGCGAACAGAGCCGCGAGCGCGGCCAGAAACAGCACCGGGGTGTAGAGCTCCATACCGTCGGTCCTCCCCTTGCAGGTCGCCGTGGTCAGTCCACTTTTGTGCCTTTGTGAATCGAATCACGAAGTGGTTTCGCGCACATACTGCCACTCGGCCACCCCGGCCGCACGCCGGGGGGACTTTGGTCCTGACCTGCGCATTTAGTCAACGCGAGAGTGTCCTAATTCAGAGCGAGCCTGACCTGCGAGAACGAGTTCCATGACGCAGATCACTCCAGCGCGTTCTAGTCGACAGAACGCGGCTCGGCCAGCGGTCCGCCATGTGATAACGGTCAGCGACACACGGGACGTCATCCGCCCCGGCTGCCCTGGCCACCTCTTCGGATGACGCCCCGGTGTCAGGCGCCGGCCGCGGTCCCTCGTCCCGGGCGGGCGGTCCTCGCGAAAGGGGACGGCGATCCCTACCGGCTGGGCCGCCGGGACGCCGAGGCTGACCGGCGACGTGCCGGAACCTGCCGGCACCCCTCCGAGAGGACCCACCCGATGCACCGTCGTACCCGAGTCACCGTCGTCGCCGTCGTCGCCGCTGGCACCGTCACCGTCGCACTCACGGCCGGTGCGGCCTTCGCCCTGTGGAGCGCCGACGGCTCCGGTGCCGGCGCGGCCACGACCGCCTCCGCGCAGAACCTCACCGTCACCGCCGCGGCCACCGACGCCGGGCTCTGGCCCGGCGGGCCCGCCGGGGCGGTCGGCTTCACCGCCACCAACCCCAACCCCTACCCGGTCGTCCTGACGGGCGTGTCCTACGACGACGTCGACGCCGGGGGCGCCTGCGAGGCCGACGACGTGACGCTGGCCCCCGGGGCTCCCACCGCCGTGAACGTCACCGTGCCGGCCAACGGCACCGCCAGCGCGACCATCCCGGGCGTGCTCGGCCTCGCGCAGACCGCCGGCGACGAGTGCCAGGGGGTCACGCTGACCGTCGACCTGGCGCTCACCGGCTCCCAGCAGTGACTCGGCGAGCCAGGAGCGGTCGAGCCCTGGTGGCGCTCGGCGTCCTCCTGGTGAGCCTCGGCCTCCTCGCGGCGACCGCGCTCGCCCTGCCCGGGGCGGCCGAGCGGCCGGTCAAGGCCGCGCTGAGCGTCTCGCAGCGCGGCACGGTCGCCAGCCTCTACCCCGGGCGGAGCACGAAGGCGACGGTCGTGGTCCGCAACACCTCGAAGCGGCCCGTGCGGATCCGCAGCGTCACCGCCCGCCCCCAGGCCACTCCGGGGTGCCCGGGCGCGATGCTCCGGGTCGGCAAGGTGCGGTCCCGGAAGGTCCTGCGCCCGCGTCGCAGCCTGGTCGTACGACTGCCCGTCCAGCTGGTCCGCGCCGCACCCGACTCGTGTCAGGGCCGCCGATTCCGACTCGCCCTTCGCGTCGACGGTACGACGACCCGCTGACCGACCGCCTCCGTCTCATCTCCCCCGTCCGAGCCGCCCGCCCGCCCCGCCCCAGCAGGAGACCCGCCATGTCCCGCACCCGCTCCCGGATCGCCGTCGCCGTGCTCTGCGCGCTCACGCTCTGCCTCGGCACGCTCGCCTGGGCGTCCTGGACCTCCGGCGCGCACGGCCGCGCCGGGGCGCGGACCTCCCAGGTGCCGCCGCCGGCGGCGCCGACGGCGGCGGCCGTGGCGGGAGGTGCCGACGTCTCCTGGTCCGAGGTCCGGGTCGGCGGGGTTCCGGCGAGCGGCTACCGCGTGCTGCGCACGCACCAGGAATCCGGCGCCACCGTGCCGGCGACGGGGACCTGCGCGGGCACGGTGACGGCGACCTCGTGCCGCGACACGGCCGTCGAGCCCGGCACCTGGACCTTCGCCGTCCGCGCCGAGCTGGGCCCCTGGACCGGACCCGCATCGGCGCCGAGCGCTCCGGTCGAGGTGTCCGGCGAGGTCGAGGCCAGCATCGAGGTGATGCCGCGTCAGGCGAGTCCGGGCGACGACCTCACGGTCTCCGGTGCCGGTTGGCCGGCCGGCACCGAGGTGCGGGTCGAGCTCGGGACCGAGCGGGCCTGCACGCTGAGCGCCGGCGACGACGGCCACGTGGCGGACACCTGCCAGGTCCCCGACCTCCCCAGCGGGAGCCACCCCGTGCGCGCCGTCGGCGGGGTGCGCGTCGCGACCGCCGGCTCGGTCGTCGTACGACCGGTGGTGCGGCAGGTGAGCCCGGCGGTCACCGGCGGCGGCCGACTCTCGCTCCGGCCGCGCGGTTTCGCCGCGGGCGTCCAGCTCCAGATCACCCTCGGCGATCGCAGCCTGGGCGCCCTCACCACCGACAGCCACGGCCAGACGGGGCTGAGCCAGCTCACGGTCCCGGCCGACCTGGCTCCGGGGACGTACGCACTGCGGGTCGCCGACCCGGCAGGCGGCGAGGCGACGACGCCCGTCGAGGTGGTCACCGCCAGCCTGCAGGTCGCTCCCGCCGCCGCGGCGCCGGGTGACCACGTGAGCGTCACCGGGGCCGGCTGGCCCGAGTCCGCCCAAGCGGTCCAGGTGCAGATCGGCGCGTCCTCGTTGTGCACGCTGACGCCCGACGAGGCAGGCACCGTCTCCGACTCCTGCACCGTCCCCGACGTCCTGGGTGGTGCTCGTGAGGTGCGGGCGACCAACGGCGTCGCCACCGCTGCCGCCGGCTTCGAGGTGCTGGCGTCGGTGCACCCCTCGACACCGTCGGTCAGCGCCGGCGCCGACCTCACCCTGACCGGCCGCGGTTTCGCCGCGACCGGTCAGCAGGTCGCGATCACCGTCGGCGGCGTCGCGGTCGTCCCGACCGGCACCGCCGCCGTGGGCGGCAACGGGCGGGTCAGCGCAGCGATCACGGTGCCCGCCCTCGACGGCGGGCCTCAGGAGATCACGATGACCGAGCCGGGCGGGCGCTTCGCCACGTCCTCCGTCGAGGTCGTCGCGCCCCGGGTCACCCTCTCCCGCCACACGGGAGCACCCGAGAGCACCTTCCAGGTCAGCGGGCAGGACTGGCCCGGCGAGTCCGTCGTCGCCCTCCACCTCGGTCCCAACAACCCCTGCTCGTTCATCACGGACGTCACCGGCTCCTTCGGCCCGGGCTCCTGCGCGGTGCCGACCGTCGCCGGCGGCACCTACCCGGTGCGGGCGAGCGGCGGCGGAGCACACGTGAACCTGCCCGGCTTCACCGTCGTCGGCAGCGTCTCGGCGAACCCCAACCGGGTCGCCGCCGGCCAGACCACCACCCTCGCCGCCTCCGGCCTCGCCGCCAGCAGCGACGTCACCTTCACCATCGGCGAGAGCGCCGTCGCCACGGGACGCACCACGGTCAGCGGCCGGATCACCTCGGTCGCCGCCACGGTCCCCGGCCTCTCCCCCGGCACCCACCCCCTCCGGGTCGCCGACGCCGCCGGCAACACCGCCACCACCGACCTCACCGTCTTCGCCCCCGCCGTCCAGCTCACCACGCACACCGGGGCGCCCGACAGCACCTTCCAGGTCAGCGGGCAGGACTGGCCCGGCGGGTCCGTCGTCGCCCTCCACGTCGGTCCCAACAACCCCTGCTCGTTCATCACGGACGCCACCGGCTCCTTCGGCCCGGGCTCCTGCTCGGTGCCGAACGTCGCCGGCGGCACCTACCCGGTGCGGGCGAGCGGCGGCGGCGTACAGGCACCCCTGCCCGTCGGGTTCACCGTCGTGGGCAGCGTCTCGGCGAACTCCACCCGGGTCGCCGCCGGCCAGGCCGTCACCCTCTCCACCTCCGGCCTCGCCGCCACCAGCGACGTCACCTTCACCATCGGCGAGACCACCGTCGCCACCGGACGCACCACCACCGTCGGCCGGATCACCTCGGTGCCCGCCACCGTCCCCGACCTCGCCCCCGGCACCCACCCCCTCCGGGTCACCGACGCCGCCGGCAACACCGCCACCACCGACCTCACCGTCTTCGCCCCGGCCATCGAGCTGACCAGCCACACCGGGATCCCCGGCAGTACCTTCCAGGTCAGCGGGCAGGACTGGCCCGGCGGGTCAGTCGTCGCCCTCTACCTCGGCCCCAGCAACCCCTGCGCGTTCATCACGGACGCGAGCGGCTCGTTCGCCCCGGGGAACTGCGCGGTGCCGTTCACCGCCGGCGGCAGCTACCCGTTGCGCGCTACCGGTGGCGGCGTCGAGGTGAGTTTGCCGGGGGCGTTCAGCGTCGTCGGTGTCGTCTCCGCGAGCCCGGCCCGCCTGAGCGCCGGTCAGGCCACCACCCTCTCCGCCTCCGGACTCGCCGCCAGCAGCGACGTCACCTTCACCATCGGCGAGACCACCGTCGCCACCGGACGCACCACGACCATCGGCCGGATCACCTCCGTGCCCGCCACCGTCCCCGACCTCGCCCCCGGCACCCACCCCCTCCGGGTCGCCGACGCCGCCGGCAACACCGCCACCACCGAGCTCACCGTGTTCGCCCCCACGATCGAGCCGTCCACCCGCAGCGCGGCGCCGGGCAGCACCTTCCGGATCAGCGGGCGCGGCTGGCCCGCGAGCGTCAATGTCACCATCCAGATCGGCAGCCCCAACCCCTGCACGTTCCACACCGACGCCACGGGTGCCTTCGGACCCGGGACCTGCACCGTGCCGACCATGGCCGGGGGCAGCTACGACCTGACCGCCGCCGGCGGGGGGCCGGCGATCTCGGCCGGTACCTTCACCGTCGTCGGCAGCGCCACCGCCGCGCCGGCCCGGGTCGCGCCCGGCCAGA
Organism: Nocardioides sp. W7; assembly: GCF_022919075.1. Classification (NCBI taxonomy): domain Bacteria; kingdom Bacillati; phylum Actinomycetota; class Actinomycetes; order Propionibacteriales; family Nocardioidaceae; genus Nocardioides; species Nocardioides sp. W7. The sequence goes on along the minus strand of NZ_CP095078.1, from coordinate 1,580,272 downwards.
CCACCCAGCTCGAGATCCTCGGGCTGGCGGCCACCAGCGACGTGTCCGTCACCCTCGGCGGCACCGAGCTCGCCACGGGACGTACTGATCGCTCTGGACTGCTCCGCGCGCTCCCCGTCCCCGTGCCCGACCTCTCCGCGGGCCTCCACGAGCTCACGGTGACCGACGCGGCCGGGAACACCGCGACCGTGGTCCTGACCGTCCACCGGGTCACCCTGGTGCCGGCCGTGGGCTCCGGCGTGGCGGGCACCGTGTTCCGTGTCGACGGGACGAGCTGGGTCCCGGGGAGCTCCGTCGTCGTGTCCATCGGCGGGACGCACAGCTGCGCGATCGCGGCCGACGCGCAGGGCGTCCTCTCCGCAGCGTCCTGTCAGGTGCCCCAGCTCGCCCCGGGGACGTACGACGTGCGCGCCACCGGCGGCGGGCCGTCGCTCACCCTGCCGGCCGCGTTCACGATTCTGCCGCCGGGCTGAGCGAGCCGCCGCCTCGGCGGCCCCGGGTCCGTCGTCAGCAGGTCGCGCGGTGCAGGGCGACGATGCCGCCGGAGAGGTTCTGCCACTCCGGGCGGGCCCAGCCGGCCTTCGCGATCAGCGCGGCGAGGCGCTCCTGGTCGGGCCAGGCCCGGATCGACTCCGCGAGGTAGACGTAGGCGTCCGGGGAGGAGGAGACCGCGCGCGAGATCGCGGGCAGCGCCTTCATGAGGTACTCCAGGTAGACCGTGCGGAACGGCGCCCAGGTCGGGTGGCTGAACTCGCAGACCACCAGCCGACCCCCGGGACGGGTGACCCGCTGCAGCTCGGCCAGGCCGGCGAGCGGGTCGACGATGTTGCGCAGCCCGAAGGAGATCGTGACGGCGTCGAAGGTGTCGTCGGCGAACGGGAGCCGGGTGCCGTCGCCGGCCGTGAACGGCAGGTGCGGGCGCGCCTGCTTCCCCACCCGGAGCATGCCCAGCGAGAAGTCGCACGGGACCACGGTCGCTCCGCGGTCGGCGAACGGCTGGCTCGACGTACCGGTGCCGGCCGCGAGGTCGAGGACCCGCTCCCCCGGCTGCGGGTCGACCGCCGCGATGACGGACCTGCGCCAGCGCCGGTCCTGACCCATCGAGAGGACGTCGTTGGTGACGTCGTAGCGACGCGCGACCGCGTCGAACATGCGTCGGACGTCGGTCGGCTGCTTGTCCAGCTCTGCACGGGCCACCCGCACAGGCTAGATGCGACACGTCGGGAGTCCGGAGCCGGATGCAACCAACTCCCCTCCCCAGGCGTCTCCCTCGTGTTCGGAGATCCCCCCGATCAACCCCCGTAGCAAAGGACACCGTCATGTTGCTCGTGCGCCGCCTGGTGCTCGTCGTCACGCTCGCAGTCCTGGTCTCGGCCACGGCGTACGGCGCCGGCTGGGCGAGCCAGCAGGAGGACCGTCGGGCCACCGCTCCCGCGTCTGCCCCCGTCGCCGTGTCCGCGGCCCGGCCCGCGATCCTCGCCCCCGGCGACCGGGGTCGACGGGTCCGCGCCCTGCAGGCCCGGCTGGTCCAGCTCGACTGGTTCCAGGCCGACCCCACCGGGCGGTACGGCGACCTGACCACCGACGCCGTACGCGGCTTCCAGGGCAAGCGGGGAATCCCCGTGACCGGCGCGGTCGACCGGCGCACACTGCGCCGGCTCCGGACGATGACGACCGCGCCCACCCGGGCGGAGATGCGGGGCGGCGGGAGCAACGTGCCGGGTCCGCTCGACCGGCGTTGCCGGACCGGCCGGGTCGTCTGTGTCGACAAGTCGAGCCGCACCCTGCGCTGGGTGGTCGACGGCGAGGTGCTGAAGACCGTCGACGCCCGCTTCGGCGGCCCCGGCCTGGCGACCCGCGAGGGTGCGTTCCGGGTCCAGCGCAGGAGTCGTGACCACGTGTCGAGCCTCTACGGGTCCTCGATGCCGTTCGCGATGTTCTTCAGCGGCGGCCAGGCGGTCCACTACAGCCCCGACTTCGTCGCGGTCGGGTACGCCGGCGCGTCCCACGGCTGCGTGAACGTCCGCGACCGCGAGGCGATCGCCTGGCTCTTCGACCAGGTCAGGGTCGGCGACCCGGTCATCATCTACCGCTCCTGACCCCACCTGACCGCGGTCGACCCTGCCGAGTCAGCACGAATGGGGGGCCGAGTCAGCACCAGTAGTGCTGACTCGGCGAGCTTGTCGTCGGGTCGGGTCTCGGGTCAGGCGACGGCGGTCGCGAGCTCGTCGAGCAGCGCGAAGGCCTCCTCGACCGTGACGCCCTGGGCCTGCACCTGGATCGTCTGACCCGCGGTCGGCAGCTGGCAGCTGATCGAGGTCGGCGCACCGGCGTCCTGGCCCGCGGCCACCGCCTGGTAGCTCACCGAGCACAGGGCGTCGTCCTGCCGCACGAGCTCGGACGTGGACCGGGCCATGCCCTCGGCCTCGGCGTCGACCGGCGGGTCGCCCGGCGCGAAGGCCTGGGCCTCGCCAGCGAACACCGTCACGAGCGCGAACTTCTGCAGCGACTCGTCGGTGTAGGTCCGAAACGACGGCGCGTCGTCGTACACCTCGGCGTACGCCTGCTCGGCGAAGGCCCGCCGCTCCGCCTGGCGCTCGATCGCCTCGGCGTCGATGCCGGCCTCGGCGGGCAGCTCGTCGGGCTTCAGCGCGTCGGTGGCGGTCCAGCCGCCGGGGAGCGTGGCGGGCAGGTCGGCGGCACCGGTCGAGCCGGTCTCGCCCTGCGCCTTGGGGAGGGCCACGGCGAGCACGATCAACAGCCCGAGGACGACCGCGCCGAGGCCGAGGCCGACGGCGCGCTGGACGGCGGGAGTGTTCTGCACGCCCGTGACGTTACCCACGAACCCTGTGAGCCGGGCAAGTGGCCCACTCCGGCGCCGACTACGCTCGTGTCGTGACATCGAGCGCGACCCCGGACGGGCAGCCTCCGGCCGGCCCCCTGGTCGCCCGGACCGTGCCCGTCGATCCCGCCGTCGCGGACTCGCTCCTCGACCTGCTCCCCCGCGACCGCCCGGTGACGTGGCTGCGCCGGGGCGAGGGCCTCGTCGGCTGGGGCGTCGCGGCCGAGGTGCGCACCAGCGGACCCACCCGGTTCGCCGACGCCGCGAAGTGGTGGAGCGAGGCGACGGCACGCGCCGTCGTCGACGATCACGTGCAGGAGCCGGGCACCGGGCTGGTGTCCTTCGGCACCTTCGCCTTCGCCGACGACCCCGGTGACTCGCTCCTCGTCGTCCCGTCCGTCGTGGTGGGCCGGCGCGGCGACTCCGCCTGGCTGACGACGGTCGGCGCCGAGGTCGAGCTCCCGGTCGCCCAGGACGTCCCGCCCGCGCCCGTCGGCGTCCGGTTCGCCGACGGCGCCCTCAACGGCGAGCAGTGGATGACGGTCGTCGCCGACGCCGTCGCCAGGATCGAGGCCGGCGACCTGGAGAAGGTCGTCCTCGCCCGTGACCTGATCGCCACCGCCACCGACCCCATCGACGTCCGCTGGCCGCTGCGTCGCCTCGCGTCCGGCTACCCCATGTGCTGGACCTTCCACGTCGACGGCATCTTCGGCGCCACGCCGGAGATGCTCGTCCGCCGCGAGCGCGGCCTCGTCACCTCCCGCGTGCTGGCCGGCACCATCCGTCGTACCGGCGACGACGAGCGCGACCTCGCCCTCGCTGCGACCCTGGCCCGCTCGTCGAAGGACCTCGAGGAGCACGAGTACGCCGTCCGCTCGGTCGCCGACGCCCTCGAGCCGCACTGCTCCTCGATGAACGTGCCCGAGGCGCCGTTCGTGCTGCACCTGCCCAACGTCATGCACCTCGCGACGGACGTGAACGGCGTCGTCCACGACGCCGCTACCGTCTCGTCGCTGCAGCTCGCCGAGGCGCTGCACCCCTCCGCGGCCGTCGGCGGCACCCCCACCCCCGTCGCGACGGCGCTGATCGCCGAGATCGAGGGCATGGACCGGGGCCGTTACGCCGGGCCGGTCGGCTGGATGGACGCCTCCGGCGACGGCGAGTGGGGCATCGCCCTGCGCTCGGCGTCCCTCGACGGTGCCACCGTGCGGCTCTTCGCCGGTTGCGGGATCGTGGGCGACTCCGACCCGGAGGCCGAGCTCGCCGAGGCGCAGGCCAAGTTCGTGCCGGTTCGGGACGCGCTCGCGCCCTGACGCCGGTTGAGGTGCGAAGGACGAAGTCCTGAGCCTCGAAACCCAGCTGGTCCCTCGGACGACCTCGATCACGGCCGACCCGCCACCCACCGGGTTTCGAGGCTCGTCGCTAGCGCTCCTCACACCTCAACCAGCGTCAGGCCGCGCGTCCACCGGCGTCAGGCCAGCTCCTCGCCGTCGGCGAGCCGGACGTAGCTGAGGCCCTGCTTCGGCAGGAACGCGTTCATGTGCGTCTCTACGAAGCCGAGCCCGACGTCGGAGTAGATCCGGTCGTGGATCGCGAGGTTGCGCGGCGCCTCGACCGAGCGCGCGAAGTCGATGGCCTCGGAGATCTTCAGCCACGGGGCGGAGACCGGCGCCAGCAGGACGTCGACGTACTCGCCGGGACCGGTGAGCGCGTCGCCCGGGTGGTAGACCTTCTCGGCGCCAGCGGTGATGACGAAGCCGCTGTTGTGGAAGCGCGGGTAGTCGGGGTGGATGACCGCGTGCAGCTCCCCGACCGCGCGCACCGGCAGGCCGGCGACCTCGAAGGTCTGCCCGGGCAGCACGACCGTGGTCCGCTCGGCGACCTCGGGCACGTCCTCGCGGATCTTCGCGGCGACCGCGTCGATCGTGAAGACGGGTACGTCGATCGCCGCGAGGTGGTCGGGCAGGTAGTGGTCGACGTGCTCGTGGGTGATCAGCACCGCGTCCGCGCCGTCGAGCGCGGCCCGGTCGGTGAACACCCCGGGGTCGAGGACGATGGTGGCGCCGTCGTGCTCCACCCGGACGCAGGCGTGGCCGAACTTCGTGATCCGCATGACGACCAACCTAATCGGGTGGCCGGGTGGGTCCACGGACCGGGATGATCCGTGCGTGCTCGAAGTGCTGGTGTCCGGTCTCGTCACCGGCTGGGCGATCGCCATCCCGATCGGCGCGGTCGGGGCGTTCCTGGTCACCCTCACGGCCCGGACGTCGTACCGCGTCGGCGCGGCGGCCGCACTCGGCATCGCCACGGTCGACGGGGTGTACGCCGCCCTCGCGGTGCTCGCCGGCGCGGCCCTGTCGGCGCTGCTCGAGCCGGTCGCGACGCCACTGCGGCTCGCGTCGGCCGCGGTGCTGCTGGTGATCGCCGCCCTGACCGCCTGGCACGCGGTCCGCTCGTCCGGGAGCACCCGGACGCCACGGCCGATGAGCCCGCGCGCGGCGTACCTGCTCTTCGTGGGCATCACCGCGGTCAACCCGGCCACCGTCGTCTACTTCGCGGCGATCGTGCTCGGCAACACCGACCTGACCTCGACCGCGGCCGAGGGGGCGGTCTTCGTCGCCGCGGCGTTCGTCGCCAGCGCCTCCTGGCAGCTCGCCCTGGCCGCCGGCGGCGCGGCCCTCGGACGGGTGGCCACCGGTCCGCGGGGGCGGTTGCTGACGGGCCTGGTGTCGGCCGCGGTCATCGCCGGGCTGGCGCTCCATACGATGCTCGGGTGACCACCACCTCGGACGGCGTGACGATCCGCCCCGCGAGCCCGGTCGACGCCGAGGCGCTCGCCCACCTCCACCTCGACGTCTGGGACGACGCGTACACCGGCCTGATGCCGCAGCAGCTGCTCGACGACCGGCGAGAGAAGGTCGCCGAGCGGATCGAGCGGTGGCGCGAGATCCTCGGCTCCGGAAGCGAGCCGACGTACGTCGCCGCCGGCCCCGACGGGCTGGTCGGGTTCGCCTCCGCGGGTCCCGGCCGGGACAACGACGTCGACACCGAGCTGGAGCTGAAGGCGCTCTACGTCCGCGCCGCGCACTGGGGCACCGGCGTCGGCTACGCCCTGCTGGAGGAGGCGATCGGCGACCGGGCGGCGTACCTCTGGGTCCTGGCGGGCAACCAGCGGGCGATCGCGTTCTACGAGCGGCAGGGCTTCCGCCTCGACGGCACCCAGGACGAGCACGACGAGGGCCTGCACGTCCGGATGCTGCGGGCCGGCACGTGACCCGCTTCGACCTGTCCGACCCGACGTTCGACGTCACCTCGGCGCAGGTGCACGCCGCCCGCGACGAGGACTGGTACGTCGAGACGAACTGGGGCTGGGCCGTGCTCCGGTACGCCGAGGTCTCCGCCCTCCTCAAGGACCGGCGGTTCCGGCAGGGCAACGCGCGCTGGCCGGCGCAGAACGGCATCCACTCGGGGCTGTTCAGCGACTGGTGGCAGGAGACCCTGCTCAGCCTGGAGGGCGACGACCACGCCCGGATCCGGCGGCTGATGGTGCCGGCGTTCCGCAAGAGGACGATCGAGGCGATGCGCCCGCGCTTCCAGGCGCTGGCCGACGAGCTGATCGACGGGTTCGCCGACCGCGGCGAGGTGGAGTTCATCGGCGAGTTCGCCGAGCCGTACGCCGCTCGGATCATCTGCGTGCTGCTCGGCCTCGACGAGTCGCACTGGCGGCAGGTCGCGCACTGGGCCGACGACCTCGGGGCGTCGTTCTCGATCGACGTCGGCCGCCAGGTGCCACGGATCGAGGCGGCCCTGACCGGGCTGCACGGCTACCTCGACGAGGTTGTCGACGACCGGATGGCGCACCCCCGCGACGACCTGGTGACGACCCTGGTGCAGGCGTCGGTCGAGGGCGAGCGGCTGACCCGCCACGAGCTGGGCGTCGCGCTGGTCTTCCTCGCCTTCGCGGGCATGGAGACCACCCGCAACCAGCTCGGCCTGGCCCTGCAGACCCTGCTGCAGCATCCCGACCAGTGGCGGCTCCTCGGGTCTCGTCCCGAGCTCGGCGGCAACGCGGTCGAGGAGGTGATGCGGGTCAACCCGACGGTCACCTGGGTCACCCGCGAGGCACTCGAGGACGTCGACTTCCAGGGCCTGCACATCCCGCGCGGCGGGATCGTGCAGATGCTCTCGCACAGCGCCGGCACCGACCCGGCGGCGATGCCCGACCCGGCGTTCGACATCTCCGAGCAGCGGCCGCCGCACCACGGCTTCGGAGCCGGGGTGCACCACTGCCTGGGCCACTTCGTCGCCCGCACCGACATGGCCGTCGCGCTGCCGCTGCTCGCCCGCCGGATGCCGGACGCCGTACCCGACGGCCCGGGCCGCTGGCTGCCGGTCAGCGGCAACACCGGGGCCCTGGAGTTCCCGATCCGGTTCACCCCCGGCCACTGATCCCAGCCCACCGAGTCGGCAGTAATTACTGCCGACTCGGCGGGGGGTCACGCGGTGAGGTGGTGCAGGTAGCACCAACGCCAGTTCTCGCCCGGCTCGGCGGACTGCATCACCGGGTGGGTGGCGTCGCGGAAGTGGGCGGTGGCGTGCTGGCCGGCCGAGGAGTCGCAGCAGCCGACGTTGCCGCAGGCCAGGCACTGGCGCAGGGCGACCCAGTGCAGGCCCTCGTCGAGGCACCGTTGGCAGACCGGATCCTCGACCGTCTCGATCGCCGGCTGGTCGTCGAGGTCCACGCACGTCTCACCGGTACGACGCCCGGCGGTCGAGACCCGGATCTCCCGGCGCTCCTCGGCGGCGACGTCGAGCATCGACTCCTCGACGTCGAGCATGGCCAGCACGTCGGCGACCACCTCGGCCGGCACGGTGCCGGAGGAGCGGATCTCCAGCACCCGGCGTCGCTCGGCCTCGAGCAGCTCGAGCCGGACCCGGCTGTAGAGCTCGCTCGGAGCCTCCTGGTCCTCGACCGTGGCGAGCCGCTCCCAGGCGGCGAAGTTGCGCTGGTCCAGGCGCTGCCGGATCAGCTCGACGACCTCGTGCGGGTCGTCGTACTCCAGCTCGTCGAGCCGGCGCAGCGCCGACTTGGACGCCTGCTGGAGCAGCGTCGCGCGGGCCAGCGCGTCCTCGACCGGGTCCGGGGACGGCACCTTCAGCATCCGGGCGATCCACGGCAGCGTCATGCCCTGCAGGAACAGTGTCCCGGCGACCACGGCGAGCGCGATCAGCACGAGCACCTCGCGGTACTCGGTGCCTTCGGGGATCACGAAGGCCGCCGCCAGGGTGACGACACCGCGCATCCCGGCCCAGCCGAGCAGGAAGGTGTAGGTCCACGGCGCGGGAGCCCCGGTGTCGGGGTCGACGCTCGGCCGCACGAACAGGTAGCGGGACGGGAACACCCAGACCAGGCGCAGCACGATCACCGTGCCGACCACCGCCGCGCACACCGCGGCGATCCGGCCCAGCCCCAGGTCGCTGTCCATGGCGCCCTCGACGATCCACCAGGCCTGGAGGCCGATCAGCAGGAAGACGGTGTTCTCGAGGACGAAGGCGATGGTGCGCCAGTTCAGCCGCTCGGCGATCCGCGACTGAGCGGTCTGCAGGACCGCCGCCTTGTGGCCGAGCAGCAGGCCCGCGACGACCACCGCGAGCACGCCCGAGGCGTGCAGCTCCTCGGCGAGGACGTACGCCGCGAACGGCACCACGAGCGAGACGGCACTGTCGGTCACCGGGTCGGCGATCCAGCGACGCACCCTCGCGACCAGGAGGAAGAACGCGAACCCCACCAGCACGCCCCCGCCGGCGGCGCGGACGAAGTCGAACGAGACCTCCCACGCGTCCAGGCCGGTGCCGGCCGCGACGGCGAGCGCGGTGCGCAGCCCGACCAGCGCGGTCGCGTCGTTGAGCAGCGACTCGCCCTCCAGGATCGTCACGATCCGGCGCGGCAGCCCGATCCGGCGACCGATCGCGGTCGCGGCCACGGCATCCGGCGGCGCCACGACCGCACCGATCGCGAACGCCACCGCCCACGAGATGCCGGGCAGCAGCAGGTGCACCACCACCGCGACACCGGCGGCGGTGAACACCACCAGCCCGACGGAGAGCGCGAGGATCGGGCGCCGGTTGGCGTTGAAGTCGACCAGCGACGTCTGCTGCGCGGCGGCGTACAGCAGCGGCGGCAGCAGGCCCAGCAGCACCACGTCGTGGTCGAGGTAGACCTGCGGCACCTGGGGGACGTACGACGCCGCGACGCCGACCGCGATCAGCAGGAACGGCGCCGGGATGTCGATGCGCCGGGCCACCTCCGTGCAGACCAGAACGCCGACGGCGAGACCACAGAGCAGCAGGGCGACGTCCACCCGACGATTCTCCCAGGCCCGCGAGGCAGCACCCGCCGTGTTCACGCAGGGCGGAAGAGCCCGTCAGCGCAGCGAGCCGTTCCCGGACATGAAGTCGGTGCTGTAGGTGAGTGCGAGCGACTCGCCCGGCGGCAGCAGCGCGGAGGCGGCCTGTCCGATGCGCTCGGCCTCGATGTGCACGCTGACGTGCACCGCCCGGTCCGCGGGCACCTCGAACGAGACCGACCCCCAGTAGACGAGATACTGCCGCCCGTCGATGCTGACCACGGGCGGGTTCTTGGCGGTGAGCATCGAGTTGCCCGACGTGAGGTGCAGGGTGAGCACCCGCCGCTCGCCGGTGTGGTGCTCGACGTACGGGATCACGCCCGGCGGGGCCTGCTGCTCGGTCACGGCACGAGCCTACGGATCCGCTCGTCGAGGTCGCGGCGGTTGTCGCGGCGTACGACGGCCTCGACGACCTCGATCCCGCCGTTGGGCGAGGCCAGGGCGTGCTCGAGCTCCCCGACCGACCCGACCCGCCAGTGCGGTGTGCGGGTCGCGGCGCACAGCTGGGCCAGGTCGACGCCGTGCGGGGTGCCGAAGAGCCGCTCGAACTGCTCCACGTGCTCGGGCGCACCCTGCTCGAGCATCGAGAAGATCGAGCCGCCGTCGTCGTTGACGACCACGATCGTGAGGTCGGGCTCGGGCTCGCCCGGGCCGAGCACCAGGCCGCCCGCGTCGTGCAGGAACGTCACGTCGCCCATCAGGGCCAGGCTGCGCGTCGAGTGCGGGCGACCGAGGGCGGCGCCGATCGCGCTGGAGACCACCCCGTCGATGCCGGACAGGCCGCGGTTGGCGATCACCTTGCGGCGGTCGCCGACGGCGTAGCCGCGCGCCATCAGGTCGAGGTCCCGGATCGGGCTGGAGGCGCCGACGTACAGCAGCCCTCCGGGAGGTACGGCGCGGCCCACGGCGCCGGCGACCTCGTGGGGGGTGAGGCCGGCCTCCGCGGCGAGCAGCGCGTCGAGCTGACGGCCGAGCGAGCGGTCCGCCTCGACCCAGGCCCCGAACCACTCCGGGTCGTCCCGGCCGGCCGGGCGGGTCTCGCGGTCGACGGTGCCGGCGATCGGGAACGGACGCTCGGCCCAGGCCCCGCGGCCGGGGGCGGCGAGGACCTCGACGTCGGCGCGGGCGAGCAGCCGGGACACCGGGCGCGACAGCGTCGGCCGACCGAACACGACGACCCGCTCGATGCCGCGGCCCAGCTCACCGTCCAGGAGCAGCCGGTAGCAGCGCAGCGCGTGGTCGCCGGTGCGCGCACCGCTCGTCGGCTCGGCCAGCAGCGGCCAGCCGCCGTCCTGGGCCAGGACCCGCGGCGGCGGGCCGGCGTCGTCGCCGGCGACGACGACGGTGCGCGGGCCCAGCGGGAGGGTGCTCAGCGGGCTCACGGGACCCACCGGTCGGTCGGCACCAGCGGATCGTCGAGCTGCACGTTGAGGTGGGTCGGGCCGTCCTCCACGAGTGCGAACGGCCCGGGCTCGGTGAGGTTGGTGGTCGGCACCAACCGGCCGAAGACACCGATCTGGTCGGTGGTCTGGTTGGCGCTGGTGCCGCGCAGCCGGGCCGGTCGGTCGGCGGTGACGGCCACCAGCGGCACGCCGGCGTGGGCGGCCTCGAGCACGGCCGGGTGCAGGTTCGCGACGGCGGTGCCCGAGGTGCAGACGACGGCCGCGCGCGCGTGCACCTTGGTCAGGCCGAGGGCGAGGAAGCCGGCGGAGCGCTCGTCGATGCGGGTGTGCAGCCGCAGCAGGCCGGCCACCGACGCGTCGTACACCGCGAACGAGAGGGGGGCGTTGCGCGAGCCGGGGGCGACCACGACCTCGGTGACCCCACCGTCGAGCAGCACGCGCACGACGCTGCGGGCGAGCTCGGTGCTGGTGCCCTGTCTGCTCACGGTCGTCGATCCTGCCCCACGGCCCGGACAGCGGCGAGCCGGGCCTCCCAGTGCGCCACCCGGTCGGGCGCGGCCGCGAGCCGCTCCAGCGCCGCCGGGTCGACGGACGGGACCTGGACGGACAGCTCGCCGTCGACGGGCAGCAGCGAGCTCCCCGTGACGTCGTCGGTCAGCAGCTGCACGGTGGCGAGCCCGCAGGCGTACGGCAGCTCCGGCAGTGCCGCTGCGAGAGCCACCCCGGCGGCGATGCCGACGCTGGTCTCGAGCGCGGACGACACGACCACCGGCAGCCCGATGTCCTCGGCGATCCGCAGGCAGGCCCGCACCCCGCCGAGCGGCTGGACCTTCAACACCGCCACGTCGGCGGCCTCGAGGTCGCGCACCCGGTAGGGGTCGGCGGCGCGACGGATCGACTCGTCGGCGGCGATGGGTACGACGACGCGCCGGCGTACCGCGGCGAGCTCCTCGACGCTCGCGCAGGGCTGCTCGACGTACTCCAGACCGCCCGCGGCGCGGTCCAGCGCGGCGATCGCGCGGACGGCGGCGTCGACGTCCCAGGCGCCGTTGGCGTCGACCCGGACCCGGCCGGTCGGGCCGAGCGCGTCGCGGACCGCCTCGACCCGGGCCTCGTCGTCGGCGAGGCTCTGGCCGGGCTCGGCGACCTTCACCTTGGCGGTGCGGCACCCGCCGCGGGCCACGATCGCGTGCGCCTGCTCGGGGCCGACGGCCGGCACCGTCACGTTGACCGGCACCCGGGTCCGCACCGCCTCGGGCCAGTCACCGGCGGCGGCCTCCTCGGCACAGCGCAGCCAGGGGGCGGCGACCTCGTCGTCGTACTCCAGGAACGGGCTCCACTCCCCCCACCCGGCAGCGCCCTCCAGCAGCACCGCCTCGCGGACCGTGATGCCGCGGAAGCGGGTGCGCATCGGGATGGAGACGACCCTCATGCCAGACCCCGCAAGGTGAGCCGGTCCGGCTTGCCGTTGGGCAGCAGCGGGATCTCGTCGAGCACCACCAGCTGACGCGGCGCCCACGAGCGGGGGTGCGCCTCGCCCACCCACGCGCGCACGGCGTCGAGAGTCAGGTCCCCTTCCGTCGAGACCACGAAGGCGACCAGCCGGTTGCCCCACTCCTCGTCGGGGACGCCGAGCACCTCGGCGCTCGCCACGGACGGGTGCTCGCGCAGCCGCGCCGCGACGGCCGGGGCGGGCACGTTCACCCCGCCGCTCACCACGACGTCGTCGAGCCGCCCGAGCACCTGCAGCCGGCCGTCCTCGTCGAGCCGACCCGCGTCGGAGGTGAGGAACCAGCCGTCGACCAGCACCTCCGCGGTCAGGTCGGGGTCGCCGTCGTACCCGGCGAACAGGGTGGGCCCGCTGATCCGCACCCGGCCGTCGGCGCCGATCGCGAGCGCGACCCCGTCGAGCGGCAGGCCGTCGTACACGCAGCCTCCGGCGGTCTCCGCGGAGCCGTACGTCGCGACCACGTGTACGCCGGCCCCGGCCGCCCGCTCCCGCAGCGCGCGGTCGATCGGCCCGCCGCCGAGCAGGACCGTGTGGAAGCCGGCCAGCACCTCGGCATCGGTCTCGAGCAGCCGGTGCAGCTGGGTCGGCACGAGCGAGACGAACCGGTGCTCCCCGGTCATCGCCTCCGCCGCCGCCGCGAGGGACGGATGGTCGTCGAGACGGACCGGATCGTGGCCCGCGACCAGGGACCGGCAGACCACCTGCAGCCCGGCGACGTAGCTCTCCGGCAGCGCGAGCAGCCACTGGCCGGAGGCCCCGAGCCGGCGGGCGGACGCCTCGACCGACGCGAGCACGGACCGTCGCGGCAGCAGCACCCGCTTGGGCCGGCCGGTCGACCCCGAGGTCTCGACGACCCACGGCTCCGGGTCGACCGCGGACAGCCACCGTGCCACCGCGAATCCCATGTGCCGAAACCTATCGGCCCGTGATGGGATGCGCCGGTGCCAACCCTTCTCGGGCGCTTCGCTCCGCCGTCCCCCCTCGCCGGGCGACTGTCCCTTCAGTCGGTCCTCTTCGCCCTCGGCGAGGGCACCTTCCTGACCGGCTCCGCGGTCTTCTTCACCCAGGTCGTGGGGCTCAGCGCGGCGCAGGTCGGCCTCGGCCTGACCCTGGCCGGGATGGCTGCCTTCGTCGCGGCGTACCCGATGGGCCGGCTCGTCGACCGGTTCGGGCCCAAGCGCGCCTGGGCGGTCAGCGGGGTCGGGCAGGCGGCGATGTTCGCGCTCTGGCCGTTCATCGACAGCTTCGCGGGCTACGTCGCCATGGCCGTGGTGATGGAGGTCGTCGGCGCTCTCGGCAGCACCGCCCACGGCTCCTACACGATCGACGTGCTGCCGCCGCGTGAGCGGGTCACGTCGCGCGCCTACATGTACTCCGCGCTCAACGTCGGCTTCACCCTGGGCTCGCTGGTCGGTGGCATCGCACTGGCCTTCGAGTCGCTCACCCTCCTCGAGCTGATGCCGCTGTTCACGGCCGGGGTCTTCCTCGTCAACGCCTTCTGCATCACCCGTCTCCCCAAGGCCCCCCACGACCTGAAGACCGCCGAGGAGCGCGCCGCGAAGATCCCCGGGCCCGGTCCGATGCGCAACGCGGGCTGGCTGCTCTCGATGTTCTTCGCCGGCGTGCTGTGGACCAACCAGGTGCTCCTCCACCTGGTCATCCCGCTGTGGCTGGTGGAGAAGACCGACGCCCCGTGGTCGGTGCTCGCCCTGCTCTTCGGCACCAACACGGTCATGTGCATCTTCCTGCCGCTGGCCGCCGCCCGCGGCGTCAAGGACCGCCCCACCGCCCTGCGGGCGATCCGCGTCTCGACCGTGTTCTTCATCGTCTCGTGCGTCATCACGCTCTCCACCCACGAGAGCGTCGGCTGGCTCACCGTCACCCTGTTCTTCCTGGGGCACGTGACCCTGACCGGGGCCGAGCTCTTCCTCTCCGCCGCCAGCTGGACCTTCGAGGCCGAGTTGATGGACCCGCGCCGGCGGGGTGAGTACCAGGGCGCCGCCGAGCTCACGGGCACCCTCGGTCGGGTCTGGGCCCCGGCGCTCTACACCTTCCTCGCGATGAACTGGGGCGCGACCGGTTGGCTGATCATCGCCGGCATCATCACCGTCGCCGCGGCGGCCCTGCATCCCTCGACCGCCTTGGCGCGGCGGTTCCTCGAACGGCACGTGCCACCCGACGTGCTCGCCGACGCCGCGGCCTCGGACGCGACCGCCGAGGAGGAGCCCCCGCCGGTCGGGCCGCCGACCGTGACGCAGCCCGGACAGCCGGGCGGCGACGCCCCCGGAGCCGTCGCACCGACGCCCTGAGTCGTCCGCCCGAGCCGTTTGCGAGAATCACCCGTTGTGGCAACTCCAGGTGAATGGCTCTCCGGCGCCCGCCCCCGCACCCTCCCCGCTGCGATCTCGCCGGTGCTCGCGGGCTCGGGCGTCGCGGCGTACGTCGATCACTTCGTGGCCTGGAAGGCCCTCCTCGCCCTGGTGGTGAGCCTGGCCCTGCAGGTGGGGGTCAACTACGCCAACGACTACTCCGACGGCATCCGCGGCACCGACGACTCCCGGGTGGGGCCGATGCGCCTCGTCGGGTCCGGCGCCGCCTCCCCGGGCGCGGTGAAGCGGGCCGCCTTCCTGGCCTTCGGGGTCGCGGCCGCCGCGGGTCTGGCCCTCGCGGCCGCCACCGCCTGGTGGCTGCTCGCCGTCGGCGCCGTGTCGGTCCTCGCCGCCTGGTTCTACACCGGCGGCGCCAAGCCGTACGGCTACCTCGGTCTCGGCGAGGTGATGGTCTTCGTCTTCTTCGGACTGGTGGCCGTGGTCGGCACGACGTACGTCCAGACCCAGACCTGGGAGCTCGCCGCCCTGTACGCGGCCGTCGGCATCGGCGCCCTCGCCTGCGCGATCCTCGTCGTCAACAACCTCCGCGACATCCCCACCGACACCGTCGCCGGCAAGCGCACCCTCGCCGTCGTCCTCGGCGACCGCCGCACCCGGCTCCTGTACGTCGCCCTCGTCGTCGCCGCCGCGCTCGCCGTGGTCGCCCTAGCGGCCCTCACGTCCTGGTGCGTGCTCGTCGGCCTGCTCTTCCTCGTCCTCGCCGCCCCCGGCGTCCGCGTCGTCCTCTCCGGCGCCACCGGGCCCGGCCTGATCCCGGTCCTGCAGTCCACCGGCACCGCCGAGCTCGCCTGGGCCGCCCTCACCACCGCCGCCCTCGTCCTCTGCGGCTGACCGGGGTTCATCTGTCCGCCGGTGGTTGAGCAGGTCGCGCTAGCGACCGTGTCGAAACCCGGTGAGCCTCCGTACGACCGTGGTTGCGCTCTGCTGTCGGCACCAGGCTGGTTCGAAGACCTTCAATGAAACAAGGGGCTCATCGTCCGCTCGGGTCGACGCACCTGGTCGCGGCTGCTGCCCGGCTCACGGTCGCTTCGGATCGACCGTCGTGATCACCGCTGCAACAAGGGCGGCCCGTGACGCTGGTTGAGGGCCGACGCCCCGGTGGTTGAGCAGGTCGCGCCCCGGGTTCAAGCGTGAGTGCAACACCCCGGTCTGATCGAGGTGTTCGTTCAATGGCTCGTCCTGCTATTGCTCGTGAGGTCCGTAGGGCGTTCTGGCGCCATGTCGCTGCAGGTCTGTCGACAGAAAACGCTGCGGCTGCGGCTGGCGTGTCACGGACCATCGGATACCGGTGGTTTGCAGCATCTGGTGGCGTGATGCCACGCCGCTCAGAACGGGAGGACCCAGCCGAGCGACGCCCTCAGGGGCGACGCCTCACGCTGGCTGATCGCGAAGAGATCGCTCATCTCCTGTCCTCGGGAAAGACCGACGCCGAGATTGCCACCGTGCTGGGGTTCAGCCGGACCACGATCTGGCGTGAACGCACCCGCAACACCACCGGTGGCCGCTACCGGGCCACGACCGCGCAAGCAGCCGCGGACACTCGTCACCGTGACGCGCACCCGTCCGGGCCGCTCAAGCTCGCCGAGGGCACCAGACTCCGCACCGAGGTCCTCCAACGGCTGGGCGAGAATCAAAGTCCCGAGCAGATCGCACGCCGGCTGCGCCGCGACTTCCCCGATGACCCGGAGATGCACGTGTCCCACGAGACGATCTACCAGGCGCTCTACGTCCAAGGCCGCGGTGCGCTGCGCCGCGAGCTCGCGGTGTGCCTGCGTACCGGGCGGACGATGCGTAAGCCACGCGCGCAACGCACCGCCCGCAATGCCCGGAGCGGGAACCCGCGCGACATCGTCAGCATCAGCGAACGCCCACCCGAGGTCGAGGACCGGGCCGTGCCGGGCCACTGGGAAGGTGACCTGATCCTCGGCACCGCCAACGCCTCCGCGATCGGGACCCTCGTCGAGCGCGCCACCGGCTACCTGATCCTGCTCCACCTGGCCAGCGACCACACCGCAGAAACAGTCCAGGAAGCCATGTGTCGCGAGATGGCGAAGCTGCCCCAGACCCTGCGTCAGACCCTGACCTGGGACCGCGGCAGCGAGATGGCCAACCACGCCCAGATCGCCGAAGCAACCGGCCTGGACATCTACTTCTGCGACCCCGGATCACCCTGGCAACGCGGCTCCAACGAGAACACCAACGGCCTGCTGCGCCAGTACTTCCCCAAGGGCACCGACCTGTCCTTCTGGGGCCCCGGATTCCTCGACCAAGTCGCCCTCCAGATGAACAACCGCCCCCGCAAACAACTCGGCTGGGCCACCCCCGCCGAAGCCCTCGACGCACTACTGTCCAACCCCAACAACCCACCCCGTGATGCACTCACCGCTTGAATCCGCCCGCAGCAACCGTGTCGAAACCCGGTGAGCCGAGGTACGGCATCGCGTAGGGCGGTGGGCGGTGGGTGGCGGTCTCCGCCCGGCACCAGGCTGGTTCGAAGACCTTCAATGAAACAAGGGGCTCATCGTCCGCTCGGGTCGACGCACCTGGTCGGACAGAGCCCCGCGGGGTGGTGGGCTTTGAGGTGATCCTCGGTGCCTACGCGTCGCTGCTCTCGATGGCGGCGATTGGTTCAGTATCGCTGGTGGCGTAGAGCTTGGCCATGGATCCTTCGGAGAGGTAGCGGCGGTCCCCGGCGATCCACTCGTCGTGCATGTCGATCAGCACCGCGCCTACCAGCCTGATCACCGCCGCGGCGTTGGGGAAGATGCCCACGACCCGGGCGCGGCGCTTGATCTCCTTGTTGACCCGCTCGAGCGGGTTGGTCGACCAGATCTTGCGCCAGTGCTCGCGTGGGAATGCGGTGAAGGCGAGGACCTCGGGCTTCGCGTCGTCCATCAGTGGCCCGAGTTTGGGGAAGCGGGCGGCGAGCTCGTCGCGGGTCTTGTCCCACGCCACGTGGACGTCCTCGGCGGTGGGCTGGGCGAAGATCATCCGGAACGCAGCTGCAACGTAGTCGGCCTGGCCTTTGGGGACGTGGGCCAGGAGGTTGCGGGCGAAGTGGACCCGGCACCGTTGGTGCGCGACGCCCTGGAACGCGCGCTTCAACGCCTTGACGAGGCCGGAGTGTTGATCTGAGATCACCAGCTTCACGCCGGCCAGTCCGCGTTGTTTGAGGCTGAGCAGGAAGCTGCGCCAGAAGACCTCGTCCTCGCTGTCACCAACGTCCAGGCCGAGGATCTCCCGTTCACCGGTTGCGGTGACACCCGTCGCGACGACCACCGCCATCGACACGACCTGGCCACCTTTGCCAGGTGCGTTGCGGACGTGGAGGTAGGTCGCGTCGAGATAGATGTAGGGGAACTCGACGTGGTCCAGGGTGCGGGTGCGGAACGCGCCGACGGTCTCATCCAGGCCGGTGCAGATCCGGGAGACCTCGGACTTGGAGACACCCGTGCCGCCCATCGCTTCGACAAGGTCGTCGACGCTGCGAGTCGAGATCCCGTGGACGTAGGCCTCCATCACCACCGCGTAGAGCGCCTGATCGATCCGACGACGGGGCTCGAGGATGATCGGGAAGAACGAGCCCTTCCGCAGCTTGGGGATCCGCAGCTCGACGTCGCCGGCCTTGGTGGTCAGCACCCGCGGCCGGTGGCCGTTGCGCTCGGTGACACGGTCCTCGGTGCGCTCATAGGGTGCGGCGCCGACGCGTTCGATCGCCTCGAGCTCGATCAGCTCCTGCAACGCGACCCGGACCGAATCACGGATCAGGTCGACGCCATCACCGGCACGGAACGCGTCGAGGAGTTCGGACAGGGCAGACTGGGGCAAGGCCATCGGTGGACCTCTTTCGGTGAGTGCTTGGCCGTACACACCGAAGATCCCGCCGATGGCCGTCTACGTGCTGACGCCCCGCCGCTGGTCCCTCAAACCCCACCACTCCCGGGGACTCTTACCCTGGTCGCGGCTGCTTCTCGGCTCACGATCGCTTCGGATCGACCGTCGTGGTCACCGCTGTGGAGAAACAACTCGGACTGTCGGTGCCTCCGATTACATTACTGGTATGGCCAACGGTGAGCTTCACGACTGCGACGACGCAGCTGCGTTGCTCGCGTTCGTGCGCGCCGAACGGCTGACCGAGGCCCGGGCCTCGGCGAACCTGCTCGCCTCAGCGGTTGCCTGGGCGGCGATGCACTCCACCGAAGCCCTGCACGAGGCGGCGGCGATCTGGATGCCCGGGCACGAGCAGGAGATGGCCATCGCCGGTCCCGGTGCGCCGTTGGTTGCGGAGTTCAGTGTGTTGGAGTTCGCCGCCGCCCTCGGCCTGTCGACCGACGCCGGTCGGATCTACCTGGGCGATGCGGTCGAGCTGGCGCACCGGCTCCCGAGGATCTACGCCCGCACCCAGGCGCTGGACCTGCCGGTGTGGAAGGCCCGCCGGATCGCCAAAGCCACCAACGACCTGCCGATGGAGGGTGCGGCCTACGTGGACGCGCACCTGCACGCGGTGGCGCACAAGATCTCGATCGCCCAGCTCGACCGAACGGTCGAGGAAGCCCGGGTGACGTACGACCCGGGCGAAGCGAAGGCTCGGTGGGAGGCGGCGTTCGAGAAGCGACACTTCGACATCGACTCCCAGCAGGTGTCCTTCGACGGCACCGTCGACGTCCACGGCACCCTGGATCTGGCCGACGCCCTCGACCTCGAGGACGCCGTCGCCCGCCGCGCCCGCGAACTCGGCCAACTCGGCCTCGACGTGCCGGTCGACATCCGCCGCTCGATCGCCGTCGGCGACCTCGCCCGCCGCCAGCTGTCCCTGGAGCTCAACGCTGAGGACGACCGCCTGAACTCGGAGCGGAAGCGGCCGCGGCAGGTGCTGCTGCACGTGCACGTCTCCGAAGCCGCCCTCGCGGGTGCTGGGAGCGAGCTGCACCTGGCCCGCGTCGAGGAGACCCGCTCGTTCGTGACGGCCGAGCAGGTCAAGACCTGGTGCGCCAACCCCGACACCCAGGTCGTGATCAAGCCGGTCATCGACCTCGACGGCCACGTCCACGCCGACGCCTACGAGACCCCCGACCGGCTCCGCGAACGCCAGGTGCTGCTCCAACACAGCTGCGTGTTCCCCTGGTGCCGCAAGCCGGCCCGACGCTGCGACTGCGACCACATCGACCCAGCCGCCCGCGGCGGACCGACCTGCGACTGCAACATCTCTCCGCTCTGCCGGCGACATCACCGGGCCAAGACCCACACCAGATGGCGCTACGACAAGCTCGACGACACCACCTTCGTCTGGCGAAGCCCCAACGGTCTGCTGTTCAGACGCGACCACACCGGCACCACCGAGCTCACCTGACGACCCGAAGCCTCAGCCCTGACGGCCACGCGCCCCAGGGCCACAGGCGCGTCTGCAGCCCTCGCTCCCCCCGCTCGGCTGCGTGAGGCCGCGGCCCGGGCGGGGCGCAGCCGCAGGGCGAGCAGCCGACCGGGTCTCGGGGACCCAGGAAGCCGAACAGCCCCGCGAAAACGGAAGCGACGTCAGTCGACGTCTTCCTTGGTCTTCATCTCCTCGAACTTCGCGGTCGCCCGCGTCGCACGTGCCTGGACGTGCTCGGCGAGGGCCAGCCGCTGCCGCTGAAGCAGGAAGTAGGAGCCGATGCCGCTCACCAGGAACGCGATGACGACGGACCCCAGGATGTTGGCCTCGCCGGCGATCAGCAGCCAGGCCGAGAAGACGACGGCGAGCGACGCGACGAACAGGACCAGCCGCAGACCGGTGTACACCCAGAACTCCTTCACCTCTCCAGGGTAGATCCTCACCAAGAGGGGCCTACATTGGAGGGGTGCTGAAGTTCCTGCTGGTGGTCGCGCTGTTCGCGCTCGCGACGTACCTCGTCATCCGGCTGATTCAGCGCCGCGGCGTGCTGCCACCGATGCAGCGCCCGGCCCCGCGGCCCAAGCCGCGGATGGTGGCCCCGGACGACGACGACGACTTCCTGCGCGACCTCGACCGCAAGCGTCGCCATCCCGAGGACCCCGACAGCACCTGACGTGCCCCGTCTCCTGCACCTCAACGGACCACCAGGGATCGGCAAGTCCACCCTCGCCAGGCGGTACGCCGACGAGCACCCCGGCGTCCTGAGCTGCGACATCGACGTGTTGCGCACCCTCATCGGCGGATGGTCGGACGACTTCGCCGCGGCCGGTGCGGCGATCCGGCCGGTCGCGTTGGCGATAATCGAGGCGCACCTACGTGCGGGCTGCGACGTGGTCCTCCCCCAGATGCTCGTGGACCCGGCGGAGCTGGCCCGCTTCGAGGCAGTGGCGAGCCGTGCCGGGGCCGCGTTCGTCGAACGCGTCCTCCTCGACGAGGACGGACCTGACGCCGCCGTCGCGCGCTTCCACCGGCGCGGCACGGACACGCCCGACCCGTGGCACGAGCAGGTTCGCGCGATCGTGGCCGCGCAGGGCGGCGACGACACGCTGCGCCGCTATCACCGTGCGCTGCGGGGCCTCGTCGACGATCGCCCGGGGGCGGTCGTCGTCCCCAGCCGCGAGGGTGACCCGGACGCGACGTACGAGGCGCTGCTCCGCAGTCTCTAGAGCCGCGTCGAGACGATCGTGCTCTCGCCGAGTCCCTCGGCGTACGAGTGCTGGCTGGAGACGAAGAAGTTCACGCCGATGAAGCTGAACCAGAGCGTCGCCATGCCGACGAGCGCGAGGATCGCGGCGTTGCGGCCCTTCCAGCCGGCGGTCGCCCGGGCGTGCAGGTAGCCCGCGTAGACGACCCAGGTGATGAACGCCCAGACCTCCTTCGGGTCCCAGTTCCAGTACGACGCCCACGCCTGGTGAGCCCAGATCGGACCGGTGATGAGGACGGCGAAGGTCCACACGGGGAAGGCGAAGGCGTTGATCCGGTACGCCACCCGGTCGAGGGTGGCCGTGGCCGGCACGCGGGCGAGGTAGCTTCCGGACCTGCCGCGCCGCTCGGCGCGCTCCTTGAGCAGGAACAGCGCGGACGCGATGCCGCCGAGGGTGAAGGCGCCGGTCGCGATCACCGCGGACACGACGTGGATGACCAGCCACGGGGAGTTCAGCGCCTCGGTGAGCGGGGCGACCTCCTCGTGCAGCCAGATCACGTCGACCATCAGCAGCGTCAGCACGACGCCGGTGACGATCGGCGCCATCCAGGCGAGCGAGAACCGGCGGTACAGGACGAGGTAGGTGGCCCCGATGAAGAACGTGCCGGAGAGGGTGAACTCGTACATGTTGCCCCACGGCACCCGGTTCGGCTCCGCGGCCATGCCCCGGCCGACCAGGGCGACTAGGTGCACGGCGACCGCGATGATCGTGAGCAGCAGGCCGAGGCGTCCGAACAGGTTGGTACGCCGCTCGACGGCCTCGTCGACGTCCGCTCCGTCCGCTCCACTCGGCCCGCCCTCGGCGACCGCGACGGCGCCCGAGCCGCCCCTCCCGGGGGCGACCGAGATGGACCCGACGGAGACCGGCAGCTTGCGCAGCGCCGACCACTCCACCAGGTGGCTGAGCAGGGCGAGGAAGTAGACGACCCCACAGACCGCGACGGCCTGGTTGCTCAGGGTCTCCCACGAAGCGTCGGTCACGGTTCCTCCTTGGCGGGCGGTACGGCGGGCGGTACGTCAGACGGCACGGTCGGCGGCACATCACCGCGCAGCGCGGCGACCACCTCGTCGATCTCGGAGGTGACGTCGCCGCCACCGGAGCGGTCCAGGGCGGCCACCTCGACCAGTGTCACCCCGTCGACCACGCGGGCACGAACCCAGAGGCGACGCGGGCGGATGAACAGCGAGCCCAGCAGGCCCAACAGGGCGAGCACGACGCCGGAGAGGGCGACCAGCTTGCCAGGGGTCTTGCTGATCTGCAGCCGGTTCCACTCCTGGATCCCCTCGAAGGTGACGCTGCCGAGCCCGTCCGGGAGCTCGACAGTGTCGCCCTCCTGCAGGTCGAGCCGCAGCGGCTTGCCCTCGTCGTTCAGCACCTGCTCGGTCTTCTCCTTCTGCAGGATGTAGACCGACTGGGGGGTGCCGTCGTCCATGCCCAGGTCGCCGGTGTAGACGCTCAGCGACAGCAGCGGGTTGTTCAGCTCACCCATCAGGTTCGCCAGCTCGCCGTCGGTGTTGATGAACGTCGGGAAGAAGACCCCCTCGAGCGCGATCTGGGCGGGCTTCGCGTCCGGGGCCTTCACCACACCGAAGGAGAACAGCGTCTGGTCCTGCGGCAGGAAGATCGTGGGCCCGCTGTAGGCGACGTCCCCGTTGCCGTCACGGACCGTGACGACGGGCGCGTAGCCGTGCCCGATCAGGAACACCTCGGTGTCGCCGATGGCGAGCGGGTGGTTGACCCGCAGGTCGTACCGCTTCTCCTCGCTCGCGTCGGCGCCGGCGCAGTCCTCGCGGTAGCGGGTGTCGGCGCTGAAGCCCTGCGACATCCCGGCCCGCGGCCCGGAGGTCAGCCACTCGACGTCGAAGTCGTCGATGGTGAAGCAGAACGGCTCCATGTCCGCGGCGTCGAAGAGATCGCCGGGCACGAAGTCGTCGTACTGGGTGAGCGTGTTCGAGAAGCCGTTGCCGACCTGGAGCAGCACGCCGCCCTTGTAGCCGAACATCCCGCCGACGACGAAGCCGACCAGGACCACGATCACCGACAGGTGGAAGATCAGGTTGCCCACCTCGCGGAGGTAGCCGCGCTCGCTGCTGACCGCGGCGTCGTCGGCACCGTCCAGGTCGGCGGGACGGACCCGGTAGCGGCGACCCTTCAGGACCTCCCGGGCCCGGGCGAGCACGGCGTCGACGTCCTCGTCGGTGCGGTACGACGCGTGGTCGGGCAGCCGGCCCAGGTTGCGGGGCGCGCGGGGCGGCGGGGCCTTGATCGCCCGGAGGTAGACGAACGTGCGGGGGATGATGCAGCCGATGAGCGAGATCATCAGCAGCACGTAGATGGCCGCGAACCAGGGCGAGTCGTAGACGTCGAAGAGCCCGAGCCGGTCGTAGACCGGCGTCAGGTCGGGGTGCGCCTCCTGCCACTGGGTGGTCTTGAGGGAGTCGACGCCCTCCTGCGGGATGATCGAGCCGGGTACGGCGGACAGGGCGAGCAGCAGCAGCAGGATCAGCGCGGTGCGCATCGAGGTCAGCTGGCGCCACGTCCACCGCAGCAGCTCGCGGGGGGTCAGCTCGCCGGCCTTGCGGTCGGCGGCGGGGGTCTCGCTCACACACTCACCTCGAAGTCGCTGACCAGGTTCAGCTGCAGCCACTGCACGGCGTGGTCCCACCAGCCGGTGACGAGCAGGACGCCGACCACGACCAGCATCAGCCCGCCGGCGCGGGTGACCCACTGCTGGTGCCGGCGGATGAAGCCGAACGCTCCGAGCGCCCGCTGCCAGAACAGGCCGGCCAGGATGAACGGGATGCCGAGTCCCAGCGAGTAGAAGGCCAGCAGCAGGCCGCTGCGGGCGGCCGTGCCCTCGGCGTACCCCAGGGTCAGGATCGCGCCCAGCGTCGGGCCGATGCAGGGCTGCCAGCCCAGGCCGAAGAGGAAGCCGAGGACCGGCGCCGCGGCCAGGCCGACGGCAGGCACCTGGTGGAAGCGGACGTCGCGCTGGAGCAGCGGCACGAGCCCGACGAACACGACGCCCATCGCGATCGCGATGATGCCGAGGACCAGGTTGAGGGTCTCGGTGTTGACGATCAGCCAGGTGGCCACCGAGCCGGTGGCCACCCCGAGCAGCACGAACACGACGCTGAACCCGAGCACGAACAGCACCGAGCCGGCGACCATCCGGCCGCGCTTGACGTTGCCGGCGGCCAGGTCGGCGCCGGAGAGCCCCGTGGCATAGGAGAAGTACGCCGGCAGCAGCGGGATGACGCACGGCGAGAAGAACGACACCAGCCCGGCCAGCACCGCCACCGGCACCGCCAGCACCAGCGAGCCGGATCCCGCCGTCTCTCTCAACCAGTCCGTCATCGCTCAGGCGCCCTCGGCCGCGATCTCCTCGACGACATCGGTGAAAGTGACCTTCCCCGGGATCGGACCCGAGATGACCGCGGCGATCTGGCCCTCCCGGTCGAGGACCACGGTCGTCGGGATGGTGCGGGGGTTGATCCCGGCCAGACTCAGCAGCGCCTCGCCGCCCGGCGCGAAGATCGAGGGGTACTCGACCCCGAGGCCGCGCTCGAAGGCCAGTCCGTTGTCCCGGCTGGAGTCGCGGATGTTCACGCCGACGAAGGCGACGTCCTGCTCGGCGAGCTCCTGCTCGGCCTCGACCAGCATCGGCATCTCGGTGCGGCACGGCGGACAGCCCGACCACCAGACGTTCACGACGACGACCCGGCCTCGGTAGTCGGCCACGTCGAGCTGCTCGCCGTCGAGGGTCTCTCCGGAGAGCTCGACGGCCTCCTTGCGCTGGTCGGCGCCGATCTGGGCGATCTGGCTGTCGCCCTCGATGTAGCCGCCGTCGTTGGTGCCCTCGCTGTCGGTGCAGGCCGAGGTGAGGAGCAGCAGGCAGCCCAGCAGGGCGCCTGCGAGCGGGCGTCGCGTCATGTCAGTGCGGGTCCATTCAGGGCCGGTTGTCCTCGGGTGCGCCACCGGCCGAGAACGGGGCCTTGCGGTCGCCCACCGGGATCAGGTCGCCGGCCGGCTCGGAGTAGGAGACCTGGGCGAGCCGGTCACCGACGAAGTGCAGCGAGGTGAGCGAGCACAGGGTGCACTGCCTGCTGCGCGGGTCGTGCAGGAACGAGCGCTTCTCGACGTGCAGCCGAGTCGTCCAGATCGGCAGCTGGTGGGAGACGATCACGGCCTCGTGGCCGGCGGCGGCGACCCGGGCGTCCTCGACCGCGGCCATCATCCGCGCCGCGATCTCCTTGTAGGGCTCGCCCCAGGACGGGGTGATCGGGTTGCGCAGGTGCCGCCACAGCTTCGGCCGCTTGACCAGGGTCATCGCGCCCTCGCCGAAGCTGAGCCCCTCGAACACCGTCGTCGACTCGATGACCCGCTCGTCGGTGACGATCTCCAGCTCGCGGGCCGCCGCCAGCGGGCGGGCGGTCTCCTGGGCCCGCTCGAGCGGCGAGGCCACCAGGTGGGTGATGTCGCGGTCGCCGATCGACTCGGCGATCCGCTGGGCCATCCGGTTGCCGAGGGCGGAGAGGTGGAAGCCGTCGCGGCGGCCGTACAGCACGCCCTGCGGGTTGTGCACCTCGCCGTGGCGCAGCAGGTGGACGATGGTGTCGGGGGTGGCGCTCATCCTTCGGGCTCCGTCTCGTCGAGTGCGGTGGCCGCGGCCCGGGCGGCGCCGGGCAGGGCGTCCAGGACCGTCTGCACCGCTCGGTCATCGTGGGCACTGGAGAGGAACCACGCCTCGTACGCCGACGGCGGCAGGTAGACACCGGCGTCGAGCATGGCGTGGAAGAAGGCGGCGTACGCCGGCGTGCTGGTGCGCGAGGCGTCCGCGAAGTCGCGGACCGGACCTTCGGTGAGGAACACCGAGAACATGGTGCCGCTCGCCTGGATGACATGGGGTACGCCGGCCGCCGTCAGCGCCTCGGCCGCCGCCGCCTTGATGGTCTCGCCGGCGGCGCCGATGTGGGCGTAGACGTCGTCGGTCGCGAGCCGCAGGGTGGCGAGCCCGGCGGTGGTGGCGATCGGGTTCCCCGACAGGGTGCCGGCCTGGTAGACCGGCCCGTCCGGTGCGAGCCGGCCCATCACGTCGGCCCGGCCGCCGAACGCCGCGGCCGGGAAGCCGCCGCCCATCACCTTGCCGAAGGTGACCAGGTCGGGCCGCCAGCCCTCGACGGCCCCGTCGAGACCCCACTGGCCCTGCTTCGAGGCCCGGAAACCGGTCATCACCTCGTCACTCACGAACAGCGCGCCGTGGCGGGTGCAGGTCTCGGCCAGGAACGCGTTGAAGCCGGGCTCCGGCGGGACGACGCCCATGTTGCCGGGGGCGGCCTCGGTGATCAGGCAGGCGATCCGGTCGCCGTGCTCGGCGAACACCTTCTCCACGGCGGCCCGGTCGTTGTAGGGCAGCACCAGCGTCAGCTCGGTCGAGGACGTCGGCACCCCCGGCGTACCGGGCACCGCGAAGGTCGCCAGGCCCGAGCCGGCCGACGCGAGCAGCGCGTCGACGTGGCCGTGGTAGCAGCCGGCGAACTTCACCACCACGTCGCGGCCGGTGAAGCCGCGCGCGAGCCGGATGGCCGACATGGTCGCCTCGGTGCCGGAGGAGACGAAGCGGACCCGGTCCACCGGGGTCCGGGCGACGATCTCCTCGGCGAGCTCGACCTCGGGCTCCGTCGGGGTGCCGTACGACGTGCCGCGCGCCACCGCGGCCTGCACCGCGGCCTGCACCTCCGGGTGGGCGTGCCCGAGCAGCATCGGGCCCCACGAGCAGATCAGGTCGACGTACTCGTGACCGTCGACGTCGGTGAGCCAGGCGCCGGCGGCCGAGCGGATGAAGCGGGGAGTCCCGCCGACCGCGTTGAACGCCCGGACGGGCGAGTTCACGCCGCCCGGGGTCACGGCGCGGGCGCGCGCGAAGAGCGCCTCGGAGGCAGGCGTGGGTCGGGTCGCGGCAGACATCGACTCATTGTCGCCCAGCGGACCAACCCGCCCACGGTGCGGGTCGTCGGTCGAACGCCGCGGACGTGGCCCAGCCCACTGCGAACTCCCCCGTTTCGCCCCGGGCCCTCCCGGGCACCATCGTGACGCTGACCACTCAAGATCTGGGGAAGGTTCAGCTGAATGGTGTTCCTGCGTAACCTCGCCGTGACACGATTCGTTGCAGCGTCACACCCGGACGTGAGGGAACGCTCGGGAAGACATGTTTCGTTCGGAGACCGGGAGAGACCGAATGTCCGCACAGCGATTCGGACGCGCACAGCGTGCGACGGCCCTGGTGCCGCTCGCCCTGCTGTCCGCGGCCTGGACCGTGAGCCTGGCCGGCGTCGGTGCCGGCTCGGCGACCGCGACCCAGAGCCCCGACCAGGTGCCCGCCGGTCTGCCCGACGGCACCAGCGTGCCCACCCAGGCGATCGAGGCTCCGGCCAGCGTCTCCTCCCCCGACGGCGTTGCGCCCGGCATCGGTGCCGGCGGGGCCGCCCAGGCGGTCTCCACCGCCTCCACCGCAGGCATCCCGTCCGTGGCCCTGGCCGCCTACCAGCGCGCCGAGACGGTCATCAACGCCGCCGACGAGAGCTGCAACCTCACCTGGCAGCTGGTCGCCGCGATCGGCCGGGTCGAGTCCGACCACGGGCGCTACGGCGGCAACACCCTCGACGACCAGGGCACCGCCCGCCCCGGCATCTTCGGCATCGCCCTCGACGGCAGCCGGAAGACCCAGGCCATCGCCGACACGGACGCCGGCCAGTTCGACAGCGACGTCCAGTGGGACCGCGCGGTCGGCCCGATGCAGTTCATCCCCTCGACCTGGTCGGTCGTGGGCGTGGACGCCGATGGTGACGGTCGACGTGACCCGCAGGACGTCGACGACGCGGCCCTGGCCTCCGCGGTCTACCTCTGCTCGGGCGAGGACGACCTGGCCGCCACGGCCGGTCAGCGCGCCGCGGTCTACCGCTACAACAACAGCGACGCCTACGTCGACCTGGTCCTCTCGATCATGACCGCCTACCTCGACGGCGAGTACACCTCGGTCCCCAACGGCACCACCGCCGCGGGCTACATCCAGCCCGACTCGTCCTACATCCCGCCGTCGACGCCGGCCCCGAGCCCGGGCTCGGGGGGCGTCAAGGAGACCAAGCCCGGCAGCGGCACCGGAGGCGACGGTGGCGGCAAGCCCGCGCCCACCAAGCCGGCCGCTCCGACGACCGCGCCCACGACCTCGCCGAGTCCCGGCGGTGGGTCCGGCGGCAACGGCGGTCTGCCGACGAAGCCGCCGACGCTGCCGCCGGTCGTTCTCCCGACGTTGCCGGCGACCGGCGTGACCCCGGTGGACGCGATCCTCACCGAGACCCAGGCCTTGGCCCAGTGCGCGCTCGACTTCGGGATCAAGCTCGACCTGCTGGGCCTGCTCGACCCGGCGCGAGTTCAGGCCTGCGTCGACAAGTACATGGGCCGGTAGGCGCTCAGCGCGCGAGCAGCCGGGCGGCTTCGGCCGCCCAGTAGGTCAGCACCACGTCGGCGCCCGCGCGCCGGATCGAGGTGAGCGTCTCGAGGATCGCCGGCTCGCGGTCGATCCAACCGTGCGCCGCCGCGGCCTCGAGCATGGAGTACTCGCCGGAGATGTTGTACGCCGCCACCGGGACGTCGACGGCGTCGCGCACCCGGCGAACGACGTCGAGGTAGGCGAGCGCCGGCTTCACCATCACCAGGTCGGCGCCCTGCTCCACGTCGAGCAGGGCCTCGCGCACCCCCTCGACGGCGTTGCCGCCGTCCTGCTGGTAGGTGCGGCGGTCCCCCTGCAGCGAGGAGTCGACCGCCTCGCGGAACGGGCCGTAGAAGGCCGAGGCGTACTTCGCGGAGTAGGCGAGGATCGAGACGTCGGTGTGGCCGGCGCCGTCGAGGGCGGTCCGGATCACCGAGACCTGGCCGTCCATCATGCCGCTGGGTCCGACCATGTCGACGCCCGCGTGGGCCTGGACGCGGGCCATCTCGGCGTACACCTCGAGGGTGCGGTCGTTGTCGACCCGGCCGTCGGCGGTGAGTACGCCGCAGTGCCCGTGGTCGGTGAACTCGTCGAGGCACAGGTCGCTCATCACCGTCAGCGCGTCGCCCACCTCGGCGACCACGTCGGCGATCGCGAGGTTGAGGATGCCGGCCGGGTCGATCGCGCCGGAGCCGACGGCGTCCTTCTCGGCGGGGATGCCGAAGAGCATCACCCCGCCCAGGCCCAGCTCGGCGGCCTCGGCGACCGCGGCGAGCAGGGACGACCGGGTGTGCTGGACGACGCCCGGCATCGAGGAGATCGGGACCGGGGTGTCGATGCCCTCGCGGACGAACAGCGGCAGCACCAGCTGGCGCGCCTCGAGGGAGGTCTCCGCGACCATCCGGCGCAGCGCCGGGGTGGTGCGCAGCCGCCGGGGCCGGACGACAGGTCCGGCCACCGGCGGCTGCGACGAGCTGCTCATCGTGCGGTGGTGGTCTTCCGCCGGCCCGACGGCTTGCGCTCGGACGGTCGGGTGACCTCCTGGCCGGCCTCCACCATCGCGGCCCGGCGAGCGGCCCCGAAGTCGGCGAGGGCGTCGACCAGCTCGTCGACGTCCGGCTTGGGGGCCAGCACGTCGACCCGCAGGCCGTGCTCCTCGGCGGTCTTGGCGGTGGCGGGACCGATCACCGCGATGATCGTCGACGGGTGCGGCTTGCCGGCGATGCCGACCAGGTTGCGCACCGTCGAGGACGAGGTGAACACGACCGCGTCGAACTTGCCGGTCTTGATCGCGTCGCGGGTCGGCGCCGGCGGCGGCGTGGCCCGGACGGTGCGGTAGGCGGTGACGTCGTCGCACTCCCAGCCGAGGTCGATCAGGCCGGCCACCAGCGTCTCGGTGGCGATGTCGGCCCGCGGCAGGAAGACCCGGTTGATCGGGTCCAGGACCTCGTCGTACTCGGGCCAGTCGGCCAGCAGGCCGGCCGCGGACTGCTCGCCCGAGGGCACCAGGTCGGCGCGCAGGCCCCAGTCGGCGATCGACTGGGCGGTCTTATCGCCGACCGCGGCGATCTTGAGGCCCGAGAAGGCGCGGGCGTCGAGGCCGTACTCCTCGAACTTCTCGCGGACCGCACGCACGGCGTTGACCGAGGTGAAGGCGATCCACTCGTAGCGGCCCTCGACCAGGCCGCGCACGGCCTTGTCCATCTGCTGCGGGTTGCGCGGCGGCTCGACGGAGATGGTCGGCACCTCGTCGGGCACGGCGCCGTAGCCGCGGAGCCGGTTCACCAGCGGACCGGCCTGGTCCTTGGTGCGCGGCACCAGCACCCGCCAGCCGAACAGCGGCTTGGTCTCGAACCAGGACAGCGTGTTGCGCAGGTCGACGACGTCGCCGATCACGGTGATCGCCGGGGGGGCCATCCGGGCCGCGCGGGCGTCGGCGGCGATGTGCTCCAGCGTCGAGGTGACGGTGCTCTGGGTCGTCGTGGTGCCGACCCGGGTCATCGCGACCGGGGTCCGCGCCGAGCGGCCGGCGGCGATCAGCGCCTTGCTGACCTCGCCGATCTGGCCGACCGCGGACAGCAGCACCAGGGTGCGCCGGTCGGCGTACTGGCTCCAGTCGATCTTCTCGCCGCAGGTCACGACGGCGACCTCGCGGTGGTCCTTGGTGGTGAGCGGGATGCCGGCGTACGCCGGGACCGCGCTGACCGAGGAGATGCCGGGGACGATCTCGAAGCCCAGGCCGGCCTTGGCGCAGGCCTGCGCCTCCTCGGGGCCCGAGGCGTAGACGAACGGGTCGCCGGTCATCAGCCGGACCACGCGGAGACCGCGCTTGGCCTGCTTGACGACGACCTTGGCGCGGGCGGCGTGGGTGAGCGGTTGGCCGTCCTCGCCGAAGCCGCCGTCGATCAGCTCGGGGCCGGGCACCGGCTCGCCCTCCGGCAGGCCGGCCGGGTCGGCGAGGCCGAGCAGGTGGCGCACCAGGGCGGCGTGCTCGGGTGCCTCGGTGACGATCACCTCAGCCTGTTCGATCAGGCCCACGGCGCGGACGGTGAGCAGCTCCGGGTCACCGGGACCGCTGCCCACGAAGGACACCCACCCACGGGTCGGAGTGGCGTTGGTCGTCTTGCCTCGGGTCATGCGTTGCGCACCTGTTCTGACTCGTCGTGCTGTCGTGTGTCCAGCTCTCCGGCACCATCGGCGAGCATCTCCGCCGCCAGCCGGTTGCCGACGCCTGCGGCGTCGGCGGGGTCGCCCGACGCGGACGACCGCACCGAGAGCCCCCCGTCGGGTGAGAGCGCGATCGCGCGCACCCAGATCTCATCGCCGTCCTCGCCCTCGGCGACCTCTGCGAGGGCGCCGATCGGGGCCGAGCAGCCACCCTCGAGGGTGGCCAGGACGGCTCGTTCCGCCTCGACGGCGGCCCGCGCGTGCGGGTCGTCGAGGGCTGCCAGCTCGGTGGCGAGGGCGTCGTCGCGGCGGCACTCCACCCCGAGCGCACCCTGCCCGGGGGCCGGGAGCATCTGCAGCGGGTCGAGCACCTCCGTCGCCTCCTCCAGCCGCCCGATCCGGGCCAGCCCGGCTCGGGCCAGTACGACGGCGTCGTACTCGCCCGAGCGGACCTTGCCGATCCGGGTGTCGACGTTGCCACGGACTCCGACGACGTCCAAACCGAGGCCGAGGGCGTGCAGCTGGGCGGCCCGCCGGGGCGAGCCGGTGCCGATGCGCGAGCCCACCGGGAGCTCGCCCAGCGTCAGGCCGTCGCGGGCGACGACGGCGTCGCGCGGGTCCTCGCGGCCGGGGATCGCGGCCAGCGCGATGCCCTCCGCGGGGTAGGTCGGCAGGTCCTTCAGCGAGTGGACGGCGACGTCGATCTCGCCGCGCAGCAGGGCGTCGCGGAGCGCGTTGACGAAGACGCCGACCCCGCCGGCTCCGCCTTCGGACAGCGCCAGCGGCGTCCCGGACGCCTGGCTGCGGTCGCCGTCGGTGACGATCTCGACCAGCTCGACCTCGCGACCCAGCCGGGTGCGGATCAGCTCCGCCACCGTGCCGGCCTGGGTGGTGGCGAGCAGCGAGGCGCGGGTGCCGACCCGGACGACCGCCGCGGCGCTCATCGGAGTCCCTCCGGACGGGTCATCGCGTCGACGGCCTCGGGGTCGAGCGCGAACAGCTCGGCGAGGGCTGCGGCGTAGGAGACCGCACCGGCCTCGTTGGCCAGCTCCTTGACCCGCACCGTCGGCTCGTGGAGGAGCTTGTCGGCGACCCGGCGCACGGTGTGCAGGACCTCCGCACGGGTGGCGTCGTCGAGGTCGGGCAGCCGGCCGACCAGACGGTCCATCTCGGCGTCGACCACGCCGGTGGCCATCGTGCGCAGCGCCACCACGGTCGGCGTGACGCTCGCCTGGCGGCGGGCCGAGAGGAATGCGGACACCTCCTGGCCGACGATGCGGCGCACCTCGACGACCTCGCGCCCCGCGTCGGAGGCGTGCAGGTCGTCGGCGAGCTCGGCCAGGCCGATCAGGGTGACCCCCGGAAGCTCGGTCACGGCCGTGTCCACGTCGTGGGGCAGGGCCAGGTCGATCAGGACGACCGGTCGGCCGTCGGGGCGCGAGCGCGCCACCATGTCGCGGGTGATCTGCAGCCCGCTGGAACCGGTGCAGCTCAGCACCAGGTCGGCCTCGCCGAGCTGGAGCTCCAGCTCGGACAGGGGCGCGGAGCGGGCGTCGTACTCCCGGGCGAGCCGGTCGGCCCGCTCCCGGCTGCGGTTGGCCACCACGATCTCCGTGGCCCCGAGCCGCGACACGGTCGCGGTGGCCAGGCCGGCCATCGCGCCGGCGCCGACGACGAGCACCCGGCTGCCGGCGAGCCCGCCGGTGGCGAGCTCCGAGCGCTGCAGCGCCGCGCTCACCAGCGACGGTGCGGCGCGGTCGATGTCGGTCTCCGCCCGCGAGCGCTTGCCGACCCGCAGCGCCTGCTGGAACAGCACGTTGAGGGACGGCCCAACGGTGCCGAGCTCCTGGCCCAGCCGCAGCGCCTCGCGCGTCTGGCCCAGGATCTGGCCCTCGCCGACCGCCATCGAGTCGAGCCCGGCGGCCACCTGGAACAGGTGCGAGACCGCACCGTCGTCGTAGTGCACGTAGAGGTGCGGGAGCAGCGTCTCGGTCGAGCGGCCGGCCCGGTCCACGAGCAGCCGCGAGAGCTCCTCCACGGAGCCGTGGAAGCGGTCCACGTCGGCGTAGATCTCGAGCCGGTTGCAGGTCGAGATGACGGTCGCCTCGGTGACGTGCTCGCAGGCGGCCACGGCGTGGATCAGCTTCGGCGCGCCGTCGGGGCCGAGCGCGACGGACTCGAGGAGCGAGACCGGGGCGGAGTTGTGGGAGATGCCCACCACGAGGACGCTCATGCTGTCTCCTCCTGCACCTGGGCCGCGTGGGCTGCATGGTCATGGCCCTTGCGTTGCTCGTGGTACGCGAGGATCTGCAGCTCGATGGAGAGGTCGACCTTGCGGACGTCGACGCCCGCCGGGACGCTGAGCACGGTCGCCGCGAAGTTCAGGATGCTGCTGATCCCGGCCGCCACCATCCGGTCGGCCACCGCCTGGGCGGCCACTGCCGGCGTCGCGATGACGCCGATCGCGACCCCGTGCTCGGCGACGATGCCCTCCAGGTGGTCGAAGGGGCGTACGTCGATGCCCGCGACCGTCTCGCCGGTCCGCGTCAGGTCGGCGTCGAGCAGCGCCACCGTGCGGAACCCGCGGCTGCGGAAGCCCGAGTAGTTGGCCAGCGCGTGCCCGAGGTTGCCGATCCCGACGATCACGACCGGCCAGTCCTGGGTCACCCCGATCTCGCGGGCGATCTGGTAGCGCAGGTAGTCGACGTCGTACCCGACCCCGCGGGTGCCGTAGCTGCCGAGGTAGGAGAGATCCTTGCGCAGCATCGCGCTGTTCACCCCCGCCGACGTCGCGAGCAGCTCGCTCGAGCAGGTCGACGTGCCGGCCTCCAGGAGGGAGGTGAGGGCCCGGAGGTACACCGGCAACCGCGCGACGGTGGCCTCGGGAATGTCCCGGGCGGTCTCGCTGGGCGTCCGTGCGGTCACGTTCTGCTTCTCTCCATGCCACGAGGGCAAGTAGCTGCCGCGGATGGGGGCCTGCGCAGCCCGGATTCGTCCGACGGCTCGCTCACTGTAGGAGTTTGTGAACGGGAGAACAAACCGGCGGAACCGCCGTCCGCGGCCCGGGCCTAGCACATGTGACATGTCCCACGGCCAGAGGGGGTCGGCCGGACTCAGCGCGCGAGCGCCGCCCGCAGCCGCGCCTCGTCGACCCGCCAGAAGTCGTGCTGGCGCCCGTCGACGAGGGTCACCGGGATCTCCTCGCCGTACCGCTCCAGCAGGGCGGGGTCGTCGAGGATGGAGATCTCGTCGTACTGCTCGCCGAGGTCGGCGCAGACCCGCTCGATCACCACGCGGGCGTCGTCGCAGAGGTGGCACCCGGGCTTGGCGTACAGGGTGACCCGGGCGGTCACGGCGCCTCCTCCAGCAGGCCGAGGGCGCGGCGGCGCTCGATGCCGCGCAGCCGGCCCTTCTGCACCTTGCCGGTCACCGTGAGCGGGAGCTCGTCGACCACCTCGATGCGCCGGGGCCGCTTGAAGCGGGCCAGCCGGACCGCGCAGTGGTCCCGGACGGCGACCTCGATCGCGGCCGGGTCGGCGCCGGGCGCCACGACGTACGCCACGACCGACTCGCCGGTCTCCTCGTCGGCGACGCCGATGACCGCGACCTCCGTCACCTGGTCGAGCTCGCGGATCACCTCCTCGACCTCGACGGGATAGACGTTGAAGCCGGAGACGATGACCATCTCCTTGAGCCGGTCGACCAGGGTGAGGTCGCCGTCGGCGTCGAGGAACCCCACGTCGCCGGTCGACCACCAGCCGTCGGCGTCGGGACCGTCCGCGCCGTCGGGCCAGTAGCCGCTGAACAGGTTGGCGCCGCGTACCTGGATCTCGCCCGGGTCCTCCCCCTCGGGCGCCCGTCCGGTCTCGTCCACGAGGCGCAGGCCGATGCCCGGCAGGGCCGCACCCACCGAGCTGAGCGCCGGGGGCCGGGTGCTGCACAGGGTGCTGGTGACCACGGGCGAGGCCTCGGTCAGGCCGTAGCCCTGGTGCACCGGGATGCCGGTGCGCGCCACGAACTCCTCGACCAGCTCCGGCGCGAGCGGCGCCGAGCCGGACAGCACGAGCCGGACCGGGCCGAGGCGCTCGGCCAGCTGGTCCTCACCGCGCCAGTAGGCGAAGACGGGCGGCGCGACCGGGATCACGCTGCAGGCCTCGTCGTCGATGATGTCGAGGGTGCCCTGGGGGTCGAACCGCTCGACCAGGACCAGCTTGGCGCGGTGCCGGAGCACGCCGCCGAGCACGGCGTTGAGGCCGTAGACGTGGAAGAGCGGGAGCACCCCGAGGACGACGTCGTTCCCGTGCATCATCGGCGGCTCCACGACGGCGACCTGCTCGATATTGGCCAGCAGGGCCCGGTGGGTGAGCATCGCCGCGCGGGGCCGGCCCGACGTACCGCTCGTATAGAGGAGGCAGGCGAGCTTCTCCGGATCCTGGAGCGGCGGGACGAAGCGGGCCCGGTCCGCGCGCAGGTGGTCGTAGGAGCGCTCCCCCGGCAGCAGCGTGCTGCCGACGACCACGACCCGCGGGGTGCCGGCGCGGGTGAGCAGCTCGGGGTCGATGCCGGGCTCGCGTCCGTGGGCGTGCTCGTCGAGTGCCCGGGCGAGCTCCGCGACGCCCGCTCGGACGCTGCGCACCGAGTCACCGTCGGCCAGGACCACCTTGGCGCCGGAGTCGGCGAGCATCCGGGCCAGCTCACCCGGGGTCGCGAGCGGGTTCACCGGTACGGCGACCGCCTGTGCGCGCAGGACGGCGAGGTACGTCGCGACGAACTCCAGCCGGTTGCCCAGCACCAGCATCACCCGGTGACCGGCGACGATCCCCGCGGCTCCCAGGCCGGTCGCGAGCCGACCCACCTCGTCGTCGAGCTGGGCCCAGGTCATGCTGCGGCCGCCGGCCTCGACGACCGCGAGCTTGTCGGGGCTCTCCACGGCGGCAGCGGCGACCAGGTCGGCCACGTCGCGGACGTCGGGAACCTCGGCGGAGGCAGGCATGGACGGATACTTCCATACCCGGCGGGCCCACGCGGCGGTCTCTCCGAGACGCCCGGCGGGGCTCTACCCTGACCGAGTGACCCCGCCCGCCGTACGGCGCAGCCTCCCCGACCTCCGACAGCGGTCCGCGCTGGCCGGCGAGGCCGCGGCAGCGGCCGCCGAGGTCGAGAACGCACTGAACACGCCGGCCGACCTCGCCTCGGCCGCCTTCTTCGACGTCGACAACACCGTCATGCAGGGCGCGAGCATCTTCCACCTCGCCCGGGGGCTGCACCGCCGGAAGTTCTTCACCACCCGCGAGATCGCGGGGGCCGCCTGGAAGCAGGCGTACTTCCGGGTCGTCGGCGTCGAGGACCCTGAGCACGTCGCCGACGCGCGCAACTCCGCCCTGTCGTTCATCGCCGGCCACACCGTCACCGAGCTCGAGGAGCTGGGCGAGGAGATCTTCGACGAGGCGATGGCCCACCGGATCTGGCCCGGCACCCGCGCGCTGGCCCAGATGCACCTCGACCAGGGGCAGCGGGTCTGGCTGGTGACCGCGGCACCGATCGAGATCGCCCAGATCATCGCGCGGCGGCTCGGGCTGACCGGGGCGATGGGCACCGTCGCCGAGCACGACGGCGGCGTCTACACCGGCCGGCTCGTCGGCGACATGCTGCACGGCCCCGCCAAGGCCGAGGCGGTGCGAGCGCTGGCCGTCCGCGAGGGACTCGAGCTCGCGGCCTGCTCGGCGTACTCCGACTCCCACAACGACCTGCCGATGCTCTCGCTGGTCGGCGACCCGTGCGCCATCAATCCCGACGCGCGGCTGCGCGCCCATGCCCGCGAGCACGGCTGGCGGGTGCGCGACTACCGCACCGGCCGCAAGGCGGCCCGGGCCGGCCTGCTGGTGGGTGCGGTGACGGGCGCCGCCACCGGCGCGGTCGCCGCGGGCGTCGCCCTGCGCAGGCGGCCCAAGGGGCACTGACTCCCGCTCCCACCTGCGATTTTGCGGTCACTTTCGTTCACATGCCGGACTCTCCTGCGTAAGGTGAGCGAGGCTTCGACGGGGGACTCGGGAGGGGATCGACCAGATGCCGTGGGACGGTGGTGACCTCGCGCGGGGGCTCGACGCCCTGCGCGGCGAGGTCGCGCGACTGCTGCTCCCCGTCCCTCTCGTCCCTGGCGGCCCCGGTCTCCTGCTCGCCGAGGCACTGGCCGGCGAGGGCGGCGCGGGCACCGGTGGCCCCGACCCGTCGTACGACGACTCCGACCTGGCCGCGTCCTCGGAGGACTCCGAGGCCGAGCGGACCCGGCTGATCGCCCTCGTCGAGCTCGCTCGTCAGGGCGACGCCGAGGCGTTCGGACTGCTCTACGACCACTACCAAGGCTCGGTCTACCGCTTCCTCTTCTACCGCACCCGGTCCAGCACGCTGGCCGAGGACCTCACCTCGGAGACCTTCTTCCGGGCGCTGCGGAGCATGACCGGCTTCCGGTGGCAGGGCAAGGACTTCGGCGCCTGGCTGATGACCATCGCCCGCAACCTGGCGACCGACCACTTCAAGGCCGGCCGCACCCGGTTGGAGCTGGCCACCGAGGACATGGGGAAGCACGACGACGCCACGGAGGGTCCGGAGGACGCGGTCCTCGCCGGCCTCACCAACGAGATCCTGCTGCGGGCGCTCACCGAGCTCCCCGCCGAGCAGCGGGACTGCCTGGTCATGCGGTTCCTGCAGGGCATGAGCATCGCCGAGACCGCTGCCGTGCTCGGCCGCAGCGACGGGGCGATCAAGCAGCTCCAGCTGCGCGGGGTCCGCAACCTCGCGAAGCTGATGCCGGAAGGGATCCGAGGCTGATGGACCCGCACTGGGAGACGATGGTCACGGCTGCACCCTCCGCCATAACCTCCGCCGTCCGCCCGTCGTTGAGCCGGTCGTCCGGGTACGACACCGCGCACCCGGACCGCGACGAGACCTCAGGACGGAACCCATGATCCGCGTGTTCGCGCGCCGGCGCGCCGAGGAGTTCGACTCCCTGGTCGAGGGCACCTCGACCAGCGAGGCCGACGCCACCCGGCACGCCGAGCTGCTCGAGCTGGTCGGTTCGCTGCGGGAGTCGGCTCCCGTCGAGCCCCGGCCCGCGTTCGTCGCCGACCTCCGCGAGCGGCTGATGGCGGCCGCCGAGACCGAGCTCGCGACCGCGCCCACCGACCGGGCGCCCGGCACCGCCGTTCAGGACCGGCTCACCGTCGCCCGCCGCTCGCCGCGCGAGCGTCGGCTGGCCGTCGCCATCGGCGGTTTCGCGATCGTCGGCGCCACCACGTCGATGGCGGTCGCCGCCCAGTCCGCCCTGCCGGGCGACGTGCTCTACCCGCTCAAGCGGGCCATCGAGAACGCCCACACCGGGCTCAGCGTCGATGACGAGCGGAAGGGGTCGACGCTGCTCGCCAACGCCAGCGACCGGCTCGAGGAGGTCGACCGGCTCACCCGCGCCGCGGAGGCCGAGCAGGTCGACGTGGCCCGGGTCGAGGAGACCCTCGCGACCTTCAGCTCCCAGGCCACCGAGGCCAGCGACCTGCTGCTCGGCGCCTACGAGGCGGATGGTGACGACGCGGCGCTCGCCGAGCTGCAGGACTTCACCGACCGCAGCTTCGAGTCCCTCAACCAGCTCGCCGCCAGCGTCTCCGACGAGGTGCGCGCCGCCCTGGTGCCGGTCGGCAACGTGCTGGCCGCGATCGAGGCCGCCGTCCAGCAGGCCTGCCCGACCTGCACCAACGTGCTGACCACCCTGCCGCAGTGGATGCTGGCCAGTGCCGACCAGCTCGCCACCTCCAGCCTCACCGACCTGATCGGGTCGACCGGAGGCACGGCCCCCGACCCGAAGCCCGGCACCGGCAAGTCCGGTGGCGGCGACCTCGGCGGGAAGCCCGGTCCGGCGGTCGGGAAGCCGCCGACGGCGCCCCCCGCGGGGGTCCCCTCCCTCCCGGTGCCGACCGGCGGCGCCGCGGGTGGCGGCGGGTCGGGTGGCGGCGGGTCGGGTGGCTCCGGGTCCCCGACGAAGCCCGGGAAGAACGCGGTCGACGACCTCGTCAACGGCCTGCTCGGCAACGGCGGCGGCTCGACCCCCACCGAGCAGCCTCAGCTCCCGATCGTCGGCGACGTCCTCCAGGGCGTCGGCGAGACCGTGGGCGGCGTACTCGACGGCATCACCAAGCCGCTCCAGCCGACGCCCAAGCCCTGATCCCGGCCCTGATCCGGCTCAGCGGAAGACCGACTCCCGCTTCATCAACAGCGAGTAGAGCGTCTGCTGGATCGTCTCGCGCACCTGGTCGGTCACGTTGAAGACCAGCATCGGGTCGTCGGCGGCGCCGCGGTCGTACTCGTCGGTGCGGATCGGCTCACCGAACTCCAGCAGCCACTTCGACGGGAGCGGCACCAGTCCCAGCGGGCCGAGCAGCGGGAAGAGCGGCGTGATCGGGATGTAGGGGACGCCCAGCAGCCGGGCGAGCGCGGGCACGTTGCCGACCAGGGGGTAGATCTCCTCGGCGCCGACCACAGAGAGCGGGACGATCGGGACCCCGGTGCGCAACGCCGCCGACACGAACCCGCCGCGTCCGAAGCGCTGCAGCTTGTAGCGGTCGGAGTAGGGCTTCCCGATGCCCTTGAAGCCCTCGGGCCAGACCCCCACCAGCTCGCCGCCGCTGAGCATCCGCTCGGCATCCTCGGAGCAGGCCAGCGTGGCGCCGCCCTTGCGGGCGAGGGCGGAGAAGACCGGCAGCCGGAAGAGCAGGTCGGCGCCCAGCGGCCGCAGGAAGCGACCGGTGTGGTCGTGGACCGACACCATCGTCATCAGCCCGTCCATGGGCACCGTGCCGGAGTGGTTGGACACGACGAGCGCGCCGCCCTCGGTCGGGATGTTCTCAACGCCGCGGACCTCGATGCGGAACCAGCGCTCGGCGATCGGGCGGAGGGCGGCCATGAAGAACTGCTCGGTGATCTCCTGGTCGAAGCCGTACTCGTCGACCGCGTAGTCGCCGGTCAGCCGTCGGCGCAGGAAGGCGAGGAAGCGGGCGAGCTGGGGCTCCCAGTGCTCGCCGAACACCTCCACGGCGGCGTGCCGGAAGGCGGCGAGCCAGTCGGCGGCGGGGATGCCCGCCAGCGGGCCGCGGGCCGCCGTCCTGATCGGTGCGCGGAGCACGCCCTCCCCGGCCGAACCCTCGGTCAGGCCCTCGGCCGGGGTCTCTGCGACCGTCGGCTCGGGGGCCGCGCGGACCGCCTTGCGGGGCGTCGGCCGCGGCCGCGAGGGCCGGGCCCCGACGGGCTGGGCCTTGGCGCCCTTCGCGGCACCCTTCGAGGCGCCGGCGAGGTCACGGGCGGCGGAGGACGGCTGCTTCCCGGTGCCGCGGCCGGGCCGGCCGCGGGTCCCGATGGGGATAATCTCGGCGTCACCCATGGTCGCCTCCCGAGGTAACCGATCGCACGGTGGTGAGCTGGCGCTGGATCCCGGCCAGCACCCGGTCGGCGTGCCCGCCGGTCGGTGCCAGGGTGGAGGCGAAGTCCGCGAACGCCTCGGCGGTGGTGAACTCCGGCTCGAAGCCGAGCACCTCGCGCATCCGGGTCGTGTCGACGCCGCGCCCGTAGGTGAGGAACGCGAGCTGCTCGGGCGAGAAGTCGGCGACCCGCGCCGAGCGCAGGGTCGACCCGACGTTGCCGACGAGGAAGCCCGGCATCGGCACGCTCGGTCGCTGCAGCCGGCGTACGGCCTGCGACAGCATCAGGATCCCGTCGCCCGCCACGTTGAAGGTGCCGGCGACGTCACTGGTGACGGCGTGCCGGAGCACCTCCATCAGGTCCCGCTCGTGCAGGAACTGCAGGCGGGCGTCGTGCCCGACGACGGTCGGGATCAGCGGCAGCCGGAAGTACGACGTGATCGGGCTCGAGACGTGGGGCCCGACGACGTTCGCCGCACGGATCGTCGCCACGCGGACGTCGGAGCGGCGCCGCGCGAAGCCGCGGACGTAGCCCTCGATCTCGGCGACGTCCTTGGCATAGCCCGCGCTCGGCGCGCGCCGGGGCTCCATGTCCTCGGTGAACATCGCCGGGTCGCGGCTGCTCGCGCCGTACATCGTGGTCGTCGACTTGACCACGAGGTTGCGCAGTCCCGGAGCCTGCTGGCACGCGGCCAGCAGCTGCATCGTCCCGATGACGTTCAGCTCTTTCATCGAGTTGCGCCCGCCGGCACTGGCCGGCGTCGAGATCACGCTCATGTGGACGACCGTGTCGACGTCCTCCTTGGCGATCACCTTGGCGATCACCGGGTTACGGATGTCTGCACGGACGAACGAGACGTCGCCGAGGTCGCCCCGCGGGGGGACGACGTCGACTCCGATCACCCGGTCGACTGCAGGATCGGCAGCGACGGACCGCGCGAACTTGCGTCCCAGGTCGCGGGACACGCCCGTGACCAGGACGACCAAGCCGGCGCTGCCCATGGCGACCCCTCGACCCGGGAGGTGTGGCTTACTTGCCGAGCTTGCGGCGCTGAACGCGCGTCTTCTTCAGCAGCTTGCGGTGCTTCTTCTTGGCCATACGCTTGCGCCGCTTCTTGATGACAGAACCCACGGGAAACCTTTCAACAGCTGTGAGGCGGTCCCGCGGAGACACCGGAGGACCCGGACAGCCTATCCGCCGCACGGTGGCAGGCAGAATCGCGGCCCGCAGGCCGGACGTGGGAGCTCAGCCGGCGTCGTAGAAGCTCTTGCGGAGGTACTCGTTCGCGTCCTCCTCGCGGACGCGGAACGAGCGGCCGACCCGGACAGCGGGCAGCTCACCGCTGTGGACCAGGCGGTAGACCGTCATCTTCGAGACCCGCATCATCGACGCGACCTCAGCGACCGTCAGGAACCTCGCTTCGGAGATATCACCGGAGGAGTTGGGAGCCATCGTGCATCAGCCCACTTTCTTTGCGCCCGCCACCAGCTTCCCCACCGGTGATCACACGGGCAGCGCATTCGTGAGAATAGGGCCTGGTGTGACTCATGGGGAAGAGGTGAACGGAAGAAACACCAGTGGTCTACGGCGTGTTGACTTGCAGAACCTACTTGTGGGAGTCACGGCATCGGGTCCAGCCCGTGCAGCGGGAACACCTCCATCCGGGTGGCGTGCACCGCCCGGTCCAGCCAGGTGTCGGGGTCGTAGCCCTCGCGCCAGTCGCGGTAGGCCGGGGTGCGCCCGTCGGTGAGGCGGTACGGCGCAGTGCGGCCGAGGTACTCGTCGACGTACTCCCGCCAGCCGCCGGGCGTCTCGGTCATCGGGTCGACGGGGCGCCCGCCCACGATGCCGAGCAGGTGCGTCCACGCCCGGGGGACCACCTCGACCAGGGCGTAGCCGCCCCCGCCGGTGACGACCCACCGGCCGCCGGCGACCTCGTGAGCGAGATCGTGCAGGGCCAGGTACGCCGCCCGCTGCCCGTCGACGGTGAGCATCAGGTGGGCCAGCGGGTCCTCGGCGTGCGAGTCGCACCCGTGCTGGGTGACCAGCACCTCGGGCTTGAACTCCCGCAGCAGCTCGGGCACGACCGCATGGAAGGCCCGCAGCCAGCCACCGTCGCCGGTCCCGGGGGGCAGCGCGACGTTCACCGCGCTGCCCTGGGTGGCCGGGCCGCCGATGTCGTGGGCGAAGCCGGTGCCGGGGAAGAGCATCTGGCCGGTCTCGTGCAGGGAGATGGTCAGCACCCGGGGGTCGTCCCAGAAGATCTTCTCCACCCCGTCGCCGTGGTGCACGTCGACGTCGACGTACGCCACCCGCTGCGCACCCTGATCGAGAAGGCTCCTGATGCCGACGGCGACGTCGTTGTAGATGCAGAAGCCGCTCGCCCGCTCGGGCATCGCATGGTGGAGCCCGCCGCAGATGCTGGCGGAGTGCAGCGCCTCGCCGCTCCAGACCTGGCGGAACGCCTCGACGGTGGCGCCGACCACGTGGGACGCGGCGTCGTGCATGCCGGCGAAGACGGGGTTGTCGTCGGTCCCGAGGCCGAACGCCTCGTCGGGCGCGACGGTGGAGCCGGCCCGCATCACGGCCTCGATCATGGCGGGGTCGTGGACCGTCGCCAGCAGGTCGGCGTCGGCGATCGGCGCGGGCACCGTCCGCAGGGCGCCGGCACCCACGACGCCGAGCTCGGTGGCCAGGCGCATCGTCAGGTCGACCCGCAACGGGGACATCGGATGGGCGGGGCCGAAGTTGTACTCGGTCAGCGACGAGTCGAAGACGACCGTGGCCGGTCCCTCGCAGGCGGGCATGTGGCGACGCTACCCGTCATCGCCCGCCGTGCCATGATCAGAGCGTGCTCTCGACCACACCCTCCCCGCAGTGGTGGCCCGCCTGACGGCGGACCACGTTGAAGCACACACTTCACCCACGGCCGCCCACGGGCGGCCGTTGTCGATTTCTCGGCGCTCCCGTGGGCCCTCACCCCAGGAGCTCCACCATGACCTCTCGCCACCTCTCCCTCCTCAAGCCCAGCGGCCACCTGACCCTCGGCAACCTGCTGGGCGCGCTCCGCCCGATGGCGGCCGCCCAGGACGACGCCGACTGCGTGTACGGCGTCGCCGACCTGCACGCGATGACGATCACCCACGACCCCGTCGTCCTGCGGGCCCGGACCGCGGAGCTGGCGACGCTGCTGCTCGCGGCCGGCCTCGACCGGAGCACGCTCTTCGTGCAGAGCCGGGTCCCGGCCCACGCCCAGCTCGCCTACCTGCTCGAGTGCGTGACCACGACGGGCGAGCTGAACCGGATGATCCAGTTCAAGGAGAAGGGTCGGGGCGTCGGGTCCACCCGGGCGTCGCTCTACACCTACCCCGCGCTGATGGCGGCCGACATCCTGCTCTACCGGCCGGCCCGGGTGCCGGTCGGCGATGACCAGCGCCAGCACGTCGAGCTGACGCGTGACCTCGCGCTCCGCTTCAACCGGATGTACGGCGAGGTCTTCACCATCCCCGAGATCGTCACGCCGGCCGCCGGCGCGCGGGTGATGGACCTGCAGGACCCGACGTCGAAGATGGGCAAGTCGGCCGCCGACACCGCCGGGGTGATCCAGCTGCTCGACTCCCCCGACGTCGTACGTCGCAAGGTGTCGCGGGCGGTGACCGACTCCGACACCGGCTCCGAGGCCGTGCGGATCGACCAGGACCGGAAGCCGGGCGTGACCAACCTGGTCGAGATCCTGCTCGCGTGCGGCGGCTCGACCGCGGGACTCACGACGTACGGCGCTCTGAAGAAGGCCGTGACCGACGCGGTGGTGGCCGAGCTGGAGCCGCTGCAGCAGCGGTACGCCGACCTCGCGGCCGACGCGGCGTACGTCTCGCAGGTCTACGCCACCGGCGCGGCGCGGGCCCGGGAGCTGGCGGCACCGGTGCTCGCCGCCGCCGAGGCCGCCATCGGACTGTGAGTTGAACGCGTTCAGTTTTGCGCTACAGTGAGGTCACCACGCGCTCTGAACGCGTTCAACAAAGGAGATCGAGATGAGCTG
Source organism: Nocardioides sp. W7 (assembly GCF_022919075.1). Lineage (NCBI taxonomy): Bacteria > Bacillati > Actinomycetota > Actinomycetes > Propionibacteriales > Nocardioidaceae > Nocardioides > Nocardioides sp. W7. Next base: position 1,535,427 of record NZ_CP095078.1, on the reverse strand, counting down.
GACCGTCTGGACCTACGTCGTCTACCTGCTGGTGACCGTGCCGCTGACGATCTGGGTGGCGACCACTCTGTCGCGCAACGGCAAGGTCTTCCTCGAAGACGTCTTCGCCGGGAACGACCGGCTCGCCGAGGCCGTCAACACGCTGCTGGTGGTCGGCTTCTACCTGCTCAACCTGGGCTTCGTCAGCCTCTACCTGCGCATCGGCACGGCCGTCCCGGACGCCGCCGGGGTCTTCGAGCAGCTGAGCGTGAAGGTCGGAGTCGTCACCCTGGTCCTCGGCGTCCTGCACTTCTTCAACGTCTACGTCTTCAACGCGATCCGCCGCCGCAGCCGGATGGAGACGCTCCGCAGGGCCCCGGTCCCGCCGCCGAACCAGATGCCGCCGTACGCGGCGCCGTACCCGGCACCCGGGCGCTGATCGTGCTCCACGACCCGGCCCTTCATCGGAGGTGGCTACCCTGAGCCTTGTGCCGGATCCTGCCGCCCGTTCAGCGAAGGCCGAGCAGACCCGCAGCACCATCTTGGAGTCGGCGATGCGGCTGTTCCGTCGCGACGGCTACGACCGGACCACGATGCGGGCGATCGCCGGCGAGGCCGGGGTCTCCGTCGGCAACGCCTACTACTACTTCGCCTCCAAGGAACACCTGATCCAGGCGTTCTACGACGGGATGCAGGACGAGCACGCCGACGCTGCCGCCGGCGTGCTGGAGCGGGAGACCTCCTTCGACGCGCGGCTGCGCGGGGTCCTGGAGGCGTGGCTGGAGGTCGCGGCGCCGAGCCACGAGTTCGCGGGTCAGTTCTTCAAGAACGCCGCGGACCCGCGCTCCCCCCTCTCCCCGTTCAGCGCCGAGTCCGCACCCGCCCGGGCCGCGTCGACCGCCCTCTACGCCCGGGTCGTCGAGGGTACCGACCTCAAGCTCCCCGCCAACCTGCGCCGCGAGCTGCCCGAGCTGCTGTGGCTGCTGCAGATGGGGGTCGTGCTGTTCTGGGTGTACGACGACAGCCCCGACCAGCGGCGCTCGCGCGAGCTGGTGTCCCGGCTGGTGCCGATCGTCGACCGGATGGTGCGCCTCTCCCGCCTGCCGGTCGTGCGCGGCCTGGTCGACGACATGCTCGGGCTGGTCGCCGCCCTGCGGAGCTCCGGACCCCAGTGATCGAGCAGGTCAGGCGCCCTGGCGCCTGACGTTGTCGAGATCCGGTGAGTCTCCGCATGGCGGCGGGTTGGGGTGTCCTCTTGGCACCAGGCTGGTTCGAAGACTTTCAATGAAATAAGGGGCTCGTCGTTCGCAGCACTCGTCGCACCTGGTCGCGGTTGCTGGTCGGCTCACGGTTGCTTCGGGTCGACCGTCGTGGTCACCGCTGTGGATGAACACCCTGGTCTGTCGGTGGGCTTCACTACAATACTGGTATGGCCAACGGGGAGCTGCTCGACTGCGATGACGCAGCTGCGTTGCTTGCGTTCGTGCGCGCCCGCCGCACCGTCGCGGCCCGGGCGGAGGCCGACTTGTTGGCGTCCGCGGTGGCCTGGGCGGCGATGCACTCGACCGAGTCCCTCGATGAGGCCGCGAGCCTGGTTCCGGGCAGTCAGGAGCCGGTCGCGATCGCCGGGGAGGGCGCCCCGTTGATTAGCGAGTTCTCGGTGTTGGAGTTCGCTGCCGCCCTCGGTCTGTCGACCGATGCCGGGCGGATCCACCTCGGCGATGCGGTCGAGCTGGCGCACCGGTTGCCGAACCTCTACGGCCGGGTCCAGGCCCTCGACCTGCCGGTGTGGAAGGCCCGCCGGATCGCCAAAGCCACCAACGACCTCCCCATGGAGGGTGCCGCGTACGTCGACGCGCACCTGCACGCGGTGGCCCACAAGGTCTCGATCGCCCAGCTCGACCGCACCGTCGAGGAAGCCCGGGTCACGTACGACCCCGCCGAAGCTAGAGCCCGGCGGGAGGCGGCCTTCGAGAAGCGGCACTTCGACATCGACCGCCAGCAGGTCTCCTTCGACGGCACCGTCGACGTGCACGGCACCCTGGACCTGGCCGACGCCCTCGACCTCGAAGACGCCGTCGCCCGCCGCGCCCGCGAACTCGGCCAGCTCGGCCTCGACGTGCCGGTCGACATCCGCCGCTCGATCGCCGTCGGCGACCTCGCCCGCCGCCAGCTGTCCCTGGAACTCAACACCGGGGAGCCCGCCGCGGACGACCCGCGGCGGAAGCGGCCCCGGCAGGTGCTGCTGCACGTGCATCTCTCCGAGGCAGCCCTCGCCGGGGCCGGGAACGAGCTGCACCTGGCTCGGGTCGAGGAGACCCGCTCGTTCGTGACGGCCGAACAGGTGAAGACCTGGTGCGCCAACCCCGACACCCAGGTCGTGATCAAGCCGGTCATCGACCTCGACGGCCACGTCCACGTCGACGCCTACGAGACCCCGGACCGGCTCCGCGAACGCCAGGTCCTGCTCCAACACACGTGCGTGTTCCCGTGGTGCCGCAAGCCGGCCCGACGCTGCGACTGCGACCACATCGACCCAGCCGCCCGCGGCGGACCCACCTGCGACTGCAACATCGCCCCGCTCTGCCGCCGCCATCATCGGGCGAAAACGCACACCAGGTGGCGCTACGACAAGCTCGACGACACCACCGTGGTTTGGAGGAGTCCAAACGATCTGAGCTTCAACCGCGATCACCTCGGCACCACCGAGATCACCCCGCACCCCTGAGGGACGTTCGCTCCCCAGGGGCACGGGTGCGCATCGAGACCGCTCGGCGGGCTACGGGTCCCCGGGGCCCATTCCTTGGTCGTAGACCGCGGGCATCCCGGTCGTCCAACCTCGGTGCGCTCGTCGTCCACGTAGCCCCTGCCCGCCATCAGCGGGCCATCGCTCCGGCCGGACACCGGAGCCCGCGAGCCGGTAGGGCAGGTCGACGCCGCCACGCCCACCAGCACCTCCTTCCCGTCCACACCCCTGACGGCGGCGAGCGCGGCGACGGAGCGCGCTCGCGCCAGCTGCCACTCACGGAAGGGGCGGGCTCGGGGATGTCGTCGGACCGCGACCGAGCCAGGCGGTGCCGTCCAGGGCAGCGCTCCCTCAGGATGCGGGAGACGACCCGGCCTGGCGTCGCGCATCGCGCTCGGCGAGCTCCTTCAGCGTGTGCAGCTGCTTGCGCATCATCACCAGGTCGCCCCAGGCCAGGGCCTGGGCGCGCACGCGTTCGAGGGGGCTGCCGGCGGCGACCGCGAGGCGGCAGACGATGCGCGAGTCGGCACCCGACGGCTCGGCGGCGAAGGTCATCGCACAGGGGCCGAACAGCCTGCGGCCGCGGGCGTCGGTGAGCGCGGTCCACTGGTGCGCGACGTCGTACGACGTCAGCGTGAAGACCTTCGCCATCGCCTGTCCGAGGACGAGCTCGTCGGCTCCGCGGGTCAGCTCGCGCGGGGAGCCCCGGCCGCCGTTGTCGATCCAGTCGTAGGAGTACGGCGCCACCGCGACCTGGCACAGCCAGCGCCAGGTGAGCGGCACGGGAGCGGCGACGTCGACCGCGCGCGTGAGCAGCAGCGGCCGGTCGACCAGGGTGTCGGCCGGGTAGGGCCGGGCGTGCTCGTCCGGGGTGGCGCCCCAGGCGAGCGGCAGCATCACTGGCCCTCGGCCAGCTCGCGCGAGCGGTCGCGCGCCGCCTCCATGGCGGCCAGGAACGCCGCCCGCACCTTGTGGACCTCCAGCTCGCGCAGCGCGGCGGCGGTGGTGCCGGCGGGCGAGGTGACCTGCTCGCGCAGCACCGTCGGATGGGTGCCGGTCTCGCGGAGCATCTTCCCGGAGCCGACGACCGTCTGGATGACCAGGTCGGTGGCGGTCGCGCGCGGCAGTCCGAGGTGGACCCCGGCCTCGATCATCGACTCCACCACGAAGAAGACGTACGCCGGCCCGCTGCCCGAGATGGCCGTGACCGCGTCCTGCTGACGCTCGGGGATCCGCAGCACCTTGCCGACCGAGCCCATCAGCTCCTCGGCCTCGGCCAGGTGCTCCTCGCTGCAGTGCGAGCCCGGCGAGATCGCGGCCATCCCCTCGTCGACCAGCGCCGGCGTGTTCGGCATGACCCGGACGACGGCGACGCCGTCGGGCACCCGCGACTCGATGAACGCGGTGGTGATGCCGGCGGCGAGCGAGACCAGCAGCTGTCCGGGTCGGAGCGCGGGAGCGATCTCGGCGAGCACGTCGGCCATGTCCTGCGGCTTGACGACCAGCATGACGGTGTCGGCCTTGCGGGCCGCCTCGACGTTGCCGACGACGGCGACGCCGTACCGCTCCTCGAGCTCGCGGGCGCGCTCGGCGCGCTTCTCCCCGACCAGCAGGTCATCGACCCGTCGACCTGCGCGGACCAGGCCGGACAACAGGGTCTCGCCCATCACCCCGGCACCGACGATGGCGGTCTGCGAGCTCATCAAACTCCTCGGGAGGCGACTACTTCTTGGAGATCAGGGACTTGGCGAAGAATGACAGGTTCTGCGGGCGCTCCGCGAGCCGGCGCATCAGGTAGCCGTACCACTCGGCGCCGTACGGCACGTAGACCCGCACCGTCTCGCCGGCGTCCGAGAGCCGCCTCTGCTCCTCGGGGCGGATGCCGTAGAGCATCTGGAACTCGTACGTGCCGGGCACCCGGTGGTACCGGCTGGCCAGCGACGACGCGATCTCGACCATCCGCGGGTCGTGGGTCGCGATCATCGGGTAGCCGCGACCCGCCAGCAGGACCTTCAGGCAGCGCACGTAGGCCTTGTCGACCTCGAGGCGGTCCTGGAACGCGACCGACTCGGGCTCGGAGTAGGCGCCCTTGCACAGCCGCACCCGGGAGCCCTCGTACGCCAGGGCCCGGCAGTCGGCCTCGGTACGACGCAGGTAGGCCTGCAGCACCGCCCCCGTCTCGGGGAAGTCCTTGCGCAGCTCGCGCAGGATCGCCAGCGTCGCGTCGGTGGTGGTGTGGTCCTCCATGTCGATCGTGACCGTGGTGCCGGCGTTGCGGGCCGCCCGGCAGATGGTGCGGGCGTTCTCGAGCGCGATCTTGGGCCCGCCCCCGAAGCCGGCGTCGTCGGGCAGGGACAGCCCGATGGCGGTCAGCTTCACCGAGACCTCCGCCCCCGGCGTCAGCCCCGCGGTGGCCAGCTCGCGGAGCAGGACGACGTACGCCTCGACGGTCGCGTCGGCCTGGTCGACGTGGAGGGTGTCCTCCCCGAGGTGGTCGAGGGTGGCCCGGAGACCGTCCTCGGCGAGCCGGGTGGTCGCCGCGACGGCCGACTCCGTCGTCTCGCCGGGCACGTAGCTCGTCACGATCCCCGAGGAGACCGGGAGCGTGCTGACGAGCGACTTGAGCCACCCGCTGCGAGACATCAGCAGGATCGGCTGGCGGAGCATCGACATGCCCTCAGGCTACGTGGCCCTCCCGCCGCTCCGGGTGTTCTCTCGGCAGCGGCGGTCAGGGGGTACGACGGCGCAGGGTCGCCGCCCCGAGCGCCAGGCCGGCGACGGCGACGGCCAGCACCACCGCCAGGTCCCGGACGACCTCGCCGATCGCCGCGGACCTGGTGAGGTGCTGCATCGCGTCGGTGGCGTAGCTCAGCGGCAGCACGTCGCTGATCGCGCCGAGCACGTCCGGCAGTGCCGCGCGCGGCACGAACAGGCCGCAGAGCAGGATCTGCGGGATCACGATCGCCGGCATGAACTGCACCGCCTGGAACTCCGTGCCGGCGAACGCGCTCACCAGCAGCCCGAGCGCCGTACCCAGCAGCGCGTCGGCGACCGCGACGGCGGTCAGCAGCCAGATCGGGCCCCGGACCTCCAGTCCGAGCAGGCCGACGCTGACCGTCACGGCGAGGACGGACTGGACCGTCGCCACCAGGCCGAACGCGAGTGCGTAGCCGCCCAGGAAGTCGAGCTTGCCCATCGGCATCGCGAGCAGCCGCTCGAGGGTGCCACTGCTGCGTTCGCGCAGCGTCGTGACGCTGGTGACCAGGAACATCACGATGAACGGGAAGATCGCCAGCAGTCCCGGACCGAGCCGGTCGAAGGTGGCGGGAGCCCCCTCGAACATCCACCACAGCAGGGTGATCAGCAAGCAGGGCAGCACCAGCAGCATCGCCATCGTGCGCCGGTCGCGGCGCAGCTGGGTGAGCACCCGCACCGCGACGGCGGCGGTGATCCGGGGGTTCATGCCGCGTCCACCAGGGCCAGGAAGGCGCCCTCCACGTCGGTCGCCCCGGCGCGCTCCTTGATCGCGGCCGGGCTGCCGTCGGCGATGATCCGGCCCTCGCGCATGAGTAGCAGCCGGTCGCAGCGCTCGGCCTCGTCCATCACGTGGCTGGAGACCAGCACCGCGGCGCCGTCGTCGGCGAGGCGGTGGAAGAGCGCCCAGAGGTCGCGGCGCAGGACCGGGTCGAGCCCGACGGTCGGCTCGTCGAGGACCAGCAGCGCCGGGGTGCCCAGCAGCGCGACCGCGAGACTCACGCGGGAGCGTTGCCCGCCGGAGAGCCGGCCGACCACGTCGTCCCGATGCCCGGCGAGGTCGACGGCGGCGGCCGCGCGCTCGACCTCCGCGGCACCGGCGCCGAGCACCCGGGCGAAGAAGCGGAGGTTCTCGGCGACGGTGAGGTCGTCGTACACGCTGGCCGCCTGGGTGACGTAGCCGACCCGGTCGCGCAGCTCGCGGCTGCCGGCGGGTCGGCCCAGCACCGAGACCTCCCCGCCGTGGGTCCGCTGCACCCCCACCAGCGCCCGCAGCAGCGTCGACTTGCCGCAGCCCGAGGGGCCGAGCAGCCCGGTGACGCCGCCGCCGATGGTCAGGTCGAGCCCGTCCAGCACCGGGCGACCTCCGCGGACCACCGTCAGACCCCGCACCTCGACGTTATTCACCGTGTGATGAATTATGCGCCGGGTGCCGCGCCAGCGGAAGGGGTCAGGGAAGCGGGCCGGACAGGTAGCCCTGCAGGACCGGGGCGTACGTCGCCACCAGCGTCTCGGCCGGAGTGGACGCGAGCGGCTCGACGGCGAGGACGTAGCGCAGCATCACCAGGCCCACGAGCTGGGAGGCGACGAGCGCCGTACGCCGCTCGGGCTCGTCCAGCGCCAGGCCGGCACCCACCGGCCCGAGCACCATCCGCACGAAGCCGTCGCGGACGAGGTTCTGCCGCTCGGGGTCGGCGATCCCCCGGATCAGGACCAGCAGCGGCAGCCGGGCCTCCTCGTCGTCCCAGACCGAGACGAACAGCCGCATCAGCCGCTCGCCCGCCCCCTCGACGCCACCCTCGATCACGGGCAGCACGGCCACCCGCGGGTCGACCCGCAGCTCGAGAGCGGCGACGAACAGGTCGTCCTTGGTGCCGAAGTAGTGGTGCACGAGGGCGGCGTCCACGCCGGCGTCCGCGGCCACCCCCCGGACCGAGGTGCCGGCGTACCCCTGGGCCGCGAAGCGCGCCCGGGCCGCCGCGAGGATCGCCGCCCGGGTGTCCGGGGCACCGGGCCGACGGCCGCGGCGCGCGCCACTCATCCGCGGCCAGTCATCAGGGCGTCGTGACGGCGAAGTGCTCGCGGGCGAACTCCAGCGACTCGCGCAGGTCGGCCTCGCGCTCCTCACGCGTGCTGCACCGGCGGGTGTTGATCTCGAGGATGATCTCGCCGGAGAATCCGGCGGCCGCGATGTGCCGCAGGAACGCCGCGGCGCCCATCGCACCGCGGCCGGGCACCAGGTGCTCGTCCTTGGCCGAGCCGGTCCCGTCGGTGAGGTGGACGTGGCGCAGCCGGTCCCCCAGCCGGTCGGCCATCTCGATCACGTCGGACTGGGCGATCGCCGCGTGCGAGAGGTCGATGGTGGTGTTGGCGTAGGGCTCCGCCGAGGGGTCCCAGCCGGGCAGGTACATCTCCATGCCGCGCTTCTGCGAGGCGCGCCAGGGATACATGTTCTCCACCGCGAAGGCGATGCCGGTCGACTCCTCCAACGCGGCGATGCCGTCGACGAAGCCGGCGGCGTACTCCTTCTGCCACCGGAACGGCGGGTGTACGACGACCACCGCCGCACCGACCTCGTGCGCCATCTCCGCCGAGCGCTCCAGCTTCCCCCACGGCTCGGTGCCCCAGACCCGCTGCGTGAAGAGCAGGCAGGGAGCGTGCACGGCCGAGACGGGGATCCCGTGGTGCTCGGAGAGCTGCAGGATCGCGCTGGTCTGCTGGCTCAGCGCGTCGATGCCGACCATCACCTCGACGGTGTCGTAGCCGACGGAGGCGGCGTAGCCGAAGGCGTGGGCCGAGGACTCGGGGTAGACCGAGGACGTCGACAGGCCGACCCGGACCGGGCTCACGGCGCGACCAGGACCGACATCTGGTCGAGGCGCTCGAGGATGACTCCCTCGCGCAGCGCCCACGGGCAGATCTCCAGCTCGGTCAGGTCGAAGATGTCCATGCAGGCCTCCGCGACCAGTGCGCCCGGCACGATCTGGTGGGTGCGGCTCGGGGAGACCCCGGGCAGGTCACCCAGCTCGGCGGGCGTCATCGCCGCCAGCTTGGGGATCCACGCGGTCAGCTCGCGCAGCGGCAGGCTGCGCGACGCCAGCGCGCCGTCGGCCGACGGCGCCGCGCCGCAGATCCGGGCCAGCGACCGGAAGGTCTTGGAGGTCGCCGCCGCCCGGTCGGGGCGGCCGGCGCGCAGCAGGTTGCCCGCGTCGCGGGCGATCTGAGCCCGGATCTCCTTGCGCACCCGACGGATCGCGTCCTCGTCCGGGGTCTCGCCGCCGAACCAGGTGCGGGCCAGCCGACCGGCTCCCAGGGGCAGCGACCAGGCCACGTCCGGCGCCTCGTCGCTGCCGCCCGCGATCTCCAGCGAACCGCCGCCGATGTCGAAGACCGCCAGCCGGCCGGCCGACCAGCCGAACCAGCGGCGTACGGCGAGGAAGGTCAGCCGGGCCTCGTCCTCGCCCGACAGCACCCCGATGTCGACACCGGTGCGCTCGCGGACGTGCTCGAGCACCGCGTCGGAGTTCGAGGCGTCCCGCACCGCCGAGGTCGCGAACGCGAGCATGTCCTCGCAGCCCTTGTCCTCCGCGACCAGCAGCGCGCCCGCGGTGAACTCCGTCAGCGCGTCGATGCCGACCTGGGTGACCGCGCCCGCGGCGTCGAGGTGCTCGGCGAGCCGCAGCGGCTGCTTGTAGGAGTACGCCGGGAGCGGCGCCGCACCGCCGTGGGCGTCGACCACCAGCAGGTGGCCGGTGTTGGATCCGATGTCGAGGACGCCCACGCGCATGACTCCAACGTACCCGTCGCGCGCCGGCCCGTACGCTGGACGGGTGCCCGAGGTCGACCTGGTGTTCCCCCGCGCCTGGGTGGAGTTCGTCAACCCGGCCGACGAGACCGAGCTGATGCGGTGCGACTTGACCTGGCTCACGTCGAGCTACACCTGCATCTTCGGGCAGGGCTGCCCCGGCATCTACGCCGACGCCCCCGACGTCGGGTGCTGCACCCTCGGGGCGCACTTCGCCGACGGCGAGGACGAGGAGCGGGTCGCCGGCTTCGTCGCCCAGCTCGACGAGGGGCTCTGGCAGCACAGGCCCGCCGGTGAGCTCCGCCGCGAGGACTGGGTGGAGCTCGACGACGACGGGGAGCGCAAGACGCTGACCATCGAGGTCGACGGCCAGCGGGCCTGCGTGTTCCACAACCGCACCGACTTCGCCGCCGGGGCCGGGTGCGCCCTGCACGCGCTGGCATACGTGCTGGAGAAGAACCCGCTGGAGACCAAGCCGGACGTGTGCTGGCAGCTGCCGATCCGGCGGACCTTCCGCGAGGTCACCGGGCCGGACGGAACGTCGTACACCGAGGTCTCGATCAGCGAGTACGACCGCCGCGGCTGGGGTCCCGGCGGGCACGACCTGGACTGGTACTGCACCGGCAACACCGAGGCCCACGTCGCCGTCGAGCCGCTCTACCTCACCTCGGCGCCCGAGCTCACCGAGCTGATGGGCCGGGCGGCGTACGACGAGCTCGTCCGCCACTGCGAGGCCCACCTGCGCTCCCGCTCGGCGCTCGCGCTGCACCCGGCCGACCCGCACTGAGGCTCTATCTCGACGTCAAGAGACCCGACCCCGCTGTCAAGGGCTCCGGCGGGCTCGCCCACAATCTTTTGTATGCGCTTGGACCACCTTTCTTACGCAGCCGGACCGGATGGCCTCGCGAGCACCGCCCAGCGCATCGGGGCCCTGCTCGGCCGGTCGTTCACCGACGGCGGTGTACACCCCCGCTTCGGCACCCGCAACATGACCCTCGGGCTCACCGGTGGCACCTACATCGAGATCGTCGAGGTGCTCGACCACCCGGCCTCCGACAAGGCACCGTTCGGCCAGGCCGTCCGGGCCCGCTCGGCGCTCGGCGGCGGCTGGCTCGGCTGGGTCGTGTCGGTCCCCGACATCACCACCGTCGAGGCCCGGCTCGGCCGAGAGGCCGTGCAGGGCAACCGGCACGTCCCCGACGGCACCGACCTGCGCTGGAAGCAGATCGGCGTCAACGGCCTGATCGCCGACCCGCAGCTGCCGTTCTTCATCGAGTGGCAGAGCCCCGTCGAGCAGCGGCCCAGCGCCGGCGCGGACGGCTCCTGCTCGCTGGCCTGCTTGGAGATCGCCGGCGACCCGCAGCGGGTCAGCGAGTGGCTCGGCGAGACCGTCGAGGCGCCCCTGGAGGACGTCAAGGTCGAGTGGGTCGCCCCGCACGGCACGCCCGGCGTGATCGCGGCGCAGGTGCAGACGCCCAACGGGCTCGTCCGTATCTGATCGAGCAGCCGACCGTGAGGAACGAACGGGCGGCGTGACGGACGTGTCGCACCCTCGCGGCGTCGCCCCCGGCGCTCGCCCCAGCCCGAACATCTGGCACCACCCGGCGACCTACGAGATCGAGAACCGCGCGGTCGACCCGGACGGCCTGATCGAGGCCGCGATGACCGCCCAGGCGTCCTGGGCCGGACGCGCGGTCCTGGACGTCGGCTGCGGCACCGGCTTCCATCTCCCGCGGTTCGCCGACACCGCCGCGTCGGTGGTCGGGATCGAGCCGCACCCCGACCTGGTGGCCATCGCCCGCCGGCGGGTCAGGCGGCTGCGTCGCGTGCAGGTGGTGCCGGGCAGCGCCCAGGCCCTGCCCGTCCCCGATGCGTCGGTCGATGTCGTCCACGCCCGGTGGGCCTACTTCTTCGGGCCCGGCTGTGAGCCCGGGCTGGCCGAGCTGGACCGCGTCGTACGACGGGGCGGCACGGCGTTCGTGATCGACAACGACCCGACCCGGTCGACCTTCGGCGGCTGGTTCCGCCGGTCCTTCCCGGACGTCGATCCCGAGGAGGTGCAGCGCTTCTGGTCGAACCGCGGTTGGCGTCGTACCCCCGTCGACATGCGGTGGTCGTTCTCCTCCCGCGCCGACCTGGAGGCCGTGGTCCGGATCGAGCTCACGCCCGACGTGGCCGAGCAGGTCCTGGGCGAGCACACCGGCACCGAGGTCGACTACGCCGTGAACGTCTGGTCGAAGCAGTACTGACCTAGCTCGAGCCTCGGACGGCGAGCGTCGGCTCCAGCAGCACGCCCCGGTGGATGGTGGGCGGATGGGCGAGCAGGCCCTCGAGGGCGGTGACGACCTCGGCGGCGACGACCTCCAGCGGCTGGCGCACCGAGGTGAGGCCGGGCGGGACCACCTGGGCGACCTGGGAGTCGTCGAACCCGACCACCGCGATGTCGCGACCGGCGAGCAGCCCGCGCTCGGAGAGGGTGTGCAGGACGCCCATCGCGAGCGTGTCGCTGGCGCAGACGAACGCCGAGGGGCGCGCCTCGTCTAGCAGCACCGCGCTCGCCTCCCGGCCGGACGAGACGGTGTCCTCCACGCGGGAGGCCAGGCCGGTGGTCGGCAGTCCGCGCGAGCGCATCGCGCGGCTCCAGCCGGAGCGCCGGTCCTCGCCGATGAAGGAGTCCTTGCGCCAGCCGATCCAGGCGATCCGCTCGTGACCCCTGTCGAGCAGGTGGGAGGTCGCCAGGTCGCACCCGGCGGCGCCGTCGACGTCGACCCACGGGTGGGCGGCCTCGGGATCGGCCCACGGCCGACCGAAGGCGACGAACGGCGCCCGGCGCGACTGCAGCCAGGCGGCCTGCGGGTTGCCGAGGTAGGTGTCGGTGACCACGAACGCGTCCACGGCCGTGGAGCGCAGCAGGTCGTCGTACCCCGCGAGCGGGTCGGCGGGCTCGCCCGAGAAGAGCAGCACGTGGTAGCCGGCCTCGCGGGAGGTCTCGACCAGGGAGTGCACGAACCGGTCCATCGTCGCGTTCGCCGTGCCCTCCTGGACCGTCATGATCCGCAGGCCGATGAGGTGCGAGGCGCGGGTGCGCAGGTTGCGGGCGGCCCGGTTCGGCAGGTAGCCGAGCGAGGTGATCGCCTCCTGCACGCGCAGCAGGGTGTCGCTGCGCAGCAGGTCGGGGTTGTTGACGGCGTTGGAGACGGTCTGTCGCGAGACCCCGGCCAGCTCCGCGACGTCGGCGAGGGTCGGCGGTGCCGACGGGACCCGTCCCGGCATCCTGCCCATCCGACCTTCCCCCCGTTCACCGACGCCGACCCACTTGATCGTTCCAAGGGCAGCATATCGACGCCACGGCGCACCCGTGCGGCGACCGGACGGGTCCGTCCGGGACGTCGGAGCGGGCGGACCGGCGGTTGTCGGCGGCGTCCCCTACCGTCGGGGCATGCCGAAGCCCGCACCCAGGTCGCGTCCCGCCTACCGCTGCGCCGAGTGCGGCTGGGAGACCGGCAAGTGGGTCGGCCGGTGCGGGGAGTGCCAGGCGTGGGGCTCGGTCGCCGAGGCGGCCGCCCCGACGATGCGCACCGCCGCGGCGCCCGTGACGACCCAGGCCGTCCCGATCGGCCAGGTCTCGGTCTCGGAGTCGGCGTTCCGCTCCAGCGGTGTCCCCGAGCTCGACCGGGTGCTCGGTGGCGGCCTGGTCCCCGGCGCGGCGATCCTGCTCGCCGGCGAGCCCGGCGTCGGCAAGAGCACCCTGCTGCTCGAGGTCGCCGCGCAGACCGCACGCCTCCGGCACCGCACGCTCTACGTCACCGGCGAGGAGTCCGCCTCCCAGGTGCGGTTGCGCGCCGACCGCACCGGCGGCGTCCACGACGAGCTCTACCTCGCCGCCGAGACCGACCTCGGCGCGCTGCTCACCCACATCGAGCAGGTCCGGCCGACCCTGCTGGTCGTCGACTCGGTGCAGACCATCGGGGCCTCCGGGATCGAGGGGGTGCCCGGCGGGGTCACCCAGGTCAAGGAGGTCGCGGCCGCGCTGATCCGGGTCGCCAAGACCCGCAACATCACCACCGTGATGGTCGGCCACGTCACCAAGGACGGCTCGATCGCCGGCCCCCGGGTGCTGGAGCACCTCGTCGACGTCGTGCTGCACTTCGAGGGCGACCGCAACTCGCGCTTCCGGATGGTCCGCGCGATGAAGAACCGGTTCGGCCCGGTCGACGAGGTCGGCTGCTTCGACCTCTCCAGCGACGGGATCAACGCGGTCACCGACCCGACCGGGCTGTTCGTCGAGAACCACCACGCCCAGGTCCCCGGCACCTGCGTGGCCGTGACCATGGAGGGCCGGAGGCCGCTGCTGGCCGAGGTGCAGGCCCTGGTCACCGTCTCGGCCCTGGAGCGACCGCGGCGCACGACGTCGGGTCTCGACGGCGCGCGGATGGCGATGGTGATGGCCGTGCTCCAGCAGCACTGCGGGATCCGGCTCCACAACCAGGACGTCTTCGCCTCCACCGTCGGGGGCGCGAAGCTCAGCGAGCCGGCCGTCGACCTGGCCGTCGCCGTGGCCCTCGCCTCGGCGAGCCGGGGCACCATCCCGCCCCGGGGCGTCGTCGCGATGGGCGAGATCGGGCTGGCCGGCGAGCTGCGCCGGGTCCGCGACCTCCCGCAGCGGCTGGCCGAGGCCGCCCGCCTGGGGTTCCAGGTCGCCGTCGTCCCCGCCCAGCCGGCCAGCCGCACCCCCGGGTGGGCCGCGCAGCGCCACGAGACCCGCACCGTTGACGGCATGCGGGTGATCGAGGTGCCCGACGTCGACACCGCATTGCGCCTGCTCAAGCTGACCGACGGGCGGCACGCTCCGCTGCGCGACGTCTCCGACGGCTAAGGTGTGCGCAGCGGCAGGGTGATGCCGCAGGGTGACGAAGGGACCTGACTTGGCCACCGACCGATCGGATGAGGTGCTCCGTCTGCGGGCTACCCTGGCCTCGATCGCCCCCGGCACCGCCATGCGCGACGGTCTCGAGCGCATCCTGCGCGGGCGTACCGGCGCGCTGATCGTGCTCGGCAACGACAAGACCGTCGAGTCGATCTCGACGGGCGGCTTCGTGCTCGACGTCCCGTTCACCGCCACCGGTCTGCGCGAGCTCGCGAAGATGGACGGCGGCATCATCATCGACAAGGACCTGACCCGGATCTTCCGGGCCGCCGTCCACCTGATGCCCGACCACACGATCCCGTCGGAGGAGACCGGCACCCGGCACCGCACCGCCGACCGGGTCGCCCGGCAGACCGGCTTCCCGGTCATCTCGGTCTCCCAGTCGATGCAGATCATCGCCGCGTACGTCGGCGAGACCCGCCACGTCCTGGAGGACTCCGGCCAGATCCTCTCCCGCGCCAACCAGGCCCTGGCGACCCTGGAGCGCTACAAGCTCCGTCTCGACGAGGTCTCCAGCACCCTCTCCGCCCTCGAGATCGAGGACCTGGTGACCGTCCGCGACGTCGCGGTCGTCGCCCAGCGCCTGGAGATGGTCACCCGGATCGCCCGCGAGATCGAGGACTACGTGCTCGAGCTCGGCACCGACGGCCGGCTGCTCTCCCTGCAGCTCGAGGAGCTCGTCACCGGCGTCGACGCCGAGCGCGAGCTGGTGATCCGCGACTACCTGCCCTCGGGCCGCCGCACCCGCAGCCCCGAGGAGCTGCTCACCAAGCTCGAGGCCCTCTCCGCCACCGAGCTGGTCGACCCCGCCTCGGCCGCCCGGGTGCTGGGCCTCGGCAACGGCGAGCACCTCGACGGCGCGGTCGCCCCGCGCGGATACCGCCTGCTCGCCAAGGTGCCGCGCCTGCCCGGGTCCGTGGTCGACCGGCTCGTCGACCACTTCGGCACCCTGCAGAAGCTGCTGTCGGCCGGCATCGACGACCTGCAGGCCGTCGAGGGCGTCGGCGAGCTTCGGGCCCGGAGCGTCCGCGAGGGCCTCTCCCGCCTCGCCGAGTCGACGATCCTGGAACGGTACGTGTAGCTGCGGCGCTTGCGTCCCGGCCTACACGTGCCGTTGATGGTGGTCGAGCGAGCCGCGCGACCGAGCCTGCGAGGTCGCGACCGGCGTGTCGAGACCCAGTCGATCGCGCAATCAGACCAGCCCGAAACACCGGCCGAACAGACCTCAGCCGAGGTCCGGCTCCACCGCTCCGCTCGGCTCACCGGTCGACGCGGGCTCGTCGGTCGGCGTCGTACCGCTCTGCTTGTTCTTCCGGCCCTTCTTGCCCTTCTTGCCCGACTCCTGCTTCGGCTCCGCGGTCTGGGTGACGACGACCGGCTGGGGAGCGAGCAGCTCGAACTGCACCTGGGACGGCTCGCCGGCGAGCGCGGCGGCCGAGACGTGGTACCAACCCGGGAGCGCCCACTCGGTCAGCTTCGAGCAGTCCTCGTCGGAGCGCCGGGCGTTCCAGGCGACGCTGAGGGTCGTCGTGACGGCACTGCGGACCGTGACCTGCTGCCGGGGCAGGACCCGCGGGCACTCGCGGCTGGTCCAGATGTCGTCCTTGCCCGAGGTGATCTTCAGCGTGAGGGTCTTGGCCGAGACCTTCCAGGTGCAGGCCTCGTCGGAGATCGTGCGCAGCTGCAGGTCGATGGCCACGCCGTTGCGGGGACCGGCGACCGCGGTCCGTACCTCGGGGGTGACGGCGATGTCGCTGTCGTCGCACAGCCCGTCGGGCGCGGCCAGGACCGGCTCCGTGGGGGTCGGAGGGGCGGTCGTGGCCGGAGCGCTCGCGCCGGTCGGGGTCGCACCGGCGCTGCCGGCGTCACGGGGGCTGGCACCTGCAGTCGGGCCGGTGGGGGCCGTGGTGGACGCGAGTGCATCCGCCAGGCTGGCCGTGTCGCCGTCGGAGGAGCCGTCGCTGCCGGTCCCGAGCAAGCGCGCGACCCCCAGGACCAGGAGCAGGACGACGCCGAGCACGGCCAGGCGTCGGCGCCAGTAGACCCGGGCCGGAAGCGGCCCGCGGGTCATCGGCGGGCGGGTCCGGGCAGTCATGACCCCACGCTATCCAGCGCGTCGCCGCTCGTCGGGCTGCCACACCGGCCGCGCCCGGGACCAGCAAGAATGGTGGGCGATGAGCGACCTTCACGACCCCCTGCTGCGGTGGTACGACGCCCATGCGCGCGAGCTCCCGTGGCGTGGTCCACAGGCGTCCCCCTGGTCGGTGATGGTCTCGGAGTTCATGCTCCAGCAGACACCGGTCAGCCGGGTGCTGCCCGTCCACGAGAGCTGGCTCGAGCGCTGGCCGTCGCCCGCGGACCTGGCCGTCGAGTCCAGCGGGGAGGCGGTCCGGGCCTGGGGGCGACTCGGCTACCCGCGCCGGGCGCTGCGGCTGCACGCGGCGGCGGCGATGATCGTCGCCGAGCACGGAGGCGAGGTGCCGTCGTCGTACGACGACCTCCTGGCCCTGCCCGGCGTCGGCGACTACACCGCCGCCGCGATCGCCACCTTCGGCTTCGGGCGGCGACACGTCGTCCTCGACACCAACGTCCGCCGGGTCCTCGCCCGAATGGTGCAGGGCGCCGAGCTCCCGGCGCCGGCCGTCACCAGGGCCGAGCGGGAGGTCGCGGCCGAGCTGCTGCCGCTCGACGAGCCGACCGCGGCGACCTGGTCCATCGCGCTGATGGAGCTCGGGGCGCTGGTCTGCACGGCCGCGAGGCCGCGGTGCGCGGCCTGCCCGGTGGCCGGGCGGTGCACGTGGCGCACCAGCGGCTACCCGGCGTACGACGGGCCGCCGCGGAAGGCGCAGTCCTGGGCCGGGACCGACCGGCAGTGCCGGGGGCGGCTGTTGGCGGTGCTGCGCGACGACGACGGACCCGTGCACCGCAGCCGACTCGACGCCGTCTGGAGCGAGGAGACCCAGCGGGTTCGCTGCCTGGCCGGCCTGGTCGACGACGGTCTCGTGGTCGCGGCCGGACCCGACACCTACGCCCTCCCCTGATGCCGAGTCAGCACTAGTAGTGCTGACTCGGCCCGCCACTTCTGCTGACTCGGCGAGGGCGTTCGCCCGATTGCCCGGAGATGGCCGCTGGCCCGGCAGGTGTCTGCCGGGCCAGCGGGGTGGAGTGTCGGGCTACTCGGAGCCGCCGGACTTCGGGACGTCCGAGCCGCTTTCGGCGTCGTCGGGACCCTCCAGCTCGGGGGCGCCGATCTCGGCGGTCTCGAACGGCGGCAGGTCGGGCAGCTCGCCGACCTTCTGGCCGTCGAAGGTGAACGTCGCGGTCGGACCCTCGCCCTCGACGTCGACCAGCACGATCATGCCGGGGCCGACGTCACCGAAGAGCATCTTCTCGGCGAGAGCATCCTCGATCTCGCGCTGGATCGTGCGCCGCAGCGGCCGGGCACCGAGGACCGGGTCGAACCCGCGCTCGGCGAGCAGGTCCTTGGCCGCCTGGGTGAGCTCGAGGCTCATGTCGCGGTCGCGCATGCGCAGCTCCACCGACGCGACCATGTTGTCCACCATCTGCACGATCTGCTCGCGCGAGAGCGGCGGGAACACGACGATCTCGTCGACCCGGTTGAGGAACTCCGGGCGGAAGTGCTGCTTGAGCTCGTCGGCGACCTTGGCCTTCATCCTCTCGTAGGAGCCCGCGGCGTCGCCGGACTGCTGGAAGCCCAGGTTGACCGACTTGTTGATGTCGCGGGTGCCGAGGTTGGTCGTCATGATGATGACGGTGTTCTTGAAGTCCACGACCCGACCCTGCGAGTCGGTCAGGCGACCTTCCTCGAGGATCTGCAGCAGGCTGTTGAAGATGTCCGGGTGGGCCTTCTCGACCTCGTCGAAGAGCACCACGGAGAACGGCTTGCGGCGCACCTTCTCGGTGAGCTGGCCGCCCTCTTCGTAGCCGACGTAGCCGGGAGGCGAGCCGAACAGCCGCGAGATCGTGTGCTTCTCACCGAACTCGCTCATGTCGAGCTGGATCAGCGAGTCCTCGTCGCCGAACAGGAACTCCGCCAGCGTCTTGGACAGCCAGGTCTTACCGACGCCGGACGGGCCGGCGAAGATGAACGAGCCACCGGGACGCTTGGGGTCCTTCAGGCCGGCACGGGTACGACGGATCGCGCGGCTGAGCGCCCGAACGGCCTCGTCCTGCCCGATGACGCGCTTGTGCAGCTCGTCCTCCATCTTGAGCAGCCGGGTCGACTCCTCCTCGGAGAGCTTCACGATCGGGATGCCGGTCGCGACCGCGAGCACCTCGGCGATCAGCTCCTCGTCGACCTCGGCGACCTCGTCCATGTCGCCCGCCCGCCACTGCTTCTCGCGCTCGGACTTCTTCAGGATCAGCTGCTTCTCCTCGTCGCGCAGGCGGGCCGCGGCCTCGAAGTCCTGCCCGTCGATCGCCGCCTCCTTGCGCTGGCGGACGTCGCCGATCTTGTCGTCGAACTCGCGCAGGTCGGCGGGCGCCGTCATCCGGCGGATCCGCAGCCGCGAGCCGGCCTCGTCGATCAGGTCGATGGCCTTGTCGGGGAGGAACCGGTCGGAGATGTAGCGGTCGGCCAGCGTCGCGGCCGAGACCAGCGCCTCGTCGGTGATGGTGACCCGGTGGTGCGCCTCGTAGCGGTCGCGCAGCCCCTTGAGCATCTCGATCGTGTGCGCGATCGACGGCTCGGCGACCTGGATCGGCTGGAAGCGGCGCTCCAGGGCGGCGTCCTTCTCGAGGTACTTGCGGTACTCGTCGAGGGTGGTCGCACCGATGGTCTGCAGCTCGCCGCGGGCCAGCATCGGCTTGAGGATGCTGGCCGCGTCGATCGCGCCCTCGGCCGCGCCGGCGCCGACGAGGGTGTGGATCTCGTCGATGAACAGCACGATGTCGCCGCGGGTGCGGATCTCCTTGAGGACCTTCTTCAGCCGCTCCTCGAAGTCACCGCGGTAGCGCGAGCCGGCCACCAGGGCACCCAGGTCGAGGGTGTAGATCTGCTTGTCCTTCAGCGTCTCGGGCACGTTGCCCTTGACGATGTCCTGGGCCAGCCCCTCGACGATCGTCGTCTTGCCGACGCCGGGCTCGCCGATCAGGACCGGGTTGTTCTTCGTGCGGCGCGAGAGGATCTGCATGACCCGCTCGATCTCCTGCTCGCGGCCGATCACCGGGTCGAGCTTGCCCTCGCGGGCGTCCTGGGTGAGGTTGCGGCCGAACTGGTCAAGCACCAGCGAGGACGACGGCGCGTCGCCGCCGGTGCCGGTGGCGGCCGCGGCCGACTGCGAGGACTCCTTGCCCTGGAAGCCGGAGAGCAGCTGGATGACCTGCTGGCGGACCCGGTTGAGGTCGGCGCCGAGCTTCTGCAGCACTTGGGCGGCGACGCCCTCCCCCTCGCGGATCAGACCGAGCAGGATGTGCTCGGTGCCGATGTAGGAGTGGCCGAGCTGCAGCGCCTCGCGCAGGGACAGCTCGAGCACCTTCTTGGCGCGCGGCGTGAAGGGGATGTGACCGCTCGGGGCCTGCTGGCCCTGGCCGATGATCTCCTCGACCTGGGCGCGCACGGCCTCCAGCGAGATGTCGAGGCTCTCGAGCGCCTTCGCGGCGACGCCCTCGCCCTCGTGGATGAGGCCGAGCAGGATGTGCTCGGTGCCGATGTAGTTGTGGGAGAGCATGCGGGCCTCTTCCTGGGCCAGCACGACAACTCGTCGGGCTCGGTCTGTGAACCGCTCGAACATGCGCATCGCTCCTGAAGCTTCAAAGGGGGACCCGTCCCGCCTGGGTAGCGAGGAAGGTGACGAGAGAACTAACCCCGCTCACAGCCTACGCGTTCCCTCCCAGCAGGAAACCGGCATCCGCTGAGAGCGAACAGGCGCCCGGTCCGCGGTCTCGGCCGCCGGGACGCAGCCGGAAAATGCAGAGTCGGCGCCGGGGCGGGCGAGGAACACCCGACCGGCGCCGACTCGGCGTGCGGCTCGGTCAGTGAGCTGCGTCGTACGCTTCGCGGACCTCGGCGGAGACCCGGCCCCGGTCGGGGACGTCGTGGCCGTTGGAACGGGCCCAGTCGCGGATCTCGCGGGCGCTCGGCCCGGATCCCGCGGCCGGAGCGGCGGACTTGCGGCCACGACGCGGGGCGCTGCCGACCTTGCGGCCGTGGCCGACGTAGGGGGCGAGCGCGTCGCGCAGTGCAGCCGCGTTCTTGTCGTTCAGGTCGATCTCGTACGACGTGCCGTCCAGACCGAAGGACACCGTCTCCGAGGCCTCGCTGCCGTCAAGATCGTCTTCGAGAATGATGTGGATCTTCTGCGCCATGATTCCTCTTTCTCCGAATCACTCATGCGATACCCGGCTAATCGGATGCCGCTAGGGATCTTCGCACGAAAGACGGACGTTGCCAAACCTCTATATGGGGTCAAGCGCGTCCTGACGGATCGCGATTTCCCGCATCTCAGGAATTGCGCAGGAATACCAGCTCGAGGCCACGCAACGTCAGCCACGGCGCATGATCGGTGAAACAACGACATTCATCCACGACCAGGGGCGCGAGATAGCCGGTCGCCACCACGTGCACGGACTCGGTCGGGACCGCGAGCTCCGCGATCATCCGGGCGACCATTCCCTCGACCTGACTGGCGACGCCGAAGACCATGCCCGACTGCAGCGCCTCGACGGTGTTCTTCGCGATCACCGAGCGCGGTCGGAGCAGCTCGACCTTGCGCAGCTGGGCGCCGCGGCGCCCGAGCGCCTCCAGGGAGATCTCGATCCCCGGTGTGATCGCGCCGCCGACGTACTGCCCGTGCTCGCTGACCACGTCGAACGTCGTGGCCGTGCCGCCGAAATCGACGACGATGGCCGGGCCGCCGAATTCGGTCGCCGCCGCGAGCGCGTTGATGATCCGGTCGGAGCCGACTTCCCGCGGATTGTCCATCAGGACCGGGACCCCGGTCCGGACGCCGGGCTCGACCACGACGCTCGGCCGGTCGGAGAAATGGCGGACGAGCATGTCACGCCATTCGTGCAGGACCGCCGGGACGGTCGAGCAGACGGCAATACCGTCGATCTCGGGATAATGCTCGGCCAGCAGCCCGCGCAGCAGTGCCGCCCACTCGTCGGAGGTACGCCGCTCGTCGGTCGCGACCCGCCAGTGGGCCAGCACCTCGCCGTCATCGAGGAGCCCGAGGACCGTGTGGCTGTTGCCGATGTCGGCGGCGAGGAGCGGCACCGGAATCAGTCCTCGTGCTGGGGTGAAAGATCCAGGCCGAGATCGAAGACCTTCACCGAGTGCGTGAGCGCACCGACCGAGATGAGGTCGACTCCGGTCTCGGCGACCTCGCGGGCGCGCTCCAGGGTGAGCCCGCCCGACGCCTCCAGCGTGGCGCGTCCCGCATTGATCCGGACCGCCTCGGCCATCGTCGGGGAGTCCATGTTGTCGAGCAGGATCTCGGTGCAGCCGGCGTCGAGCAGCTCGCGGAGCTCGTCGAGGTCGGTCACCTCGACCTCCACCCGCAGGCCGGGGTTGGCGTCGCGGACGGCGACGTACGCCGGCACGGCACCGCCGGCGGCGACCACGTGGTTGTCCTTGACCATCGCCCGGTCGGCCAGGCTGAACCGGTGGTTGACCCCGCCTCCGCAGCGCACGGCGTACTTCTGCAGGGCGCGGTACGTCGGCAGCGTCTTGCGGGTGTCGAGCACCCGGGCACGGGTGCCGGCCAGCGCGGTGACCCAGTGCGAGGTGGCCGTCGCGACCCCGGAGAGATGGGAGGCGAAGTTGAGCGCGGTCCGCTCGGCGGTGAGCAGGTCGGAGAACGGCCCGCTCACCCGCATCACGACGTCGCCCGCGCGGACGTGGGTGCCGTCGGCGAGCCGGTCGGAGACCACCGCCCGCTCCCCCAGCGCGTAGACGAACACGAGCGTGGCGACGCCGAGGCCGCACACCACGCCGTCCTCGCGCGCCGCGAAGTCACCGGTGCCGTGGCCCAGCGGCGGGAGTGCCGCGCTGGTGACGTCGGCGGCACCGTCGGGGAGATCCTCCTCGAACGCGGCGACGACCATCTCGTAGACGCTCAGGGGGTCCAGCCCGGCCTCGGACAGCTCCTCGATGAGCGGCCGGGGCAGATCGGCGTACGACGTGCGGGTGATCATGCGGTTCCGTCCGTTGCGGGCGAGGGGGAGAAGGCGATGGTGGTCTCGCCGTCGCGCATGCGGACGTCGAAGTGCCCGGCCCAGCGGGCGTCGTCGCGCTCGGGGAAGTCCTCGCGCCAGTGCGACCCACGAGTCTCCTCGCGCAGCGCGGCGGCCTCGAGCAGGGCGCCGGCGAGGGTGAGCAGGTTGGTGGTCTCCCAGGCCGCGACACCGGGTGTCTCGGTCCCGACCCCCGTCAGCTTGTCGAGGTGGCCGGCCCCGTCGGCGAGTCCGGAAGCGCTGCGGAGCACGCCGGCACGCACCGACATCACCTCCTGCAGCTCGGGTCGGACCGAGCCGGACACCAGGCCGGGGGTACGCCGGTCGACGGCGGTCTCGCTCCACGGCCGCAGCTCCCCCGGCAGCACGGCGGCGATCCGGCGGGAGAAGACCAGCCCCTCCAGCAGGGAGTTCGAGGCCAGCCGGTTCGCGCCGTGCACCCCGGAGCACGCCGCCTCGCCGGTGGCGTACAGCCCGGGCACGTCCGTGCGGCCCCACAGGTCGGTCGCCACGCCGCCCGAGGCGTAGTGGCAGGCCGGCGCGACCGGGATCAGCTCGGTGACGGGGTCGATCCCGTGGGAGCGCGCGGTCGCCAGGATGGTCGGGAAGCGGCGCTCCCAGTGCGCCTGGCCCAGGTGCCGGGCGTCGAGCCACAGGTGCGGCCGGCCGGTCTCGTTCATCCGCCGCATGATCGTCTTCGCGACCACGTCGCGCGGCGCGAGGTCGCCGAGCTCGTGCACGCCCGCCATGATCCGATCGCCCTCGAAGTCCACGAGGAACGCGCCCTCGCCACGGACCGCTTCCGAGATCAGCGGCTGCTGGCCGACCGAGTCGGGGCCGAGATACATCACCGTCGGGTGGAACTGCACGAACTCCAGGTCGCGCAGCGTCGCTCCCGCACGCAGCGCGATCGCCATGCCGTCGCCGGTCGAGACCGCCGGGTTCGTGGTCTGCGAGAAGACCTGCCCGAGTCCGCCGCTGGCGAGCACCACCGCCCGGCAGTGCACCGCCCCGACGCCGTCGCGCTGGCCCTCGCCCATCACGTGCAGGGTCACCCCCGCGACTCCGCCGCCCTGGCCGGCCTCCCCGTCGAGCAGGAGGTCGACCGCGAGGGCGTGCTGGATGACCTCGATCTCGGGCGCCGCCTCGACCGCGGCGATCAGGGCCCGCTGGATCTCCGCGCCGGTGGCGTCACCGCCGGCGTGCGCGATCCGGTCGCGGTGGTGCCCGCCCTCCCGGGTCAGGGACAGCGCGCCGTCGGCGCTGTGGTCGAACTGCGCCCCCAGGGCGATCAGCTCGTGCACCGCCTCGGGGCCCTCGGTGACCAGGACACGTACGGCGTCCGCGTCGCACGCGCCCGCCCCGGCGACCAGGGTGTCGACCTCGTGCTCCGCCGGGGTGTCCTCCGGGCCGAGCGCGGCGGCGATCCCGCCCTGCGCCCACTGGGTGGAGCCCGCGGCCAGCACGTCCTTGGTGACGACGAGGACCCGGTCCACGTGTTCGCGGAGTCGCAGGGCGGCGGTCAGCCCGGCGATGCCCGAGCCGATGACCACGACGTCGGCCCGCGTCGTCCAGCCGGGCTCCGGGGCCGAGAGCCGGCCCGGGACGCGGCGTACCGCTGTGGGAGGCATTCGGGCAGGCTACCGCTCGGCCAGCCGGTCGCCTCGGACCAGACCGGACCCGTCGACGGCCTCGGCCGGGTCGAAGCCGGTCGCCATGATCTTGTTGTCGGCGTCGACGAAGACCACGTGCGGCTTCAGCTCGCGCGCCTCGGCGGTCTCCAGCTGGGCGTAGGCGATCAGGATCACCAGGTCGCCGGGGTGCACCAGGTGCGCCGCCGCGCCGTTGATGCCGAGCACGCCGGACCCGCGCTCGCCCGCGATCGTGTAGGTCTCCAGCCGGGCGCCGTTGGTGATGTCGACGATGTGCACCAGCTCGCCCGGCAGCAGGTCGGCGGCGTCGAGGAGGTCCTCGTCGACGGTGACCGAGCCGACGTAGTGCAGGTCGGCCTGCGTCACCGTCGCCCGGTGGATCTTGCTCTTCATCATCGTGCGGAACATGTGCTCACTCGCTTCGCTCGTGTCTCAAAGGCTGGGGGCTCGCCTCGCTCGCCGGTCTCTTGGCTCCGTCGAACCAGGCTCGCTGCGCTCGCGGTTCGACGGACTCGCTTCGCGAGCGCCGCACGAACCCAGGGTCAGGGCGGGCCGCCCAGGGTGAGCGGGAGGTTGTCGATCAGGCGGGTGGTGCCGAGGCGGGCGGCGACCAGGATGCGGGCCTCGGTGCCGGGGGGGACGTCGGCCGGGAGCTCGGTCAGCTCCGGGGTGGTGACGACCAGATAGTCGAGGTCGACGCCCTTGCCGAGCCGCAGCTCGGCGCGGGCCGCGTCGAGCGCGACGGCGGCGCCGTACCGGGCGTTCTCCTGGGCCTCGCGGAGCGCGCGGTGGAGGTACACGGCCTCGATCCGCTGGTCCGCGTCCAGGTAGCGGTTGCGGCTGGACAGGGCCAGGCCGTCGGGCTCGCGGACGGTCGCGGCGCCGACCACGTCGACGCCCAGGCACAGGTCGGCGACGAGCTGCCGGACCAGCACGAGCTGCTGGTAGTCCTTCTGGCCGAAGACGGCCAGGTCCGGCCGGACCAGGCCGAAGAGCTTGGCCACGACGACGAGCATCCCGCGGAAGTGCCCCGGGCGGCTGCGGCCCTCCAGGACGTCCGCGAGCGGGCCGGGCTCCACGGTGACCTGCGGCTCCCGCTGCTCGGGCCAGCCCGGGTAGACCTCCTCGACGCTCGGCGCGAAGACGATGTCGACGCCTTCCCGCGCGCAGAGCTCGAGGTCGGCGTCGAGGGTGCGGGGGTAGCGGTCGAGGTCCTCGCCGGCGCCGAACTGCAGCGGGTTGACGAAGACCGACGCCACCACCGGACCGCTCCGCCCGTCTCCGGCGACGCGCTCCCGGGCCGTCCGCATCAGGCTGGCGTGACCCTCGTGCAGGGCACCCATGGTCGGCACGAAGCCGACCCGCTCGCCGGCGGCCCGGGCGCGCGCCAGCATGCCGGAGAGCTCCTCGCGCGTGTGCGCGAGGGCAGGCGTACGACTCATCGCGTCTCGACCTCGGGAACCGGCGCGTCGGCGAGCGCCTCCTCGAGCAGCTGGTGGATGCGCAGCGCACGCAGGGGTACGACGCGACCGTCGGTGACCGCGCGGGCCAGGGTCGCCCGCGCCATCACGACGTACGACGGCAACGTGTGCGGCGCGTTCGCGGCGAGGTCGACGAGGTGGGCGCGCACGGTGCCGAGGTCGCCGCGGACGATCGGGCCGGTGAGCGCGGCGTCCCCGTGGGCCAGCGCGTTGTCGAGCGCGGCCGTGAGCAGCGGGCGGAGGGTGCCGGCCGGATCGTCGGCACCGGCGGCCGTCAGCATCTCCATCGCCTCGGTGACCAGGGTGACCAGGTGGTTGGCGCCGTGGGCCAGGCCCGCGTGGTAGAGCGTGCGCATCTCCTCGGGCACCCACATCGGCCGACCACCGAGGTCGGCGACCAGGCTCTCGGCCAGCGCCCGCTCCGCGGGGCCGGCGGTGAGGCCGAAGACGCAGCCCGCCAGTCGGTCGAGGTCCACGGCCGTGCCGGTGAAGGTCATGGCGGGGTGCAGCGCGATCACCCGAGCGCCGAGCGCACGGGCGGGCTCGAGCACGGCCAGGCCGTGGCGGCCCGAGGTGTGCACGACGAGCTGGCCGGGGCGGATCGAGCCGCTGGCGGCCAGCATCGTGACGACGTTGTCGAGCATGTCGTCGGGGACGGTCAGCAGCAGCGCGTCGCTGGCGCGGGCGACGGCACTGGGCTTGGCGGGCGTCACGCCGGGCAACAGCTCGGCCATCCGCTGCCGGGAGGCGTCCGACTCGCCGGCGGCGGCCACGACCCGGTGCCCGGCGGCACCGAGCCCGGCAGCCAGGACGGCGCCGACACGTCCGGCACCGACGACGCCGATGCGAAGGGGGCGCGGGACCGCGACGGGAACGTCGTGGGCGCGCGGGTGCTGCTGGTCCATCTGCTCTCCACATCTCTCGTTCCAGTCCCTCCGACCACTCCGTCTTCTCGACGGAGCCGGGGTGGGTACCGGACGGGTTGTGCCGATGCTTGCGTCGGGGTCGAGGCTACGTGCGGCGCCTCCCGCACGGAACAGCGGCACCTGTGACGAAGCCGACACGACAGGGCGGCCTCACGGCAGCCGCTCCAGGAGCGAGCGGAGGTAGGGGCCCTCCCGCTCCGCGTCGAAGGAGTACGACGTCTGGATGCCCTTGCCGCCGGCCTCGCAGATGACCGCCTCGACCCGGTGCCCGTGGACCGCCGCCATCAGGTACTCGTTGCGAGGGGTGTACGACGCGGGCCCGACCATGATCACGTGCGTCGGCTCGGGCACGAACGCGATCTGGAACAGCCCGCTGCCGGCGTACCCGGCGGCGACCTCGGCGGCCCGGAACAGCCTGATCTGCTCGCCCAGCAAGTAGTCCTCGGGGTAGACGACCTCGAAGCCGTACTCCGCGAAGATCGCCTCGACCTCCGCCCCGTTGACGCACGCCCGCTTCTCGCTGCGCCGACCCACGAAGAAGCGGCGTGGCCAGTCGCGGTCCTCGGCCTGGTCGGCCAGCCGGTCCCCCACCTCGCGCCAGGTCTGCTCGATCCGCGGGTGGACGTAGTCGGGGTGGCTGAACAGCGGCGTGCCGGAGATCAGCCGGTCGACGAGCACCGGGCGGTCGATGACGTCGATGCGATCGCGTGGGATGCCGCAGGCCTCGTACAGCTCAAGCTCATAGTCGAGCGGGCGGGGACGCTTGCTGGTGGTGCCGACCAGCACCCGCGCGTCCGGGTCGATGGCGAGCGCCTCGGGCCAGCTCCAGACCCGGGACAGGGTCTCGGTCAGCAGGTGCCCGAAGTGTCCCCGGAACTCGTTGTCGAGGTGCAGGTAGGTGCCGCTCAGCCGGGGCAGGCTCGCCGCCTGCACCCGACCCTTCGGCCGCGCGAACCGGGCACCGTGGTCGACGAGCCGGCTGTGCACCAGGTGGGGCCACTGGTTGTGGCGGAACGTGTCCGGCAGCAGCACCCGGTCGCCGACGAGCACCTGCTTGGGCGCGACCCGTACGTCGCGGTACTCGCGGAGGCTGATCGTGGCGCTGCTGATGGGGCGGTGCATCGGGAGGCGGCGCGGCACCGGGCCCTCGCCGCCCTCCGGCGCGGGGGGCGGCTCCTCGGCGGGGAGGGTCCGCAGCAGCCGGTGCGGGGTCTCGGCCAGGCGCAGGTAGTCGTTGAACTCCGGCTCGCGCAGCTTGGCCAGCACCTGCCGCGCGTCGTGGGTGAGCAACAGGTCCTTCCCGACGACGCGATGCGTGACGTGCCGCCCGACCACGTCGCGGAAGTCCTGCAGCCGGCCCAACGTCGTTCCCGGGCCCTCCGGCGGCGACCCCGCGGTGTCCAGCAGCACACCGAGGTCGCCGCGGTGCGGGCCGAGCTCGACGGCGCCGCCCGGCACCACGAGGATCCCGCCGGGACGCAGGTGGAAGAGGGTCGCCTCGAACCGGCGCAGCCGGCCGGCCGTGCCGCCGAGGTCGACGACGACGTCGAAGGGACCGTCGACCACCATCGCGACGTGCCGCTCGCTCTCGTTGCCGGAGTACGCCGTCACCACCGCGCGCGGCGACCGGGCACGGACCAGCTGCGCGAGGGCGTCGGCATGCGGGCCGATGACGGCGATCGCAGCATCCTCGCCATCGCGCTCGGCGGCGACCAGCCCGGCGAGCGCTCGGTGCCGCGGGCGTTGGGCGAGCAGGCTCGCGCGGGACCTACCGCGCCGGAGGGTTCGCGCCGCGGCGCGGGCGCCGGGGACCCCGGCCAGCGCTGCGACGAGCCGCTGCCTCACCCACGTCGTCCGATCCGACGGCGACCGCGTCGTGCGAGCTCTCGGAGCAGTTCGCGGGCGTCGTACGACTCCAGCCCGCGCTCGGGCCGCTCCGGGGCGGCGGCCTGGGGATCGGGAGCGGGGACGTACTCCAGCGCCGAGCGGAACAGCACCTCGGCGACCCGGCCGGCCGAGGCGACACTGACCGTGTCCGGGGGCGTCACGTCCTCGGGGTAGTCCGCAGGATCGACGAGCAGGTGCTGGAGGTCGCCGATCACGGTCGCGTCGGACGCCTCGACCGCGGCGATCCAGTCGCGGGTGTACTCGTTGGACCGATCCGCCGCCCACCGGGGCGTGCGGATCGGGTGGGACGACAGGTTCTGCAGCTCGCGCAGGGCGAGCTTGCCGCCCTTCCCGGCCGTGAACATCCAGGTCGGGTGGTCGCCACCGTTCTCGGTGAAGGCGATGTTGAACGCGCGGAGCATCTCCGACTCGGGGTACGGGGTGGACGCGTTGACCTGCTCCTGCGGGACGAGCGTGCCGACGGGCACTCCGAGCAGGCTCTCGAAGACGCGCATGCCGCTGGAGCGGTCGTGCGGGTCGGCCACCACGAAGGTCAGGCGCTCCTCGCCGAAGACCGAGCCCCACTCCTCGACGACGCGGCGCAGGCTGAACCGGTGCAGCTCGGGCATGTGCCGGGTCCACTCGACGTTCACCGTGCCGTCCGGCGACACCGCGTCGAAGTGCCGGTGCAGCCAGGTGTCCAGGTCCTCGGTGCCGCGGCGGCGCAGCACCTCCTGCCACTGCGAGGCCAGCAGCGGCGCGAGCGGACGCAGGGTGAGCACCACGTGCGTGTCCGACCCCAGCCGATCGGCGATGTGCCGGATCCGGTCGGGCGCGGCCTGGGAGAGCGTCTCGCTCGACCAGATGGTGCAGCGGGCCTGGGAGGTCCGGAAGTTCTCGGCGAGCTGCTCCCACCGCTTCTCGCGTCGGTCGACCCAGTACGGCGGCAGGGTGCCGGCAGCGGCCAGCGCCGTCTTCATCTCGTGCCGGCCCTTGCCCACCAGCCGGACCCCGGCCTCCCGCAGCTGCGGTCGCCCGGCATCCAGGGCGGCCTGCAGGGCCGTCGTACCGGTCTTCGGCATGCCGATGTGGACGAGCTTCGACCCGTCCGGCAGGGCCGTCCCCGTGCTCGCTGAGCGCATTCGACTCGTCAACTCCTAGCTCACTGTCCACCGTGACCTCTGGGCGATCCGACCCTATATCGGCTCTCGCGCGGGGGCCCGGTCGTCCGACCTCCGGCCTGGTCCGCAGCGCGTTGTAGGCTGCTCGACGCCCTCCTGCCTGACCACCAAAGGATCACCAGCTCGTGAAGAACGTCGCCGTTCTCCTGGCCGGCGGGGTCGGCGTCCGCGTCGGTCTCGACGTCCCGAAGCAGCTCATCAAGATCGCCGGACGCCCGATCATGGAGCACACGCTCGCGATCCTGGACGCCCACGAGGACGTCGACGAGATCCTGGTGCTGATGACCCCCGGCCACCTCGACGCGGTGCACGCCATGGTGCGCACCGGCGGCTACGAGAAGGTCGCCGCGATCCTCGAGGGCGCCGAGACCCGCAACGACACCACCCGGCGGGCCCTCGCCGCGCTCGGCGACGAGGACTGCAAGGTCCTGCTGCACGACGCGGTCCGGCCGCTGCTGAGCCCGCGGATCATCACCGACTGCTTCGAGGCGCTCGAGTCGTACGGCGCCGTCGACGTCGCGATCCCCTCCGCGGACACCATCATCGAGGTCGGGCCCGACAACACGATCAAGGACATCCCGCCGCGAGCCTCGCTGCGCCGCGGCCAGACCCCGCAGGCGTTCCTCGCCTCGGTGTTGAAGGCGGCGTACGCGAAGGCCGAGCTCGACCCCGACTTCGAGGCCACCGACGACTGCACCGTGGTGCTGCGCTACCGGCCCGACGTCCCGATCTGGGTGGTGCCGGGCGACGAGCGGAACATGAAGGTCACCGAGCCGATCGACCTCTACCTGGCCGACAAGCTCTTCCAGCTCACCCAGAGCGACCTGCCGCCGAGCCGCGAGCCCGAGGCCTACCGCGAGGTGCTGGCCGGCAAGGTGATGGTCGTCTTCGGCGGCAGCTACGGCATCGGCGCCGACATCGCGAAGCTCGGCGAGGAGCACGGCGCCACCGTCGTCACCTTCAGCCGGTCCACGACCGGCACCCACGTCCAGCGGCGTGAGGACGTCGCGAAGGCGGCCCGTCAGGTCGTGGAGGCGCACGGTCGCGTCGACTTCGTCGTCAACACCGCTGGGGTGCTCCCCCGCGGCGCGCTCCTCGACTGCACCGACGAGACGATCTGGGCCGCGACCGAGATCAACTACATCGCGCCCATCCTGATCGCCCAGGAGTTCCACCCGCTGTTGAAGGAGACGCGCGGCAGCCTGCTGCTGTTCACCTCCAGCTCCTACACCCGCGGACGCAGCGGCTACAGCCTCTACTCCTCGGCCAAGGCCGCCACGGTGAACCTCACCCAGGCGCTCGCCGACGAGTGGGCCGCCGACCACGTCCGGGTCAACTGCATCAACCCCGAGCGCACCGGCACGCCCATGCGGACCAAGGCCTTCGGCCAGGAGCCGGCCGACTCCCTGCTGGAGTCCGTCGCGGTGGCCCGGGCCTCGCTGGACACCCTGCTCGCCGGCGGCACCGGCCACCTGATCGACCTGCGCCGGGCCGACCCGATCGCGCTGGCGATGCAGGAGACGGCGTACGACGAGGACTGAGCCCGGTCGGGCCCAGTCCTGTCCGGGTCAGCCCCAGAAAGCCTTGACCACCCGCTCGGCGCTGTGGCCGTCCTGCAGGTAGTTGTAGGTCCGGTGGAAGTCCTCGACGGCGCCGGCGTACTCCTCGGTGAGGCGGGGCAGCCGCCGGAGCCAGTCGATGACCTGGTCGGCGGTGTCGACGAGGGGGCCGGGAGCGGAGTCCTCGAACGGGTAGAGGAATCCGCGGACGCCGCCGGTGTAGGCCGCCAGGTCGGGCACCAGGAAGATCATCGGCCGCCGGGCCAGCGCCACGTCGAAGCGCAACGAGGAGTAGTCGAGCACCGCTGCGTCCGCGGCCAGGATCAGGTCGTTGATCTCCGGGTAGCCGCTGACGTCGAGCAGTCGCGCCTGGGTGTCGGCCGTGGCGTCCGGTCGCGTGTGGAACCGGTGCCCGCGCATCAGGAAGACGTAGTCCGGGCCGAGCTTGCGGCTGGCCGACTCCAGGTCGAGGTGGTGGATCATCTCGGCCGAGCGCCAGTTCGTGGCGAGGTCGTCGCGCCAGGTCGGCGCGTAGAGCACGACCTTCTGCTCCGGTGAGATGCCGAGCCGACGTCGCGTGTCCGCACGACGCTCCTCGGCTCCGTGGTCGACCAGGGCGTCGTCGCGGGGGTAGCCGGCGCTGTGGATCGCGCCGTCGTACTCGTACTCGTGCCGGTAGTAGACGTCCATCTCGGGCGCCGGGGTGAGGATCAGGTCCCAGTCGCGTGAGGTCCGGTCCAGCTCGAGCCTGATCCGGCGCGGGGTGTAGCCCTTGGCCTGCCACATCCGGATGCCCATCGACTTCGCGGGGTAGCCGTGGAAGGTCTGCAGCAGCGACTGACCCGGCCGCTTGGCGAACCACCGGTCGACGTCGATGTTGAGGCACAGGTAGCGGGCGGTCGTCAGCACGCGGTACCACTCGCGCGAGCGCATCAGCACCGGCACCGCGCCCTCGGGCAGCTGGGAGGCGCTGTCGGCGACGCCCCAGTAGAGCGTCAGCTCGGGGTGGGTACGCCGCAGCTCGTGGTGGATGGCCAGCTGGCTGTCGGTCGCGGTGGCGCCGTCGTACGACTGCAGGTAGACGGCGTCGGCCTCGATCGGCTCGGTGTGGCTGCGGGCCCAGGCCTGCAGCCGCGCCTGGCCGAAGGGACCGCGCTCGTCGTCGGTGAGCGGCGGCAGCAGCTGCACGCCGGGCCCGCGTCCGGTGCGGGCCGCCCGGAACCGGTAGCCGTGGGCGACGGTGAAGTCGAGGATCCGGTCCAGGACCGGGCCGCCGAGGACCACCCGGGCCGCGGACCCGGGGACGCCGTCGAGCTCGAAGACGTACGAGCCCGGGGGCACCGGGGTCGGCCCGAGCTGCCACGGGTCCCACCGGGTCGGCACCGAGGCGCGGACGACGCCGTCGGCACCGGTCCGCAGCTCGGCTCCGAGCCGGGCGGGGCCGAGGAGCTCCACGTTCCCCTGGGCCGGCGTGCCGAGCCAGGTGCCGGTGAGCTCGATGGTCTCGGCCGAGAGCTCCACGCTGTCGAGGACCAGCACGCCGTCGGCCTCGAGCACGTCGACGTCACCGGTGCCGGAGCGGCTGAGGACGACGCTGCCCTGCCCCTCGCCGAACCAGGTGCGCTCGTCCGCCGGCCAGCCGACCGGCAGCGGGGCGCCGTTCTCGGGGAGCGCGACGAGCTCCCACCGCGCGAACTCGCGGCCCACCCAGGGCTGCGGGACCTCGAGGTCGAAGCGGAGCACGTCGCCGTCCGGGCGCAGGGGCACCCTCTTCTCCAAGTTGCCCATCGTGACCTGCAGGCTGCGCAGCCCGTCCCGGCCGGGACGGACGGCGCCGACGACCCGGCGGCCCGTGACCCGGGCGTCGACGAGCCGGGGGCCGTGGTCGCGGCGTACCTCGATCCGGAAGCGGGCACCCTGGCGCACCGGACCGACCCGCTGGTCGCCGTGCCGGCGCGCGCCGACGTGGCCGTGCCACAGGGCCCCGGCCATCCCGCGCTCGTCGAAGCGGGTGACTCCGCCGCGGCGGGTCAGCCCCTGGGTCGTCATCCGGACGTCGAGGGTCCAGCGGGCGGTCTCGGCCGCGACCGACGTCGCCTCGGCGAGGGCGGCGGTGTCGACGTAGGCCCGGAACGTGCCGTGCGACCAGTCCTGGTGGCTGCGACCGTCCTGGTGGTTGACCATCGGGTCGACGCGCTGAACGATCTCCAGCGGGACGCGCTCGTCGCCGCCGTCTCGGACCAGCTGCACCCGCAGGTCCGGGAGCTCGTCGACGCTCACGTGGTCGACGTAGGCGGCGAGGTCGAGCTCGAGTCGGTCGCTCGAGGCCCACGCGACGTTGCGGAGGACGACGACCAGCGGCGTCTCCTGCTCGGTCATCACGTAGCAGTCGTCGGGGACGCCGACCTCCGGGTCACCGCGGAACGGCAGATCGGCGGTCACCACGCCGTCGACGACGTGGGTCGGCCGGTTGTCGCGCTCGAAGAGGCGGCTGGTCACCAGCTCCTCCAGCTCGGCGCGACGGCCGGCCTGCAGCAGCCACAGCTTGACCCGCGACTCCGAGCTGAGCGAGCGCCAGGCCTGGTCGCCGGCCGAGCGCAGCAGCAGCTGCACGTGGTCCCGCAAGCGGATCCACTGCTCGTCGGTGGCTCGCTCGACGTCGGCGACGAAGGGCTGGATGGCGGTGTCGAGCACGCCCCACAGCCACCAGTCGCTGACGTCGGGCAGGTCGAGCTCCTCCAGCTGCGCCCAGGTGCGCTCGTGGTCCTGCAGCCACTCGTCCAGGCCGGCGAGGACATCGGTCATCGCACCGACGCTCACCCCGTCGCGCCGGCCGGTCGGCACGTAGGTGTCCTCGGCGAGCAGGTCGAAGCGCGCGGCCCGGGCGTACGACGCGAGCGCGACGTCCACTCCGCGGGGCCGCTCGGGGGTGAACCGCAGCCCCGAGCTCCTCCAGAAACTGGTCCGGAGCATCCGGTTGCCGAGCCCGAGGTCGGTCACCGCCACCGGTGCGGTGGCGAGGTCGATGCCGACCAGCTCCAGCTCGTGGGCGGCCCGGAAGGGCGAGTCCACGTGGCGCCCCGGGGGGCCGGGCGGGAGGGCCATCCGCCCGACCGCGAAGTCCGACCCGGACCGCTGTAGCACGTCGGTGAGCCGGTCGAAGGCCTGCCGGGGCAGGTTGTCCCCGCCGCCGACGAAGATCAGGTAGACGCCCTTCGCGGCGGCGGCACCGTTGTTGCGGGCCGCGGCGGCGTCGGGTGCGTCGTCCTTGTCGAGGATGATCCGCCAGTCGGCGTCGGCGTGCTCGGTGGCGATCCGGCGCACCTCGGTGCTCCGACCCCACGGCTGCACCCGGACCTCCAGGCTGCGGTAGAGCTGCCCGCGCAGCTCGTCCAGGCACGGGCCGATCCGGGTCGACTCCTCGTCGCTGACGGCCAGCACCACGGTCACCAGCGGGTCTCCCCACCCGCTCCGGAACCGGCGGCTGGCCCGTCCGACCGGGCCACGGATCCCTCGCGGGGTGGCCTTGCCGACCCGCACCAGGGCCTGGGTCAGCCGTTGACGTGGACGCACCGACGAAGCTCCTCTCGACACCTGCTGGGGCGTGGCGATGCTACCGGCCACCCCCACCGGACCCCGCGGCGGTCGACGGCGGGGGAACACCCCCGCGCCTGGCCTCAGCCCGCCGCGACCCGCCCACCGCGCCAGGTGCCGCCGTCGCGCAGGCCGCGGGCGTAGCGACCACCGAGCCGGAAGCTCCACCGCGGGATCGATGTGTCCTCCCACAGCGGCAGGTGCACGTAGTAGCCGTCGTCGCACTCCTCGACGGGGAAGTCGCGCACCACCCGGCCGCCCGCCCGGTTGAAGGCCTCCACGTCGGCGCGCCGCTCGTCGCCGATCAGGTGGTAGACGACCTTGTGCTGGGGGTCGACCCGGTCCCAGAACTCATGGTTCGGCATCAGGGCCAGCAGCCCGCGCACCTCCTCGACCAGGGCGCGCCAGTAGTCCTCGGGCGCCTCCTCGACTCGGCGGATCGTCGAGGCGAAGTCGTTGTTGAGGTAGTGGGTCAGCCGCGCGTCGTGGAGCTTGCGACCGCTGACGACCTCGAGGATCTCCAGCGACTCACGAGCGGTTCGGAAGCGGTCTCTCATATTGGCGAGGGACAGCACCTGCTGGGTCATCGACGAGCGGTCGTCCCGGGCCCGCCAGGCGACCGTCGGCTCGGTGAGGGAGTCGACGGAGCGGGCGTGCCCGAAGGCGCGGGCGCTGACCAACTGGTCCTGGTAGTAGCCGGGCAGCGCGAACTCGCGGACGCTCTCGTCCCAGAACGAGCGGCGGTAGACCTTGCTCCACTGCACCGCGTTGACCATCATCGTCGGCCGGTCGGTCACGGCCGCGCCGATCATCTCCTTGGCGTGCGCGCGGCGGATCCACGGAGCGGCCGGCTCCTGCACGCCGTCGCGGATGCGGACGTACGACGCCTGCGCGAAGTCGGAGCCGCTCGTGCGCAGGGAGCGCACCATCCGCTCGTAGGCTCCGGGCAGCACCACGTCGTCGCCGTCGAGGAAGGTCACGAACTCGCCGGTCGCGTGGCCGAGCGCGAGGTTGCGCGCGGCGTTCGGACCGCTGTTGGCCTGGGCGTGCACCTGGAGCCGGTCGTCCGCGGCCGCCAGGTCGTCCAGGATGGCGCGGGTGCCGTCGGTCGAGCCGTCGTCGACGACGACGAGCTCCACCTGCCGGTGGCTCTGCCCGAGGACGGACCCCACCGCCTCGGCTATGTACGGCGCGACGTTGAACGCCGGCATGATCACGCTGACCCGGCCCTCGACGCGGCGCTGCTCCTGGCGCCGTCGCTCCCGCGGCGAGACCGGCGCGGGATGCGCCAGCACCCCGAGCCGAGGCGTCAGCACGTCGCCGTCCGCCATCACTTCCTCCTTCGGCTGCGCGCCTGATCGCCGGCCGGCAGGTCACGGAGCACGGTCGTGGATTCTGCCTCATCCCCGACGAGCGCCGTACCGGTTCCCGGGGACCGGCGCGGCGCTCGTCGGCTGAGGCAGGCGGAGCCGACCCGAAGGCCGACCCTCAGAGCAGGTCGGCGGAGGCGAGGAAGTCGGCGGCGACGTCCTCGGCCCGCTCGCGGTCGACCTGCACCCGGACGAGCAGCTCGGCGAGGGTGTCGTTGTCGAGCGCGGCCATCAGGGCGTTGAGCGGCTCCTCCACGTCCGGGTGCTCGTCGAGGAACGCCGTCGACACCGCGGGGACGAGGTTCTGCGCGGGCTGGATGCCCAGGTCGTCCTCCAGCAGGAGCAGGCCCTGTTCCTCGAGGGTGCCGTCGAGGGTGCTGGTCTGGCCGAGCTGCGCCTCACCGTCGAGCACGGCCTGGAAGGTCTCCGGGGACGCGTAGCCCAGCGGCTCCAGGGTGACGTCGATGCCGTAGGTCTCGACCAGGCCCTTCTCGCAGTCGGCCCGGCCCTTGCAGTCGGGCGCGGCGGCCAGGGTGACCTGCTGGCCCTTCAGATCGGAGAGCGCGGTGACGTCGGGAGAGGCCTCGGTGCTCACGAAGTAGCCGTTGGCGGAGTACGCCGGGGACGGGTCGAGGAGGGTCAGGCCCTTCTCCTCCAGCAGTGCGGCGCCCGCGTCGATCGTCTCCTGGGCGTCGCTCGTCGAGAGCGCGGCCGCATCGGGACC
Source organism: Nocardioides sp. W7 (assembly GCF_022919075.1). Taxonomy (NCBI): domain Bacteria; kingdom Bacillati; phylum Actinomycetota; class Actinomycetes; order Propionibacteriales; family Nocardioidaceae; genus Nocardioides; species Nocardioides sp. W7. The sequence continues at coordinate 1,498,646 of NZ_CP095078.1, read as the reverse complement.
GTTCGCGTCGGTGTTGAGCTGGTCGACGATGCCCGCGACGTACTCCGGAGCGATCTGGACGGCGTCCGGCATCTCCCCGAGGTAGGCCGGCCGGGTGTCGACCAGCCGGGTCTCGACCTGGTAGCCCTCGGCCTCCAGGACCTGCTGGTACATCGCGGTGACGAGCGCGGCCTCGTCGAAGCTCTGGCTGCCGATCACCACCGAGGTGCCCTCGCCCGAGCCGCTGGTCTCGGGGTCGTCGGCGGAGTCGGAGTCGAGGTCGTCCCCGGCACAGGCGGTGGCGAGGAGGAGCAGGCCGGCGGTGAGGGCGGCGGCGAGCGGACGTCGTAGCAACATGGTGAACCTTCTGTGTCCCGTGGCCGTGGCCACGCGTGTCCGGTGGTGTGAGCGGGTCCGCTCAGCCCCGGGAGGGGGCTTCGGCAACCGTAGACCCGGACGCCGACAACCGGGAGTCCCGATCGGGTGACGCGCGCCGCACCGGGTCGACGGCACGCTGCAGCAGTGCGGCGAGGAGCTCGAGGACCAGCGCGACCACCGCCACGACGACCGCGCCGGCGAGGCCCTGGCCGTAGTCGTTGCGGGCGAACCCCTCGGTGATGATCCGGCCCACGCCGGGCCCCGCCACCAGCGCGGCGATGGTCGCCGTGGCCCACAGCTGGACCAGGGCCAGCCGCACGCCGGAGGCCACGACCGGTACGGCGAGCGGCAGCTCGACGCGACGGAACCGCTGCCAGGACGACATGCCCATCCCGTCGGCGGCCTCCAGCAGCTCGGCGGGGACCTCGCGGACGCCGACGTAGGCGTTGGTGATGAGGGGAGGCAGCGCGAAGAGGACGAGCGCGATCAGGGTCGCGAGCCCCGCCCGGCCGTAGGGGCCGAAGTCACCGGAGCCCGGCCAGTCCGCGGCGACCAGGAGGGCGAGCAGCGCGAACGTCGGGACGGCCCGGCCGATGTTGGAGATGTTGATGGCCACGAAGCCGCCCCGACCGAGGTGCCCCAGCCAGAGGGCCAGCGGCAGGCCCACGATCATCGCCACCGCCAGCGCGGTGCCGGTGACCAGCAGCTGCTCCAGCAGTCGCGCCACGAAACCGTCGGGACCCGACCAGCTGGCGCCGTCGGTGAGGTAGCGCCAGGTCTCGGCGAAGATGCTCATGCGGGCGCGGCCCGCGTCCACGGCGTGAGGACCCGCTGCAGCAGGACCAACAGGGCGTCGAGCACGACCGCGAGGGCCACGCACAGCACCGCCGCCGTGACGAGCTCGGCCCGGAAGTCGCGCTGCACCCCGTGGGAGATCAGGTTGCCGAGGCCGCCGTACGCCACCAGCGTGCCGACCGTGGTGAGGGCGACCGTCGAGACGGCGGCGACCCGGAGCCCGGCCATCGCGACCGGCAGCGCGAGCGGGAGCTCGATCCGCAGCAACAGCCGGGCGCGCCCGTGGCCGAGGCCGGTCGCCGCCTCGCGGACGTCCTCGGGGACCGAGGCCAGGCCGTCGAGGAGGGCGCGGACCAGGATCGTCAGCGCATAGAGACCGAGCCCGATCACCACCGTGGTCGGCGACAGCCCCGTGAACGGGACCAGCAGCGGGAAGAGCGCGAGCGAGGGGATCGTGTAGAGACCGGTGCTGAGACCCAGCACCGCCGACCGCAGCCGCGGGAGGCGACGGGCGAGCAGGGCCAGCGGGAAGGCGAGCACGACGCCGAGCAGGAGGGCCGCGAGGGTGATCGCGACGTGCTGGACCAGGGCGTCGGTGATCTCGTCGTGACGGTCCTCGACGTACTGCCAGCAGAACCACTCGTTGACGAACCGGCTGTAGCAGCTCGGCTCTTCCGTCGGGAGGGCCGCTGCGGCGCCCGCCGTGGGTAGGGTCACGATCATGGAACGTACCCGTTCGGCGGACGGCGACGCGATGATCCGCCTCACGGGCGTGGGAAAGACGTACGCCGACGGCACCGTCGCCGTGCACGGCCTCGACCTGGAGGTCGGCCGGGGCGAGCTGGTCTGCTTCGTCGGCCCGTCCGGGTGCGGCAAGTCGACGACGCTGAAGATGATCAACCGGCTGATCGAGCCCACGACGGGGACCATCGAGATCGACGGCGCGGACGTGACCGGCCAGGACCCGGTCCAGCTGCGCCGCGGCATCGGCTACGTCATCCAGCAGGTCGGGCTGTTCCCCCACCAGAGGATCGTCACCAACGTGATGACGGTGCCGCTGCTGTACGGCGAGTCCAAGGCGACCGCCCGCCGCCGGGCCCTCGAGCTGATGGAGCTCGTCGGCCTCGATCCCGCGACGTACGCCGACCGCTACCCGCACCAGCTCTCGGGCGGTCAGCGGCAGCGCGTCGGCGTGGCCCGGGCGCTGGCCGCCAACCCGCCGGTGCTGCTCATGGACGAGCCGTTCGGCGCCGTCGACCCGGTGGTGCGGGTGCGCCTGCAGGACGAGTTCCTGCGGCTGCAGCGCGAGCTCGGCAAGACCGTCGTCCTGGTCACCCACGACATCGACGAGGCGGTGCGGATGGGTGACCGGGTCGCGGTCTTCGCGACCGGCGGCCGGCTCGCGCAGTACGGCACCCCGGCCGAGGTGCTCGGCCGGCCCGCCGACGACTTCGTCGCCGACTTCGTGGGCTCGACCCGCGGCCTGCGCCGGCTTAGCGTCACCCGGATCGACCGCGCGCACCTGGAGCCGCTCGACGGCGTCAGCGCCGGCTCCCTGGGCGCCGTGATCGACGTCGGCGCCTCGCTCGAGGAGGCGCTCGCCGTACTCCTGCGCGACGACCGGGGCCTGGTCGGCGTCAAGGACGGCCCGCAGTTCGTCGGCGTACTGACCCCCAACGGCATCCACCGCGCCCTGCGCGCGTCCCTCGCCGACACCTGAGCATCGCCGAGTCTGCACGAATGGTGGGCCGAGTCGGCACTACTGGTGCTGACTCGGCCCACCATTCGTGCTGACTCGGCGGTCAGGGGTGGGGCCCAGGGGGGTCAGTCGACGGGGACGTCGCGGTGCCAGGACTCGGTGACGTACTTCGTCTCCCAGCCCAGCGCGGCGTACAGCCCGTGCGCTCCGGTGGGTGAGTCGGCGTCGACCTCGAGGCCGACCCGGTCGCGACCGCGGGCGGCCGCGTCGGCGATCACGGTGCGCAGCAGACCCTTGGCCACGCCCCGGCCGCGGGCCGCCTCGAGCACGCCGATGTAGGAGACGTAGGAGCCATCGGGTCCGCTGGTGCTCGACGACACGTTGGCCACCAGCGCGCCGACGGGCTGCCGCTCGTCGCCGTCGACGAGCTCGGCCAGCCACCAGTGGTCCCAGCGGTGGCCGGGGTCCTCGCGCAGCCGGTGCAGGAACTCGTCGAAGGTCTCCTCCCACGAGTTGAAGTGGTCGACGAACGCGCTCTCCAGCACGTCGTGGACGTCGCGCAGGTCGTCCTCGTCGGGCATGCCGGAGCCGGTACGACGCACCAGGCGGATCCGCATGCCGTCCTGCTCCCACAGCGCCGGGTCGGGGACCAGCCCGACCTCGTCGGGGGTGACCGGGCGGGTCTGCTGATGCCAGGTCCGGACGTGGGTGAAGCCGGACGCGCTCAGCCAGGCGTGCTGGCGCTCGTCGTCGGCGAACGCACCGGTGTCGATCTGCTGGACCTCCAGGCCCCGCGCGGCGCCGACCGCCTTCGCCTGGCCGACCGCCCACTCCACGAGCACGTCGGAGCAGGCCCGGGCGATCGCGTCGGGCAGGTCCCGCTCGACGACGTGCAGGAAGAGCATCCGGCCGCCGGCCCGGTCGTGGACGCTCCCCCAGGCGCGGATCTCGTCGTCGGGGTCGCGGACGACGACGTTCTCGCGGGTGCGCAGGCCCTGCTCGGAGACCTCGACGAGCACGTCGTCGACGCCCGAGCCGGCCCAGCCGCGGCCGTGCCGCTCGTGTGCGCGCAGCAGCTGGGTCAGCCGGGCGACGACGAAGCGGTCACTGGGGTCCGGGGTCGCGACGCTCCAGTCCTCCGGCAGGCCGGGCGGGTCCGGGACCAGCTCCTCGGGGTCGGTCTCGAAGCGGGAGTCGTCGGGGATCACGTAGAGGCATTCTGCCCCACCGGGTCTGGAGTCGTGCAGCGGCTCAGGCGCGCTTGCGGGTCGCCTCGGCCGCGCGCCACGCGCTGGTGACCGTCTCGAGCTCCGCCTTGAGCACGTCGACCTGCTGCTCCAGCTCGGCCACCATGACGACCGCCTCGGCCGCGGTCTGCTCCGCCTCGTCGAGGCGGGACACGACCCGCTCGCCCTCGCGCTCGGCGACGTCGGCGCGACGCGCCTCGGCGTTCATCTTGCGGGTGGCGTCCGCGGCGCGGCGCTGGGCCACCCCGAGGGCGTCCTGCAGCTCGGCGAGCGCCGACTCGCGCTCGGTGATCCGCTCGGTCATCGAGGAGACGTACGACGCGTGCTCGGCCGTGCGCTCCTCGGTCAGCCGCCGGTAGGCCTGGGCCTGCTCGGCTCGGTCCCGGGCGGCGTCGCGGCGGGCCTGGGCCAGCTCGGTGTGGGTGATCCGGGTGGCGGCGGCGCCGAGCGCGACGCCGAGGAACGCGGCGACCGTGACCAGGAGCCACGAGCCGCTCAGGACCGCGCCGGTGACGACGGCGGCGGCGAGCACCAGGAAGGCCACGGCGACGGTCAGCCGGGTGCTGCGCTGGCGGCGACGTGCTGTGACGCGTGTGGTCGATGAGGCTGGTGCCGATTCGTGGGGCATGCCGTCGAGGTTATGCCTCCGGGTCGTCGGTTCGGACGCGACACGCTCGCTCGAGGAACAGCCCTCCGATGACCATCGCCAGGCCGGCGACCGCTGCGACGCCCGCGCGGGTCGTCTGCTCGCCGACGAGGTCGGACGCGAGGCCGAGCCAGCTGACGGCGTACCCGCCGTAGACGCCGGCCACCAGGGCGCCGACGTAGGCGCTCGCCCGGGCCAGCGCGAGCCGGTTCAGGGCGCGGTGCGGCTCGATCCGCTCGCGCCGCACCTGGAGCTGGCGCCAGGTCGACCAGGCGGCCACGCCGACGATCGCGGCCACCACGCCGAGGGCGACCGGCTGCGCCCAGGACACGACCCGCGCGGTCCCGTCGAGCTCGACCGCCAGGGGACGCACGAACCAGCCGGCGATCAGGCCGACGACCGCGCAGGCGGTGAGCGCTGCCGGTGAGGTGGGCCGGAGCCGCCCTTCACCGGGCCCGCCGGTCGGTTCCGGCGGCTCCTCGGGAGGCAGGCTCACCGGCGGCTCACTCGAGCTCGAGCAGCAGGTCGTCGCGCAGCGCCAGGCCGTCGGTGCCGAGGCTCGCCAGCAGCTCGGAGATCGGGCCGGCGTCCGGGAGCTCGGCGTCGGGCTCGAGGTCGAACCACGGCTTGAGCACGAACGAGCGCTCCCGGGCGCGGGGGTGCGGCAGCCGGAGGTGCTCGTCGTCGTTGCGGCGGTCACCCACCACGATCAGGTCGACGTCGAGGGTGCGCGAGGAGTTCGGACCCTCGGAGCGATCGCGGTCGAAGGCGTCCTCGATGGCCAGCGCACGGTCCATCAGCCGGGTCGCGGCGAGGGTGGTGTCGATGAGGACGACGGCGTTGAGGAAGTTCTTGGCCCCCGGGGGACAGTCGACCGGGGCGGTCTCGTAGACCGGCGAGACGCCGGTGACCCACACGTCGGGGGTGTCGGCGAGCGCGTTGACCGCGCCCTGGAGAGCCGTGATCCGCTCCCCGAGGTTGGACCCCAGGGCCAGGACCGCCCGGCGGATCGGACGCATCTCCCCGGTCAGGGTGTCGGCGTCGACGATGTGCGGGTTGGGGGTCTCAGTCACGGGGAGTCCTTCGCGTGATCGTCAGCGCGACGTCGCGGAACGTCGCCTCGATGGGTGCATCCGGCTTGTGAACCGTGACCCTCGCCCATTCAACACGGACGTCCAAGAGGCAGACGTCCGCGATCCGCTGCGCCAGGGTCTCGATCAGGTCGACCGGTTCCTGCTCCACGGCGTTCTTCACCGCGGCCACGAGACTCCCGTAGTCGACGGTGTCTTGCAAGTCGTCCGACGCCGCCGCAGGCGCGGTGTCGACCCCCAGTGCGAGATCGATCACGAAGGTCTGGCCCTCGCGCTTCTCGAACTCGAAGACCCCGTGGTGGCCGTAGCACTCGATGCCCAGCACGGCCAGCTCGTCGGTCGTCCCCTGCGTCATGGCGTCCTCTCCTTGGCGACGATCGCGGCGGTGGCGGCGATCGTGTCGCGCGCGGCACGTACGTCGTGCACGCGCACCCCCCAGGCTCCCAGGCGGGTCAGGTGGGCGACCACGGCCGCGTGGGCGTGCTCGCGCTCCTCGACCGGCCTCGGGGGGCCGCCCTCGGGCGCCAGCAGGCTCCCGAGGAAGCTCTTGCGGCTGGCGCCGACCAGCAGCGGGAAGCCCAGCGCCCGCAGCGGCTCCAGGTCGGCGAGCAGCTCCCAGTTGTGCTCGGCCCGCTTGGCGAAGCCCAGCCCGGGATCGAGCACGATCCGGTCCTCCGCGATACCGGCGGCCAGCATCGCCTCGACCCGGCCCGCGAGCTCGTCGCGGACCCCGGCGACGACCCCGCCGGGCCCGTCGTACGCCGCGAAGTCGGTCATGTGGTCGCTGTGCGCGCGCCAGTGCATCGCGACGTACGACGCTCCGGTGTCGGCGACGACGGCGAGCATCCTCGGGTCGGCGAGCCCGCCGGAGACGTCGTTGACCAGCGTCGCGCCCGCGCGCAGCGCCGCCTCGGCCACCTCGGACCGCATCGTGTCGACCGAGACGACCGCGCCCGCGTCGGCGAGCTGGCGGATCACCGGGACGACCCGCGCGAGCTCCTCGGAGACCAGCGGCCGGGTCGCGCCGGGCCGGGTGGACTCTCCCCCGATGTCGAGGAGGTCGGCGCCGTCGGCCAGCAGGTCCAGGCCGTGGGTCACGGCCGCCTCGGCGGTGAGGTAGCGACCGCCGTCCGAGAACGAGTCGGGGGTGACGTTGACGACGCCCATCACCCGGGGCCGGCTCATCGATCGCAGCAGGTCCACGGACCGACGCTAGCGTCTCGGACTGTGGATCAGCGCCATCGCCTCGGAGCGGGTGGCCGGGTCGGAGAGGAACGAGCCCCGGACCGCGGAGGTGATCGTGCGCGCCCCGGCCTTGCGGACCCCGCGCATGGTCATGCACAGGTGCTCGGCCTCGATCACCACGACCACGCCGCGAGCCTCGAGGATCTCGACGAGCGCGTCGGCGATCTGGGTGGTCAGCCGCTCCTGGACCTGGGGCCGCTTGGCGTAGACGTCGACGAGCCGCGCCAGCTTGGAGAGCCCGGTGATCTTGCCGGTCTCGGCCGGGATGTAGCCGACGTGGGCGACGCCGGTGAACGGCACCAGGTGGTGCTCGCACATCGACCACAGCTCGATGTCGCGCACGAGCACCATCTCCTCGTGCCCGAGGTCGAAGGTCGTGGTCAGCACGTCCTCCGGGCTCAGCCGCAGCCCGGCGGTGAGCTCGGCGTACGCCCGGGCGACCCGAGCCGGCGTCTCGAGCAGGCCCTCGCGGTCGGGGTCCTCGCCGATCGCCAGCAGCAGCTCGCGTACGGCGGCCTCGGCCCGGTCGTGGTCGTACTCCGGGATGTCCTCGGGCCGGCGCACGGGGCCGGTCACCGGGTCGGTCATACCGGTCCGGGTCCGGGCGGCGGCGGGGTCGGAGCCGCGTGCCCACCGAGCGTCGGGTCGCCGTGCACGTCGCCACCCGGTCCGGGCGGGGTGACGACGACGCCGGGAGAGCTGGCCGTCGCGAGGCCGTTGGCGGCGGCGCGGTCGCGGATCTCCTGCGGGATCTCGATCGGCGGGATGTCGGAGGGGTTGCGGTCCGGGGAGCCGGTCCACGCCGGGCGCGCCTGGCGGCGGCGCAGCGGGGTGAAGATCTCCGCGACCTCGCCCTTGTCGAGCGTCTCCCTGTCGAGCAGCGCGAGCACCAGCGAGTCGAGGACGTCGCGGTTCTCCTCGAGGATGTCGAACGCCTCCTGGTGGGCGGTCGCGAGGAACTTCTTGGTCTCCTCGTCGACGATGCCGGCGACGTCCTCGGAGTAGTTGCGCTGGTGGCCCATGTCGCGGCCCAGGAACGGCTCACCACCGGAGTCCCCGAGCTTGATCGCCCCGAGGCGCTCGGTCATGCCGTACTGGGTGACCATCGCGCGGGCCAGGCTGGTGGCCTTCTCGATGTCGTTGCCGGCGCCGGTGGTCGGGTCGTGGAAGACCATCTCCTCGGCCGCCCGGCCGCCCAGCATGTAGGCGAGCTTGTCGAGCATCTCCGAGCGGGTCTGGGAGTACTTGTCCTCGTCGGGCAGCACCATGGTGTAGCCCAGGGCCCGGCCGCGCGGCAGGATCGTGATCTTGTGGACCGGGTCGGTGCCCGGGAGCGCCGCCGCCACCAGGGCGTGGCCGCCCTCGTGGTAGGCCGTGATCAGCTTCTCCTTCTCGCTCATCAGCCGCGAGCTGCGCTGCGGGCCGGCGATGACGCGGTCGATCGCCTCGTCCATGAAGAGCGGCGTGATCAGCTTCTCGTTGTTGCGGGCGGTCAGCAACGCGGCCTCGTTGAGCACGTTGGCGAGGTCGGCGCCGGTGAAGCCGGGGGTACGACGCGCGATCGTCAGCAGGTCGATCGCCTCGGACATCGGCTTGCCCCGCGAGTGCACCTTCAGGATCTGGTGGCGGCCGGCCAGGTCGGGCGCGTCGACGCCGATCTGGCGGTCGAAGCGGCCCGGGCGCAGCAGTGCCGGGTCGAGGACGTCGGGGCGGTTGGTGGCCGCGATCAGGATGACCCCGCCACGCACGTCGAAGCCGTCCATCTCGACCAGCAGCTGGTTGAGGGTCTGCTCGCGCTCGTCGTGGCCGCCGCCCATGCCGGCGCCGCGGTGGCGACCGACGGCGTCGATCTCGTCGATGAAGACGATCGCCGGGGCGTTCTCCTTGGCCTGCTCGAACAGGTCGCGGACCCGGCTCGCGCCGACGCCCACGAACATCTCGACGAAGTCGGAGCCGGAGATGGAGTAGAACGGCACGCCCGCCTCGCCGGCGACGGCCCGCGCGAGGAGGGTCTTACCGGTGCCGGGAGGGCCGTAGAGCAGGACGCCCTTGGGGATCTTGGCGCCGACGGCCTGGAACTTCGCCGGCTCCTGGAGGAACTCCTTGATCTCGCCGAGCTCCTCGATGGCCTCGACGGCGCCGGCGACGTCGGCGAACGTCGTCTTCGGCATGTCCTTGGAGATCAGCTTGGCCTTGGACTTGCCGAACTGCATGACGCCGCGTCCGCCGCCGCCCTGCATGCTGTTGATCAGCCAGAAGAAGATCAGCACGATCAGGATGATCGGCAGGAACGAGATCAGCAGCGTCGCGAGGATGCTCTGCTCGGCGACCTCGGTCTCGACCTCGTCGATGGTGCCCTCGTCGAACTGCTCGAGCGCCGCCGCGAAGGTGGCGTCCTGGGTGCCGCCGATCCACTTCGTGAAGACGTCGGCGCCCTCGGAGCGGACGCCCTTGTCGAGGGTGGCCCGGATCTCCTGGTCACCGTCGACGAACGTGATGTCCTTGACGTCCCCCGAGGAGATGTACTGGCTCATCTTGGAGGCGGCGATCTCGTCGCCCCCACTGTTCGGGGTGAGGTATTGGAGTGCGAGCAGGACGCCGACGACAGCGACGACGATCCACACCCACGGACCCTTGAATATGCGCTTCACTGGCTTCTTCCGACTCGGGCACGTCTGAACCCACGACGGTACACGTCGTCGGCAATCACGATTGTCTCAGCAACCCGGTGCGTCCGCGCCCTCGGGCCGAGGATGCTCTCAGGAGTAGACGTGCGGCGCGAGGGTGCCGATGTCGCGCAGGTTGCGGTAGCGCTCGCGGTGGTCGAGGCCGTAGCCGACGACGAACTCGTTGCCGGGAACGTGCGCAGCGTCCCAGCCGACGCCCCAACCGTCCTCGCCGAGGGGTCAGGAGTACACGTGCGGCGCGAGGGTGCCGATATCGCGCAGGTTGCGGTAGCGCTCGCGGTGGTCGAGGCCGTAGCCGACGACGAACTCGTTCGGGATGTCCCAGCCGACGTACTTCACCTCGACCGGCATCTGCAGCGCCTCGGGCTTGCGCAGCAGGGTGCAGATCTCCACGCTCGCGGGGGTGCGGGAGGACAGGTTGGAGGTCAGCCACGACAGCGTGAGCCCGGTGTCGATGATCTCGTCGACGATGATCACGTGCCGGCCGGAGATGTCGGTGTCGAGGTCCTTGAGGATCCGCACCACGCCGCTGGACTTGGTGCCGGAGCCGTACGACGACACCGCCATCCAGTCCATCTCGATGTGCCGGGAGAACGCGCGGGCCATGTCGGCCATCACCATCACCGCGCCGCGCAGGATGCCGACGATCAGGATGTCCTTGCCCTCGTAGTCGGCCTCGATCTCGCGGGCCAGCTCGCCGATCCGCTCCTGGATCTGGGCCTCCGTGAACAGCACGTTGACCAGGTCGTTCTCCACGTGGGCTGCGTCCATGGCGGCCAGCCTAAAGGTCGGCCCTCTCGACCCGGAGGCCCCCGTCCACCCGCCGACCGCGCAGGTGCCCGGGCAGGTCGATCCACCGCTGGCCGTGCCAGTCGGTGACCAGCGCGTCGAGGGCCAGCACGTGCTCGTGGAACAGCTCGGCGGCCGGCGCGCCGGCGGCCAGGGCGGCGATCCGCAGCACCCGGCGTCGTACGGCGTCCGGCTCGGCGGCGAGGCCGGCGACCGGGAGCACCCCGTCCGCGTCGGCGATCCGCGCGTGCGCGGCCTCGGCGAGATCGTCGAGGAAGTCCATGTCAGTCCGCAGCTGGTCGGCGGTGCGGGCGAGGGTCGCGGCGACGCCGGGGCCGAGCTGCTCCTCCAGCACCGGCAGCACCGTGTGTCGGACCCGCACCCGGGTGTACGCCGGGTCGCTGTTGTGCGGGTCCTGCCAGAACTCGATGCCCTCGACCTGGCACGCGGTCACCGTGTCGGCGCGGGGTACGTCGAGCAGCGGGCGGCGGTAGCGGTCGAAGGCGCGCCGCATCCCCGCCAGCGACCGGCCGCCCGAGCCCCGGGCCAGGCCGAGCAGCACGGTCTCGGCCTGGTCGTCGCGAGTGTGGCCGAGCAGGACCGCGGCGGCGTCGAAGTGGCGCGCCAGCTCCTCCAGCACGGCGTACCGAGCGCGCCGGGCCGCCGCCTCCGGACCGATACCGCCCTCGTCCACCTGCACCCGGGCACCGACGGTCTCGTCGACCCCCAGGCCGGCCATCTGCTCGACGACCCGCTCGGCGTGCTCGGCCGAGCCGGACTGCAGGCCGTGGTCGACGGTCGCCCCGACCACCCGCAGGCCCGCGCGACGTCCCTCGGCCACGGTGCCCGACAGCAGGGCCAGCGAGTCCGCGCCCCCGGAGCACGCCACCAGCACGGTCCGGCCCGGGTCGAGGTCGGCGAGCGAGCGTCGTACGCCCCGGCGGACGGCGGCGACCGCCGGGTGGATCACCGCCGACTCACAGCACTCGGGCGACCCAGGCCTCCGGGTCCGCGATCTCGGCGGTGGTCGGCAGGTGCTCGGGACGCTCCCAGACCGCGTTGAACTCGGCCATCCCGACCTTGTCGACGACGCCGCGCACGAACTTCGCGCCGTTGCGGTACTGCGCCATCTTGGCGTCCAGGCCGAGGAGGCGGCGCAGCAGCCGGTCGAGGGTGCCCACGCCACCGCGCCGGTCGTTGAACTTCGAGCGGATGACGGCGACGCTCGGGATGACGTGGGGGCCGACCCCGTCCATCACCACGTCGGCGTGGCCCTCCAGGAGCGACATCACCCCGGTCACCCGGTCGACGATGGCCCGCTGCTCGGGCGAGCCGAGGGCGTCCATCAGGCTGCCGCCGCCGACCCCGCTGCGGAGCGTCTCGAAGACGCGCTGCAGGCCGTCCTCGAGGGCCGGGGACGAGTCCACGGTCTCGGCGATCGCGCGGACCTCGGAGAACAGGTGGTCGCGCATCCACGGCACCGCGGTGAACTGCACCCGGTGGGTCTCCTCGTGCAGGCACACCCAGAGCCGGAAGTCCGTCGGGTCGACGCCGAGCTCGCGCTCGATGTGCACGATGTTGGGGGCCACCAGGAGCAGCCGCCCGTGCGGGTCGTGGAACGGGTCGAACTGGCCGAGCACCTTGCCGGCCAGGAAGCCGAGCAGGCCGCCGATCTCGACGGCCGTGACCCGGGACCCGACGGCGAGCGCGAGACCCGAGGGCGGCTTCTTCTCGGTCAGCTTGTCGACGAGGGGCGAGAGGATCGTTCGGAACCCGTCGGCGTTGGCCTGGATCCAGCCGGGCCGGTCGACGACCAGCACCGGGGCGGTGTCGTCGGGGGCGTCGAGGCCGGTGAACTCACGGACCAGCCCGGTCGAGCGGGTGGCGCCGGCGCGCAGCTCCGTGACCGCGGCCGCGGCCTGCTCGCGGGTGATCGCGGGGCCCTCGCCGGCGATCCGGGACCCGATCTTCACGGCCAGGTCCCAGTCCACCATCTCCCGCGTCATGGCACGACCGTACAAGGGAGCTCCTCCTGACCGGACGCAGTCAGGCGCACGCACAGGCGGCGAGCGCGGATGCCGCGGCGTCGAGATCCTCCCGGGCGTCGAGGGTGTCGGCCGGAGCGACCCGGTCGGACATCAGCACGAAGAGCAGCGGCGTACCCGCCACGGTCGTCGCGATGCCGGCCAGGCTGCTGACCCCGGTGAGGGTGCCGGTCTTGGCGCGGACCCGACCGCGCCCCTCGGTCGGACCGCTCGCGAAGCGCGACGACAGGGACCCGGAGAAGCCGGCGACCGGAAGGCCGGTGAGCACGGTGCGCAGCGCCGGGGCCCCTGTCGCGGCCTGGCGCAGCACCCCGAGCAGGGTCGCCGGCGGGATCAGGTTCTGACGCGACAGCCCGCTGCCGTCGCGCAGGCGCACCCGGTCGGTGGGGACGCCGAGCCGGGCCAGCACCTCGAGGACCACGCGGGTCCCCTCGCCCGAGCTGCCCTCGGCGCCGCTCGCCAGCGCGAGCTGGCGCATCAGCACCTCGGTCGTCTCGTTGTCGCTGACCAGCAGCGCGTGCTCGACGAGCTGGGCGACCGGCGCGGAGCGGACCTCGGCGACCTGCTCGGCGCCCGCACCGGCGGGCCGGGCCGCCGGGCGGCCGGCGACCGCGACGCCGGCCTTCGCCAGCTCGCGGGCGAAGACCTCCGCGGCCGCACGCGGCGGGTCCGCTACCCGGCCGGTGCCCTCCTCGGGCCGGCCCTGGTCGGCCCATAGGGCCGAGATCGGCGCCACCACGCCCTCGGGCAGGTAGCTCGCGGGCCAGTGCGGATTGACCGCCGGCCCGGTGAACAGCGAGTCGTCGTACCGCAGCCGGACGCTCGTGACGCCCTCGGCCAGCAACGTCTGCGCGGTCTGCTGGGCCAGGGTCGTGAGGTCCGCGCGGGCCGGCCAGGCGGCGCGCTCCCCCGGCTTGCGGTCGGCGTCCGGCGGAGAGCTCGCCAGCAGCGGGTCGCCGCCGCCGACGAGCACGACCCGGCGGCCCTCGCGCACCACCCGGGTCGCGAACGTCTGCGCCGGGTCGAGGGTCGCCAGGGTCGCGAGCCCGGTCAGCAGCTTCGTGGTCGAGGCGGGGACCGCCGTACCCCTCCCGAAGGTGTACGTCGGCCCGCCGGCCAGTCCGCCGACCGCGGCGAGCACGTGCCCGCCCAGGTCGTCGTCGCGCAGGTACGGCGCCAGCGCGGCCCGGACGGCGGCCTTGTCGATCGGGGTGTCGACCGCGACCGGGGTGGCCAGCGGCGCGGGCTCGGTGATCGGCGGCAGGTCCAGCCCGGGGGGCGGTTCGACGGTCGACGGGTCCACCGGCCCGGCCGGGTCGCGCGGGAACCAGCGGTCGGCCAGGTCGTAGCGATAGGTCGCCGCGACGCCCGCCGCGAGGGCGAGCACGACGAGGAGCGCCAGCCACGACCGGAACCGGCCGTCCTCCGCCGCTGGGCGCACGCGCCCGTGGCGTCCGTCACGTCGGGCCACCGGATCTCCTCTCCCGCTACGCATCCGCGGCCATTGTGGGGGAGACTGCGCAGGTACTGACGGAGGGGCCCCACGCGCGGCCCGCAGATCGGCGGAGGAATACGTGCTGGAGTTCGACGTACTGGTGGAGATCCCCAAGGGTGAGCGCAACAAGTACGAGGTCGACCACACGTCAGGCCGGCTCCGGCTGGACCGGACGCTCTTCACCTCCACGCAGTACCCGGCCGACTACGGCTACATCGAGGACACCCTCGGCATGGACGGCGACCCGCTCGACGCGCTGGTCCTGCTCCAGCAGCCGACCTTCCCGGGCTGCCTGATCAAGTGCCGCGCGATCGGCATGTTCCGGATGACCGACGAGGCCGGCGGCGACGACAAGGTGCTCTGCGTGCCGTCGACCGACCCGCGCCTGGAGCACCTGCGCGACATCAGCCACGTCTCCAAGTTCGACCGGCTGGAGATCCAGCACTTCTTCGAGGTCTACAAGGACCTCGAGCCCGGCAAGTCCGTCGAGGGCGCCGAGTGGGTCGGCCGCACCGAGGCCGAGGAAGAGGTCCGTGCGTCGTTCCAGCGGCTCAAGGACAACCCGGGCGCGATTCACTGACCCCGGGCGCGTGAGTTTCTCCGCCCAGGCGGAGAAACTCGTTGCTGCGTCGTGAAGCTTCACGACGCAGCATCCAGTTCCTCGACACCGGTGTGACTGTTGTGGCGATCAACCCGCCCGCACGCCCCGGAAGTACGCGAGCGCGCCGCTGGTCGTGAGGGTCACCTCGCGCACGCCGAGCCGGGTCAGCCAGGCGACGACCTCGTCTCCGGTGCAGCCGGGCCCGAGCAGGCCGGCCCGCCGGCCGAGGCGGCGCGCCGGCTCGTAGCGCCGGCCGGTGTCGTTGAGGAACGCGCTGCCGGTGATCACCCCGCCCGGGCGCAGCACCCGGACCAGCTCGGTGACGGCGCGCTCCGGGTCGGGGAAGCAGTGCAGCCCGGTGAACGTCACGACCAGGTCGTACGACGCGTCCGGGAACGGCAGCGAACCCACGTCGGCCCCCACGGTCGTGACGAGGCCGCCGACGCCGCGGCGCGCCGCCAGCTCGGCCGTCCGCTCCAGCATCTGCGGCGACAGGTCGGCCGCGACGTACTCGACCTCCTGGGTCGGGCGCAGGGCGCGGACGGCGACTCCGCCGCCGCACGGCACGTCGAGGATCCGGGCACCCCGCGGCTGCTCGCCGATCTCGCGGGCCGCGGCGTACAGCAGGCGCAGGTCGCTGCCCATCGTCAGCCGCCAGGCCAGGCCGCCGGCGCGGGGGTGCTCCACGCTCCAGTCGTACGCCGAGGCGTACAGCGGATCGTCGGCCCAGCCGCCCAGCAGCCTCACCTGATCACCCCAGCAGGTCGGGTGAGCGGAGCATCTCGGGAGGTACGGCGAACGCGTCGACCAGGTCGTCGGCGAGCGGCCGGAGCTTGCGGCACAGGCTGCCGGTCTCGCGGCTGATCGCCTTCGAGCGGGCCACCGAGAGCCGGCCGTGCTCCATGAACCAGGCCCGGTCGGCCTCGATCGTGCTGAGCGCGTGCAGGTCGCACAGCAGCCGGAGCGCGATCTTGTTCTCGCCGTCGGGCAGCGCCTCGACCTTGGCGACGAACGCCTCCAGCACCAGCCGCTCGACGTGGGCGCGAGCCGCGCCGATCACGTGGTCCTGGACCCGGGAGAAGACCTCGCCCGGGTTCATCTTGTCGGCGATCCCCCGCTTCAGCCGACGGGCGACACCGGAGAGCATGTGCTCCTCGCGGAAGCGCAGCATCGCCAGCTGGTAGTCGCTGTCGAGCAGACCGGCCTCCTGGTCCCACTGGTCGCCGCCGGGCAGCACGTCCTTGATCCGCTCCAGCAGCTTGTGCACGGCGGTCTTCTCGATGACGGTCTCGACGGCGAGGTTGGTGACGAACCGGACCATGCCGAGCTGGTCGAGGTCCTCGAAGTCGCTGGCGTAGTCGGTGAGCAGACCCTTCGCCACCAGCTGCAGCAGCACGTGGTTGTCGCCCTCGAACGTCGTGAAGACGTCGGTGTCGGCCTTCAGCGCGGCGAACCGGTTCACGGCGAGGTAACCCGCGCCGCCGCACGCCTCGCGGCACTCCTGGATGGTGCGGGTGGCGTGCCAGGTGCCGAGCGCCTTGGTGCCGGCGGCCCGCGACTCCAGCTCGCGCTTCGCGTGCTCGCTGGTCTCGATCCCGGAGGTCACGTCGTGCAGCTGGGCGGCCACGATCTCCTGCGCGAAGTGCAGTGCGTAGGTGTGCGCCAGCAGCGGCAGCAGCCGGCGCTGGTGCATGCCGTAGTCGAGGAGCAGCTCCTCCTCGTCCTCGCTGGTGGCCTCGAACTGGCGCCGACGCAGTGCGTACTTCGTGGCGATCGTGATCGCGACCTTGGCGGCGTTGATGCCGCCGCCGCCCACGCAGACCCGGCCCTGCACGAGGGTGCCGAGCATGGTGAAGAAGCGCCGGTTGGGGTTCTCGATCGCACTCTCGTAGACCCCCGCCGGCGTCACGTCGGCGAACCGGTTGAGCAGCGCGGTGCGCGGCACCCGGACGTCGTCGAACCAGATCCGACCGTTGTCGACGCCGTTGAGGCCCATCTTCAGGCCGTCGTCCTCGATGCGTACGCCGGGCAGCGTGGCGCCGTCCCGGTCGCGGATCGGGACGACGAAGGCGTGCACGCCCTCGGACTTCCCGCCCACCTCGAGCTGGGCGAAGACGACAGCCACCTCGGCGTGCTTGGCGGCGTTGCCGATGTAGTCCTTGCGGGCGTCCTCACGGGTCGTCCGCACGACGAACTCCTGGGCCGCCACGTCGTACGTCGCGACGGTGCCGAGCGCCTGGACGTTGGAGCCGTGCCCCGACTCGGTCATCGCGAAGCAGCCCATCAGCTTCCCGGTGACCAGGTCGGACAGGTAGGCGTCGTGGTGCTCCTTCGAGCCGAGCTGGAGGATGGCGCCGCCGAACAGCCCGAACTGCACGCCGACCTTCACCAGGACCGACAGGTCGCCGTACGCGAGGGTCTCGAAGGCCGCGACGGACGCGCCGATGTCACCCCCGCCGCCGTACTCCTCGGGGAAGCCCATGCCGGTCTGGCCGGTCGAGGCCATCTCGACGACGACCTCCTTCACCCGCTCGCGGAACTCGTCGCGGGTCATCGTCTCGGCGTCGGTGAGGATGCCGGCGTACTCGGCGAGGTTGGTGCGCACCAGGTTGCGGACCTCGGCGTACTTCCCGTCCAGGAGCGCGGTCAGCGCGGGTACGTCGATCGTCGGCCGGTGGTAGCCGGAGCGCTGCTCGACCTCGGCGTCGGTGTCCTGCTGGGGCGTCGCGGCCGGGGCCGTCGTAGGCACGTCCTCGGCCGAGGACGGGGGCACGGTGTCGGTCGACATGCACCCACGTTACCCACGGGTCCGGTCGGCCAGACGTGGCGAGGATCGCGGTCTGGACCCTGCCTACGGACGGGCGTAGAACGTCGGCGGGATCCAGTAGTACATCGACTCCTCGGTGACCGGCTTGCCGGTGCGCGGGGCGTGGATGATCTGGCCGTCGCCGGCGTAGAGCGCCACGTGGTAGATCGACGACGGGCTGCTCGAGGAGCCCCAGAAGACCAGGTCGCCCGGCTTCAGGTCCGCGGAGCGGATCGGGGTCGACTGCTCGTACTGCGCCACGGAGTAGTGGGGCAGGCTCGTGCCGGCCGCCGCCCACGCGCCCGCGGTCAGGCCCGAGCAGTCCCACGCGGAGGGACCGGAGGCGGCCCAGCGGTAGGGCTCGCCGAGCTGGGCGCGGGCGAAGGCGAGCACGGCGGGTACGCCGGCGCCGGGCGTCGGCGGGGTGGTGTTCTGCGTCGGCGGGTCGGCCGGCTCCGGCTGCTCCTGCTCGGCGTCCTGCTCGTCGTCAGGGGCGGCCGGCGGCTGCGCGGCTGCCTCCTCGGCCGCCGCAGCGGCCTGGGCTGCCTGGGTGGCGGCCTCCTGCCGGGCCTGCCGGCGGGCCTGTCGCTCCGCGGCGGCCGCGGCCGCGGCGCGGGCCCGCTCCTCGAGCCCCGCCTGCCGGCGCTCGGCGAGCGCGACGCTGATGTCCTGGAGCCGGGCGAGGTCGGCGATCAGCCGGGTCTTCTCCTCGGCGACGGCGACCGCCTGGGCGTTCGCGCTGTCGGCGGCGGCCGCGGCGGCATTCCGGGCGATGAGCGCGTCCCCGGCGGCCAGGTCCGCCTCGTCCTGCGCGTCCTCGGCCCGGCCGGCGGCACTCTCCGCGATCACGGTCGCGGCCCGGAGCTCGTCGTAGCGCTGGTCGAGGGCGGCCTGACCCGCGCGCAGGGCGCTGGTGGTCGTCAGCATCGAGCTGATCCCGTCGGCCTCGGTGATCGCCGCGAGGGCGGCGAGCTGGGGCGTCTCCTGGTAGGAGGAGACCATCAGGTCGGCGTAGTCCTGGCGCAGGCTCTCCTGGTCCACAGCCGCAGCTCCGGCCGCCGCCCGGGCCTCCTGCGCGGTTCGCTGGGCCTCCTCGGCCCGCCAGCGCGCGCCGTTGTAGGCCTCCGCCGCCTGGGCGGCCGCGACGGAGGCGGTCTCCAGGCGGGAGTTGGCCAGGGCCAGCCGCGCCCGGACCTCGTCGACGGTGCCGGCGGCCTCGCGGGCGGCGCCCTGGGCCTGCTCGACCTGCTGCCGCGTGGGGAGGTCGGTCGTCTCGTCGGCGGCCGCGATGCCCAGGCCGGCCGCGCCGCTCAGCAGCGCCGTGGCCAGGGTGAGTCCCGCTGCGGTCCCGAGTCTGCGCACGGCAGGCCCCTCTCTGGCTGCGGTCAGGTCGTGGAAAGGCCCCGGGTAGCTGCTCGCCGCCCGGGGCCGTGACCGTCACGCTAGTGAACTTTCGTCACATGCGCCACAATTTCCCCAACTTTCTCAATTTTCACGGCGTGTCGGCTTGAAAACTACAACCGTGTAGTTCTAGGGGGTTCGCCCGTCGGGGCAGGGCGGCACGTCCGCCGACGGGCCCGGGAGTCGTTCGGGCAGGGGTCGGCGGCCGGGCCCGGCGGCGTCGTACGACCGCGGGGTGCCGGCGGAGGGCGGCCGGGTCAGTCCCGACCGACGGGGACGACCGAGGTGGTCGTCGTCGGGTGCGAGGACAGGCCGCCGCGCTCGAACTTCTGGCCGGTCGCCAGCCCGGCGACGTAGAACGAGACCAGGGCGATCAGGATGCCGGCGATGTCGTCGGCGATGTAGTGCCACCCGAAGTAGAGGGTGGCGACGACCGTCAGACCGAAATTGATCCAGAACAGGATCCGGATGACCCGGTTGCGGACGGTGAACTGCACCATCAGCGCCCACAGCAGCGAGATGCCGGTGTGCAGGCTGGCGAAGCCGGCCACGGTCTGGGCCTGCCCGTCACCCCAGAGGACGCCTTGTCGGGCGTTGACCAGGGAGTTCATCAGGTCGGTGGTGCCGGTGTTGGCGAGGTCGTCGTAGAGCCAGTAGTACTCGAGGCCGGGGCCCAGGGTCGGCAGGGCGTAGTACGAGATGGTGCCGAGGGTCCAGGCCAGGCCCTGCGCGGTGACGAACCACCAGCCGTAGGAGAGGTTGCGCGACCACACCAGCCAGACGGTCACCAGGATCGCGACCATCGGGATGAACAGCAGGTAGAAGCTGGAGAGCAGGTGCGCGACCACCGTGGTGCCGAGCAGGTCGTGGATGACCGGGCCCGGCTCGTGGCCGAAGAACAGCACCCGGTCGAGCATGTGCAGCTCGCGGTCGTACATCCGGTCGCTGACCAGCGGGAGGAACGACTTGAGGTTCCGGTAGCAGACGTAGATGACGTAGAAGCAGACGATCCCGAGCATCACCAGCAGCACCCGCTCGCGGCTCCAGTGGCTGTCCAGCCGCTCGCGCATGATGCCGGGCATGGCCCGCACGCGGAGCCGCGAGAGCCACAGGGCGCGGGGCACCAGGTCGAGGGCGAGGGCGCCCAGGCACAGGATCGGGAGCCGCAGCCACGACGGGCCGAGGAAGCTGCCCTCGGGGTCGATCAGCGGCCGGCCGATGGCGAACGCCGTGATCGCCGCCCACGCGCCGATCACCACCGCCGTCACCACGAGAAGGGAATAGGCGCGGCGATACACGAAGGTCAGTGTAAGGACTGTCCCTCCGCAACACCGGTGGGTATCACCGCGAGCCGGGTCACGTCGACGTCCAGCCGGACCCGCTCCCCCGGGCCGGGGTGGTGGTCGAGGCCCGCGACGGCGTCGACCTCCCCGATCCCGTCGACGTCCACGACGAGCCGGACCTGCTCCGGCGTGGCCCGCGCCGAGCGCACCGTCCCGGCGAGCGGGCCGGCCGGGGCGACGCTCAGCGCGGAGCGTCGTACGGCGACCGACGCGGCCGGCGCTCGGCCCGCGGCCGCGAGTACGGCGGCAGCGGCCGGGCCGTCGAGGACCCGGGCGTAGCCGAGGAACAGCGCCGTCGCCGGGTCGGCCGGCGCTCGCCAGACCCCGGCGATCTCGCCCTCCTGCACGAGGACGCCGTCGCGCAGCACGGCCAGCCGGTCGGCCACCGTGAACGCCTCGTCGTGGTCGTGGGTGACCATCAGCGCCGTGGTGCCGGCGGCGCGCAGGATCCGGCGCAGGTCGCCGGCGAGCCGCTCGCGGAGGCCTGCGTCGAGGGCCGAGAGCGGCTCGTCGAGGAGCAGCAGCCGTGGCTCGACGGCGAGCGCCCGGGCGAGCGCGACCCGCTGCCGCTCCCCGCCCGAGAGGGTCGAGGGCAGCCGGTCGGCGTACCCGGCGAGGCCGACGAGCTCCAGCAGCTCCGCGACCCGCGCGTCGATGCCGCGGGCGCGGCGCAGCCGCAGGGCGTAGCCCACGTTGCGGCCGACGGTGAGGTGGGTGAAGAGCTGGCCGTCCTGGAACATCAGGGCGAACCCGCGCTTGTGGGTCGGGACCCGGGCGAGGTCCTGGCCGTCCCAGGTGACCCGGCCGCCGAGCACCGGCTCCAGTCCGGCGACCGCGCGCAGCAGGGTGGACTTGCCGCTTCCGGAGGGACCGAGCACCGCGAGCACCCCGCCGTCGGGGAGGTCGAGGGTGACGTCGCGGACGACGGGCGCGCCGTCGTACGCGACCGAGACCTGGTGGAGGGAGAGCATCAGAAGGCTCCTACGGAGGGGACGCGGAGCCGTTCGACGAGCAGCATCACGAGGGCGGTGGTGGCGGCGAGTACGACGGAGGCGGCGAGCGCCATGCCGTAGTTCATCGCCCCCGGGTGGCCGATCAGCCGGAAGATCACGACCGGCACCGTCGGCTGGTCGTCACGGGCCAGGAACGACGTCGCGCCGAACTCTCCCAATGACACCGCGAAGGCGAACCCGGCGGCCGCCAGCAGCGGCTTCCACACGACGGGCAGGTCGACGGTGAGCACGGTGCGCAGCGGCCCGGCGCCGAGCGAGGCGGCCGCCTGGCGCTGCCGGTCGTCGATGCCGTGCAGCACCGGCGCCAGGGTGCGGATGACGAGCGGGAGGGCCACCAGCGCCTGGGCGATGGGCACCAGCAGCGGGGAGTCGCGCAGGTCGAGCGGCGGCCGGTCCAGGGTGATCAGGAAGCCGAAGCCCACCGTCACCGCGGACACCCCGAGCGGCAGCATGAAGAAGCCGTCGAGCCCCGAGCGCACCCGCCGCTCCGCCCGCGAGCGCGACCGGCGGGTGACCACGGTGGCGACCAGCACCCCCATCAGCAACGACATCCAGGTGGCGTCGACGGCCGTGCGCAGCGAGAAGGCCAGCGCCTCGGTGACCGGCACCAGCAGCGCCTGCTGATCGCCGGTCGAGCTGAGCGCCCGGTAGTTGCCGAGGCTCCACGAGTCGTCCACCTGCAGCGACCCGGCCACCAGCGTCAGCACCGGCACTCCGACGAAGAGCAGCAGCAGGCCGGTCGCGGCCAGCACGGGTACGTCGACCAGCCGAGGTCGGCGCGGCCGGGCCAGCACCCGCGACACCCCGGGGTCGGGCACCGACCTGAGCCGGCCGGCGACGACCAGCAGCACGCTCACCACGACGAGCTGCAGGATCGACAGCGCCGCCGCGGCCTGCAGGTCGAGCAGGTTGGTGGTGAGCAGGTAGATCTCGGTCTCGACCGTCGAGTAGCGCAGCCCGCCGAGGGTCAGCACCACCCCGAAGCCGGCCGCGCAGAAGAGGAACACCACGCTCGCGGCCGACACGATCGCAGGCCGCAGCGCCGGCAGCGTGACGGTCCGGAACACCTGGACCGGGCTGGCGCCCAGTGCGGCCGCCGCCTCGGCCGGACGCTGGTCCAGCGACTCCCAGGCCGTGCCGACGACCCGGATCACGACCGAGACGTTGAAGAAGGAGAGGCCGAGCACGATGGCCACCGGAGTGCCGTCCAGGCCGAGGGAGCCGAGCGGGCCCGACTCCCCCAGCAGCTGCTTGAACGCCACCCCGACCACCACGGTCGGGAGCACGAACGGCACCAGCAGCGCCGCCCGCAGCACCCGCCGCAGCGGGAACTCCAGCCGGTGCAGCGCGTAGGCCGCCGGCAGTCCGAGCCCCACCGACAGCGCGGTCGCCGCAGCTGCCGACCAGGCCGTGAACCACAGCACCCGGTGCACCCGCGGCCGGGTCAGCACCTCCGCGACCGCCCCCGGGTCGAAGGAGCCGTCGGGCCACAGCCCGCGGGCGAGCATGCCGCTGACCGGCAGCACGAAGAAGACGCCGAGCACCAGCACCGGCCCGACGGCCAGCGCGAGAAGTCCAGCGGCGCGCCTCATCGGCTCGTGACGTCGCTCCACTCCCGCAGCCAGTCGTCGCGGTTCTCGCTGATCTCGGCCGGGTCGACGTCGTACGGCGTCTCCGGCTGCGTGGCGAACGACGCCCAGTCGGCGGGCAGCTCGACCGCCGAGGAGACGGGGAAGACGTACATGCTGTCGGGCAGTGCCGCCTGCACCTCGTCGCTGAGCAGCCAGTCGACGACCTGCTCGGCGCCCTCGGGGTTCTCGGCGCCGGCCAGCACGCCGGCGTACTCGACCTGGCGGAAGCAGGTGTCGAGCAGGGCGCTGGTGGTGGTCCCGCCCGCGCCGTCGACGGTGAACGCGGGCGAGGAGTCGTAGGAGACGACGATCGGCCGGTCGCCCTCGCCGCCGCCCTGGGTGAAGTCGACCTGGTAGGCGTCCGACCAGCCGTCGGTCAGCTTGGCGCCGTTGGCCATCAGGTCGGTCCAGTAGTCGGGCCAGTCGTCGCCGTACTCGGCGATCGTGGCCAGCAGGAAGGCCATGCCCGGCGAGCTGGTGGTGGCCCCGGGGATCACGAAGAGGTCCCGGTAGGCGGGCTTCGCCAGGTCGGCGAGCGTGGCCGGCGCGGGGACGCCCTCCTCGGCGAACCAGGTGTCGTCGATGTTCACGCACACGTGCGCGGCGTCGACCGGTGCCAGTACGTCGGCGCCGTCGCCCGTCAGCGCGAAGTCCGCGGCGCCCTCGGGGAGCGTCGGGGCGTACGGCGCGAACACGCCCTCGTCGACCGCGCGCGAGGCGAAGGTGTTGTCGATGCCGAAGGCGACGTCGCCGGTCGGGCTGTCCTTGGTCAGGACCAGCTTGTTGGTGAGCGTGCCGGCGTCGCCCGCGGCGCGGACGGTGAGCCTCAGGCCGGTGTCGGCCTCGAACTTCTCCGTCAGCTCCTCGGGGAGCGTGAACGACTCGTGGGTGATCAGCACGACCTCGGTCGGGGTGTTCCCCCCGTCGACGCCGCTCGCCTCGCTGCTGTCACCCCCGCTCAGCGAGCAGGACGCGAGCAGCAGCGTGCCGGTGGTGGTGAGTGCGACCGCCTGGGCGCGCGCACGGGTGGACAGCGTCATTCCGGACTCCCTTCGCCGGTGCTAACCGGAGCAGGTTCGAGGGTCTGCGGCTCTTCCGCACTCTCAGCACGCTCGCGCGTGCTCCCCTGTCGTGAACGGCCAGGCTACGCCCTGGCTGCCGGGGGTCGTCCCCGGGGGTTGTCGCTTCATCACGGTATGCAGACCAGTTCTCGGTTGCCACGGCGGGTACGCCGTGGGCAGTGCAAGTTCGTCTGCATGCCGTGATGAGCATGCAGCGCCCGCCCAGGCCCGGCCTCCTCCTAGGGTTCCCTGATGGACATCAGGACGCTGACCTTCGACCAGCTCGACGCGCGGACGGCGTACGACGTGTGGCGGCTGCGGCAGGACGTGTTCGTGGTCGAGCAGGCGTGCCCCTATCCCGACCTCGACGGCCGCGACCTCGAGCCCGGCACCCGGCACGTGGTGGGACTGCTCGACGACGCGGTCGCCGGCTACCTCCGGGTGCTCGACGACGGCGACCTCGCCCGGGTGGGGCGCGTGGTGCTGGCCCGCTCGGCCCGCGGGCAGGGCCTCGCCGACCCGCTGATGCGGGCCGCCCTCGACGTGGTCGGCCCGCGGCCCTCGGTGCTGGACGCGCAGGCGCCGCTCGCGGGCTGGTACGCCGGCTTCGGGTACGCCGTGTCCGGGCCGGAGTTCTTGGAGGACGGGATCCCGCACCTGCCGATGCGGCGGCCGGGTCGGGTCTGAATGAGGGGACTGGCGTTGCCTGGGAAGACTGCTGGGTCGGCGCCGGCTCAACCTCGCCCGGAGCCGGCTCAGATGTAGAGGTTGTCGTGCTCCTCCAGGAACGCCTGCAGCTCCTCGTGGCTCGGCTGCCAGCGCCCCTCGGCGATCTCGACCAGGCCCTCGAAGTAGGCCTCACGGGGCGCGCCCGGCGCGAACAGGATCAGCAGCGAGGCGTCCGCGCCGGACTCGTTGCGGAAGCCGTGCACGCCGCCCTCGGGGACGAAGGCGAAGTCTCCGGGGCGGGAGTCGACCCACTCCCTGCCGTCGTAGAGCCGGACTTCGCCGGAGAGGACGAAGAACGACTCGCTGATGGTGCGGTGGAAGTGCGGCTGGGCGCCGGACGGCTCGGGTCCCATGTCCCAGCGGTAGAGCCCGAACCGGCCGTCGGTCTGGGCGCCGGTGGCGAGGTAGTGCGCCGCGCCGCCCGGCCGGGGCAGGTCGGGCGGCGTACCGGCCGGACGGAACCAGGCACTGGGCTCACCGGTCTCGCCGAGGTAGCGGGGGTCGGGGTACGACATGCCCCCGGAACCTACGCGGTCAGGGAGCCGCCGTGAAGATCACGCCGTCGGCGTCCTCGGTGCGGGTGGCACGGCCCTGCGCGACCAGCAGCTCCAGGTGCGCCTTGGTCTCCATCGAGGCCATCCCCTGGCTGAACAGGTCGAGCTCGGTGTAGGCCCGGTCGTGACGGGTCCACGGAAGTTCCTGGGCGACGACGTGCGCCGTGCGTGCACCGCCGGCCAGGGACACCAGGCTCAGGTCGAGGCGGTGCTCGTGGAAGGCCAGCAGCTCGTCGACCCGCTGGTGCGACGACGGGGACACCGGGCCGTGGGCGGGCAGGATCCGCAGGTCCGGCAGCGCGCGCACCTTGGCCAGCGAGGCCATGAAGTCACCGAGCGGCAGGGTCGCCGGCGGCGGCACCGTGAAGCCGATCGACGGGGTGATCGTGGGCAGCACGTGGTCGCCCGCGAAGAGCACCCCCTCCTGCTGCTCGGCGAAGACGAAGTGGCCCGGGGTGTGCCCGGGGGTGTGCACGGCGTCGATCGTGCGGTGGCCGACCTCGATGCGGTGGTCGCCGTCGAGCCAGGTCGTCGGGAACGCCCACAGGCTCAGGTCGGGCTTCTCGTCGGTCTGCGCCGCGACCCACTGGTCGGCGACCTCGCGGGCACCGGCCGTCACCAGTACGTCGGCGAACGGGTTGCGGTCGAGGTTCTCGTCGTTGAGGAGCTCCAGCGCCGGCTTCTCGCCGAGGCCGAGCGCGACCTCGGCGCCGTACTCCCGGCCGAGGACGGTGGCCAGGGTGAAGTGGTCGCGGTGCACGTGGGTGACCAGGAACCGGCGGATGTCACCGAAGCCGTAGCCCACCTCGCGCAGGCAGCGGTCGAGCAGCTCGCGTGCCTCGGTGATCGCCCAGCCGCCGTCGATCAGGGTCAGCCCGTCGGGCGTCTCGATGACGTAGACGTTGATCGCCTTCAGGCCGTCCATCGGCAGCGGCAGCGGGATCCGGTGGATCCCCTCGGCGACCCGCCACGCCCCCTCGGCGCTCCAGTGGGTGCCGGAGTCCGGCGAGATGGCGTGGGCGGTGGACGTGGAACTGGTTGACGACGGCACGTATCCGACCCTAGGCCCCCACGTCCGGGAACCCGAGGTCGAGGGTCGGTTGTTGGATCCCGCCGTCGATCTCGAGGAGCTTTCCGGTGACGTACTGCCCGGCCCGGGACGCCAGGTAGAGCACGCCCGCGGCGATGTCCTCGGGCTCGCCGACCCGGCCCAGCGGCGTCTTCGTCTCGAGCTGGCTCATCAGCTCCGGCTGCCCGGCGACGTACTCGAGCGCGCTGGTGAGGATGGAGCCGACGTAGATGCCGTTGACCCGGATCCTCGGGGCGAGGTCCTGGGCGGCCATCTTCGTCCAGTGCGCGAGGGCCGCCTTCGCGGTGCCGTACGCGACGAAGCCGCGGTCGGCGGTACGGCCCATCATCGAGCTGATGGTGACGATGGACTTCTGACTCTGCCGGTGGTCGTCCTCGTCGAGACCCTTCAGCATCAGGGGTACGGCGGCCACGCTCAGCGCGTGCGCGGTGGTGACGTTGAAGCTGAACGCCTCGTTGAGGAACTCGTTCGAGGTCTTCAGGAACTCCGTCGGGAAGGTGCCGCCGACGTTGTTGACGACCGTGTCGAGCCGGCCGAACTCGTCGTACGCCGCCTGCGCGAGGCCCGCGACCGCGTCGAGGTCGCTGAGGTCGGCCGGGACGACGAGGCAGCGGCGCCCGGTCTCGCGGACCCGCTCGGCGACCCGGTCGAGCTGGCGCTCGGTGCGGGCGGAGATCAGCACGTCGGCGCCGGCCTGGGCGAGCGCGACGGCGGTGGCGGCGCCGAGGCCGCGGCCCGCGCCGGTGACGATCGCGACCTGGTCGGTGACCGCGAAGCGGTCGAGGATGCCGCTCACTTGCTCACCAGGCCGCGGCCGGTGACGAGGGGCAGGTCGATGGCCCGCACCAGGCCCGGCTCGGCCGCGACCACGGCCGGGAGCGCGTTGACGATGCGCTGGGCGGTGGTGATCATGCCGCTGACGTTGTGGTCGCCGTGCTCGCCGTGGTGGGTGAAGTCGACCTGCATCATCGGCTCGCCGGTGATCCGGATCCGGTAGCCGCCGTCGCCGCCGGTGGGCGGCTGCTCCCACTCCGGCACCTGGTCGGGGTCGGTGCGGGTGATGTGCTCGAGGACCACCCGCGCGACGCCGTCGACCTTGCCGATCACCTGGAACCGGACCGCGCCCATGGTGCCCTTCCGGACGTCGCCGCTGACGTTGTCGGTGTCCCACTCGGCGGGCCGGCGGTCGACCTCCTCGGTGAGCGGCTCGTCGAGGGTGATGTCAAGGCCGGCGGCGAGCTGGCGTACGACGCTGCCCCAGGCCATGCCGAGGATGCCGGGCGCGAAGATCGCCCCGACCTCGTCCATCGGCCGGCCGAAGCCGAACAGGTCGTTCATCACGACCGGCTGGAAGTACGTCGAGTAGTCGCAGATCTCCATCACCCGCACCTCGTCGATACGCCGGGAGAGGCTGGTCATCACCAGCGGCAGCACGTCGTTGGCGAAGCCGGGGTCGATGCCGTTGATGTGCAGGCTGGCGTTGCCGCGCTCGCAGGCGTCCTCGATCCGCGCGATGAACTCCGGCGGCAGGATCTGCTCGGGCCACTGCAGCAGCACCGGGCCGCTGGACGTCACGTTGATGCCGGCCTCGACGAACGAGATCAGGTCCTCGATGCACTCGAAGACGCGGTCGTCGGCCATCGCGGTGTGCACGATCGCGTCCGGCGCCAGCGCGATCAGCTCGTCCCGGTCGGTGGTGGCCGTGATCCCCAGCTCGCGCCCGAGCTCGGCCAGCACCCCGGCGTCCTTGCCGTGCTTGTCCGGGTTGCTGACCCAGACCCCGACCAGCTCGAGATCGGGGTGCGCGTCGACGCCGGCGATGGCGTGCCGACCGATGGTTCCGGTCGACCAGACGACGACGCGGAGCGGCTTCTCGGGGATGACCTGTGACATGCGTCGCACACTAGAACACGTTCTAGATTTGCGATAGGGGGCTCCCGACGGACGAGCTGTAACGCGACGATCGCCCCACTACCCGCCTGCTGCAACGGCCGGGTAGTGGGGCGAACAGCGCGTTACACGCGCGGTTACAGTCGGAACCTGAGGACCTTCGCGCGGGCGCGCTGGTACTGCGCGTCGCCCGTGTAGGTGACGACGACCTTCCACCGCCCGGCCGCGAGGCGCCTCGGCAACGCGATCCGCGCCGTACCGCCCACGAGCCTGCCCGCGACGGTCCGGGAGACGACGACCTTCCTCGCCTTGCCCTGGACCCACCTCGTCACCTTGCCGGTCAGCTTCACGACGACCCTGCCGGTGGCCGCGGACCGACCGGCTGCGGGCGTCACCGTGACGTTGACATGGGTCGGCTTCCGTCTGACCGTCGCGAGCCTCACGCCCACCGAGGACGCCACCTGGGGCAGCCGCTCCCAGGTCGCGGTGAACGCGAGGGCGCCGCTGGTGCCGGGCACCACGGTGACCTCGGTCTCGCTCCGGCTCAGTCCGGTTCCGGTCCAGCCGGTGAACCGGTGGTCGGGACGCGTGGGCTTCACCAGCGTGAACGGCGCGGACTCGACGGTGTACGTCGTCGGGTTGCCCGTCACCGTGCCGCCGGCGAGGTCGTAGGTGATCGGGAAGCCTCGCGAGGTCCAGGTGGCGACGTAGGCGCGCTCGCCGGCCGAGCCGGCTGGGATGGTGACCGAGGCGGTCGGCCCGGACAGGTCGGGGCCGGTCCACCCGCCGAAGTCGTAGCCCGAGCGCCGCGGGTTGCGCAGGGTCAGCGCACCCGTCTCGATCGTGTACTCGGTCGGGTTCGCCTGGGTGAGGTAGCCGCCCGCGAGGTCCAGGTCCAACCCGTAGGAGGTCACCTCCCAGTGCGCGCGGTAGCTGCGGTCGCCGGTCGAGCCCGCCGGGATCGTGACCGACGCCGTCGGCGACGTCAGGCCGGGGCCCGTCCACCCGAGGAAGGTGTAGCCGGTGCGCGTCGGCGCGGCCAGCGTGACGGAGTCCTCGGAGGTGTACGCCGTCGGGTTCTCGGCACCCGGGAGCGCCCCGCCGGCCAGGTCGTAGCCGATCGCGAAGGAGGCGACCCGTCGCACGATGTTCGTCTTCGAGGTGACCCTGTTGCCCGAGCCGTCCGTCAGGACGGCGTACCACTCCTGCGACACGTCCAGGTCCGGGTGGAAGGCGACCTCGCCCTGCTGGTCGCCGACGAGGGTGATCGGGTCACCGATCGTCTCCGGCGCGCCGGAGGCGAACGTCACGCGCGAGGCGTCCAGGGTGCGCTCCTGGACGCCGCCGAGGTCCACCTCGATGACGTAGTTCTCCGAGTTCTCGCCCCAGTAGCCCGGCGTGTTCGGCTTGGGGACCTCCTGGCTCCAGCGACCGTCGGACGTCGTCCGCTGCAGCCAGGGGCTGTAGGTGTTGACGTGGATGAGGTTGTTCTCGGCGTCGACGCTGAGGTTCTTCAGGAAGCCGTGGCCGCCCCAGGCCCGGGTCTGGTAGTCGGTCAGGATCGAGAACACGCGGGTGCCGCCGCTGTTGGTCCGCGAGGTCACGAACGTCCCGGACTGGTGGCCGGACAGCACGAGCTTGACGTTCGGGTAGGGGTCGATCAGCTCGTTGACCAACGGGTTCGAGTACGGGTTGCTCGCGTCGCGCGCCCACAGGTGGTGGTGGGTCGACATGATGACGCTGTAGTCGCGGTGCGACCCGATGACCGACTGGGCCCAGGCGACACCGTCCGCCGTGTTCTCGGCACCCGGCTCCATCGACCAGTGCCCCAGCTGGAGCCAGAGGATCTTCGCGCCGTTGATCTCGCCGGTGTAGTAGTAGTTGTCGATGTCGGAGCTGCCGCCGAAGGTCCACGGCGAGCCCTCGAGTCCGTCCTCGAAGCGCTGCATCGGGAAGTACTTCTGGAGCATCTGACGGCCGTTGTAGGACTCGTTGTAGTCATGGTTGCCCCAGGAGATGGCGAGCGGGATGTCCGCCTCCTCCAGGGCCTCGGCGGAGGGCTCGGCGTTACGCCACTGCCATTCGTCCTCGAACTCCTCCTTGTTGACCCAGTCGCCGGCCTGGACGACCATCGCGGTCTTGCGCTCGGCGGCCTTGTCCGCGATGTACTCGAACTGCTCCGTCATCGTCCACGGCGTCGCCTGGGAGTAGAGCTGGGTGTCGCCGACGTGGTTGAACGACCAGTCGTAGTCGTCGGCCGACGGCAGGACGTCGTCGAAGTCCTCGCTCTCGGCCCAGGGCAGCTCGGTGAGACCACGCCAGACGAGCACGGTGAGCACCCGCTCGTCGGACACCGGGTGCTCGGCCGCGGTGGTCCGGACGTCGAGGTTGACGTCCGATCCCTCGGGGCTGGCGTCGGACTCCTTCAGCACCCACCGCTGCGCCACGGTGTCCCACACCCAGGCCGACACGGTGCGCGTGTCGGCCCGGCCCCGCCAGGAGAAGTGCCACTCGTCCTCGGCGACCTGCTCCTCGGTCAGAGTGATGCGGTAGATCTGGAAGGGATTCTTGTCGTCGCCGACGGTCGTGGGCGTGAGCTCGCTCCCAGGAGTCCCGCTGAGCGGGGTGAGCGCGGTGGGCACCCGGTCGGCGGTCTCGCCGGTGCGGACCTGCAGGTTCTGCGCACCCAGCGCGACCGACTCGTTCGCGTAGTACTGGGCCTCGACGGTCTCCGCGAGGTCGGTCCGCGGGGTGACCTGCAGCCGGAGCGAGTCGTTGGCGGGACGCTGCGCCTCGGTGCGCGGTACGGCGGGGGCGGTCGTGTCGGTGACGTCGAGGCGGCGCACCGTCGGCTCGGAGTCGAGGCTCGGCGCCGCGGTCGTCGTGGCGGTGAAGGTGACCTCCACGCCCGACCCGGTGGTCAGCACCGGCACCGGCACCGTGAACACGCCTGCCTCGACCTGCTGTTCGAAGACCGTCTTCCCGTCGATCGCGGCGGTCAGCACGGAGCGCTTCGACACCGACCCGAACACATCGACCGGACCGGCCTCGACGTCAGCGCCGTCGCCGGGTCGGCCCAGCGCGAGCACGAGCTCGTCGGCGGCCTTCGTCTCCCGCCTGCCGAACCCGACGGCGTCGCCGAAGTAGTTGTCGGCGCGGAACGCGTCCAGCTCCGGGATGAACTGCACGCTGGCGATCCAGAGCTCGTCGACGACCCCGTGGAACGGCTCGAGCAGCCGGTTGGGGTCGTCCGGGTCGACGCCGGAGTCGCCGACGGTGAGCGGGGCGTCGTAGAGGTTCGGGAACCGCCGCCCCTCGGCCATCGCCGAGGAGGCCTCCTCGCCGTCGACGAACACCGCGTAGGTCATCTCGTCGAAGGTGACCGTGACGACGTGCGGCTCGGCGTCCTTGGCGATCGGCGTGGTGGCGTCGTCGAACGGGGTGAGCGCCTGGAACAGGCCGTCCGTCTTGCGCATGCCGAGCTCCATGGTGGGCTCGTCGGCCCCGGGCACGCTGCGCGCCACCAGGGCGTTGCTCTCGCCGCTGATGGCGGCCATGTCGTCGGGGGTGAGGCTGAAGATGCCCGAGACGGTGAACTTCTTGGCGCTCGCGCCGATGTTGCCGTCGTACTGCAGTCGCGAGGCGTCGAAGCGCACCGAGCCGCTGCCCGGCAGGGCGGACCCGGAGTCGGTGACCGCATCGAGCGCGGAGCCGACCAGCGTGCCGGTGACCTTCCCGGTCGAGTCGGTCAGGGCCTCCCCGGCCGCGACGTCGGTGGCGAAGTGCTCGACGAGGTCGAAGTCCTCGCTCCACACGTCCCGCGGGTCGTTGTCGGGCGAGCCCAGGCCACCGAAGTAGGCCCAGACGACCTGGGAGTCCTGCCTCGTCAGCTGGTCGAGCCGTGCCCAGACGACCGAGGTGCCGCCCGGCTGCCAGGTCTCGACCTCGACGGGGAGCGGGACGCTGCGCTCGGTGAACAGTGCGAAGGTCTCGGCCCCGACGTCGGGGGTGTCGTCGATCTCCAGCCGGACGGGCACGTCGGTGAGGGTGCGCCGCTGGTCGTTGGTGACGGTGACCGGCTGGCGGTACGTCGCCCCCTGGTCCGCCCACGCGATCTCGCTGCCATCGGCCGACGCGACGCCACGGAGCACCCGCAGCCTCGCCTCGGCATCCTCGAGCCGCGTGAGGTGGTCCAGGGCGCCGCGCTGGGCCTTGGTCAGCCCCTTGACCGCGATCCGCGCGGCCGCGACCTCCACCGCGTCCTCCAGGGTCACGTCGGCCGCCTCCGGGAGGGCCGCGAGCCGGGCGTCCACTGCGGACATCTCCCGGTCGATGCCGAAGCCCTCGGCGAAGTAGCCGCGGCCGTTGCCGTCGACCTCGTACCGGTTCACGGTCAGCGTGCCGTCGGTGACCTCGATCCCGAGGTAGGACGGGTTGGTGTTGCTGGTGAAGCTGAGGCCGCCGCCGAGACGCTCGAACAGGCCGAGGTAGGTCTCCTCGCTGATCTCCGCCGGCCGGCCGTCCTCGAGCTGGCTGTAGTGCTTGGCACCCGCCGTCCCCGGGTTGACGAGCAGGGTGCCCTCGGGATCGACCTTGTACTCGACCCGGACCCCGCCGACGACCTCCTCGATGACCTCGGACGCGGGATCGGCGACCCGGGCCTTGACCGGGGACGACGGGTCGGAGAACAGCTCCTTGGTGCGCGACCAATAGTGGTCATGCCCCTGGAGCACGAGGTCGATGTCGAGCTCGTCGATGAGCGGCACCAGACGCTCGCGCAGCTTCAGGATCTCGGCGTCGAACGGGTGGGCGCCGGCGGTGAACGGCCCCTTGTGGGTGGTGAGGACGATCCACTTCGCGCCGTTCTCGCGCGCCTTGCGGACGTCCTCGCGCAACCAGGCGACCTGCTCGTCGCTGACGATCTCGCACCCGGCCTCGTTGTTGAGCCCGTGGACCTGGCAGCCACCCTTGCCCTCGTTGGTGTTGAGCATGGCGAAGTGGGCGTCGTTGTAGTCGTAGGAGTAGTAGACGCCGGCCGAGGTGTCCTGGTCGTCGACCGCCTCGAGCGTGAAGTGCTGGGTGAACTCGTCCGGCATGCCGTCGTGGTTGCCCGCGACCGGCGCGATGGTGGTCGCCAACAGGCTCTCCTGGGCCTTCCCGAACAGGTCGGTCCAGTCGAGCTCCTCCTCGCTGAGCTGCACCACGTCGCCCGCGTGCACCATGAACTCCGAGTCCGGCACCGTCTTGAGTGCCTGGTCCAGGGTCCTGGCAGACACGGCGGCCTCGCTGGCGCCGCCGCGGGCCTGGGTGTCGGTCAGCCCGATGAAGGAGAAGTCGTCCTCGCCGTCAGCGGTCCGGAACGTCCCGTTCTCGCTCCACTTCCCGGTGAAGGTGTCGCCGACGCGGTAGTAGTAGGTCATCCCCGGCGTCAGGTTCTTCGCGATGACGCGGTAGAGGGTCTCGCCCTCGTTGCTCTCCTCGGCCGCGGCCTGGAACAGCGAGGTCGCGTCGTCGGGGAAGCGCGGGTCGGTGCTGAGGATCGCACCCGGTTCCACCGCGTCGGCGAGGTCCTGGTACCAGGTGAAGGCGCGCTGGGTCTCGGGGTCGCCGTAGAAGGTCGAGGTGATCCGGTTCGGCATCTCCTCGGGCGCGACGTACTTGATCCGCGGCAGCAGCGTGTCGACGTCCCACATCCAGGCGTCGACGAAGTCCCAGCCCAGGCCGGTGTACGTCGACTTCGTGTGCTCGTCGAGGCCGTCGCCGTCGTCGCCGACGACGACGTTGCCGCTGACGGTCGTCTCGGGCCCGAGGTCGCGCCCGACGATCGCGTCGGTGCTCGCTGCGTCGAGCGCGGTGTCCTGACGGATCAGGTTGTTCCGCACGACGCCGTCGGCGGAGACCGTCCCGACCACGCCGGCCGCGAGGTCGCCGACGGTGACCTCGACCTCGACGTCGACGTCGTGTACCGACGTGTGCGCACCCGACTCGACGACGATCCCCGCGCCGTGAGCGGCGTCCGGGGCCGTGAGCACGGCGTCGGTGATCTCGACCTGGGTGATCGTGGCGGGCCTCGCCGTGGTCCCGGCGGCGGTCACCGCGAGAGCGGCCACCCGCTCGGTGCCGGCGACCGGGGCGAGCCGCACGCCGGACAGGGTGAGCCCGCGGACGGTGCCGGACAGCTCGCGGAAGAAGCCGAGGTCGGCGGAGCCCGCGCTGGGCGCGTACGTGGGGTTCGCGATGGTGTGGCCGTTGCCGTCGAAGGTGCCGGAGAAGCGGTCCACGCCGGTGAACTCGGCGCCCTCGAGGTCGATGTCGGCGGCGAGGCGGAACGAGTCGGACCCGTAGACCCCGTAGTCGGACGCGATCGCCGCCTGCATCGCCTCGAGGTCGCTCACCGAGCGGATCAGGTACGGGTCGGCGGTGGTGCCGGAGCCGGTGACGCCGGCCTGCATGAGCGGCGGGATCTGCGCCTGCCGGGGCACCGGGTGGCCCAGCACGGGTTCCCAGCGCCAGGTGCCGGCCCCGGCGGCGAAGTCCCAGCCGATGCCCTCGTACGTGGGCCGCTCCGCCAGCTGTTCCGGCGTGGCCGGGGAGCCGTCGTGGCCGAGTCGCCAGGTCGTCCCGGAGTCGCCCGGGACGGACTCGAGGGCGATGTCGCTGTCCCAGGCAAGGTCGTAGTCGCCCGTGCCGCGGGTCTTGACGGTCTGCTCGACGTGGCCCTCGTCGTCGAAGGTGCGGTTGTTGTTGGCGTTGACCAGGTTCTCGGTCGCCGAGCCGTCCTTGTCCGCGGCGATCCAGCCGGTGCCGAAGGTGCGGTTGGCGCCGGTGTTGGCGTCCATGTAGATCCAGCCGGAGGCGACGACGTTCCTGCGGATGGTGGTGGTGGCGTTCGGGTCGAGGACGACGAAGGCCGCGGACGAGCCGGATCCCTGGGTGTCCTCGTTGACGCGCGTGTTCACCACGAGGTTGCGCTCGATCGTGGGGCTGCCGCCGGAGACCCAGTTGACCAGGCCGCTGGGGTACTTCTTGCCGATGACGTCGACGTTGTCGAGGTAGTTGTCGGCGATGACGCTGGCGCCCGAGATCCGGTTGACGAGGCCGGCCGCCCGGGAGTTGGTCGCGGTGATGGACGACCTGAGCAGCTCCACCTTGGAGTCGATGAGCGAGTTGCCGCTGACCGTGACGTTGGCGCCGGTCTCGACCAGGGCCGCCGCGAAGTGACCGGCCGTCGGCGGGTCCCCGGCGACCGTGACGTTCACGCCCACCAGGGTGAGGTCGCGGATGGTCGCGTTCGTCGCGCTGCGGAAGAACCCCGTGCTCGCGCTGGTCGCGTAGCCGCCGATGTTGCTCACCGCGTGCCCGTTGCCGTCGAACGTCCCGGTGAAGGTGTGGAACGTCGGGAACGTCGCACCCTGGTAGTTGATGTCGGCGTCGACCCGGTACGCCAGGGCGGCGTACGTCCCCGGTTGGGCATTGACCGCCTCGGCCGCCGCCGTCAGGTCGGCGGCGGACGCGATGACCACGGGGTCGGCGGCCGTGCCGGTGCCGGCGAGGCCGGGGACGGTGGCCGCCGATGCCGGGCCGACGACCCCCAGGAGGGAGCCGGCCAGCCCGGCGGCGGCGACGAGGGCGAGGGGGCGCAGCGAGGGCTTCTTCATGGAGGCGATCACTTCTTGTAGGTGTAGGAGAGGGCCTTCGAGGTGCCTGCGGCGTAGAAGGCGTCGCCCGCGTATCGCACGGTGATCCGGTACCGGCCGGCGGGCAGCCTCTTCGGGAGGGTCACGGTCGCCGTGCCGGCCCGCAGGGTGGACCGGACGATCCTGGTGACGCGCACCTTCTTCGTGCGGCCGCCCACCGACTTCCTGACCTTGCCGGTCACCCGGACGGTCACCGAGCCGGCGGGAGCGGCGTAGCCGGAGACGGTCCGGACGGCGACCTCGACCCGGGGCCGCTCGGCCTTGCGGACACGAGTGAGCCGGACCGTCGAGCGGGCCTTGGCCTTCTTCGTCCAGGTCGCGGTGAGCACGAGGTCACCCGTCGTCCCGGTGGGGATCGTGAGCGCCGGGTTCGTGGCGCCGAGTCCCGCCCAGCCCGCGAAGTCGTAGCCGGGACGCGTCGGGTTGACGAGCGTGAACGCCGCGGTCTTCACCGTGTAGCTCATCGGGTTGCCCGCAGCGAGGGTGCCGCCGGCCAGGTCGTAGCGGATCGCATGCACCCGGTCCCAGGTGGGCGTGTAGGTGCGCGTCCCGATGGACCCGCGCGGGATCGTCACGACCATCGTCGGTCCGGCCAGGTCCGGACCGCTCCAGCCTGCGAACTCGAACCCGGGTCGCGCCGGCGAGGGCAGGGTGATCGCCGCGGACTCGACCGTGTAGGTGCCCGGCACCGGACCGGTGAAGTCCGCGTCGTCGCCGACGGCGTAGACGATCGTGTAGACGACCGGCGTCCACGTCGCGGCGTACGAGCGCTCCCGCGGCGAGCCCGCCGCGACGACCACCGTCGTGGTGGCCCTCGTCAGGTCCGTGCCGGTCCACCCGGCGAACACGTACCCGGTGCGGGTCGGGTTCGCCAGGATGAACGCCTCACTCTCGACCGTGTACGACGCCGGGTTGTCGCCGCCCGCCGTGCCTCCGGCGAGGTCGTAGCTCAGCCGGTAGCCGATCGGCGTCCACCGGGCCGTGTAGGAGCGCGACCCGGCGGACCCGGCCACGACCGTCACGGCCGTGCGCGTCCCGTCGACCCCGGTCCCGGCCCAGCCGGCGAACGTGTAGCCGGCGCGGGTCGGGTTCGCGAGCGTGAACGCGACGCTCTCGCTCGTGTACGTCGACGGGTTGTCGCCGCCCACCTCCCCGCCGGCGAGGTCGTAGCTCACCGTGTAGACGGTGGGCGTCCAGGTCGCGGTGTACGCCAGCGCGCCGGTCGGGTAGCGCGGCAGCCGCACGTCGAGCGTCGGTCCGCCGAGACCCGGGCCGGTCCAGCCGGCGAACGTGTAGCCGGCGCGGGTCGGGTTGACCAGCGTCGTGGTGAGCGCGTAGCCGTGGGTGGCGGGGTTGGCGCCGCCGTCGGTGCCGCCGGCGAGGTCGAGGTCGAGCTCGACGCTCGGGAACGTCACGCCGGCGGGGACCGGGTGGTCGCGCTCGTCGTCCCAGCGCCAGGCGCCGGCCCCGAAGCCCCAGCCGAGGCTCTCGTACGTCGCCTGGCGGGCGAGGTCGTCGCGCGAGGTGTAGGTGCCGAGGTTCCCGCGGGTCCAGGCACCGGCCGTGTCGAGCGTGGTCGAGCCCGACCAGAACACGTCGTACGGGTTCGGGGTGGGCACGGTGGTGTGGCCGACCGGCGTGGTGGTGTCGATGTTGTTGTTGGCGCTCACGAGGTTGCCCGTGGCGTCGCAGCCGGTGGCCGCCGTGGTGATCCAGCCGTAGCCGGCGGGCGAGGACTGGCGGATGGCACCGGAGAGAACGACGTTGCCGGTGACGGTGCCCGCGCAGACGGTGTGGCCGTTGATGAAAGCGGCACCGGCGCCGGAACTGCCGTTCTGGGTCACCGACGTGTCCAGCACGAGGGTGCGGGAGACGGCCGACTCGAGCTGGGCCCAGCCGATCACGCCCCCGACGCGCTTGTCGCCGTTGACGGTGACCCCGGCGAGCAGGTTGTCAGCGAGCGTGTTGCCGGCGCCGGTCGACTTCCCGATCAGGCCGCCGACCGCGGAGGAGTTGTCGGTGTTGTCCGAGGAGCGCACGGTCGCGTTCATCAGCGCCGAGCCCGTGATGGTCGCGCCGGCGGCCCGGCCGGCGAAGCCACCCTGCTGGACCCGGGCGGTGGTGTCACCGGCCGTCACGGAGCGGAGCTCGCGCAGCGTCAGGTTCTCGATCGTCCCGTTGAGGACCTGGACGAAGCCGGTCTGGGTCGCACCGGCATCCGCCGTGTCGGCGACCGAGCCCGGCGCCAGCGTCAGGTCGCTGATCGTGTGGCCGTTGCCGTCCAGGACTCCGGAGAAGCGCCGGAACG
This sequence comes from Nocardioides sp. W7, assembly GCF_022919075.1. Taxonomy (NCBI): domain Bacteria; kingdom Bacillati; phylum Actinomycetota; class Actinomycetes; order Propionibacteriales; family Nocardioidaceae; genus Nocardioides; species Nocardioides sp. W7. The sequence goes on along the minus strand of NZ_CP095078.1, from coordinate 1,460,426 downwards.
TCGCGAACGTGCCGCCCGCGTAGTCGATGTCGGCGGCGAGCTCGAACCAGGCCGCGGCCGCGCCGGCCTGCGCCGGGTCGGCGTTGACCATCGCCGCGGCGGCATCGAGGTCGGAGACCGACGCGACGACGTACGGCGTGGCCTGCGTGCCCGCGCCGTCCAGGTCGGTCACGACGACGGTGACCGCGACCGGGGTCGCCACGTCCTCGCCGTCGGCGGCGGTGACGGTGGCGGGGTAGCTGCCCAGCGTGGCGAAGTCGACGCCGCCGAGGTCGATGCCGAGCGTGCCCCGGTCGACGACCGCACCGAGGCGGGCGAGCACATCCGCCGCGGTCGGGCTGCTGCCCACGCGGTACGACGTCGTGGTCGCGGCCACCGTGATGGCCGGCGGCTCCTCGACCGACGCCGCCGCCCGGCGGAGCACCGGGTGCTGCGACTGGGCGTCCCAGCGCCAGATGCTCTCGAAGTCCCAGCCGAGGCCCGCGTAGGTGGACTGGTCGTGGAGCTGCTCGGGGCTCGCCGGTGTGCCGTCGTTGCCGAGCACCCAGAGGCCCGCCTTGTCGTGCGCGTAGTTGCCGCTGCGGCGGGTCCACCGCAGCTGGTGTCCCTCCGGGGCCGTCTCGGCGGCGGTCGGGAAGCCCGTCCGGTTGTGGTCGGCGTTCACCAGGTTGGTGCCGTAGGTGTCGATCTCGGTGTGGTTGGAGCCCGCGATCCAGCTCACCGTGTTGCCCGGGGTGCCGGTGGCGTGCGAGTAGACCGAGCCCGAGTAGACGACGTTCCCGGCGATCTCCTGGCTGTCCATGCCCACGCCGCCGTAGCTGACGAGCACTGCGGCGTTCTGGTTGGCCCCGCCGGCCGCGTTCTGCGACATGTGGCCGGCGTCCGGGTCGGCGGCGACGAGGTTCTTGCTGAGGGTCGCGTGCGGGCCGTGGTAGCCGACGAAGGCGCTGACGTACTTGCCGGCGCTGAAGACGGTGACGTCGCCGCCGATCATGCTGTTCGTCACCAGCGTCGGCGCGCCTTCCGTGCCCTCGATGCGGGAGACGAAGCCGGCGTCGTACGGGTTCTCGCCCTCGGAGCTCTCGTTGCGGACCGTCGCGTCGAGCAGGGCGACGCCGTCGACCGTCGAGCTCGTGGCCAGCGTCGCGAGACCCGCGGTGACCGCCGAGGTGGCGCCCGGAGCGAGCGTCGTACCGGTCTTCAGCGCCGTGACGCCCGCCAGGGTGAGACCGGTGACCGTGGCGCCGTCCAGGCGCGCGAAGAAGGCGATGCGCTCGGTGTCACCGTCGACCCAGGGCGCGTAGGTGAGGTCGCTGATCGTGTGACCGGCACCGTCGAAGACGCCCGAGAACCGGTGGAAGCCGGCGAACGTCGCGCCGCCGTAGTCCAGGTGCGCCGTGAGCTCGACGTGCCGCGGGCCGTACGTCGTGGGGTCGCTGTTCACCGCGGCCGCGACGGCGTCCAGGTCCGCGGGGCTGCCGACGAGGTAGGGGCTGTCGGCAGTGCCGCTGCCGGACACGCCCACGATCTCGGCCGGGTCGAGCCTCCAGGTGGCCGTGTAGGACCGCGCACCGGTCGAGCCGGACGGGATCGTCACGGTGTGCGTCGACTCGACGAGGTCGGTGCCGGTCCAGCCGGCGAAGGTGTAGCCGGCGCGCGTCGGGTTGGCCAGCACGATGGCGGCGTCGCCGGCGAGGTAGGCCTCGGGGTTGGTGCCGGTGGCGGTGCCACCGGCCAGGTCGTAGGAGATCGGGAAGCCGGCGGTCCAGGTGGCCGTGTAGGCGCGGTGGCCGCTCGACCCGGACGCGATCGTGACGGACGCCGCCGCCTCCTCGAGGCCGGTGCCGGTCCAGCCCGCGAACGCGTGGCCCGGGCGGGTCGGCGTCTCCAGGCTGATGTCGTCCGACTCGATCGTGTACGTCGACGGAGCCGCCTGCGCTACGGAGCCGCCCGCGAGGTCCACGTCGAGCGCGTAGGAGGTCGCCGCCCAGTGCGCGACGTACTCCCGGTCGCCGCTCGACCCGGACGGGACCGTCACCTGGAGCGTCGGCTCGGTGAGGCCCGTGCCGGTCCAGCCCGTGAACGTGTAGCCGGCGCGCGTCGGCGCCACCAGCGCGAGGTCGGCCGAGGCCGGGGTGTACGCCGACGGGTTGGCGCCGTTGGTCCCTCCGCCCAGGAGGTAGGAGATCTCGTCGTACCCGTCGAGGTCGGCGTGGGCCGGGACGGGGTGGCCGAGCGCCTCCGCCCAGCGCCAGCTGCCGGTGCCGGGGGCGAAGTCCCAGCCGAGGACCTCGTAGGTCGCCTGCTGGGCGAGCGCCGCGGGTGCGGTGTAGGTGCCGAGGTCGCCCGAGGTCCAGCTGCCCGCGGTCGAGAGCAGGGTCGAGCCCGTCCAGAGCACGTCGTACGGGTTCGGGTCGGGCGCCGCGGTGTGGCCCACCGGAGCGCTCGGGTCGATGTCGTTGTTCGCGTTGACCAGGTTGCTCGACGACGTGCACCCGGTGGCGGCCGAACGGATCCAGCCGTAGGCGGCCGGGGACACCTGCTCGATCGACCCGGAGACCACGACGTTCCCGGTGAGGGCGCCCACGCACACCGTGTGCCCGGCGAGGAAGGCGGCGCCGGCGCCGGAGGCCCCCTTGTGGGCGACGGAGGCGCCGACGACCAGGTTGTCCTCGACCGTCGCGGCGATGTTCTGCCAGCCGACGACACCGCCGACGCGCTTGTCACCCGAGACCGTGGTGCCCGAGAGCAGGTTGCCGCTGACCGTGGTGGTGGCGGAGGCCGCGCCCACCGTCTTGCCGACGAAGCCGCCGACGGAGGAGGAGTTGTCGGTGTTGTCCGAGGACCGCACGGTGGAGTCGATCAGCGCGGAGCCCGTGATCGTCCCGCCGGAGCTGCGACCGGCGAAGCCACCCTGCTGCACGCGGGCGCTCGCCCCTCCGGTCGTGACCGAGGTGAGCCGCTTCAGCGTCAGGTCCTTGATCGTCCCGTCCGTCAGCACCTGGACGAACCCGGTCTGCGTCGCGTTCGCGTCGCCGGTGTCCGCGACCGTCCCTGGTCGCAGCGTCACGTCGCTGATCGCGTGCGCGTTGCCGTCGAAGACACCGGAGAACCGTTGGAAGGTCGCGAACGTGCCGCCGGCGTAGTCGATGTCGGCGCCCAGGCGGTAGGCGAGCGAGCCGTAGGTCGCGTGGTCGCCGTTGACGTGGGCGGCGGCCGCGTCGAGGTCGGCGGCCGAGACGATGACGATCGGGTCGGCGGTGGTGCCCGCACCTTCGAGGCCGTCGATCGTCGCCGCGTGGGCCGGCGCGACGAGCGTCAGCCCACCGGCACCGACCGTGAGGCCGAGGGCGGCCACGCCGAGGCGCGCGAGGAAGCAACGAGCGGCCCGCAGGGACCCGGGGTACGACATTCGACTCTCTTCGCTCTGTCTTGAGGGGTCTGGAGATGGGTCGTGAGTGTCATCGCTGACGTCGTGCCCGAGTCCCGGCACGAGCGCCGGCTCGCCCAGGCAACAACCGGTGGATAACCGGAGGGGGAGGAATCGCGACGCGGTCGAGGCCGCCGGGTGAACAATCGAAGACGTGTCTTAGCGGTGCGCACCGACCGTTCACGTCGGGTCCATCTGCTGGTCGGGTGGTTCGGCTCTCCTACGCACGCGATGCAACGACAACTGTGGATGCTCCGGCGTGCGGCGCTCGTCTCCCTGGTGGGCGCCGCCGTCTGGCTCGCGCCGGCGCCCGCCGCCGAGGCGCACCCGTTCGGCGACCCGCAGACGGCCGAGATCAGCGCGACCGCGCACGGCCTGCGCCTCGTCTGGAACGCGACCCCCGACGACCTCGGTGTCCTGGCGTCCTGGATCGGCGCGACCGCCGGGGACGGCAGCATCATGGTCTTCGAGGACGGCGAGTTCGCGCCGGAGGAGTCGACCGAGCTTCCGGAGATCCAGCTGGCGCGGGCCCCGCAGCTCTCCGACTACCTCCTCGAGCGCATCGTGGTCACCGCGTCGGGAGAGCCCTGCGCGGGGAACGTGCTGCCGGTCGACGACGTGGTGGCCACCGGGGTCGAGATCGTCTTCGACTGCGGGGGGCCGGTGTCCTCGGCCGACGTCCGGATCGCGACCCTGACCGACGTGGACGAGGCCTACCGCACCCTGGCGTCAGGGCCCTTCGGGCAGGGCCACGCCTACACGTCGGACACCGGCGCGATCACCTGGGCGCTGACGACGGCCGGCGCGGAGGCCGGCACCGACAGCGGTGCCCGGGCCAGCAGCGCCCGGAGCGCGGCGGTCCAGCTGGGCGGCGTCGGGGTCGGAGCCGCGGTGGTCGTCGGGGTCGGGATCGTCGTGGCCAGACGTCGCCGTACGCGGGACGTGTCCGGACAGCAGGGCTAGTCGCCACCACCGGTCGTGAGTCGGTGTGCGTCACAAGACTCGATCGCTGCCTGCGTGCCCTCTCTGCCAACCTTCCCGTGACATCGAGTGCAGCGACCGAAGATCCTGAGACTCCTCGAGTCCCGGAGCCGGAGGAGTGGCCAGCCCTGGCGCGACAGATCGAGCATCTGTACCTGAGGCGCAGTCTGGGGATCTGTCGCGTCCGACCGCCGCAGCGACTTCTGGGCCGTAGCCGTCTAGAGCGCCAACGGCTCCGCGGTGATCTCCGGGCAGCGGGTGCCGGAGTAGATGGTCGGCATGCAGCGGTTGCAGTGGATGCAGACGCCCGAGACGGCCTGCTCGGACTGCAGGCGGTTGACCAGGTCGGGCTCGCGCAGCACGGCCCGTCCCATGGCGACGAAGTCGAAGCCGTCCGCCATCGCCTGCTCCATGGTGTCGCGGCGGTTGATCCCGCCCAGCAGCATCAGCGGGAGCGACAGCCCCGCCCGGAACTGCAGCGCCTTCTCGCGGAAGTACGCCTCCTCGAAGTCGTACTTCTTCATGAACGACCGCCCCACCGGCGTGCGCATGCCGAGCCGCACCGGCAGCGGCATGGACGCCGCGAACTCCTTGATCGGGGTGCCGCCGCGGAAGAGGTACATCGGGTTCATCAGCGAGCTGCCGCCGCTCATCTGCAGCGCGTCGAGGGTGCCGTCCTGCTCCAGCAGCTGGGCGTACGCGAGGCCGTCCGCGGTGGTCACCCCGCCCTTGAAGCCGTCGCTCAGGCTGACCTTGGCGGTCACCGCGACCTCGTCACCCACCTCGTCGCGCACGGCCCTGGCGACCTGGCGGCCGAGCCGGGCGCGGTTCTCCAGCGAGCCGGCCCAGGAGTCCTTGCGCCGGTTCAGCCCGGGCGCCAGGAAGGAGGAGATCAGGTAGCTGTGCGCCATGTGCAGCTCGAGCACGTCGAACCCCGCCCGCACCAGGGTCCGCGCGGCGGCGACGTACGCCTTGGTGACGCGGGTCAGGTCCGCTTCGGTCGCCGACCGCACCATCTGCATCGACAGCGGGCTGGGCATCTTGCTCGCGGCGATGGCGTGGACGCCGTTGGAGCGGCCGTTGGCGACCGGTCCCGCGTGCCCGACCTGGCCCGCGATCTTGGCGCCGGTCTCGTGGACGGCGTCGGTCAGCCGGACCAGGCCGGCCAGCGAGTGCTCCCCGACCACGATCACGTCGCGGTGCGTGCGGCCCTCGGGGGCGACGGCGAGATAGGCCACCGTGGTCAGGCCGATGCCGCCGCGCGCGACCGCGAGGTGGTAGCCGATCAGGCCGTCGGTGACCTGGCCCTCGGGCGTGCGGCCCTCGAAGGTCGCGGCCTTGACGGTGCGGTTGCGCAGGGTGACCGGCCCGAGCTGGGCCGGCGCGAAGACGTCGGGGACTGTCACCGTCGAACTGTAACGCGTTCTAGTTACCTCGGGGGAGCGATGATGACCCGGTGATCGAGTCCCGCCTGCGTGCCGCCGGCTGCGTCTTCGCGGAGGAGGAGGCGGCCCTGCTCCGCGCGGCCGCCCGCGACGAGGCCGACCTGTCGCGCCTGGTCGAGGCGCGGGTCTCCGGCCAGCCGCTGGAGGTGCTTGTCGGCTGGGCGGAGTTCTGCGGGCTGCGGGTCGTCGTCGATCCGGGCGTCTTCGTGCCGCGGCAGCGGACGTCGTACGTCGTCCGCCTCGCCTCCGCCGGCCTGCACGCGGGCGACGTCGTCGTCGACCTGTGCTGCGGGACGGGCGCGATCGGCGCGGCGCTCGCCGCGACCGTGCCCGGCCTGGAGGTGTACGCCGCCGATGTCGAGCCGGCCGCCGTCCGCTGCGCGCGGCGGAACCTGCCGCCGGGGCGCGTGCACGAGGGCGATCTCTACGACGCCCTGCCCGTCGACCTGCGCGGGCGGGTCGACGTACTCGCGGTGAACGCGCCGTACGTGCCGCACGAGGCGATCGCCCTGATGCCGCCCGAGGCCCGGCTGCACGAGCCGGCCGTCGCGCTCGACGGCGGGCCGGACGGGCTCGACGTGCAGCGCCGGGTCGTCCGGGGAGCCGGCGAGTGGCTGGCCCCCGGGGGCCGACTGCTGATCGAGACGAGCGTCGCGCAGGCGCCGGTCACCCGCGCCCTGATGGCCTCCGCGGGACTGGACGCGACCGTGCACCACGACGACGACCTGGACGCCACCGTCGTGGTCGGGTCGCCTCAGAAGAGCGCGTCGTCGCCGGCGGCCGGCTGAGGCGCTGCGGTGGTCCCGGTGCTGCCACCGTCCTTGGCCGCCGCGACCGCGAGGCGGTCGACGAGGTCGTTCATCTTGTTGCCCGAGTGCCCCTTGACCCACTGGAAGGCGACGTCGCCGCGCGCCTCGACCAGGTCGACGAACGGCTCCCACAGGTCGCGGTTGGCGACCGGCTGACGGGAGCTGTTGGTCCAGCCGCGGGAGCGCCAGCCGCGCCACCAGGCGTCGCGGAAGCAGTTGACGACGTACGTCGAGTCGCTCACCACGAGCAGCGGTCCGTCGAGCGAGCGCACGGCCTCGTAGGCGGCCCGGACCTCCATCCGCTGGTTGGTCGAGGGGGCCTCGCGGCCGCTCGCCCAGACCGCCTCGTCGATCGCCCAGGCCCAGCCGCCCGGGCCGGGGTTGCCGGAGCACGCACCGTCGGTGAACACCTCGCGCGCCCCCACGGGGACGGGCATGGCGGGCTTGGCGGGGCGGGCGGTACGACGGGTGCGGGGCGGCATGGCGGACACCTTCACACACCGGCTACGAGACGACCGACAGCGCCTCGCGGGTCAGGTCGTGGAGGGTGCGCCCGGTCTCGCGGGTGAGCCAGTGCTCGTAGGCGTGCTCGGCCGCGGCGAGCGCGATCCGCACCCGCAGCCCCGGCTCCAGGTCGGTCTCGGCGTCGAGCCCGAGCCGCTCGGCGACCAGCCCGACCAGCCGGGCGCGCTCGTCGTCGTCGAGCAGCGAGGCTCGGCGTACCCGGGCGGGAGCGGCGGCCATCGCCCGGCGCCAGAGCGCGATGATCTCGGTCTCGTCGGCGAACTGCTCGGTACGTCGCAGGATCGCCGCCGCGAGCGCGACCGGCACCGGCTCGTCGGCGGGCCGGGCGGCGAAGGTGTCCACGATCTCGGCCCGGCCGACGCGGAGCGTGCCGACCAGCAGCTGGTCCTTGCTGCGCACGTGCCGGAACAGCGTCGAGAGCGAGATGCCCGCCGCGGCCGCGATCTCGTCGACGGAGACGTCGTCGAAGCCGCGCTCGGCGAAGAGCTCCAGAGCCACCCGGTCGACGTGGGCGCGGAGCTCGGCGCGCTGCCGCTCGCGCAGTCCACTCATGCCTGGCCGCTCACGTCTGGCCGCTCATGCCTGACCGCTCATGGGGACGAGTCCATCAGGTGGCGGGCTCGAGGGGCGGGACGGGTACGGAGATCGCGGGTGCCTCGACCCCGCCGTCGACCTGCAGCACCTTGCCGGTCACCCAGGAGGCCGCGGGCGAGGCGAGGTAGAGCGCGGCGCAGGCGATGTCCTGCGGCTCGCCCGGCCGGCCCATCGGCGTCCCGGCGACGAACTCGGCCCGCAGGGCGTCGTCGGTGAGGACGACGTCCAGGCCCTTGGTGGCCACGCCGCCGACGCTCAGCGCGTTGACCCGCACCCGCGGCGCGAGCTCGGCGGCGAGGTTGCGGGTCATCATGTTGAGGGCCGCCTTGGCGGCGCCGTACGCGACGAACGCGGTCTCCACCATGTCGGAGGAGCGCGAGGAGATGTTGACGATGCTGCCCCCGCCGGCGGTGTCGACCATCGCGCGGGCCGCCCGCTGCGAGAGCAGGAACGGCGAGGTGACGTTGAACCGCAGCGCCTTCTCGAACATCCGCTCGCTGGTCTCCAGCGCCGGGCGCGGGCCGGTGCCGCCGGCGTTGTTGACGAGTACGTCGAGCCGGCCGAAGCCGGCCAGCGTCGCGGCGACCAGCCGGTCGAGCTGCTCGGTCACCATGACGTCGGTCTCGACGACGAGCGCCCTCCGGCCGATCGACTCGATCTGCGCCGCCACCTCGTCGAGATCGCTGCGGGTCCGGGCCGCGAGCACGACGTCGGCGCCGGCCTCGGCGAGCCCGATCGCGATCCCGCGACCGATGCCCTGGCCGGCGCCGGTGACGAGGGCGATCCTGCCGTCGAGGCGGAACAGGTCGAGGATCATCGGACGCCCGCCCGCTCGTGACCCAGGTGGGGAGCGGCCCGGCCGGCGATCAGCGGCAGGTGGAGGTAGGTCTTGATGCCGGGCCCGGCGGCGACGACGTACGGGATCGAGCTGACGCAATGGTTCGCCGTCGAGACCACGCCGGGGTTGCGGACCAGGCCCGCGGCGACCGACTCGGGCTGCAGGCCCTGGAAGGTGAGCAGCACCGTCGGGTCGCCGGTCACCTCGACCTCGAAGCGCTCCCCCTCCTCGCCGAAGCTCCAGCCGGGGTCGAGGTCCTCCTCCCCCATCAGCCAGTTGACCACCGCGCTGACCACGGGCTCGCCGTCCACGAGCGCCTCCCAGCGGAACCGCCGGGCCGCGACCTGGCCGGGCTCGATGACGCCGATCGGGGTGTCGATCGGCTTGGCCGCGACCGCCACCTCCTGGACGGTGCGGATGCCGGGGTCGACCGCGAAGCCCAGCTCGTCGACCACCATCCGCACCGACGCCTTGAACCCGCCGGAGAGCAGCCCGGCCATCGGGCTGTCGTACGCCTCCTGCGGGGTGCCGCCGAAGCCCATCACGTGCCGGACGACGTCGGGGGCGTTGTAGGTGCGGATGTCGGAGAACTCCTCGGCCCGCACGTGGGTGATCCGCTGCGAGAGCGAGGAGACCATCAGCGGGAACCGCTCGGTGATGCCGCCCGGGTGGATGCCGGTGCCGTGCAGCGTCGTACCGCCCTCGCGACAGGCCGCCTCGATGCCGACGACCCGCGCCGGGTTGGGGTAGATCCAGCCGACGGGGGTGACGACGTTCTTGCCCGAGCGCAGCAGCGCGATCACCTCGTCGTCGTTCGGGACGAGCGGCGAGTAGACGACGCAGTCGGCGTCGGTCGCGAGGATCTCGTCCGCACTCGTCGTCGCGGCCACGCCGACGTGCTCACCGCCGATCAGCTCGCCGACGTCCTTCCCGTGCTTGCCGTCGCTGTGCACCCAGCACCCGACGAGCTCGAGATCGGGGTGCGCGAGCACGCCCTGAATGGCGGCGACGCCGACGCCGCCGGTCGCCCACTGGATCACCTTGATGGTCATGCTGGAGCAGTGAGCCAGGCGTGCAAGTCACTGTCAAGATCGAAGTGACTGTCATCTTTCTTCTGGCAGGGTGGGCCCATGAGCAGCTCGGCCCACCACGTCGCGTACTTCCCGCTCGAGGACCTGCCCACCGCGGAGGTCGACCGGCTCGAGGAGGTGTACGCCGGGCTCGCGGGCGCCGTACGCGACCTGGTCGACGTGACGCTCTCGACGGCCGCCACCGAGGAGTTGCTGGAGGAGGCCCGCGCCGCGGTCGACTCGGTGACCGCCGCCCTGCGCGTGCGGCAGAGCGAGGGTCCGCTCGGCGTCCGGCACAACGGCCACGGACGCACCTGGAGCTGGGGCAACGCGGTGATCGGCCCGCGCAACGCCACCGCCCCGCCGCTGGAGGTCGTGGGCCCGGACGAGGACGGCCGGGTGACGGCGGAGGTCGTGCTCGGTCCCGCTCACCAGGACGAGCCCGGCGTCCTGCACCCCGGCGCGGCCGTCAAGCTCCTCGACCACCTGATGGGCGTCACCGCCGCCGACCGCCGCCGGCTGACCATGACCGGCACCCTCCGGATCGCCCACCACCGCCCCACCCCGCTCGGCCCGGTCTCGCTCGCCGGCTGGATCTCCGGCGAGGAGGGCAGCAAGGTCTTCGTGCACGCCGAGCTGTCCGCCGCCGACGGGGTCACCGTCGAGGCCGATGGGGTCTTCGTGATCCCGCGCTGGGCGCGCGACTGAGCCGTCCCAGGAGCCGCAGGTTCATCACGGTATGCAGGTGAGCCGGCAGATCCCACGGCGTACCCACCGTGGGAGGTGCGAACTGGTCTGCATACCGTGATGAACCTGCCGCTCCCCCGCACCCGGGGTCGGCGCTCGGGTGCAGGGGTTTCGACACGCTCGCTGGCGCTCGCTGCTCAACCACCGGTGGGGCTCAACCACCGGAGAGCGCGCTGGGCGGCGCGGTAGCCGCACATGCCGTGTACGCCGGCGCCGGGGGGCGTGGCGGAGGAGCAGAGGAACATGCCAGGGATGCCGGCGTCGTACGGGTCGGCCTGGAGCGAGGGGCGCAGGATCAGCTGGCGCAGGTCGTTGGCGCCGCCGGCGATGTCGCCGCCCACGTAGTTGGGGTTGTACGACGCGTAGCCGGCGGGCGTGGTGACGTGGGTGGCGACGATGGTGTCGCGGAAGCCCGGCGCGAACCGCTCCACCTGGTCGAGGACGGCGTCGGTGGCGTCGCCGTCGTACCCGTGCGGGACGTGGGCGTAGAGCCAGACCGGGTGCAGGTCGCCGGCGGAGCGGGTGGGGTCGGCGAGGTACTGCTGGCCCACCAGCACGTAGGGCCGGTCCGGCATCCGGCCCCGCACCACGGACGCCTCCGCCGCTGCGATCTCGGCGCCGCTGCCGCCGAGATGCACGGTGCCGGCCCGGCGGCAGGACTCGTTGGTCCAGGGGATGCCGCCGCGGACGGCGAGGTCGAGCTTGTACGCGCCGGGGCCGTAGCGCCAGCGGCGGTAGGCGCGGGCCCGCCGGGCGGGCAGCCGGTCGCCGGCGATCCGGGCGAACGCGTCGGGGGTGGTGTCGAAGAGGGTGGTCCGGGCGGGTGGGAGATCGGCCAGCGACCGCACGGTGACCCCGGTCGAGACGGTGCCGCCGAGCGAGCGCAGCAGCGAGGCCAGCGCGTCGGTGATCGCGCGCGAGCCGCCCTCGGCGACCGGCCAGCCGTGCGCGTGCCCGGCGGCGATCAGCATCGAGCCGACCGCGGCGGTGCCGAGCCCGCCGAGCGGGCGATACATGTGGGCGGCGCACCCCAGGAAGAGCGCCCGCGCCTGCTCGGTGCGGAACCGGCGCGCCAGCACGGTCGCCGGCAGCCCCGCCCGCAGCCCGAAGGACGCCATCAGCAGCGGGTGGTCGGGCCAGCGCACCATCGGGCCCAGCACGTCCTCCGCGAGCTCCCCGAGGTGGTCCGCGAGCGGCTGGAAGGTCTGCAGCCACCGCCGCCCGTCCTCCCCCAGCCCGATCGCGGTCTCCGACATGGCCCGCTTCAGCACGCCGGCGGACCCGTCGTCGAGCGGGTGCGCGAGGTCGATCTCGGGGTGCCGCCAGACCAGGCCGTGGTCGGCGAGCGGGAGCGAGGAGAGGTACGGCGACGCCAGCGCGAACGGGTGGATCGCACTGCAGACGTCGTGCAGCAGCCCCGGCTCGGTCAGCTCCGCGGTGCGGGTGCCGCCGCCGATCTCGTCGTACCCCTCGAGCACCTGCACGGAGTGGCCCTGCTGGGCGAGCGCGACGGCGGCGGCGAGCCCGTTGGGTCCGGAGCCGACGACCACCGCGTCGAGGAGCGTCATGGCTCGATCATGCCTGCCCCGGTGATGAACTCGGCGACGAGACGGTTGACCACCGCGGGCTGCTCGACCTGCAGGAAGTGCCCGGCGTCCTCGACGACCGCGCACCGGCTGCCGGCGGGCAGCCTGGCGGCCAGCCCGTCCGCGAAGCCCGGCTCGAGGCAGCCGTCGTCGGCGCCGTGCAGGTAGAGGGTGGGCACCGTGGGCGTGCCGTCCCAGGTGCGCTTCCAGTCGGCGTACGACGCCGGCACCCGCCCGGGCGCGCGGATCGCCCGGTAGTAGCCCAGCGCCGCGGAGCGGTGCTCCGGACTCTCCAGCGCCGCCAGCACGTGCGGCAGATCCTCCGTCGCGTCGTACCCGGGCGACCAGTCCCGCCACAGCTTGCGGACCAGGCGCGGCAGGTTGCGCTCGGGCAGCAGCGGCAGCTGGTTGAAGCCGACGTACCAGCTGTGGCGCGCCTGCCGCCCGAGCAGCCCCGGGCTGCGCTTGTCCATCGTCCGCAGCGGCGGGACCGCGAGCGCGACGATCAGGGAGTACGGCGACCGCTCGTGCGCGCCGAGCGCGTGCGCCGTGATGGCGCCCCAGTCGTGTCCGACCAGCACGGCGTCGTCCCCGCCGCCGAGCACCTCGTGCACCCCGGCCGCGTCGGCCATCAGCGCCGCGACGTGGAAGCAGCCGTCCGTCGGCAGCCCGCTCGGCGCGTAGCCGCGCGTGAACGGGGCGACCACCCGGCAGCCGCGGGCGGCCAGGTACGAACCGAGATGGCGCCAGCTGTGCGCGGTGTCGGGGAAGCCGTGCAGCGCCACCACGAGCCGGCCGTCCGCCGGGCCCCAGGCGAGCGCCTCCAGGCGGACCGAGGGCAGGTCGAGGGTCAGCCGCTCGGGCGGAAGCTGCGCGTACGGATCGGTCATGGGGCCATGCTCCACCCCCGAAGGCGTCACGGGTCGCGAATCCGCGCGTACGTCCTCACGCACGGGGCACCGGGACGCATGCGCATCGTGATCACCGGGGCCACCGGCAACGTCGGTACGGCGCTCGTGCGGCGTCTCACCGCCGACGGGCACGACCTCGTCGGGCTGGCCCGTCGAGTACCGGCCGAGAACGACGGCCCGCAGCTGTCGTGGCGGTCCGTCGACCTCACCGCCGACGACGCCCCCGCTCGACTCGGCGAGGCGTTCGCCGGCGCCGACGCGGTCGTCCACCTGGCCTGGGGGTTCCAGCCGTCCCACGACGAGCGCCATCTCGAGCGGCTCGGGGTCGAGGGCACCGGCCGGGTGCTGCGGGCGGCCGTGGCCGCCGGCGTCCCGCACCTGGTGCACCAGTCCTCGCTCGGCGTGTACTCACCGCGCGCGGACGACACCCCGGTCGACGAGTCGTGGCCGACCCACGGCGTGCGGACCTCGCCGTACAGCCGGCACAAGGTGGCGGCCGAGCGGCTGCTCGACGCGGCCGAGGGCGGCACCACCACCATCACCCGGATGCGTCCGGGGATCATCGGCCAGCGCTCCGCCGGGAGCGCCCTGCTCCGGTACGGCGTGCCCGCGGCGGTCCCGTCCCGGGTGCTGGGCATGCTCCCGGTGCTGCCGCTGGACCGTCGGCTGCGGATCCCCGTCGTACACGCCGACGACGTCGCCGACGCGTTCGCGCGGGTGCTGGACCGGCGCCCGGGCGGCGCCTTCAACCTGGCCGCACCGGACCCGCTGACCGCCGCCGCCATCGCGGCGGCCTTCGGCGCCCGGCTCGTGCACGTGCCCTCGTCGGTGCTGCGCCCGGCGATGGCGGCCGCGTGGCACCTGCGGCTGCAGCAGGTCGACGCCGGCTGGCTGGACCTGGCCTTCGCGCTGCCCCTGCTCGACAGCGGTCGGGCCCGGACCGAGCTGGGCTGGACGCCGACCCGGACCGCGGTGGAGACGTTCGCCGAGGTCGTCGACGGCATGCGCACCGGCGCGTCCGCCCCCACGCCGGTGCTGCGGCCGCGCACCGTCCCGGGTGCGCTGCGCGACGCGCTGCGCAGCGGGCCGGTCGGTCGGCGCCGAGAGTCGTAGGCGTCAGGCGTCATGCCTCGTTCCGGCTCCACCATGACGCGCCCTTCGCGTCGCTCCTGAGCTTCTCGAGCCGACGAACCGCTGGTGCGTGGGCGGCAGGATCCGGCGCGCCGACGGCGCGACCGCATCTCATACTCACGAGCCGTCGGTCGGTACCTGAGAACGGGGCGGGGTGCGCAGGGCGCGAGGAGAATATCGTCCGTGTCCGTCACGTCGGCGTGACCGTTCGAGAGTGGGAGTAGTTGCGTTGTTTGCCGAAGTCCCGGTGCTTCCGGTGGTGGTCCCGCTCGCTGTGGCGGTGATGGCGTTCTTCGTGTGGCACATGCAACGGCGCGGCCTGCTCTCGTTCCCACGCGTCGCAGTGGCCCTCGCACTGTGCGTGTACGTGGCCGGGATCCTCGCCAACACGCTGTTCCCGATCTACCTGGACAAGCCCTCCAGGAGCGCGCCGTGGCACGCGTACATCGACGTCACGCCGCTCGTGGGCTACGAGGTCGCGGACGCAGTGATGAACATCTGCGTCTTCGTCCCGCTCGGGGTGCTCCTGGCCTTGGCTCTGCCCAGGTGGACGTGGTGGCGCGTGCTAGCAGCCGCTGCGATGTTCAGCTTGGGCATCGAACTGAGCCAGTACGTCACAGCGCACCTTCTGGGCGGCGGCCACATCGCAGACATCAACGATTTCGTGTTCAACGTCGTCGGCGCTGCGCTCGGCTGCGGTCTGCTTTCCGCGCTGACTCCGGTGCCGCATGCTGCGCGCCTCATCGACCGGTTCCGGTGGGCGTGACACAGAGGTCTACGACGCCTCGTTCAGGACTCGGCATGCGCACGGCCGACCAGTGCCGATGCGGCGTCGGCAGGTTGGTCCGGGTCAAGTCACCTGGAGCGACCGGATCGAGTTTCCCCAGATCATGCGATCGATCGTGCTTACTGCGCTGGCTGGGTCGGAGGCAGCTCCGAGCGTCAGGAGGAGGGGCACGTAGTGATCCGCAGTCGGGTGGGCGACCGCAACACCCGGCGCCTTGTGGCGGTAGTCGGTGAGCGCGTCGACGTCGGCTCGAGCCAGCGCGTCAACGACCCAGTCATCGAAGGCCCGGGTATGTGCTGCGAGATGCGGTTGTCGGATGACGGCGAAGCTGTGTGTCATGAACCCCGAGCCGATCACGAGGACGCCCTCGTCACGCAGCGTTCGGAGCCGCTCCCCAAGGCCAGCAGGTCGTTCGCGCGGAGGCTGGGCATCGACAGCTGGACGACGGGTACGTCGGCGGCGGGGTACATCGCCATCAGGGGGATGAAGGCACCGTGGTCGAGTCCACGGTCTGCGAACTCGTGGACGGTCGTGCTCGGCTCCAGGAGGCCCTTGAGGCGTTGCGCGAGGTGCGTGGCATCGGGGGTTGCGTAGGTCAACGTCTTGTAGCGGGGATGGAAGCCGCTGAAGTCGTAGAAGAGCGGCGTACCCGCCGCCGAGCCGGAGATCGCCGCCGGGGCGTTCTCCCAGTGCGCCGAGACCACGACGATCGCTCTCGGCTGGGGCAGCGCCTGCGCCCACGCGAAAAGGTCGCCGATCCATTGCGGGTCGTCGAGCGTGAAGGGCGCGCCGTGGCTGACGAACAGGCTGGGCAGGGGTCCGTCGCTCGGCGTCCACCTGCGTCGGGCCAGAGCCCGGGGCACGTTGCGGGCCAGGTGGTCGTCGTACGCCGCGGCCGGCCCGCTCGGCCTGGCGGTCTGGGCGTGCTTGTTGTCGGCGATCATCGAACCGTTCCTTCCGTTGGGCACCGCTGCCTCGCGGGCATTGCGCGCGTACGTCGTACCGGCCGCGCCAGGGCCGGCTGGTCCACCCCGGGCGTGCGCGCCCGGCGTGGCCGGTCCCGACGTCAGCGGGAGAGGTCCACGACGAGCTTGCCCCGGGCCCGGCCGTCGGCGATCTCGGCGAGGCCCTCGATCGCCTCGTCCAGGGTCAGGACCCTGTGCACGTCGACCATCAGCTCGCCGCTGGCTGCGCCCAGGGCGAGCGGCTCGATGACGTCGCGGGTCGGGGAGGCGATGATCCCGCCGCCGGTGAGGCCCAGCTCGACGATGTTCTCGTCGGTCGGCATCTGCGTGGTCGTGCGCACGACGCCGCCGCTGCGCACGGCTCCGACCGGCACCTCCTCCAGCGTGTAGCCGGTGAGGTTGATGAGCGCGTCGACACCCTGCGGGTAGACCTCCAGGACCCGCTTGGCCACCGCCCCGAGGGTGAAGTCGATGACCAGGTCGGCCCCGATCTCGCGGAGGCGCTCTGCGTCGGCGCTGGTGCCGGTGGCCAGCACCGTGACGCCCTGCTGGCTGAGGAGCTGGACCGCGTACCGGCCGACGCCGCCGGAGGCTCCGTTGATCAGCACGACCTGGCCGGCCACGGGGTTGACGGCGTCGACGAGCATCCGGGCCGCTCCGCCCGCCAGGGGCAGTGCGGCAGCCGTGACGTGGTCCAGGTCGGCGGGCTTCGGCGTGACCGTCCGGCCCGGCACCAGGGCGTACTCGGCGAGGGTCCCGGCCTGGAACGGCGGCTCGAACAGGATGTGGGCGATGACCTCGTCGCCGACCTGCACGCCCGTGACCCGCTCGCCGACCGCCTCCACGACGCCCGAGGCGTCCCGCCCGAGCACCAGGGGGTAGCGGTGCTCGAACATCCCCTCCAGCCAGCCCGCGGCGATGTGGTTGTCCAAGGGGTTCAGCGAGGCGGCGTGGACACGCAGCAGCACCTCGTCCGCGGACGGTGTCGGGATGGGCAGGTCCGCGAGCTGGAGCTGTTCGCCCGGGCCGGTGATGTGCACTGCGCGCATGAGTTTCTCCTGATGGGTGGATGGATCACTTGTTGATGCTTCAACTTAGCATAACTTGATCCGTCAACAAGTAGACTCCTCCCATGACCCGGCCCCCATCGACCCCGCGCTGGCTCAGCGACGACGAGCGGGCGGCCTGGCTGGCCACGGCCGCCATCATGATTTCGCTGCCCGCGGCCCTGGACTCGCGACTGCAGCGGCAGGCCGGCCTGTCGTTCTTCGAGTACATGGTCCTGGCCGCGCTGTCGGAGCGGGCCGACCGCACGATGCAGATGAGCGAGATCGCCGCCGGCGTGTCCTCGTCCCTCTCGCGCCTGTCACACGTGGTGACGCGGTTCGAGAAGCAGGGCCTGGCGTGCCGCGCGCGCGTTCCGGGCACCGGCCGGCGCACAAACGTCACGCTGACCGACGCCGGCTACGCCAAGGTGGTCGAGGCCGCCCCCGATCACCTGGCCGCCGTACGCGACTACTACATCGACGTCCTGGAACCGGCAGACCTGGTTGCCCTCGGCAGGATCGGGGCCGCCGTCGCTCGCCGCATCAACCCTGACCAGCCGTTCGTCCACGGGGCAACGAACTGAGCCCGCGCCCCGCCTGGCAGGCGAAGGGCAACGACCCGGGTCGGAGGTCGCCCCAGTAGCCCCTCCATCACCCGCGCCCGCCCCCGGGTGAACCTGGCCACCACAGGCATCGTCGCGACGCCATAGCTCCAATGCCCGGTATGCCAGGTGGACTCGCCGAAGGTGCCCCGTTCCGCCGCCTGTCGGCGCGGGCCGAAGAGTTCTGCAGCCGATGACCCGCCCGGCTACCTGGATCTCGGGCTATGCCCGCAGGCAGAACGGGTGGCCCGCTGGATCGCGGAGAACCCGGGACCGGTCCGGGCTCGGCTGCTCGATCTCCTTGGTCGCGCCGAGCCGCAGCGCCTCGTCCTCGGCAGCGTCGAGGTCCGCGACCGATAGGTCGAGGTGGAGCTGCTGCGACCGTTCGGCGGACGGCCAGGTGGGCGGCCGGTAGTCCTCGACGCGGACGGCGCCCAGGTAGAGGGAGTCGACCTGGACAGCGCAGAAGTCGGGTGTCTCGACCATGACTTCGCCACCCAGGACCGAGGCCCAGAAGGCGGCCAGGACAGCGGGGTCGGAGCACTCGAGGTTGATCGAGGCGATACGGGCGACGGGCATGGTTCTCCTGGTGTCTCAGATGGCGAGGGCGTGGGTGTCGAGCAGGCTGCGGTCGCCGTCGAAGCCGTGGTCGCGAGCGTCGGCCACGTCTTCGTGCGGGGCTCCGAGGCGGACCGCGCTGACCTGGTCGAGGCGCTGGTAGTGCTCCTCGCCGAGCTCGAGGTCGAGGGCCCGGAGGTAGGCCTCGAGGTGCGCCGGGGTCCGGGGTCCGACGATCGGGATCATCGAGGTGGACGCCAGGGAGGCGCGGCGGCGCAGCCAGGCCAGGGATACCTGGACCGGCCCGGCCCCGAGGTCGTCGGCGACGGCCAGTACGGCGTCGAGCACCGCGGTTCGTTGGGTGTTGACCTCGACGTCCGTTCCGCGTGCGCCGAGCCGGCCCGGCTCGCCGTGGCGGTACTTGCCGGTCAGCAGGCCCCCGGCGAGTGGCGAGTAGAGAACGGCCCCCAGGCCGTGAGCCTGGGCCATCGGCAGCAGCTCCCGCTCGGCGGACCGCTCGGCCAGGCTGTACTCGGTCTGGATGCCGACCAGCGGTGCGAGGCCGCGCAGGTCGGCCCGGGTGGCGGCGCTCGCCACGCGCCAGGCCGGGAAGTTCGACAGTCCGCCGTGCAGGATCTTGCCGGCGCGGATCAGGTCGTCGAAGCCGGCCAGGATCTCCGCGACGGGGGTGGTGCCGTCGGGGAAGTGGGGCATGAAGACGTCGACGTAGTCGGTGCCGAGTCGGCGCAGGCTCTGCTCCAGGGACCTGACCATGGTCTTGCGGCTGTTGCCGGTCGTGCCCGGCCGGGGCTGGGCGTCCCGGGTCCCGCTGTACTTGGTGATGACCACGAAGTCGTCGCGCTGCTGGCCGAGCAGTCCGCCGAGGACGGTCTCGGCCTCGCCGCCCTGGTAGACGTTCGAGACGTCGAACGTGGTGCCGCCGGCCTCGACGTACGCCTCGAAGATCTGGCGGGATCCCTCCAGTCCGGCGCTGGTGTCTGCGGAGCCGAAGTTGGCGGTGCCGAGGACGTACTCGGAGACCCGGAGGCCGGTACGTGCTCCGAAGGTCTGGTAGCGCATGGGGAGCTCCTGGCTGTTCGTGACGGTAGAGTCACGAAGGTACATCTAAAACGAAGGGTCGTTCTATTTCATGCCGAAGGTCACGCAGGCGCACCTGGACGCCCGGCGGCAGCAGATCGTGGACGCGGCCCGGGCCCGCTTCGCCGGCCACGGCTTCGCCCGGACTTCCATGGCCGACCTGGTGACCGCGTCCGGGCTCTCGACCGGGGCGATCTACCGCTACTTCTCGAGCAAGGACGAGATCGTCACCGCCATCTGCGAGCAGTCGTCCGGTGAGGTGTTCCCGACCGAGCTGACCTTCGAGTCCGTCCAGGGCATGCTGGAACGGATCCGGACCAGGGCCCGCGAGCACGACCACGCCCGGCTGGTCGCCCAGATCTACGCCGAGGCCGCACTCTCGCCGCCGCTCGCGGTCATCGTCGAGCAGCAGCTCGCCGGCCTGCGGTCCGCCGTCGCCAACCTGCTCGCAGATCGAACCGACGCTGATGCCGCGAGGATTGCTGAGGCCTTCGTCGCGGTCTGTGTTGGCTACAGCCAACAGCTCGCCGTTCGAGGCGACCTCGACCCCTCACCTTTCACCACGGCCCTCATGGCGATCCTGGAGCAGTGAGTCGACCCGCCGCACGCAACTCCTCGTGTTCCAGCGCTTCCAAACACCCGATCTACCCCTAGTCGTCCGCAACTGAGCCGCGCCTTTCCCCGCCAATGACACCCACCGCCGACCTACGTCCGTCGATGGAACCGGACGCCGCCGTCGGGCAGGCGGTCGGTGGTGCAGCCCGGGTCGTGGGCTCGATGGTGGTGGTGGGAGCAGAGGAGCATCCCGTCGGCCAGATCGGTGTGTCCGCCCGACGACCAGGGATCTCGATGATGCGCTTCGCACCACGGTGCCGCGATCTGGCACCCTCGGCGCGGCATTCCTGGTCGCGGAGGGCGAGGGCGCGGCGTTGGACGCGGGTGAATGGGCGGTGCAGGCCAGGCGGCGTGCCTCCTCGGCGGTGATGCGGTCGTGGGAGTCGCCGGGAGCGGGGTTGCCGAGGGTCGCGGTGCCGAGGTCGGCGCGGAGCGAGTCCAGGCTCATGATGATGACGAGGGTGGAGATCGGCCGCACAGTCGGCACGGCGGCGCCGAGTCGCGGCGGCGGCCAAGACCCCGATGTCGCGGGCACCGGACTCCTCGGCGACCTCGGAAGCGTCGGCGGCGATCCGGAGCCGGAGCTCGGCGACCCGCGCCTCCACGGCCGCCAGCTCGACCAGCACGGCGGCCTTGTCGGCGGTGGTCATGAACGCCGGATTCACGTCGGCCACCGACTTCAACGCGTGGTCCAGCTCCTGGGTGGCGACGAGGATCGGATGGTCCATGCGAGCCTCCGAGAGCTCAGGGATGACCACACCAGTATGATCGAACGCAGGTTCGATCGCGATCGACTCTCCACAGTCTCGCCGCCTACGCGCGCAGCCCGTCCAACCCGGCGGCGACCACCGTCCGCGCGAGGGAATCGACGTCGACCGGACCGTCGGCGTCGTACCACTCGACCAGCGAGTTGACCATGCCGAAGAGCAGCCGTGAGACCACCCCGGGGTCGAGGTCGCCGCGTAGCGCGCCCTCCTCGGCGGCGGCCCGGACCAGCCCCGCGAGCCGGTCGTCGACCCAGCGCCGACGCTCCAGCGCGGCCCGCTCGACCTCGGTGTTGCCGTGCACGCGCAGCAGCAGGGTGACGGCGGGCTGGTGCGCCACGAGCAGGCGTACGCCGTCCTCGACCACCTGCCGCAGCCGCTCGTACGGCGACCCGGCCGCCCCGTCGGCCGTGGCCGCGTCGACGACCTCGGTGAGCTCACCGAGCGCCTCGTCGAGGGCGAGCTCGAGCAGCCGCTCCTTGCTCGGGACGTGGTGGTAGAGGCTGGACTTGGACAGGCCGAGGGCGGCGGCGAGGTCGGCCATGCTGGTGGCGTCGTACCCCTGGCGGATGAAGAGGTCGATGGCGGTGCTCAGCACCGCGGCCTGGTCGTGGCCGGGCCGACCCCGACGGGCCCGGGCGGTCGTCCCGGAGGAGGTCATGCGTCGAAGTCCACCACGACACGGTCGCTGACGGGCGTGCTCTGGCAGGTCAGCACGTAGCCGGCGGCGACCTCGGCGGGCTCCAGGGCGTAGTTGCGCCGCAGGTCGACCTCGCCCTCGCGCACCAGCGCCCGGCAGGTGCCGCAGACCCCGCCCTTGCAGGCGAACGGCAGGTCGGCGCGGGTGGCCTGCAGCCCGTCGAGCAGGGTCGTCTCCCGGGCCACCGCGGAGGTGGTGGCCCGGCCGTCGAGCAGGGCCGTCACCTCGCTGGTCTCCCCCGACACGACGGTCTCGGGCCGGACCACCTCCGGCGGCGGCTCGTCGACGTGGAAGAGCTCGACGTGCACCTTCTCCGGCGCAACGCCGAGATCCGCGAGGACCGCCCGGGCCTCGATGAGCATCGGGTACGGACCGCAGAGCCAGATGTGGTCGACCCCGTCGACGGGCGCGACCGTGGTCAACAGCCGCCGGAGCCGCTCGGCGTCGAGCCGCCCCGTGAACAGCTCGACGTCGCGCGGCTCGCGGCTCAGCACGTGCACGACGGAGAGCCGCGGCCCGTGCCGGTCCTTGAGGTCGGCGAGCTCCTCGAGGAACATCACCGACCCGCTGGTGCGGTTGCCGTAGAGCAGCGTCACCTCGCCGCCGTCACCGGCGAGCGCGGTCGCCGCGATCGACAGCAGCGGGGTGATGCCGGAGCCGGCGCCGATGCAGAGGTGCCGGCCGCCGGGCTCGACCCGCCACCGGCCGGTCGGCGGCAGCACCTCGACGGTCGCGCCCGGCTGCACCTCGTGCACCAGCCAGCGCGAGAACAGCCCGTCGGGGATCTCACGTACGCCGATCCTCAGGGCGGCGCCGACGGGGGCGCAGACGGAGTACGACCGGCGCTGCTGGACGCCGTCCACGACCCGGCGCAGGGTCAGCGACTGGCCGGCCTCGAAGGCGAACAGCTCGGCCAGGTCCTCGGGCACCTCGAAGGTGACGGCCACCGCGTCGTCGGTGAGGGGCTCGACCGCCGCCACCGTCAGGGCGTGGAACACGCTCACAGCTCCTTCACGTGCTGGAACGGCTCCGCGCACTCCGGGCAGCGGTAAAGCGCCGTGCACGGGGTCGGCCCGAACTCGGAGGTGCGGTCGGCGAGGGCACCGCAGCGGGGACAGCGGACCGCCCGACGCGGCGGCGCCAGGGTCAGCGGCACCGGCCCGCCGCTGCTCGCCGGCGCCGGGCCGGGCGGGGAGATGCCGTGCTCGGCCAGCACGGTCCGCCCGCGCGCGGTGATCAGGTCGCTCGACCAGGGCGGGTCCAGCTCGACCCGGACGCGGACGTCGTCGTACCCCTCCTCGCTCAGGCGGCGCACCAGATCGTCGCGCATGGCGGCGAGGGCGGGGCAGCCGGAGTACGTCGGCGTGATCGCCACCTCGACCCGCCCGTCGACCTCCTCGACCGAGCGGAGCACGCCCAGGTCGGCGAGGGTCAGCATCGGCAGCTCCGGGTCGACGACCGCGGCGGCAACCTCGACGGCACTCACCACCGGGCTCACCACTGGCCCATCGGGTGCGCGCGGGCGACGGACTGCAGCTCCGCAATCAGGTCGGGCAGGTCGTCGACCAGGCCCGCGTCGACAGCTGGCCGCTCGAGCTCGGCGGCGTCGAGGAGCTGATCGAGCACCGCCTCGACCTCCTGGCTCACGTCCGGGTGCCGCCCGAGCAGCTCGACCCAGCCGGCGACGAGTACGTCGAAGGCGGCCGCCGTGCGCCGGCGCGACTCCCGGGTGCCGTGGGCGAGCGTGAGGACCCAGCGCCCGGACCAGTCGCGGTGGTAGGTCAGCTCCTTGACGCCCTTCGCCGCGACCGCCGCCAGCACCGGGTCGGGGTGCCCGACCAGCCGCTGCAGGACCGCGAGCCGCACCGTCGACCAGAGGAAGAGGCGCAGCACGGTGTGCCCGAAGTCGCCGTTGACGAGGGCCGCCGTACGCGAGGAGAGGTACGCCGGCGCGTCGCGGAAGAACGCCAGCGCGTCCTCGGCCGGAACCGGGGAGCCCTCCGGCAGCGCGGGCACGACCGCCGGGTCGACGACGGCGGCCCGGGCGAGCAGCAGCCGGGCCTGACCGAGCAGGTCGAGCGCGATGTTGCTCAGCGCGACGTCGTCCTCCAGGTCGGGCGCCCGGCTGCACCACTCCGAGAGCCGGTGCGAGAGCACCAGCGCGTCGTCGCCGAGCAGCAGGCACAGGGCAGCGTGCGCAGGCCGATCGAGCCCCTCGGGCAGGTGCGGGTCGATGCCGGCGAGCGGGTCCGCGAACCCCGTCCCGAAGGCCCAGTGCGCCGGGTCGGTCGAGTCGAGGCCGTCGTACGGCCCGTGGTCGACCTCGCCGACCCCGCCGACCTCGCCGACCTCGTCGGTCTCAGAGGTGGGGCACATCGTCGGGGACCTCGTAGAACGTCGGGTGCCGATAGACCTTGTCGCCGGCCGGGTCGAAGAACGGCCCCTTCTCGTCGGGGCTGGAGGCGGTGATCGCGTCGGCGCGGACCACCCAGATCGAGACGCCCTCGTTGCGGCGGGTGTAGACGTCGCGGGCGTGGCGGACGGCGCTCTGGTCGTCGGCGGCGTGCAGCGACCCGACGTGGACGTGGTTGAGCCCGCGCTTCGCGCGCACGAACACCTCGTAGAGCGGCCCGGTCATCGACCGCTCACCTCCCGCTCGGCCGCGGCTCTCGCGGCGGCCCGCACCCACTCCCCCTCGTCGTGGGCACGCCGGCGGTGGGCGAGCCGCTCGGCGTTGCAGGGGCCGTCGCCGGAGACCACCCGCTTCAGCTCGGCCCAGTCCGGCTGCCCGAAGTCGTGGTGGCCGCGCTCGTCGTTCCAGCGCAGCTCGGGGTCGGGCAGCGTCACGCCGAGCGCGGCGGCCTGCGGCACGCTCATGTCGACGAACCGCTGACGCAGTTCGTCGTTGGTGTGCCGCTTGATCCCCCAGGCCATCGACTGCGCGGAGTTGGGCGAGTCGGTGTCGGGCGGTCCGAACATCATCAGCGCCGGCCACCAGAACCGGTCGACCGACTCCTGCACCGACGCCTGCTGCTCCTCGGTGCCGCGCATCATCGTCAGCAGGAGCTCGAAGCCCTGCCGCTGGTGGAACGACTCCTCCTTGCAGATCCGCACCATCGCCCGCCCGTAGGGGCCGTACGACGTGCGGCACAGCGGCACCTGGTTGCAGATCGCCGCGCCGTCGACGAGCCAGCCGATGGTGCCGACGTCGGCGTACGACGGGGTCGGGTAGTTGAAGATCGAGGAGTACTTCTGCGCACCGCTCATCAGCTGCTGCTCGAGGTCGTCGCGGCTGACCCCGAGGGTCTCGGCGGCTGAGTAGAGGTAGAGCCCGTGGCCGGCCTCGTCCTGGACCTTCGCGAGCAGCACCTGCTTGCGGCGCAGGCTCGGGGCGCGGGTGATCCACGCCCCCTCGGGCTGCATGCCGATCACCTCGGAGTGCGCGTGCTGGGCGATCTGGCGGACCAGGGTCCTGCGGTAGCCCTCCGGCATCCAGTCCCGCGGCTCGATCCGGTCGTGGCGCGCGATCGTCTCCTCGAACTGACGCTCCGTCATCGGCCCTCCCCATGATTTCCCGACCGTTCGGTCGGTTATCACTCTGTCATGGAGTGACGGGGCTCACAACACGGCGTGCGGCGACGGACCGGGGTGGGCGGGCGGGCGGGCGGGCGGGCGGTGAGAGGTCCACCATCTGCCGCTTCCCAAACGTGGATCACCCACCGGCGACTTGCGTGTCCCGGCCGACCCGCCGTCGCGGCGGTGCGCCATCCACCACCCGGCACCGCGAAAGGGTGGACCACTCACCGGCCTCCGCCGCCGGCCGCCGACCCCCGACCCCCGACCGCCCGACTGAGCGAGCGGCTCAGCGGCCCGTCCACACCGGCAGGCGCTTCTCAGCGAACGCGGCGACCCCCTCACGCGCGTCGTCGGACAGCATCGCGGGCGTGGCCAGCTCGGCCTGCCGCTCGAAGCCCTCCTCGGCCGACCAGGACGGCGACTCGTCGATGATCCGCTTGCCGACGGCGACGCTGAGCGGGGCGGCGGCCACGATCTGCTCGGCCAGCTCCAGCGCGACGGCCAGCGTCCGGCCGGGAGGGACGACCCGGTTGACCAGGCCGAGCTCGTGCAGTCGCTCGGCGGGCAGCGGCTCGCCGGTCAGGGCCAGCTCGAGCGCGACGGCGCGCGGCAGCCGCAGCCCCATCCGCCACAGCCCCCCGGCCGCGGCCACCATCCCGCGCCTGGCCTCGGGGACGCCCATCAGCGCCCCCTCGGCCGCGACCACCAGGTCACCGCACAGCAGCAGCTCGAAGCCACCCGCGAGGGCCGCGCCCTCCACCGCGACGACCAGCGGCTTGGTCGGCGGTCGGCCGGTGATGCCGAGCGGTCCGCGGCCGTCGGTGATCGGCAGCTCGCCGCGGTGGGCCGCGGTCAGGTCCATGCCCGCGCAGAAGTGCTCACCGGTGCCGGTCAGCACCAGCACCCGCACCGCGGGGTCGGCCTCGGCGTCGTCGAGCGCGCGCTCCAGCGCGAGGGCGGTACGACGGTCGATCGCGTTGCGCACCTCGGGCCGGTCCAGCGTGATGACGCAGACCGCGCCGCCCTCGCCGTGCCGCTCGGTACGCACCGGCGCCTTCGGCGGCGTGGGCAGCTCGAGCCGTTCGTCGGTGTCGAAGCGCAGCCGGCCGTCTTCGGAGGTGACCCGGGCGCGGAGTACGTCGGTGGTCGCGAGCAGCTCCAGGGTCTCGGCGTCCTCGACCCGCAGCAGCACCCGCTCGCCCTCCTCGTCGATGACGCTGAGGATCGCGGCCTCCGCCGTACCGTCGCGCTCGAACGGTCGGGTGAGCGCCTCGACGACGCCGGAGCCGTCGAGCTCGGTGCGGACCGGGCGCGGCGCGGGGCGCTCGAAGGCGGGCGTCAGGTGGGCGTAGGCACGGGTCGGCGGGGTGGCGGAGTAGATCCCGATGGCGTGCTTGGTGGCGTACCACCCCAACGACGTCGACAGCCCGACCTGCGCCGGCTCGGCCCGCAGCCGCGGCACCATCGTGGCGATCGCGTGACTGCCGTAGTTGTTGCCCGGCCCGCCGCCGAAGGTCAGCCCGCCGGTGATGCTGAGCGGCCGCGCCGGGTCGTCGATCGGCAGGCCGAGCGCCTGGGCGCCGAGCTGCACGGCCGCCGGGAAGCAGGAGTAGAGGTCGACCAGGTCGACGTCCTCGATGGCCAGCCCGGCGTGGTCGAGCACGGCGGCGCCGGCCGCGGCGATCGCCGGCGAGGTCGCGAGGTCGGCCCGCTCGGAGAGGAACCACTCGTCGGTGGCCGACGCGCCCGCATGCACGAAGACCCACTTCTCCTGGGACACCCCCGCCGCCTCGGCCGCCGCCACGCTGGTCAGCACGATGCCGGTGGCCAGGTCGACCTGGAGGTTGGCGCACATGAGCTTGGTGTACGGGTCGCTCACCCAGCGGTTCGAGGGTGCCGGGTCGGCGACCTGCGCGGGCGTGCGTGCGGTCGGGTCCCAGGCGAACGGGTTGCCGGCGGCCACCTCCGACAGGCCCGACCAGAGCCGGCCGAGCATCGCGCGGTGCTCCCCGGGTTGGGTGCCGGCCCGGGCCCGCAGCGCGGACTCGATCAGCGCGTAGGCGTAGATCGGCGCACCCAGCCCGACCGCGGTCTCGGCCTCGTTGTTGGCCGGCCGGTCGACGCCGATCGCCCGGCCGGGCCCGGTCTCGTCGGCCTGCCGCTCCCACTCCGGCGTCCGGCCCGCCTTCTGCAGCGCGGCCACGGTCGCCCCCGCCTCCGCGCCGGTGAGGAGTACGACGTCCGCGTGGCCGTCGACGACCTGCTGGGCGGCGTCGTTGACGACCAGCTGCGCCCCGTCGCCGCCGTACGGCGAGGACTGCACGGTGCCGGCGTCGCCCGCGCCGACGAGCTCCGCGACCCGGCCGGCCTGGTCGGCGTAGGTCCAGCTCGCGCTCGGGACGGCGTACACGAGATCGGCCAGGGCGAGCAGGTCGACGCTCGACCCGCTGTCCTGTGCGGCGAGGCGGAGTGCCTCGACCGAGAGCTCGACGGGCTCGCGCGGATCGGCGAGGTCGGGCTCGCGCTGGACGAGCTGGCCGACGCCGACGATCACCGGCGTGCGCGGGTCGAGCTCGCGGCCGCTCGCGTGGTGCAGCACGGGCTCGCGGGAGAGTCGGAGCCGGCCACCGCCGCCGGCGACCAGCTTCTCCAAAGCGGTCAGCGACTCGGTCAGGGCGACCTCGACGCTGCGCACCGCGGTGAGCCCGACCGGCCCGCGGACGGGCGCCCCGTCGAGACCGCCGTCGAGGCGGACCGCCGTACCGCTCTCGGTCGCCACGACCGTGCACCACAGGCCGATGACGATGCCCATCGGGCCGGTGCCGTGCAGGGCGAAGCCGGTCGGTCCGGCGTACTCGACCGTCCAGCGCGCCTGCGCGGGGATGTCCATCAGCCGGATCTGCTGCACGAACTGCTCGCCGGTCCGCATCCGGTCCGGCCGGTCGCCGCGCCAGGCGGCATGCAGGGTCAGCCACTGCTCGCTGAGGTCCAGGTCGGTCACGGTCTCCGCGACGAGCTCGGCCGAGACCGGCAGCAGCCGGGTCGCGCTGACCTGCCGCGCGAACGCCGCCACTCCTGCGGGAGCCGGGACGTCGGGGCCGCCCTCCCTGACAGCCCCGACGTCCGCGGCGGATCGGGAGAGACGGTCGCTGACGGTGGCCCGGGCCACGGTGGCGAGAGTGCGTGCGGTGCGAAGGAGATGCTGGGTACGCCGGGCCATCGCGGGTCACTTTCCGTCTGATCGGACCGTTTCTTCCACTACAGTAGCCCCATGAGCGAGCGGCCGCGCCGGACCCAGGCCGAACGCACCGCGGCCACCCGCGCGCGGCTCATCGACGCGGCCTACGACTGCCTGCTCGAGACGGGGTACGCCGCCACCACCGTGGGCGCCGTCCAGGAGCGCGCCGGCGTCGCGCGCGGCACCCTGCTCCACCACTTCCCGACCCGCGCGAGCCTGATGGTCGGCGTCGTCGAGGACATCGCCGACCGTCGGCTGGCGGTCCTCGCCTCGCCCGACGCCCCACCGACGGGTCAGGGCTGGGACGCCGTCGTCGACCTGCTCTGGCGCGACCTCCAGAGCCCGGCCTTCCTCGCCGCCCTGGAGCTCTGGGTCGCCGCCCGCACCGACGAGCCGTTGCGCGAGGCCCTCGTCCCGCTGCAGGAGCGGCTCTTCGCCGCCATCCACCGCGCCGTCACCGCCCTGGTCGGCGACGACCCGCGCGCCCCCACGCTCGTGCAGTTCACGATCGACCTGCTGACCGGCACCACCATGGCCGGGATGCTGGGGCCGGGACGCGCCCGGACGGCCGTCGTCGTCGAGCGGTGGAAGGACGCGCTGGTCACGCTGGCCGGCGAGCGGCGATAGCGACGGGCCACGACCCGAGGAAGAATTGCCCGACCGCCGGTGTCGGATCCGCCGGGCGCCGTTCGTGGAGTAGGTGAACGCGGACCGCGGGTCCGCCAGGAGAAGGAGCGCTCATGACCGAGTACCTCATCTACTTCAACCAGCAGTGGGTGGGCGACCACACCGAGGAGTGGTTCCGCGGGCGCGCGCCGCTCGCCATGGGGGTGATCAACGAGATGAAGGCGGCCGGCGTGTACGTCTTCGCCGGGGGCCTGGAGGAGGACGGTCCGGTCCACGTCGCCGATGCCACCAGCGGCACCGTGATGGTCACCGACGGGCCGTACGTCGAGAGCAAGGAGTATCTCGGCGGATTGACCGTGGTGGACGTCCCCGACGCCGAGACCGCCACGATGTGGGCGGGCAAGGTGGCCGAGGCCTGCGGGTGGCCCCAGGAGGTACGACGGTTCGGGGCCCAGCCCCAGGTCGAGTAACGCCGGCGGGGGCGGCCCTCAGGACCGCAGGACCTTCGCCATCGCCCTGCCGCGCGCGAGCTCGTCGACCAGCTTGTCGAGGTAGCGGATCTTCTGCATCAGCGGATCCTCGACGTCCTCGACCCGGATCCCGCACACCACACCGGTGATCGAGGGGGCATGCGGATTGAGCTGCGCCTCGGCGAAGAAGTCCTGGAACGTCGTACCCGCCTCGAGGTGGTGGCGCAGGGCCGCCTCGTCGAAGCCGGTCAGCCACTCGACGACCTGGTCCAGCTCGGCCTTCGTACGCCCCTTCTTCTCGACCTTCGCCACGTAGTGGGGATAGACCGACGCGAAGCTGGTGGTGAAGATCCGGCTCATCCGCGCAGCGTAGACGGCGTCTCGCGCACGGACGGCACGAAGTGCGCCAGGATCGAGCGGTGACGACACTGCCCGGGCGAGCGGCCGCCGGAGAGCCCCGGTCCCGACGACGCCCGCTCCGCCGCTGGATCCGGGCCCGCCCGGCGGACGTCATCGACCTGTTCGTCTACGTGGTGGTCCTCAACCTCGCCGTCGAGTACGTCCCCGCGGTCATCACCGAGGGCTTCACCCTGTCGCTGCTGACCGCCCTCCTGCTCAAGGTCGCGCTGGAGGTCGTCATCGTCCTCAAGGGTCGGGTGACGGCCAGGTTCCGCGCGGCGACCACCCGACCGGGGAAGGTGGCCGCCGCCGTGTCGCTGTGGCTGATCGCCGTCGGCAGCAAGCTCGTCGTGCTCGGGCTGGTCGACCTGGTCTTCGGCGACGCGGTGAGCCTGGGCGGGTTCTGGTCCGTCACCCTGCTCGTGCTCGTGCTGCTCGCGTCCCGATCCGCCGTACGCAGCGTGCTCGACGACACCGCGGACCCTGCGGCGTGACCGTCAAGCACGGACGGCGACGGCCTCCGGCCGTGCGGTCGCCTCGACCCGCCCGGCCTGCGCGTCGTCGGAGTCGAGGTCGCGGTCCCGGGACTCGGCGGCCCGCCAGATGGCCAGGCCGCTGAGCACCGCCACACCGGCCACGAACAGCGAGACGTACGTCGGGTCGTTGTCGCCGGCCGAGGCCAGCAGCGAGGCGCCGATGATCGGCGCGAACCCGGCACCCAGGGTGGTCGAGAGCTGGTAGC
Organism: Nocardioides sp. W7; assembly: GCF_022919075.1. Lineage (NCBI taxonomy): Bacteria > Bacillati > Actinomycetota > Actinomycetes > Propionibacteriales > Nocardioidaceae > Nocardioides > Nocardioides sp. W7. The sequence continues at coordinate 1,430,172 of NZ_CP095078.1, read as the reverse complement.
CCAGGGAGGCGCCGGTGTAGCGCGAGCGGGTCCCGAACATCTCGGTCGTGTACGCCGCCAGCGGGCCGTACATCGACGCCTGCAGGATCGGGTTGGCGATCAGGTAGCCGACGAACAGCAGGCCCAGGCTCCCTTCCCCGATCATCAGCAGGACCGGGTGGATCAGGACGACGGTGGCGGCGACGCCGCCGAGCATGACCGGCCGGCGGCCGACGCGGTCGGAGAGGACGGCGAACGCGGGGATCGTGAAGACGTGCACCAGTGAGGTCGCCGCACCCACCGCCAGGACCGCGCTGCGGGAGTGCCCGGCGTCCATCGCGTAGGCGATGCAGAAGGTCGCCAGCAGGGACTGGACCGTGAAGGCCGCGAGCCCGCCGCCGGCGGAGAGGACGACCTCCCGGCGGAACCGGGTGAGGACCACGAGGATCGGCGGCTTCGCCGGGGCCGCCGCGGCACCGGCCTCGGCCTGCTCCCGCGCCGCGACGAACAGCGGCGACTCGGTGATCTTCAGGCGGATGAAGAGCCCCACCCCGACCAGCACTGCGCTCAGCAGGAAGGGGATCCGCCAGCCCCAGGCCATGAAGGCGGACTCGGGCATCAGGGAGAGCAGGCCGAAGATCGCCGTCGCGAGCACCGCTCCACTGGGCCCGCCCATGTTGGTCACGCTGCTGGAGAAGCCGCGCCGCTCCTTGTCGGAGTGCTCGAGGGCCATCAGCGCGGCCCCGCCCCACTCGCCGCCCACGGCGACGCCCTGGACGACCCGGAGCACCACGAGCAGGACGGGGGCGAGCGCCCCGACCTGCGCGGTCGTCGGGAGCATGCCGATGACGCAGCTGGCCGCGCCCATCAGCGTCATCGTGATCACGAGCATCGACTTGCGGCCGACCCGGTCGCCGAAGTGCCCGAAGACGATGCCCCCGAGCGGCCGGGCGAGGTAGCCGACCGCGAGCGTGCCGAACGAGGCGATGGTGCCGACGACCGGGTCGAGGCCGGTGAAGAACACCTCGTTGAAGACCAGGCTCGCCGCGAGGCCGTAGAGCAGGAAGTCGTAGAACTCGATGGTGCTGCCGAGGTAGCTCGACAGCAGGATCCGCCGCATCTGGGGGTTGGTCGCCCGAGAGCTCCGCATGAGATTCTCCAGTGGGTGTAGATAACGCACGTCGCCGTGCAGGTAACGCCCCTAGCGTGAGGGCGACCACACCTCGGCGTCAAGAGCCGTTCGACAAGAGGGCGGCCTACAGTGACGGCCATGAGCACGACGGACGAAGCGGGCGCGAGCAGCAGTCGGACCGTGGGATCGCAGACGCTGGCCCGCGGACTCCGCGCACTCCAGCTGGTCGCCTCGACGCCGGGCGGGATCTCGGTGCAGGAGGTCGCGAGCCGGCTCGACGTGCACCGCTCGATCGCCTCGCGGGTGCTCACCACGCTCGCCGACTTCAAGATGATCGTGCGCGGCCCGGACGCCCGCTACCGCGTCGGCGCCGGCCTGGCCACCCTCGCCTCCGGCGTGCACACGACCCTGCGCGACCTGGCCGAGCCGGTGCTGCAGGAGCTGGCCCGCGCGACCCGCGCGACCGTCGCCCTGCTCGTCGTCGAGGGCGACGAGGCGGTCGCGCTCTCCGTCGTGACGCCGCCGGACGCGGCGTACCGCATCGTCTTCCAGCCCGGCAGTCGCCACCCCCTCGAGCGCGGCGCCGCCGGACTGGCCCTGCTCGCCGCGGGGCCCCCACGTCCCGGCGAGCCCGAGGGCGTCGCCGTGGCGCGCACCCAGGGATATGCGATCACCTTCGGCGAGGTCGAGCCCGGCGCGTACGGCGTCGCCGCACCGCTGCGGTCCGTCGACGGCTTCCCCGCCGCGTGCCTGAACCTGATCACCTTCCGCGAGGACGTCGCCGAGGCCTCGGCCCCGGCGCTGCACGAGGCGGCCGCCCGCCTCGACGCACTGCTCGCCTGACCCGGACCCCACTCCGAACCACCCGACGGACCCGCCGTCCGAGCGGGCGCTGACGCCTGCCCGCAGCTCGCCACCTCTTGACATCGGGCTATGTCGCCCGTCACCTTGGTCTCAGCGACGTGTAACTAACGCATTGCCATGTGCGTTATTTGAGACAAGGAGACGATATGTCCGAGCAGCGGTTCACCAGCGTCTGGTCCGACCTGGCCCAGGTCGAGTTCCGGCAGGGCTTCCTGCAGGCCGGTCCGTACCGGACCCGGTTCCTGCAGGCGGGCAGCGAGGGCAAGCCGCTGCTGCTGATGCTGCACGGCATCACCGGGCACGCCGAGGCGTACGTGCGGAACCTGGCGGCGCACGCGGAGCACTTCAACGTCTACGCGATCGACTTCATCGGGCACGGCTACTCGACCAAGCCCGAGCACCCGCTGGAGATCCCGCACTACCTGGAGCAGGTCCACCACGTCCTGGACGCACTGGGCCAGGAGACGGCGTACTTCTCCGGCGAGTCGCTCGGCGGCTGGGTGACCGCGCGGTTCGCGCAGCTGCACCCCGAGCGGACCGAGCGCATCGTGCTCAACACCATGGGCGGCACGATGGCCAACCCGAAGGTGATGGAGCGGCTGCTGACGCTGTCGTCGGAGGCGGCCGAGGACCCGTCGTGGGAGCGGGTCAAGGCTCGCCTGGAGTGGCTGATGGCCGACCCCGCGATGGTCACCGACGACCTGATCCGCACCCGCCAGGCGATCTTCGAGCAGCCCGACTGGAAGCTGGCGTGCGAGATGAACATGGCGCTGCAGGACCTCGAGACCCGCCGGCGCAACATGCTCTCCGACGACGACCTGCGCGAGATCAAGGCCGAGGCACTGGTCGTGTGGACCACCAAGGACCCCTCGGGCCCGGTCGACGAGGGCCGCCGGATCGCCGAGCTGATCCCGAACGGCCGTCTCGCGGTCATCGAGAACGCCGGCCACTGGCCGCAGTACGAGCAGACCGAGATCTTCAACAGGATCCAGCTCGACTTCCTGCTCGACCGCACCCAGGCCGGCAGCGGTCGATGAGCGCCGCCGTCGACACCGACGTCCTGATCATCGGCGCCGGGCCGGTCGGGCTGATGACCGCCAACCTCCTCGGCGTCCGCGGCCGGAGCGCGATCGTGCTGGAGGCTCGCTCCGAGCTGATCGACTACCCCCGCGGCGTCGGCCTCGACGACGAGTCCCTGCGCACCATTCAGACCGCTGGCCTGCTCGAGGAGATCCGTCCCTACACCGTCCCGCAGCACATCTCGCGGATGGTCAACGGCAAGGGCCAGGTGCTCGTCACCAACGACCCGCGCACCGACGAGTTCGGCTTCCCCCGCAAGCACGGCTTCAACCAGCCGCTGGTCGACCGCGAGCTCGCGTCCGGCCTGGACCGTTTCGAGGACGTCGAGCTCCGCTTCTGCCACGAGGGCGTGGACATCGTCGACGAGGGCGACCACGTGCGCGTCGTCGCCCGGGTCGTCCGCGAGGGCGAGCCGGCAACCACCGTCGAGCTCACCGCCAGGTACGTCGTCGGCTGCGAAGGCGGGCGCTCCCTCACCCGGACCTGGATGGGCGTCGACTTCGAGGGCAGGTCCCCCTCCACCCGGTGGCTCGTGATCGACGTCGACAACGACCCGCTCGGCACGCCCAACGTCTACCTCGGCGCCGACCCCCGACGGCCGTACGTCTCCATCGGGCTGCCGCACGGCATCCGCCGCTGGGAGTTCATGCTCTTCGAGGACGAGCCGACCGAGCTGGTCGAGAGCCCTGAGTTCATGCACCGCCTGCTGGAGCCGCACGTCCCCGACCCGACCACCCTCGACGTGATCGGCCAGCGGGTCTTCACCCACCACGGCCGGATCGCCTCGTCGTTCCGCAAGGGCCGGGTGCTGCTGGCCGGCGACGCCGCGCACCTGATGCCGGTCTGGCTCGGCCAGGGCTGGAACTCCGGCGTCCGCGACGCCACCAACCTGGCCTGGAAGCTGAGCGCGGTCCTGTCCGGCCTCAGCGACGACCGTCTGCTCGACACCTACGACGAGGAGCGCCGCCAGCACGCCGCCGACATGATCGAGATCAACATGTACGCCGGCGCGCTGATGAAGTGCGGGCCGGTCGCCGCCCGGGTCCGCGACACCGTCGCCGGCGCCCTCAACGCCGTGCCCTCGCTGAAGTCGTGGTTCACCGACATGCGCTTCAAGCCGATGCCGCGCTACGCCGCGGGGGTGGTCGTCGACCAGAGCAGCCGCACCCCCGGCTCCTCGGCGCTCCGCCTCACCCGCCGGATCGCCCCGTTCGTCGACGCCCCCGGCTCCACCTCTCCGGTCGGTCGGCAGTTCATCCAGCCGCGGGTGAACACCTGCGCCGGGACCGGCGTACTCCTCGACGACGTCGTCGGCCACGGCTGGACGATCCTCGCCTGGGGCAACGACCCGACCCGCCACCTGAGCGACGCCGACCTGGCCGCCGCCCAGCGGCTGGGGATCCACCTGGTCGCGGTCTTCTCCGAGACCCAGCGCGAGTGGGCCGAGAAGCGGTACGCCGACTCCCCCGTCCCGGTCAGCATCGTCGGCGACGTGGACGGGCGTCTGAAGACCTGGTTCGACACCCGGGCCTGCGGCGTGGTCTTCCTGCGTCCCGACCGGTTCGTCGCCGCCGCCTGCCTGGCCCAGGAGACCTCTCCGACGCTGCGGGCCGTCCTGGACGCGGCGTCGTACCAGCCCTCGCGGGCCCCGGAAGGAGCCGTCCGATGAGCCTCGCGCTGGTGACGATGTCCCACAGCCCGCTGCTGGACCACGCCGACCCGCCCGCCGAGGTGAAGGCCGCCGTCGACGGCGCCTTCGCGGCGGCCCGCGCGTTCGTGGCGGACTACGACCCGACGCTGGTGGTCTCCTTCGCCCCCGACCACTACAACGGGTTCTTCCACGACCTGATGCCGCCGTTCTGCGTGGGCTTCGAGGCCCTCGGCGTCGGCGACTACGGCACCGCGGAGGGCCCGCTGGACGTGCCGACGGAGCTCGCCGAGCGCCTCGCCCAGCACGTCGTCGACCACGACGTCGACCTGGCCATCTCGCGGCGGATGGAGGTCGACCACGGGGCGATCCAGCCGCTGGAGATCCTCTTCGGCGGCATCGACACGGTCCCCACCATCCCGGTCTTCGTCAACGGCGTGGCCGCCCCGTTCACCCGGCTACGACGCATCCGGCGCCTCGGCGAGGCCATCGGGACGTTCCTGGCCGCTCTGGAGGGCGAGCGGGTGCTGCTCCTCGGCTCCGGCGGGCTGTCCCACGACCCACCGGTCCCGCAGTGGGCCACCGCCACCGAGACCCAGCGCGCGCTGCTGCTCGACGGCCGGCACCCGACCGCCGCGGCGCGCGACGCCCGGCAGCAGAACGTCATCCGGACCGCGCGGGAGTTCGCCGCCGGCACGGCCACGATCCGCGACCTCAACCCCGTCTGGGACCAGGCGCTGATGGACGTCCTCGCCCGCGGCGACCTCTCCCCCGTCGACGCGATGACCCCCGCGCAGATGGCCGAGGACGCCGGCAACTCCGCCCACGAGGTCCGCACCTGGATCGCGGCGTTCGCAGCCCTCTCGGCGGCCGGCCCCTACGCGGTGGAGACGTCGTTCTACCGGCCGATCAGGGAGTACATCGCCGGCTTCGGCGTGATGACCGCGCGCTCGGTGGCCTGAGGCGGCACCTGGTCAGTCGTTGCGGCGTACCCGGATCGTCGGGCTGACGTCGCCCCGGCAGCCGGCCTTGCGCGCCACCTTGGCGAAGAAGCGGCCCTCGGTGCCGGTGTTGCCGGTCGACCAGGCGTAGCGACCGTTCTGGAGGTCGGTGGTGTCGGTGGCCCACAGGTGCGGCTCGCCGCCGACGAGCTTGAAGACCTTCACGGTCCGGTCGGCGGCGCAGCGCTTCGGCCGCGGGCTCTTCACGACGCCGGACATGTCGGTGCCCTGCGCGGTGATGGTGACGGTGACCTCGGCCCGGGCGGGCGCCGCCTGGGCCGGCACCAGGGTGGCGGACGCGGTCAGGGCGCCCGCGACGAGCAGCAGGGGGAGGATCGTGGACTTCGCGACCGACCCTCCTCCGGACGACGGGTGCCCCTTGCTCGGCGCGCGGCCGCGCCTGGTGGTCCGACGGGTCGGCCAGACGGACCGGCCGCCCTGACGGTCGGGGCCGTCCTTGCCCCACAGATGGACGATGGCGTGGATCGAGGACCTCATGACGAACCTTCCCGGGGCGACTCTCGCCTCTTCTGGGAAGAGGAGTCGGCGACGGGCGTCCGGATACACCTCAGAGGTGGTCGGGGATGATCAGCGCGTCCGGGTCCTGGCGGGGCGGGACGTTCTGCAGCACGGTCCGCACCAGCGCCACGCGAGCGGCGACCTGCATCTTGCGCTTGATCCGGCCGACGTCGCCCAGGGTGGACTCGACGGCCTCGGTGACCTGCGCGTCGGTGAAGGTCGGGCGGGTGCCGATGGCGACCTCGACGTCGGGCAGCGCGACCAGGGTCGCGAGCACCTGGGTGCCGAGGGAGTCGAGCAGCTGGTAGCGCTGGAAGCGGCTCAGCTTCTCCCACGCCTCGTCGGCCTTGTCGGCCTTGCCACGAGCGGCGACCAGCTTCGCCGCGCCCGTGAGCCCCTCCGTCATCTCCCGCTCGGTGAACCGCATCCCCCAAGGATGCCGTCTCTGGTGTCTCCCCCGGGGAGAGGGTCCACGCTCGGCGACATGGACCACCACGCCCTCGTCGCCAGCTACTTCGCCCGCGCACTCGACCCCGACCGCGAGTCGTACGTCGCCCTCTTCTCCCCCGACGTCGTCGTCGAGGACGACGGCCGGACCTGGCGCGGCCTGGACGACGTACGACGCTGGCGCGCCTACGTCCCCGACGTCACCTACACCGTCCGTTCCGTCGCCGGGTCCGAGGATCGCGCGCTCGCGGTCGCAGAGGTCGCCGGCAACTTCCCCGGCAGCCCGGTCGAGCTCCGCTTCTCCTTCGAGTACGACGCCGCCGGATTGGTCCGAGGCCTGAGGATCGAGGCATGACGCGCAGCGGCCTGACCATCGGGGAGTTCTCCCGGATCACCCACCTGAGCATCCGCACCCTGCGGCGCTACCACGAGGCCGGGCTGCTGGAGCCGGCCGCCGTCGACCCGGCGTCGGGCTACCGCAGCTACGCGCTCGACCAGGTGCCGCAGGCCCAGGTCATCCACCGGTTCCGCCAGCTCGACATGCCGCTCGCCGACGTCCGGGCCCTGCTGGCGACCGACGACCCGGACCGTCGTACCGCCCTCGTGACGGTGCACCTCGACCGCCTCGAGCGCGAGCTCGACCGCACCCGCGGCGCCGTGGCCGCGCTGCGCCGACTGCTCGAGCCCGCCGCCCCGCCGGCGGTGTCGGTGCGGCGTACCCCGTCGTTGCGCGTCGAGGCGGTGCGGGCGCGGGTCCGGCACGACGAGGTGCTGCAGTGGTACGCCGACGCGATGGCGTCCCTCGCGGACGTCCCGCGAAGCGGACCGCCGGGCGGCCTCTACGACCACGAGCTGTTCACCGACGGCGTCGGCGAGGCGCTGGTCTACGTCCCCACCGACGCCGGGAAGCTGACGCTGCCCGCGCGGGAGGTCGCGGTCGTCACCCACCCCGGCCCGCACGACGGCATCGACGTCTCGTACGCGGTGCTCGGCAGCCACGTCGCCGAGCACGAGATCGGCGTCGCCGGACCGGTCCAGGAGGTCTACCTGGTCGGGCCGGGCGACGACCCGGATCCCGCGGCCTGGCGGACCGAGCTGGCGTGGCCGGTGTTCCGGACCTAGGAGGACTCGATCCCGGGAGCCCCGGGTTCATCACGGTATGCAGATCAATTCGCACCTCCCACGGTGGGTACACCGTGGGAGGTGCCGGCTCGTCTGCATACCGTGATGAACCTGCGGGCGACCGGCCCGGCCGCAAGCAGAGACTCAGACCGACTTCTTCGCCAACCGCAACCAGGTGTCCACGACCGTGTCCGGGTTGAGCGACATCGACTCGATGCCCCGCTCCAGCAGCCACTCGGCGAGGTCCGGGTGGTCGGAGGGACCCTGGCCGCAGATGCCGACGTACTTGCCCGCGTCGCGGCAGGCGGTGATGGCCAGGTCGAGCATGTGGAGTACGGCGGGGTCGCGCTCGTCGAAGCCGTCGGCGACCAGGCCGGAGTCGCGGTCCAGGCCGAGGGTCAGCTGGGTCATGTCGTTGGAGCCGATCGAGAAGCCGTCGAAGTGCTCCAGGAACTGCGAGGCGATCACGGCGTTCGAGGGCAGCTCGCACATCATCACGACCTGCAGGCCGTTCTCGCCGCGCTTGAGGCCATGCTGGGCGAGCAGGTCGATGACGCCGCGGGCCTCCTTCAGCGTGCGGACGAACGGGATCATCACCTGGACGTTGGTCAGGCCCATCTCGTCGCGCACGTGGCGCAGCGCCTCGCACTCCATGGCGAAGCACTCGGCGAAGTCGGCGGAGAGGTACCGCGACGCGCCGCGGTAGCCGAGCATCGGGTTCTCCTCCTCCGGCTCGTAGGCCTCGCCGCCGACCAGGTTGGCGTACTCGTTGGACTTGAAGTCACTCATCCGTACGATCACCGGCTCGGGCGCGAACGCCGCCGCGATCATCGCGATCCCCTCGGCGACCCGCTTGACGAAGAAGTCGCGCGGGCCGTCGTACGCCGCGATCGTCTCCTCGATCCGGGCGCGCAGGCCGGCGTCGATCGAGGACGGGTCGGCGGCCAGGTCGAGCAGCGCCTTCGGGTGGATGCCGATCTGGCGGTTGATGATGAACTCCAGCCGCGCGAGACCGACGCCCTTGTTGGGCAGCCGGGAGAACGCGAAGGCCTGCTCCGGGGTGCCGACGTTCATCATGATCTTCACGGGTACGTCGGGCATCGAGTCCAGCTCGGTGCGCTCGACGGAGAAGTCGAGCAGCCCCTCGTAGACCAGCCCGGTGTCGCCCTCGGCGCAGGACACCGTCACCTCGCGGCCGTCGGCGAGGTCCTTGGTGGCCGAGCCGGTGCCGACGACGGCGGGGATGCCGAGCTCGCGGGCGATGATCGCCGCGTGGCAGGTGCGCCCGCCGCGGTTCGTGACGATCGCCGAGGCCCGCTTCATGATCGGCTCCCAGTCGGGGTCGGTCATGTCGGCGACCAGCACCTCGCCGGCGTTGAACTCGTGCATGCTCTCGATCGACGACATCACGCGTACGGCGCCCGCGCCGATCTTCTGGCCGATCGCGCGACCCTCGACCAGGACGTCGGAGGTGACGCCCTTCGGCATCTTGTACCGCTCCAGCGCGCCGGTCGCGCGCGACTGCACGGTCTCCGGGCGGGCCTGCAGGATGTAGAGCCGGCCGTCGATGCCGTCCTTGCCCCACTCGACGTCCATCGGTCGGCCGTAGTGCTCCTCGATGACCAGCGCGTGCCGGGCCAGCTCCTCGACCTCCGCGTCGGTGAGCGACAGCAGCCGCGAGTCGGCCGGGGCGACGTCGATGAACTCGGTCGTCCGACCGACCCTCGCGTCGTCGGTGTAGACCATCTTGGTCGCCTTGCCGCCCACCCCGCGCTTGAGGATCGCGGGCCGGCCCGCGCGCAGCGCGGGCTTGTAGACGTAGAACTCGTCGGGGTTCACGGCCCCCTGGACGACGCCCTCGCCGAGGCCGTAGGCCGAGGTCACGAAGACCGCGTCGGTGAAGCCCGACTCGGTGTCCATCGTGAACAGCACGCCCGAGGAGCCGATGTCGGAGCGGACCATCCGCTGCACGCCCGCCGACAGCCCGACGTCGCCGTGCGCGAAGCCGTGGTGCACCCGGTAGGCGATCGCGCGGTCGTTGTAGAGCGAGGCGAAGACCTCGCGGATCGCGAGCAGGATCGCGTCGATCCCGCGCACGTTGAGGAACGTCTCCTGCTGCCCCGCGAACGACGCGTCCGGCAGGTCCTCGGCGGTGGCGCTGGAGCGTACGGCGAACGACGGCTCGCCCTCGGTCTCGGCAGCCAGCTGCTCGTAGGCGGTGCGGATGTCGGCCTCGAGGTCCTCGGGGAACGGCTGCTCGACCACCTCGGTGCGGATCTCGAGACCGACCTCGGCGAGGCGGCGTACGTCGTCGGTGTCGAGGCCGTCGAGGAGCCCGGCGATCCGCTCCCGCAGACCGGTCTCGCCGATGAAGCGGTGGAACGCGTCCGAGGTGGTGGCGAAGCCGTTGGGGACGCGCACCCCGAGGTCGGACAGCTGGGAGACCATCTCGCCGAGCGAGGCGTTCTTGCCACCGACCTGCTCCAGGTCGCCGAGGCCGAGCTCGGAGAACCAGCGGACGTTCACGTTGCTGTCGGGGGTGGTCATGAGGTCTTCCCTTCGGGCTGCCGGCGCCGGGACGTGGCGTCGGACTTGAGGGTCTGCAGGATCAGCGCGGAGATCTCCTCGACGGACTTCGCCGCCGAGTCGATCACCGGGAGCCGGTGAGCCCGGAACAGCTCACTGGCCCGGCGGAGCTCCCAGCGACACTGCTCGGGAGACGCGTACCGACTACCCGGGCGACGCTCGTTGCGCACCCGGCTCAGTCGGTCGACCGTGGTGGTGAGGCCGAAGCAGCGCTCGACGAACGGCTGGATCGGCTGCGGGAGGCTGTCGGCCTCCAGGTCCTCGTCGACGAGCGGGTAGTTCGCGACGAACAGCCCGTGCTGGAGGGCGAGGTACATGCTGGTCGGCGTCTTGCCGCAGCGCGAGGGCGCCAGCAGGATGACGTCGGACTTCTCCAGCGCCCGCAGGCTCTGGCCGTCGTCGTGCTCGATGGTGAACTCCACCGCCGCCATCCGGGTGTTGTAGCGCTTGATGTCGCCGACCCCGTGCAGCCGGGCGGCCTCGCGCACCCCGCGCTGCCCGATGATCGACTCGACCTTCGTCATGTGCATCTCGAAGAAGTCGATGAGCGGTGCCCGGGTCTTGTGCAGCTCCGCCCGGACGTCGTCGGTGGCCGCGGTGCAGAAGACCAGCGGAGTGATCGGCCCGGCCATCGCCTCGTCGAGCTGCGCCACCACCCGGCGGGCGTCCTCGACGGTGTGGATGAACGGGATCAGGGTCCGTTCGAAGCGGGTCTCCGGGAACTGGATGAGCAACGCGTTGCCCATGGTCTCGGCGCTGATGCCGGTGCTGTCGGACAGGAAGAACACGGGTACGACGTGCTGCTCATCGTCCATCGCGCCGTCCTCCGGGTGGGGTGTCCCGCAACCTACTCGCTGGACTCGGCCGGTACCCCACCCGACCCTTGTCACGGACGTCACATGGACAACGGGGTCCACCCCGTCCTGGCAGCGGACCGGGCAGGTCAGCAGCCACCGGGATCGATCGAGCCCGCGACCGAGAACCCGGCGGGCAGCAGGGGCAGCAGTGCGGCCTGGTAGGCGTGGTAGACGTCGGGCTTCCCCGACCAGACGGTGCCGGCCGGCCGGTTGTGCTCGTCGAGCTCGTGGTGCCACGAGCCACGCTCGTGGTCGACCAGGCAGCGGTCGACGTACGCCCACCACTCCACGCCGGCGTCGGCCCAGCGCTCCTCCCCGGTGGCCTCGTGCAGCGCGAACGCGGCGCTGAGCGCCTCGGCCGCGACCCAGTGCATCCGGGTGCGGACGACGGGCTGTCCGGACCAGTCGGTCGTGTAGACGAAGCCGTCGGCGCCGTCGGCGGCCCAGCCGTCGGCGACCGCCCGGTCCGCGAGGTCCGTCGCGGCCTGGGTGAGGCCGAACGGCAGCACCAGCCGGGCCCACTCCAGGCCGTGCCCGACGGTCGCGCCGTACGGCTGGAACGGGTGGGCGGGCTCGTCGCGGTGGTGCTCGAGCAGCGGCTGCCACGCGGAGTCGAAGTGCTCGGGCACCCGCCACTCGTTGGCCTCGGCCCAGTCCAGGACGCGGGCGGCGATCCGACCGGCGCGGGTGTACCAGACCGAGTCGCTCCCGAACGCGGGCGAGGTGACGTCGGCGGCGGCGAGGTAGGCCTCGACGGTGTGCATGTTGGCGTTGACGCCGCGGTAGTCCGCGAGCCGGGTCCAGGTGCGGTCCCACTGGTCGACGACCAGGCCGGCCTCGTCATCCCAGAAGTGTAGCTCCTGCGCGGTGAGGGCCAGGGCGACCAGCTCGTCGGCGCCGGGCACCTCCGCGATCAGCGCGGAGCACGCCGCCAGCAGCACGAACGCGTGCCCGTAGGCCTGCTTCGAATCGTCGACGACCCCGTCCGGCCCGACCGCGGCGTACCACCCGCGGTACTCGTGGTCGGCGAGGTGCGTGAGCAGCGCGTCCACGCCGTGCTCGGCCAGCTCGGCGAGCTGGTCCGCGTCCGGCCCGCCCGGTGCCGGCGGCTCCTTCGCCATCTTGGCGAGGCTGAAGATGTGCGTCATCCGGCAGGTGATCCACAGCTCGACCGGTCTGGTCGGGTCGAGCGCCCCGGTCTCGTCGAGCCAGCCGAAGCCGAGCTCGTGCCGCGACCCCGCGGCGAACCGCAGCAGGTCGGCCCGCTGGGCCTTCAGGTACGCCGGGCTGCCGGGGATCACGCGGTCACGATACGGCGGCCACCGCCCGGGTGAGCGCCCGGTCGAGCATGGCGAGTCCGGCGCGGGCGTCCTCGGCGGAGATCGTCAGCGGCGGGACGACGTGGATCCGGTGGTAGTTCGCGAACGGCAGCAGCCCCTCGGCCCGGCACGCAGCGAGCACGGCCGCCATCGCGGGACTGCTCCCGCCGTACGGCGCCAGCGGCTCCCGGGTGGCTCGATCGGCGACCAGGTCGAGCGCCCAGAAGACCCCGGTGCCGCGGACCTCTCCGATCCAGTCGTGCCGGCCGGCGAGCTCGCCGAGCCCGGGTCCGAAGACCTCCTCGCCCAGCGCGGCGGCGTGCTCGACGACCCGGTCGTCCTCCATCGTCTGGATGGTGGCGACCGCGGCGGCACAGGCCAGCGGGTGGCCGGAGTAGGTGAGCCCGCCCGGGTAGGGCCGGTGGTCGAAGGTCGCCGCGATCTGCTCGTTGATGGCGACGCCGCCGAGCGGGACGTAGCCGGAGTTCACGCCCTTGGCGAAGGTGAGCAGGTCGGGGACGACAGCATCGTGCTCGACCGCGAACCACTTCCCGGCCCGGCCGAAGCCGGCCATCACCTCGTCGGCGATCAGCACGATGCCGTGCCGGTCGCACAGCTCGCGGACGCCGGTCAGGTAGCCCGGAGGCGGGACCATGATCCCGGACGTCCCGGGGATCGACTCGAGCAGGATCGCGGCGATGGTGGCCGGCCCCTCGAGGACGATGACCTGCTCGAGGTGCTCGAGGGCCCGCTGGCACTCCTCGGCCTCCGTGGTCGCGTGGAACGCGCTGCGGTAGAGGAACGGGCCGAAGAAGTGCACGACCCCGTCGGACGCGTGGTCGTTGGGCCAGCGGCGCGGGTCGCCGGTCAGGTTGATCGCGAGCTGGGTGCCGCCGTGGTAGCTGCGGTAGCGCGAGAGCACCTTGTGCCGGCCGGTGTGCAGGCGCGCCATCCGGACCGCGTGCTCGTTGGCGTCGGCGCCGCCGTTGGTGAAGAAGATCTTGTCCAGGCCCTCGGGGGTGTGGCTCGCGATCAGGCGGGCCGCCTCGGAGCGGGCGTCGTTGGCCGCCGTCGGCGCGATGGTGCACAGCGTCGCCGCCTGCTCCTGGATCGCCTTGACGACCCGCGGGTGCTGGTGGCCGAGGTTGGTGAAGACCAGCTGCGAGGTGAAGTCGAGGAGCCGGTTGCCGTCGCCGTCCCAGACCCAGGAGCCCTCGGCCTTGGTGACCACCATGGGGGTGATCTCGGCCTGGGCGGACCAGGAGTGGAAGACGTGCCTGCGGTCCAGCTCGTAGGTGCGGCGCGGGTCGCCCATCAGCTCAGTCATTCTGCGGGAACCCCAGCTCGAGGCCGCCCTGCGGCCGGTTGGCGGGGTCGATCCAGCGGGTCGTGACGACCTTGCCCCGGGTGAAGAAGTGCACGCCCTCGGAGCCGTGGGCGTGGGTGTCGCCGAAGAGCGAGCGCTTCCAGCCGCCGAAGGAGTAGTAGGCGACCGGGACCGGGATCGGCACGTTCACGCCGATCATCCCGACCTCGACCTCGTTCTCGTAGCGGCGGGCCGCCCCGCCGTCGTTGGTGAAGATCGCGGTGCCGTTGCCGTAGTGGTTGCTGTTGACCAGCGCCACGGCCTCGTCGTACGACGCCACCCGGACGACGGAGAGCACCGGGCCGAAGATCTCGTCGGTGTAGATCGCCATGTCGGGGGTGACGTGGTCGAAGAGCGTCGGGCCGAGCCAGAAGCCGTCGGCCTCGCCGGCGGCCCGGACCTCGCGGCCGTCGACCACCAGCTTGGCGCCGGCGGCCTGGCCGGAGTCGACGTACGACGCCACCTTGTCGCGGTGCGCGCGGGTCACGAGCGGACCCATGTCGGACTCGTGCTCGACGCCCTTGCTCCCGTCGCCGATGACCAGGGTGCGGGTGCGGTCGGCGATCCGCGCGACCAGCTCGTCGGCGACCGGCTCGACGGCGACCAGCACGCTGATCGCCATGCAGCGCTCGCCGGCGCTGCCGTAGCCGGCGTTGACCGCGGCGTCCGCGGCCAGGTCGAGGTCGGCGTCGGGGAGCACGACCATGTGGTTCTTGGCGCCGCCGAGGGCCTGCACGCGCTTGCCGTTCCTGCTCGCCTGCTCGTAGACGTACTCCGCGATGGGGGTCGACCCGACGAAGCTGATCGCCGCCACGTCCGGGCTCTCCAGCAGCGCGTCGACGGCGACCTTGTCGCCCTGCAGCACGTTGAAGACGCCGTCGGGGAGACCGGCCTCCTGCCACAGTGCCGCCAGCCAGAGCGAGGCGGACGGGTCCTTCTCGCTGGGCTTGAGGACCACGGCGTTGCCGGCCGCGATCGCGACGGGGAAGAACCACATCGGGACCATCGCCGGGAAGTTGAAGGGGCTGATGATGCCCACGACGCCGAGCGGCTGGCGGGTCGAGTGCACGTCCACGCCGGTCGAGGCGCTCGGCGAGTGGCCGCCCTTGAGCAGGTGCGAGATGCCGCAGGCGAACTCCACGACCTCCTGGCCGCGGGCGATCTCGCCGAGGGCGTCGGAGTGCACCTTGCCGTGCTCGGCGGTGATCAGCTCGGCCAGCTCGCCCTTGCGGGAGTTCAGCAGCTCGCGGAACGCGAACATGACCTGCGTACGCCGCGCCAGCGAGGTCTCGCCCCAGGCCTTCGCGGCGGCCTTCGCCGCGGCGATCACGTGGTCGGCGTCCGCGCGGCTGGCCAGCGCGACCTGGCCGCTGACCTGGCCGGTGGCGGGGTTCGTGACGTCGGCGGTGCGGTCACTCGTCCCGGCGTACGACACTCCGGCGGCCCAGTGGGAGATGGTCATGCGCTCATCCTCGCGCCGACTCGGGTCGGCAGCGGCCGACGGACCGTACGATTCGGCGTACCGACCCGACGATCTGTAAAGCCGGTCCCATGTCCGACGTCACCCTGCGCGACGTGCTCGCGATGGCGGTGCTGCGCGCCGCCGACCCCGTCGTGCTGGCCGGCGAGGACGGCCTGGACCGGCGGGTGCGCTGGGTGCACGCGACCGAGCTGCCCGACATCGCGCCGCTGCTGCGCGGCGGCGACCTGGTGCTGACCACCGGCATCGCCCTGCCCGAGGCCGAGGCGGGGCTGCGCGCCTTCGCGTCGAGTCTCGCCGAGGTCGGCGCGGCCGGGCTGATGGTCGAGCTCGGCCGGCGCTGGACGGTCGTGCCCGAGGCGCTGGTCGACTCGTGCGCGGACGCCGGGCTGCCGCTGGTGTGCCTGCGGCGGGTGACCCGGTTCGCGGCGATCACCCAGGCCGTCGGCGAGCGGGTGGTCGACGAGCAGCTCGCCGAGCTGCGGGAGGCCGAGCGGGTGCACGAGACGTTCACCGCGCTCAGCCTCGCCGAGGCCGACCCGGGCGAGATCCTGGCCGCCGTGCAGCGCCTCTCCGGGGCCGCCGTCGTCCTGGAGAGCGAGCAGCACCAGGTCGTCGACTACCTCGCAGGGCCGGAGGACCTCGACGCGCTCCTCGACGGCTGGACCGCCGTCTCCGCGCGGGTGCCGCTCGCCGGGCGCACCACCTGGGACGAGCAGCAGGGCTGGCTGCTCACCCGGCTCGGCCCGCGCGAGCGGGGCTGGGGCAGGCTGGTCGTGCGGTCCGCGCGCCCGCCGTCGCAGCGACTGGTCGCGATCGCCGAGCGCGGGGCCGCCGCGCTCGCGCTGCACCGGCTGCACGACCGCGACCGCGACAACCACCTCCGGCGCACCCACCACGAGCTGCTGCTCGCACTGCAGACCGACCCCGCCGGTGCGGACGTCGTACGACGCTGCGAGCTGGCCGGTCTGCCGACGACCCGGCGGTCCTACGTCGGGCTGACGGTGCGGCCGCGGCCCGACGAGGCCGGGGCCGGCCGGCGGTCGTCGGCCGGCGAGGTGCTCGCGGCCGTCGTGCACGCGGCCCACGAGGCGGGTCTGCCCGCGCTGATCTGCGAGCTGGACCACGACGTACGCGCGCTGCTCGCGGTCGCCCCCACCGCCTCGGACGCGGTCGTCGACCGGCTGGCCGCGACGGTGCTGCGCCGACACGCGGCACTGGTCGGGGCCGGTCGCCCGGCCCCGTCGCTGGCGACCGCGGACCGCACCCTGCGTGAGTCCCGGCAGGTCGTCGACGCCGTGCGCGCCGACGCCTCGACCGGGCGGTCCGTGCACCGCCTGGAGGACGTGCACCTGCGCGGACTGCTCGCCCTGCTCGCCGACGACGACCGGCTCCGGCTCTTCGTCGCACGCGAGCTAGAGCCGCTGCGCCGCCACGACGCCGAGCACGGCACCGAGCTGCTCGCCGCCGTCCGGGCCCTGCTGCTGCACCCCGCCGGCAAGGCCCAGGCCGCGGCCAGCCTGCACCTGTCACGGCCGTCGTACTACGCCCGGCTGGCCCGCGCCGAGGCCGTCCTCGGCGAGCGTCTCGACGACCCCGACATCCGGGTCTCCCTGCACGCCGCGATCCTGGCCGCCGAGCTCGGGGGCTAGACCAGGTCACCCGCGAGCGCGCGGCGCGGGTCGGGGAGGCGGGCGTGGCGTGCGGGCGGGCGGGCGGGCGGGCGGGCGGGCGGTGAACTGTCCACCGATTCCGCCCGACGGACGGGGGATCACCCACCGCCGGTCCGGTGTGCCGAGCCTAAACGCCGCGTCGGCGGTGAGTCATCCACGAGACGCTTCGCCGGAACGGTGGACCACTCACCGCCCCACGAGGGACCCAGCGTCAGGCGAGGCCCTCCTCCGCGAGCACGCCCTGGGCGATCCGGAAGGCGGTGTTGGCGTCGGGGACGCCGCAGTAGATCGCCGTCTGGAGCAGCAGCTCCTTGATCTCCTCGACCGTGAGCCCGTTGCGCAGGGCCGCGCGCACGTGCATCGCGAGCTCCTCGTGGTGGCCGCGGGCGACCATGGCGGTGAGGGTGATCAGCGAGCGGCTGCGGCGGTCCAGGCCGGGGCGGGTCCAGATCTCGCCCCAGGCGTACTCGGTGATCAACTCCTGGTAGTCGCGGGTGAAGTCGGTGGCGTTGGCGCTCGCGCGGTCGACGTGGGCGTCGCCGAGCACCTCGCGGCGCACAACCATCCCCGCGTCGTACCTCGCCGAGCGGACGACCTCGGTCGGCGGCTCCTCGCCCAGCAGGTGCTGGCGCACCAGGGTGGCGACCACCTCGGGCGCCTCGGCGGGCGCGAGGTGGGCGACGTCGTCGAGGACGACGACCCGGCCGTCCCGCACGCCGGTCGCGATCTCCTCCAGCGAGGACGGCGGGGTGGCCGGGTCGACCGCACCGGCCACGGCGAGCACCGGCGCCGCGATCTCGCCGAGCCGGTCGCGCACGTCGAAGTCCGCCAGCGCCTGGCAGACCTGCGCGTAGCCGGCGTCGACGGTGTCCTGCAGCGCGTGCAGCAGCGCGGACCCGATCGCCGGCTGGCGGTCGAGGAAGCCCGGGGCGAACCAGCGCTCGGCGGAGCCCGCCACCAGCGCCGGGGTGCCGGAGGCGCGGACCTGGTCGATCCGAGCCGCCCACGACGCGGGGTCGCCGATCTGCGCGCCCGTGCACAGCAGTACGGCGCCGTCCACGCGCTCGGGGGCGTCGAGGAGCAGCTGCAGCCCGACGGCGCCGCCGACCGAGTCGCCGGCGTACCCGAAGGTCCCGCCGGCGTCGCCCCGCTGCTCCAGGACGTCGGTGACGACGGCCAGCACGCCGCGGGCCAGGTCGGCCATCGTGAACGGCTCGTCCGGCACCGACTTGTTGTGGCCGTGGCCGGGCAGGTCCCAGGCGAGCACGTCGAAGACGTCGGTGAGGCCGGCGGCGCAAGCCGTCCAGAGGGTGCTCGCGGAGGTGCCGAGCGAGGGCCCGAGCACCAGCAGCGGCAGCTCCGCCCGCCGGGCCGAGCCGGTCAGCCGGACGGCGGTGATCGCGGGGGTCATCGGTTCTCCTGCGTCTTCGGAAGGGTGTTCGGGACGGTGGCGCGGTGCACGACGGCGTCGACGATCGCCCCCGCCTGTCCGAGGTACGACGGTGCGGGGTCGTGACCCGCCTGCTCGGCCAGCGACCGCTGCTCGGCGAGCACGTCGTCTCCGGCTCCCGCGAGTGTCCGAGCCATCCGGTCGGGCCGGACCTCCAGCCCGTCGAGCAGGTCGTGGGTCTGGGAGACCGCGACCAGCGTCCGGCGGACCAGGTCGCGCAGGGTCGCCCACTCGGCGTGCCAGCCGCCGTCGGCGCGGTCGTCGACCTGGCTCGCGGCCGCCAGGTGCAGGGTCGCGGCGAGCTGGGGCGTGGTCAGCGCGGCGCGTCGTACCAGCACCGACAGGACGGGGTTGGCCTTGTTGGGCATGGTCGACGAGCCGCCGCCCGACCCTTCGGCGAGCTCGCCGAGCTCGGGGCGACCCATCGCCAGCACGTCGTTGGCGATCCGCCCGCACGCGTCGGTGCAGCCCGCGAGCGCGTCGCCGATCCGGGTCACGCTCGCCCGGGTGGTGTGCCACGGCAGCGGGTCCAGGGCCACGTCGCGGCCGAGCTCGACCATCCCGGCGCGGGTGCCCGCCGCGCCGCCGAGCTGCGCCGGGAAGGCCAGCCGGCGTACGTCGTCGCGGGCGTCGAGGACGCCGGTCAGCCACTGCGCGACCCGGAAGCCGAACGTCGTCGGGATCGCGTGCTGGGTCAGCGTGCGCGCGACCATCGGGGTGTCGCGGTGCGCGGTCGCCAGGGCGGCGAGCCCGTCGACGATCCGGTCGAGATCGCCCAGGAGGTCGGCGACCGCGGCCTCCGCCATCCGCATCAGGGCCGAGTCGACGACGTCCTGGCTCGTCAGTCCTCGGTGGAGGCGCGCGATCCCGGTGCCGTCACGGAGCCGCTCGACCAGCCCGATGACCGGGTTGCCACCGACCTCGGACTCGTTCTCCAGCCACTCGAGGTGGTCCGGCCCTACGACGCCGTCGAGGTCGACCCCCGCCCACTCCTCCTCGACCGCGACCATCGCCTCGAGGAACGACTCGGACGTGAAGTGGTCGCCGGCCCGGTCGTCGCCCGGCCAGAAGAGGTCACCCATGCGCTCAGTCTCGCCCGTGCGCCAACCCGTGCGACAGGAAGACGGTCTCCCCCTCGCCCTGGAGCCGGAGATCGAAGGCGAAGCCGTGCTCGTCGGGACGGGCCACCAGGGTGTCGCGGCGCTCGGCCGGCAGCCCGGCGAGCAGCCGGTCCCGAGCCGTGTCCGGACCCGGCAGGTAGGCGCGCGTGAGGAGCCGGTCCAGCAGCCCGCGCGCGAAGACGGTCAGCGCGAAGAACGGCGCCGCGCCCGGCTCGGTCGCCCCCGGCGCGACGGTGGTGAACGAGTAGCGACCGGTGTTGTCGGTCGCCGCCCGGCCCCAGCCGGTGAACGAGAACCCGTCGCGGCGCAGCGACCCCTCCGCCCGCGGGACGACCCCGTCGGCGTCGGTCTGCCAGAGCTCGATCAGCGCGTCCGGCACCGGCTCGCCGGCGCCGTCGAGCACCCGCCCGGAGAGCCGGATCGCCCGCGCGCTGCCCGGTGGCACGAGCTCGCTGTCGCCGTCGTACGGCAGCGCGTAGCCGAAGAACGGGCCGATGGTCTGTCCGGGGGTGGGGATCACCGGTCGTCCTCCGTGTCCGACGAGAGCGGGGTGCGGTGCGAGCCGGTGAGCACGATGTCCCAGCGGTAGCCGGTGCACCACTCGGGCTGCGTGACGTCGTGGTCGTACGACGCCACCAGCCGCTCGCGCGCCCCCGGGTCGACGATCGCCTGGTAGATCGGGTCGAGCGCGAACAGCGGGTCGCCCGGGAAGTACATCTGGGTGACCAGGCGCTGGGTGAACGCAGCTCCGAAGACCGAGAAGTGGATGTGCGCGGGCCGCCAGGCGTTGCGGTGGTTCTTCCAGGGATAGGGCCCCGGCCTGATCGTGGTGAACCGGTAGGTCCCGTCGCCGTCGGTCAGGCAGCGGCCGACGCCGGTGAAGTTCGGGTCGATCGCGGCCGGGTGCTGGTCGCGCTGGTGGAGGTAGCGCCCGCCGGCGTTGGCCTGCCAGACCTCGACCAGCTGGTGCCGCACCGGGCGCCCGTCGCCGTCGAGGACCCGGCCGGTGACGACCATCCGCTCGCCGACCGGCTCGCCGGTGTGCTGGATGGTCAGGTCGGCCTCCAGCGGGTCGACGTCGCGGTGGCCGAAGGCCGGCGACCACAGCTCGATCCCCTCGGGGTCGGCGTGGTGCGGGTCCTTGGTGGGGTGCCGCAGGATGCTGCTGCGGTACGGCGGGTAGTCGAGCCGCACCCGGTCCTCGACCCCGCCGTCGGCGGCGTACTCCTCGGCGATCGTCGCGATCTCGGCACTGACCTCGGCCTGCGAGGTGGCCGCCGCGTCGGAATCAGCAGGGGCGTCAGCAGGAACGGAGGTGGCTGTCACGTCAGGGACGGTACGACGCCCGCCGCCGTCATCGACCCGCTCGCCTTCCACTCACCGGAAGGCATCGGTCGTCTAGACCAGGACCGCGGTGTGACGGTCACCCCATGAACCGCAGCTGGCCCGTCCTCCTCTGTTGGATCGCCGTAGCACTCGACGGCTTCGACCTCGTCGTCCTCGGCGCGGTGATCCCGACCCTGTCGAAGTCCGGCGACCTCGGCTTCACCGACGCCTCCCTGACCACCGCCTCCACGATCGGCCTGGTCGGCGTCGGGATCGGCGCGGTCGCCATCGGCCCGCTCACCGACCGGTTCGGGCGGCGGATCAGTCTGATCAGCAGCATCGCGCTCTTCTCGGTGCTGACGATCGCGGTCGCGTTCGCCCAGACGACGACCCAGTTCACCGCGCTGCGCTTCTTCGCCGGCCTGGGCCTCGGCGCCTGCCTGCCGACCGCGCTCGCCTACATGAGCGAGCACGCCCCCGCGGGCCGCGGCGGCTCGGCGGTCACCCGGATGATGACCGGCTACCACGTCGGCGCGGTGCTCACGGCCCTGCTCGCCCTGTGGGTGATCGACGCGTTCGGCTGGGAGGCGATGTTCGTGATCGGCGGCGTCGCCGGCCTGCTCACCCTGCCGCTGATGTGGGCCAAGCTGCCCGAGTCCGAGACCTACCTGCGTCGTACCGCCGAGAAGCCGCCGCGCAGCACCGACGTCGTCAGCGGCCAGTACCTGCGGATCAGCCTGGGCCTGTGGGTCGCGTCGTTCATGGGTCTGCTGCTGGTCTACGGGCTCAACACCTGGCTGCCGAAGATCATGGGCGAGGCCGGCTACTCCATCAAGGCCGGCACCAGCCTGCTGCTGGTGCTCAACGTCGGCGCCGTCATCGGCCTGCTGGTCGCCGGGGTCATCTCCGACTCCCGCGGCAACAAGCCGACCGTGCTGCTGTGGTTCGGGCTGGCGGCCGTCTTCCTCGCCCTGCTGTCGATCAAGCTGGAGAGCTCGCTCCTCGTCTACGTCGCCGTGCTGCTCACCGGCATCTTCGTCTTCAGCGCCCAGGTGCTCGTCTACGCGTTCGTCGGGCACCTCTACCCGCCGGAGATCCGCGGCACCGCGCTCGGCGCGGCCGCCGGCATCGGCCGGGTCGGCGCCATCGTCGGCCCCTCGCTCGGCGGCCTGCTCGTCACCGCCGGCGTCGCCTACCCCTGGGGCTTCTACGCGTTCGCAGTCGCGGCCCTCCTCGCCGTACTGGCCCTGGCGACCGTCCCGGCCCACGTCCGCGAGCCGGCCCACGCCGAGTCCTCATGAATGGTGGGCCGAGTCAGCACCAGTGGTGCTGACTCGGCCCGCTACTCCTGCTGACTCGGCGAGGGGGGTTCCGGTGGGTGGAAGACTCGGGTGCATGGCCGGCAACGTCTCCCGCCCCGGCACCACGGTCACCGGGCGGGCGCTCGCGCTGATCGGCGCGTTCGACGAGGACCACCGCCGGCTCACCCTGACCGAGCTGGCGGTGCGGGCCGAGCTGCCGCTGCCGACCGCGCACCGGCTGGTCGCCGAGCTGGTCGCGTGGGGTGCGCTCGCCCGCGCCGTCGACGGTCGGTACGTCGTGGGCCGGCGGCTGTGGGACATCGGCCTGCTGGCGCCGTTCAACGCGGGTCTCGTCGAGGTCGCCTCGCCGTTCCTGCACGACCTGTACGGCGCCACCCTGGCCACCGTCCACCTCGCGGTGCGCGACGGGGCCGAGGTGCTCTACCTCGACCGGCTCGCGGGCCACGCGTCCGTGCCGGTCGTGAGCACGGTCGGCTCCCGGCTGCCGCTGCACGCCACCGGGGTCGGCAAGATCCTGCTCGCGCACGCACCGGCCGACGTGCAGACCCAGATCCTCGGGAGCGACCTGGCCCGGATCACGCCGTACACCGTCACCCAGCCGGGGACGCTGCGCCGCCAGCTGACCCGCGCCGCCAGGGAGGGCTGGGCCACCACGGTCGAGGAGATGAGCCTCGGTGCCTGCTCGGTCGCGGTGCCGATCCGGCGCGGCACGGACGTGGTCGCCGCGCTCGGCATGGTCGTACCGTCCCTGAAGAACGACCGCCCCAGGCTGGTCGCCGCACTCCAGGTCGCCGCTCAGGGCGTGGGACGGGCGATCAGCGGGCTTCCCGAAACCACAAGCCCCTCCTCGGCACGGGGCTGAGGCTGATCGAGGAGGTCGGCGCGAGGGTCGTCCTGGGCCGCGCCCAGCTCACGCCCGACCTGCTGGCGCCCCGCCCCGAGGGGGCGGTCGATGCGCTGATGCACGCGGGTCCGCGGGACGGACTCCTTGCTGGCCTGCCACAGGAACAGCATCATCACGCCCACCACGGCGAACGCCGCGATCGCGATGAAGATCGCCCACCAGAGCGGGCCGAAGTTGAAGCTGCCGGGGTTCATCTCGTTCGTCACGCGACGAGCCTCGCCGGCCCGCCGGTCCCCGGGCAGGGTCGAAGGTCCGGGACTCGCGGGACTCAGGTCTGGGACGGATGCTCCACGAGGGCCAGGAGGTAGCCGACCCCCATCGCACGCGTGGCGCAGACCTCAGCCAGACCTGGGCGAGACTGGGCGACGTACGCCTCGCGCGACCATGAGACCATCGACCGTGTCCCTCGCGCGGCAGGTCGGCCGGGTCACGCTCACGGGCCTGCTCGCCGTTGCTCTCGTGGCCGTGGTCAACGGCGCGATCCTCATGTATCTCGCCCTCGTCCAGAACCGCGACCTCGAGGAGGTCACCGACGGCGCCCGTGCGGTCCGGCTCGCCCACCTCGCCATGCTCGACCAGGAGACCGGCGTCCGGGCGTACCTCCTGACCGGCGACGAGGCCGACCTCGCGCCGTACATGCAGGGACGCAAGGACGCCGCCACGCAGCTCGCCGAGGCGGAGGAGCTCATCGGCGACCTCGACGGAGTCGGTCCCCTGCTGATCCGTCAGCAGGCCTCGATCGAAACCTGGAGCGCGGACTGGGTGGCCGAGGCGATGTCGCTCGGCGACGGCCTGGCCGCCCAGCCGGGCAGCGCCGCGAAGACGGACTTCGTCGAGCGGGGCCGGAGCCTCTTCGACGACTACCGCAACAGCCACGACGAGCTCGAGACCGCCGCGGACGAGCTGCGGGCGACCGAGCAGAACCAGCAGACCACGGTGCTGGTCCTGGCCCTCTTCCTCGAGGTGCTGCTGCTGACCGGTGCGGCGTACATCGTCACCCGCCAGCGCCGGACCCTCCGCGCGGCGGTGGTGGAGCCCGTCGACGAGCTGCTGGACACGATCGGCCGGATCCGCGACGGCGACCTCGAGCCGCGCCCCCGCAAGCCCGCCCCGGCCGAGCTGCGCCTGATCGGCGAGGGCTTGGACGACATGGCCGGGGCGCTCGCCGAGCGGGAGCGCGACCTGGTGGCGGCGCGCCTGGAGGCCGAGGCCGCCAACGTCGCGAAGTCGGCGTTCCTGGCCACCATGTCCCACGAGATCCGCACCCCGATGAACGCGGTCATCGGGATGAGCGGGCTGCTGCTGTCCACCGACCTGGACGACCAGCAACGCGACTACGCCGAGACCGTCCGGACCTCGGGTGACGCGCTGCTCACGATCATCAACGACGTCCTCGACTTCTCGAAGATCGAGTCCGGCGAGCTCGACCTCGAGGAGCACGCCTTCGCGCTGCGCGAGTGCGTCGAGTCCTCGCTGGACCTGGTCGCCGCCCAGGCCGGCGCGAAGGGAATCGACCTGGTCTGCCAGATCGACCCGGACGTGCCCGCGGTGGTCGAGAGCGACGTGACCCGGGTCCGCCAGGTGCTGGTCAACCTGCTCAGCAACGCCGTGAAGTTCACCGCCGAGGGCGAGGTCCTGGTGCGGGTCCGGGTCGAGGACGGGACCGACCCCGACCGGCCGACCCTGGCGTTCGCCGTCCGCGACACGGGCATCGGCATCCCCGAGGACCGGATGCACCGGCTGTTCCGCTCCTTCACCCAGGTCGACAGCACCACCACCCGCGTGTACGGCGGCACCGGGCTGGGCCTGGCGATCAGCCAGCGGCTCGCCCAGGCGCTGGGCGGCCGGCTCCTCGTCGAGAGCGAAGCCGGCGCCGGCTCGACGTTCACCATGGTCGTCCCGATGACCCGGGCCGCCGGCGCCGAGGAGGACCGGGCTCGGGTGGCCCCCGCCGAGCTCCGGGGCCGGCGGGCGCTGGTCGTCGACGACAACGACACCAACCGCCACATCCTGCGCGCCCAGCTCGAGGCGTGGGGCATGCAGGTCGTCGACCACGCCGACCCCGTCCGGGCGCTCGAGGCCATGGCGGCCGGCCCCGAGGTCTTCGACCTGGGCGTGCTCGACATGCACATGCCCGAGCTCGACGGCCTCGGACTGGCCCGCGGGCTGCGCGAGCTGCCCGGCTGGGCCGACGTGCCCCTGCTCCTGCTGACCTCGCTCGGCGAGCGGCTGCCCGGGGCGGCCGGGGTCGGCCTCGCCCACCTCACCAAGCCGGTCAAGGCCGCGGCCCTCCGCGACACCGTCGCGCACCTGCTCGGCGCCCGCGAGCCGGTCCCGGCGCCGACCGCCGTGCCCGAGCCGGTGGGCCCGCTGCGGATCCTGCTCGCCGAGGACAACACCGTGAACCAGAAGGTCGCGACGCTGATGCTCGAGCGGCTCGGCCAGCGCCCGCTGGTGGTCGCCAACGGCGAGGAGGCGCTGGCAGCCGTGCACGCGGCGCCGTACGACCTGGTGCTGATGGACGTGCACATGCCGGTCATGGACGGGCACGAGGCCACCCGTCGGATCCGCGCCGAGCTGCCCCCGGAGCGGCAGCCCCGGATCGTCGCCATGACCGCCGGCGCGCTCGTCGAGGACATCGAGGCCACCTTCGCCGCCGGCATGGACGACCACCTGTCCAAGCCGGTCCGTGCCGAGGAGCTCGCCGCCGCCCTGGCGAGGGTCCGGCCCGCGCCCCCGGCGGAGGAGCCGACTTCGTCGGACGACGACGGGCTCCCGCCCGTGCTCGATCCCACCGTCCTCAAGACGCTCGTCGGGCACCTCGGCCCCGACGCAGGCGCCTTCCGGCAGCGGCTGATCGGTGCCTGGGTCACCGACTCCGACCAGCAGCTCACCCGGCTCGCCTCGGCCGTGGCCGCGTCCGACGCACCCGCCGCGGCCGACATCGCCCACAGCATGCGCTCGGCGAGCGCGGCCCTGGGCGCCCTGCGGGTCGCGCACCTGTTCACCGAGCTCGAGTCCGTCGCCCGCAACGGCGCCGACCCGGGAACGGTGGCCCGGCTCGCCGCGGCCGCCGCCGCCGAGGTGGAGCGTGCGCAGGACGCGCTCAGCGGTGGTGCTGACTAGCGTGATCCTGGAGTTCGACGGCGTGGTCTGGGAGTGGCGCGGCCCCGCGCCGTACCACTTCGTCTCGGTGCCCGAGGACGAGTGCGTCGAGCTCGCCGAGGCGGCCGCCCTGGTGTCGTACGGCTGGGGGATGATCCCCGTCACCGTGACCGTGGGCGACACCTCGGTCACCACCTCGCTGTGGCCCAAGGACGGCGGGTACGTCGTGCCCCTGAAGGACAAGCTGCGCGCCGCCGAGGGGATCGCGCTGGGCGACGTCGTGACGGTGCGCCTGAGCGTCGACGTGCGCCCGCGCTGAGGCGCGCGGTCTCGCTCAGGACGGGATGACGATCTGCTGGAGCGCCCACCGGTTGCCGTCCGGGTCCTGGAAGTGGACGAACCGGCCCCACGGCTGCTCGTCGACGCCCTCGCAGGCGATCCCTCGACCGCGGAGCTCGGCGAGGGCCGCATCGGCGTCCGCGACGACGACCTGGATGAACTGGCTCGAGCCCGCCGGCATCATCTCGAGCCCGATGCCGAAGCAGATCGAGCACGCCGAGCCGGGCGGGGTGACCTGCACGAACCGGAGCTCCGGCGAGACGGTGCGGTCGTGGTCGACACTCCAGCCGAGCCCGTCGCCGTAGAAGGCGACGGAGCGGTCGACGTCGGAGACGGCAAGGGGGATGAGCTCGATCTTGTAGTCCATGACGACCACGGTACGAGCGGTTGCGGTCAGTTCCTGACCTGAGTCGTGGGCGGTTCTGGTCGGTGGGAGGCCCGCGGCTTCATCACGGTATGCAGCCGGATCGGCAGTCCCCACGGCGTACCCACCATGGGAGGTGCGAACTCACCTGCATACCGTGATGAACCTACGGCCCGACGCAGGCCCAGCAGCGACGTCAAGCCGCCACCCGCCCGGCGCTAGGAGAACTGGCCGAGGATCGGCTCGGGCAGCTCGAACAGCGGCTCGCGCTTCAGCTCGGCTCGCGCCAGCGTGGTCAGGTGGGCCTCGTCGGGTCCGTCGAAGATCCGCATCGCGCGGTGCCACCCGTAGAGCATCGAGAGCACCGTGGCGTCGGTGACCCCGGCGCCGCCGTGCAGCTGGATCGCCCGGTCGATCACCGACAGCACCGCGCGCGGTACGGCGACCTTGGCGGCCGCGATCAGGTGCCGCGCGGCCTTGTTGCCCTCCGCGTCGACCGTGTACGCCGCCCGGTGGCAGAGCGCCCGGGCCTGCTCCAGCTCGATGCGCGACTCCGCGATCCGCTCGCGCACCGCGGACTGCTCGGCCAGCGGTCCGCCGAACGCCTCCCGGGTCTGGGCACGCTTGACCATCATCGCCAGCGCCCGTTCACCCGCGCCCAGGGCCCGCATCACGTGGTGGATCCGGCCCGGCCCGAGCCGGGCCTGGGCGGCCGCGAACCCGCCGCCCTCCTCACCGATCACCGCCGTGACCGGCACCCGGACGTCGGTGAAGACGACCACGTTGTGACCGTGCTGGTCCTGGCGACCGAAGACCGGCAGCGACCGCTGGACATCGACGCCGGGGGTGTCGACCGGCACCACGAGCATCGACTGCTGGCGGTGCGTCGCCGCGGCCGGGTCGGTCTTGCCCATCACGATCAGCACCTCGCAGCGCGGGTCGGCCGCACCGCTGGTCCACCACTTGCGGCCGTTGACGACGTACTCGTCGCCGTCGCGCACCATCCGGGTCTCGATGTTCGTCGCGTCCGAGCTCGCGACCCCCGGCTCGGTCATCGCGAACCCCGAGCGGATCTCCCCGGCCAGCAGCGGCACCAGCCACCGCTCCTGCTGCGCCGGCGTGCCGAGCATGTGCAGCAGCTCCATGTTGCCGGTGTCCGGCGCCTGGCAGTTGATCGCCTCCGGCGCGATCTCGATGCTCCAGCCCGACAGCTCCGCGATCGGCGCGTACTCCAGCTGCGACAGGCCCGACTCCGCGGGCAGGAAGAGGTTCCACAGCCCCCGCTCGCGGGCCTTGGCCTTCAGCTCCTCGACCACCGGCGGGACCGTGTGGTCGCCCGGACCGGCCGCCTGCCGGAACGCGTCGTACGACGCCTCGGCGGGGAACACCTCCTCGCGCATGAACGCCACCATCGCGTCGTACAGCTCCAGCGCGCGGGGGGACGGGGCGGGGTAGGCGGGATACGAGATGGGGGTCAGCACGTGCCACACGGTAGCCACGGCAAAGCGCCCCGAACAGACGCATCGGCGCCGGTGGTGGTGCGGCTACCTCTTCGGCGAGACCACGGCCTCAGGCAGACGGCAGCTCAGGGCGTACGTCGCCGCTCGCGGCGACCCAGCCGACCCCCGGCTCATGACGCCGCACCACGCGGGCGGGCACCCCGGCGACGACCGCGTGGTCGTCGACCTCGCCGCGGACGACCGAGCCGGCCGCGACGACCACGTTGCGGCCGAGCCTGGTGCCGGGCAGCACGATCGCGCCGTGCCCGATCCAGCACCCGTCCCCGATGACGACCGGGCTGTGCGTGCCGAACTGCCGCCCGATCGGGGTCGCGACCTCCTGGTAGCCGTGGCTCGCGTCGGAGACGAAGACGTCCTGCCCGCACCAGACGTCGTTCCCGAGGACGATCGACTCGTGGGCGGTGAGGCTGGTGCGCGCGCCGATCACGCAGCGGTCGCCGATGACGAGCCCGCGCTCGGGCAGCACCGCGTCGTCCGGGGAGTAGCCGACCGACAGGGTGGCCTGGCGACCGATCAGCGTGCGGGTGCCGAGGTGGATCGACCCCACGTTCATCAGCGTCGCCGTCGGGAAGCCGATGCAGCTGCCGGCGCCGAAGCTCCCGAACCCGTCCGCCGCCCGCGTGCCGGGCGCGATCTCGCCGGCCCGGTCCAGCCAGCCCCACGCGGCCTGGACGGTGGCGCTGACCCATCTCCTACGTCGACTCACGGCCGCAGGGTAGTGCCCCTGCGGCCGGTCCGGCGCCCGACGCCCGGTGCCGCCGGCCGACGCGCTGAGGGGCGCGGACCGCCCCGGGGAGTTTCATCGGTTAGCCGATGAACCTCATCCCGGGACGACGAAGGTTCATCGTCCAAGCAGGAGTTCTATCGGCTAACCGATGAAACTCTCCCGCCCGGTCCGCGCCCCCCAGCCCCCAGCCACAGCCCCGCCGGCGACCGGCACCGCGAACCACCGCAGTACGGCGACGACGAGCGCGCGAGCCCGTCGCGATCTGCCGACCGAGCTCGACACGGGCGCTATCGGGTGATTTCCCGGGTGAAAACTCCGGCGAAGCGCGCGGGGACCGAGAATTCCGACGGTGCGGGGCCGGCAGAGCCGCGATGCTGTCCTCGGCGCCGCCGACCGGGACTCCCGGCTCTCGGGGCGACCTCCGGGGGGAAGAGTTCTTGATGATCGGTCACGTGGCTCAGGTCGAGCGCCAGCGCACCACCTCGAGGCCGGCGGCGAGGTCGGCCGCGCGCGGGATCCAGCCTCGCGCCAGCTCCTCGCGCCACAACTCCGCGAGCGCAGCTCGATCCTCGTCGCTCAGGGATTCCCACGTCAGCTCGGTCACGCATCAGGGACGCCGTCGTACGCCCGTCCTTACGCCGGGACGCGGGCCGGTCCGGTGACGTCCTCCATCGAGCGCGAGAGCGTCAGCGATGTCGACCTGATCGGCGACGCCAGGACCGGGGACGAGGAGGCGATCGAGGAGCTCTATCGCCGGCACCGGGAGCCGGCGCTGCGATTCGCACGGAGCCTCACCGACCCGGTCACCGCCGAGGACGTGGTGGCCGAGGCCTTCGTCAAGGTCCTGGAGTCGATCCGGTCCGGCGGCGGACCCTCCGTGGCGTTCCGCCCCTACCTGCTGACCGCCGTGCGCAACACCTACGTCAGCCACGTCCGCCGCGACAGCCGCCATGTGTGGGTGGACGACCACGAGAGCAGCCTCGACCGGCCGACCGACGCCGACGTCACCGACCACCGTCACGAGTCGGCACTGCTCGCCGCCGCCTTCGCCACGCTGCCCGAGCGGTGGCAGGCGGTGCTGTGGCACAGCACCGTGGAGGACGAGGACCACGTCACGATCGGCCGGCGCCTCGGGCTGAAGCCCAACGCGGTCGCCGCCCTCGGGTTTCGCGCCCGCGACGGTCTGCGCCGGGCCTACCTCGACGCGCACCTCGGGGCGGCCGACGAGCACTGCCGTCCCTACCGTGAGCTCCTGGCTCCCTACGTCCGCGGGCACCTCCGCACCCGCCGTCGCGAGGAGGTGCAGCGGCACCTCGGCGACTGCCCCGCATGCACCGCCGGCTACCTCGAGCTCTCCGCGATCAACGCGAATCTCGGTGCGGTGCTCGCCCCGGCCCTGCTCGGAGTCACGGCGGCCAGCTATGCGGTCCTGACCGGCGGGACCGGCGGGGCCGTCGGTCTGGCCGGCGGCAGCCCGCTCCGGCACTGGGCACGCGTCCACCGCGGTGCCACCGCGACCGGTGTCGCCGTCGCCGCGACGGTGGTGGTCACGACTGCCTCCTTCGCCCTCGTGTCCGCCCTCGGCCCGTCCGAGGCGGGCACTGGGGCCGGGTCGACCAGCGCGGGGGCGTCGACGGTCCCCGACGAGCCGTCCGGCACAGCCGGGATCGACTCCCACGAGGACCCGGCACCCACGCTCGACGAACGCCCCCGGGCCTCCGCCCGACCCGGCCTGACACCCGCCTCGCCGTCGGCGACACCGAGCAGCGCCCCGAGCGGTTCGACCGCACCGACACCGGAGCCCTCCGAGACGCCGACGGGCGCCGCCCCGGGGGGCGGCAAGGACACGCCGACGGGAACGCCCTCGACGGCCCCGACCGCTGCCCCGACACCGAGCACGACTCCGACCGAGCCCAGCCCGACCGTCACGACGTCCCCGACCCCGGACCCCGTCCTCACCCACCTCGACCTGGGGCTCACGGGCGGGTCGGTCGTCTGGTACGGCCCGCACCATCATGTGGGGATGCAGGTGGCCGGCGGCGCCGACCCGACGATCCTGACCGTCGTGGTCCGCGGTCTGGAGAGCTACACCGTGCACAGCGAGGCGGCGTACGTCCCCGGCACCTGTACGACGTCGGCGACGGACGGCGACCTGAGCACGCTCTCCTGCCTCCTGGAGCCGACCGGCGGGAGCTTCGCCATCGACCTCGTGGTCACCGGCGCGCAGGGCGCACTCGATGCGACCGCCCGGGTGTCCGCCGCGGACAACCTGGATCCGGAGCCCGGCAACGACGAGCTGCACTTCACCGGCTGAGCGGTTCAGCTCACGAGTCGCTGGAGCGCCTCGCTGGGCGCGGGAGCCGACGTGACGCCCTCCACCTGCGTCAGCAGCAGCCGGATGGAGATCTCCTCGGGCTCGCCGGCCCCGGCGTTCGGAGCGTTGAGCAGCAGGCGCTGCAGCCGGTTGCGCAGCTGGACCTCGCGCACCGTCGCCTGGGCCTGCACCGCCCCGTCCTCGGCGACGACCGCCAGTCTTCTCCGGTGCGGGTCGAACCGCACCCGCCCCTCACTCATCCGTGCGATCTGCTGTTCGATGCGTGCCACGGCCACTCACCTCTCGTCGTCGGCTGTTGCCGGGGAGACGGTCGAGCCGGGTGGGCATGACGCCGTGCACCGCGTGGTCCAGACCATCCGCGGCGATGAGCGACCACTCGAGACCCACGCGGAGGGTGCGCCGTAGCGCGCCCGAGCCCGGCCCACCGGGCAGGACGACGTCTTGACCGGCCGGTGATGATGGCTCCCGATGAGTCCCCGCTTCCCACTGCCGCGCGTCAACCCCGACTTCCTGGTGCGCCCGCAGCTGATGGCGCTGCTCGACCGCTGGTCGCCGATCACCGTGCTGCTCGCGCCGTCCGGCGCCGGCAAGGCGGTCCTGGCGACCCGGTGGGCGACGCACGCCGTCACCGAGGGCGATGACGTCATCTGGGTGGACGGGGAGGTGGACGAGCCGGCCGACGTCGTGGCCGCTCTGGCCCGGCACGCCGGGGTCGACCCGAGCCCCGACCCGTCGACCACGCTGCGCCTGATGCGCCGGCGCCTCCAGGGACTCGACCGGCGACTCGCGCTCGTCATGAACAACGCCGAGCCGATCCTCGAGGCCATCGGGGACGGGCTCGTCGAGGTGGTCCGCGACTGCCACGACGTCCACCTCGTCGCGTGCCTGCGTCGCCGCCTCGACCCGGTGGCCAAGGCTCTCCTGGAGGCCGAGACACGGATCGTCGGCGCGGCCGACTTCCTGTTCACGACCGCGGAGGTCCAGCAGCTGGCGCTCCTCCACGACCTGGTCCTGGACGAGGCCGAGGCCGAGGACGTCCGCGCTGCGACCGGGGGGTCGGCGGCGCTCCTCCGGACCGGTCTCGAGTCCCTCCCCGACAGCGACGGCCGCACCGTGACCCGGTGGTCCCCGCGGCACGTCGCCTGGTTCCTGACCGTCAACCTGGTGCCCACGCTGCCGTCGGCGGCCTGGTCCGCCCTCCGGCGGGCCGCGCTGGTCGAGGAGCCGACGTACGGCGCCGTCCTCGCCGCCACCGGTCCCCTGGACGACGACGCCCGGATCCCCCTGGAGATCATCGGGATCCTCGATCCGCTGATCAGCTCCGGAGAGCCGCTGGTCCGGCTCCCGCCCGTGATGCGGGACTACTTCCGCGGCTGCTACGACGACGCCGAGCTCGGCCCGCCCGCGGTCCTGCACGCGTCGGTCGCGCGGCACTGGCTGGCTGCGGCCGAGCCCGGGCGTGCCCTCCGGCAGGCCGTGGCGGGTCGGGCGTGGCCGCTGGCGGTCGACATCGTCGACGAGCACTGGTGGGAGCTCCTCGTCGAGGACCCGGCCGGGCTGCGCCGGGACCTGCGGCGGATCCCTCCGAGCGAGATACGCGACCGGCCCCGGGTCGAGATCGGCCGCCAGCTCATCGCTCCCGACGAGACCGATCCCGAGTCCCCCGCCCTCCGGGCGTGGACGGCGGACCTGCTGTCGACGTCCGACGAGGACCACGCCGCCCGCGCCCCCGAGAGCGTCGCCCAGGCCCTGGATCTCCTGGCCCTCCTCGTCCGCCGCGAGATCGGCCGCGGCGACCTGGCCGCGGCGGCGCGACTCGCCCGGCGAGCCGAGCCCCTGGCTGCGGCGCTGCGCACCTCCGGGCCGGGACCGGCCGCCCCCGTCCTGCGCCGCGCCGCCTGGCAGACCGGCACGGTCTGGCTGCTGACCGGGGAGACGACCGCCGCGACCACGGACCTGCGCACCGCCGTCGACGGCACCGACGGCCGCGATGCCGTCGCTGCCGACGCCGCGGGACGGCTGGCCCTCGGCGCCGTACTCCAGGGCGACCGTGAGGCCGCCTCGCACTGGCAGGACCAGTGGCGCGCCGTCCGCCCACCCGACACCGGCCCGGCCCCCGCCGTCGACGCCGCCGCCCGGATCGCCCAGGCCGCCGACCGGGTCCAGGCCCTCGACCCCGACGACACCGAGCTGCGGGCGCTGCGCCAGGAGGTCCCCGTCGACCACGAGCTGTGGCCGTTCACGCTGTGGGTCGAGTCCCAGCACGCCCTGGCCTGGGGCGGACGCTCGCGGGTGAGCGCCCGGCTCGCCGGCGCGCGCGAGCGGGCCCAGCCGGGCCGGGACTGGATCGCCGGACTGCTCGGCGCCGCCGAGGCCGAGATCTGGCTCTCGCTGGGCCGCACCGGGCCCGCGACCCAGGTCCTGGCCGAGCTGGACCCCGGGTCGGCGTTCGCCGCCGTCACGCGCGCCCGGCTGGCGCTCTCCACGGGACGGGCCGAGGACGCGCAGCTCCTCCTGCAGCCGGCGCTCTCGACCGGCCACCCCTTCGTCTCGGCCCGGATCGAGGCCCTGGTGCTGGCCGCGTGGTGCCAGGACGAGCCCGACCACGTCGCCGCCCGGGAGCTGCTGACGGATGCCGTCCGGATCGCCCAGCGCGAGCGACTCGCGCTGCCGTTCTCCCGGGTGCCGCGCCGACTCCTGGACGCACACCGCGCCGCCGTGCCAGGACTCGCGGAGATCCTGGCGATGCTGGACGAGGCCCGCGTCCGCCCCCCGCAGACGGAGGTGCACGACCTCCCCGACCTCACCCCCCGGGAGACCACGGTGCTCAGCGCCCTCGCCCGGGGGCTCTCCCTCGACCAGGCCGCCCGGGAGCTGTTCGTCTCCCGCAACACCGTGAAGACCCAGGCCTCCTCGCTGTACCGCAAGCTCGGCGTCCGCGACCGGCACGACGCCGTACGCCGCGGCTACCAGCTCGGCCTGCTCGGCTGACGGGCCCTGGATCCCGGGTGCGGGTCGACCTGGACGCTGACGGCCCTACAGCGGGAGCGAGGGCACGTCGGCTGCTCAGGGTGGCGACAGGACCGCGCCGACCTGGTCCAGGTCGAGTGACTCGACGAACTTCGGATCCTCATACAGAGCCCTGAGCTCGTCACGGTCGGCCGGGCCGAGCAGGTGGGCGGGAAGGGGGTCCCCGCTGGAACCCGCCTCCCAGGCCGACTCCCACAGCATGGCCAGAGTGACGACTCCGTCCGCCATGTTGAGTGTCGTGCCCTCACCGAACTGCTGCCACAGGGCAGTGGTGACGGTCTTGTTCTTGGTGGGGTGCTTCGCGGTCCGGCCCTGCTGAGTCACCGCGTAGGCCGTTGCCAAGGCGAGCGGGTCCACCCGTCGGGCGCTTCGCTCCATCAGTCCGACGACGGCCGAGGCGGCCTGGTGACCCGTTCCGACCAGCTGGGGCGTGACGACAGCCTGTCCATCGATCGCCTCGTGCATCCCCGCGAGCAGTTCGACGGCGTGATGGTCGACCATGGCGCTCTCGTAGGCGGAGTGGACACCCTGGCCGATCAGCTCGTCTCCACGGATCCCGTCGGCGTGCTGCGATCCGTGCAGGGACTGGCAGGCGTCTCCGACGTAGTGGGAGAGCAGGCCTGCGGCACAGACGAACCTCGCCGTGTCTCCTCGTGCCGCGGCCTCGGTCATCTCGTCGAAGAACTGCCACACCCGGAACGGGAGCAGGCCACGCTCCCGGGACTGAGCGTGGCCCGTGCGGGTGTAGAAGTCCTGCCACACCTCGACGGACAGGTTGGCGGGGTCCGCGAGCGTGAGTCCGCGCAAGGTCGCTCCGTCCGCGTCGGCGACGTCGCCGTCCGCGTGGTGCGCCGGATGCTCGGGTCCGACGCGCGCTCGGACATCCCGTCCCCCCTGGACCTGGTCGGGCGTGGTCTTCCAGACCAGGTCGGGGACGTCCGCGAGCGGGATGAACTCGCCTGCCTTCTTCGCGGCCACGGTCGCGTCGTTGACGTGCCGGGGGTCCAGCTGGTCGACGTCGAAGCTGATCCGGTCCGTGTTCGCGGTCATCAGGGTCGCGAGCTGACCAGGGGCGAGGGTCGTGCACGCCAGCGCGGCGATCGAGTAGTGACCGGTCTTCCCCCAGAAGGGCTGGGCGCTGGTGTTGTGCTCGACGACCAGCTCGACGTCGAGCAGGCGCAGGACCGTGGTCATGCTGGCGGCGAGGGCGAAGTTGAATCCCTCCGCACCCACCGCGGACGAGCCGAACCGCTGGCCTCCCCACTGCACGGCGAGCGGTCGAAGCGTCTCGAGACCGGTGTCGTCGGTCTCGGCCAGGTGCCACACCGTGCCGGAGTCACCGGGTTGGGATCCGGCGGTGCCGGGGACCGGAGCGATCAGGAAGTCGGTGACGTCGTCGTACCCACCACGGCTGCGGTGCCGGAAGAACAAGGCCGCGACCCGGCCCCTCAGCAGGCCGGAGGCGGCGCCGTACGCCGTGACAGGGGCGTCGATGAGCCGGGTCCCGATGTTGCGCTCGCTGAGGTCCGCCAGCTCGCCGACGTGCGGCAGCCCGAGCACCTGGGACGTCCAGTCGTCGAGATCCTCCACGGCGACCAGGCCGACGTCGACCGTCAGGTGGGAGCGGCGGCCGGCGTACTCGGGGTAGGCCTCGGAGAACGGCAGGCGCGTGATCTGGCGCGAGGCGGACCTGCCGATCTCGACCCGACGTCCGCCGAGGATCGTGCTCGCCGGGTGGCCCTCGGGTCCGGCCACGTGGCGGCTCGTCAGCGCGTACGTCGTGTGCCCGTCGGTGACGAGCGCCCCCACGCTCGCGACATTGTCGCGGCCCTGCACGGCACTGATGAGCGGGCATCCGCCGCCCACCCGGGTCCGTGGCCAGGACCACCGCGGCATCAGCTCGGCCGTCGGCTGCTCGCGACTGACCAGGACGACGCACACGGGAACGGTCCGGCCGTCCGGGAGGAAGAGCGTCTTCGGCACCATGTCGGTCGGTGCGGCACTCGCACCGGGCCCGCTGCCGAACTCACCCGTGTCGAGCCAGGTGTCGACGAGGACGAGCACGCACGGCCACGAGTACTCGCGAATCTCGCTGTTCGCGAACGTCCGCGGAGGCCTGACCTCCTCGGACTCCGTCCGCTGCTGCCTGATCGTCCGGTACGACGCCTCTCGCGAGGGCCAGGGGTCCTGGGTGCGGATGTAGTAGAGCCCGACCGCGGTCCCCACGACGTTGGCCAGGTGGGTCAGATGCCAGTGGTAGTGGTCGCGGGCCTCGAGCAGGTCCCGCACGGACAGGCTCGAGTAGTTGCGGTCGACGCCCAGCACGCTCGTCGCCATCGTCCCTCCAAGGATTCGGCGTCCACGGAGTCTCGCAGCACGACGAGACCGGGCGCCTAGCCCAAACAGGGGATTCGGGCGAGGTCACCCCGGGGCCCAGACGGCAAGCGTGGTCGGCCGCCGAACCGTGTTACACGGATTTAATTCCACTTGGTAGTAATTCGAAATCCCGGATTCCTAACGTCCTCGGCCATAGGGAGCACAGCGACGTGCTCGTGGCGGTCTTCATCCCGAGAGGTCCCATCCGTGTCCACATCACGCACTCGCCTGGCGGCGAGTACCGCAGCGGCCCTGGCCGCGTCCCTGGTCCTGAGCAACTGCGGCAGCAAGTCTGAGGACGGATCCGACGCAGCCTCCACCGAGAGCTGTGTCAACACCTCGGGCGACACCATCAAGCTCGGCTTCCTGAACTCCACGTCGGGCGCCATGGCCATCAGCGAGCAGACCGTCCGCGACTCGCTGCTCCTCGCCGCGTCCGAGATCAACGCCGCCGGCGGAATCCTGGGCAAGCAGATCGAGCCGGTCGAGGAGGACGGCGCCAGCGACCCGGCGGTCTTCGCGGAGAAGGTCGAGAAGCTGCTCACCAGCGACTGCGTCGCCTCGGTCTTCGGCGGCTGGACCTCCGCATCGCGCAAGGCGATGCTGCCGGTCGTCGAGGGTGCCAACGGCCTGCTCTTCTACCCGGTCCAGTACGAGGGCCTCGAGGCGTCCGAGAACATCTACTACACCGGCGCGACCACGAACCAGCAGATCATCCCGGCGATGGACTTCCTCGCCGGCAAGGGCGTCAAGACGTTGTTCCTCGCGGGGTCCGACTACGTCTTCCCGCGGACCGCCAACAAGATCATCAAGCAGTACGCCGCCGAGCTCGGGATCGAGATCGTCGGCGAGGAGTACGTCCCGCTCGACAGCGACGACTGGTCGACGCAGGTGGCGAAGATCGTCGAGGCCAAGCCCGACTTCGTCTTCAACACCATCAACGGCTCGTCCAACGTCGGCTTCATCAAGGCCTACTACGAGCAGGGCCTCGGCCCGGACAGCTCCCCGATCATCTCGGTGTCCATCGCCGAGGAGGAGGCCCCCGCGATGGGCAAGGACGTCACCGGGCAGTTCGCGGCCTGGAACTACTTCCAGTCCGTGGAGTCCCCCGACAACGCCGCGTTCATCAAGGCGTTCCAGGCCGAGTACGGCGCGGACCGCCCGACCTCCGACCCGATGGAGGCGGCGTACACCTCGCTCTACCTCTACAAGAACATCGTCGAGAAGGCCGAGTCCTTCGACGTCGACGACGTCAACGCTGCCTCCGACGGCGTCAGCTTCGACGCACCCGAGGGCACCGTCACCATCAACGGCGAGAACCACCACATCGCCAAGACCGGCCTGATCGGTCAGATCAACTCCGACAACCAGTTCGACGTGGTGTGGAGCTCCGAGGAGCCGATCGAGCCCGACCCGTTCCTCGAGGGCTACGACTGGTGGGACCCGAAGGCCGAGTGACCCGGCCCTGAACCAGACGCCAGCACGACGACCGGTGGTCCCGCGCCCTGCTCCGGGCGCGGGACCACCGACTGGAAAGGTCGGCATGGACTCCTTCACCACCCCCCTGCTCACCGGCACCTCGACGGCCGCGATCCTGCTGCTCGCCGCCCTGGGTCTCGCCCTCACGTTCGGCCAGATGGGCGTCATCAACATGGCCCACGGCGAGTTCCTGATGGCCGGTGCCTACACGACCTACCTCACCCAGCAGGTCGTCACCAGTGCCGACATCTCGCTGCTCGTCGCGATCCCCGTCGCCTTCGTGGTGACCGGGCTGCTCGGCCTCGCGCTGGAGGCGGGGGTCATCCGCTGGATGTACGCCCGACCGCTCGACACGCTCCTGGTCACGGTCGGCGTCTCGATGGTTCTCCAGCAGCTCGCCAAGGACCTCTTCGGCGCCCAGGGCGACCCGGTCCGCGAGCCGGGTTGGCTCGACGGCAGCATCGCCGTCGCCGGCTACAACTGGCCCTTCACCCGCATCTTCACGATCGTCCTCGCGATCGCGTCACTGGCGGCCCTGTCGGCGCTGCTGCGCTACAGCTCCTTCGGCCGACAGATCCGGGCGACGGTGCAGAACCGTGATCTCGCCGAGACGCTGGGGATCTCGACGCGGCGCGTCGACCGGATCACCTTCTTCGTCGGCTCCGGGCTGGCCGGCATCGGGGGCGTCGCCCTGGCGCTCGCGTCGGGCACCAATCCCAACCTCGGGACCAGCTACATCATCCCGGCGTTCCTCGTCGTCGTCGCGGGCGGGCTCGGCCAGCTCAAGGGAACCGTGATCGCGGCCTGGCTGGTCGGTGTCGCGACCGCCTTCCTGACCGACCGGTTCAGCGGCAGCACGGCGCAGGTCGTCACGTTCGCCCTGGTGGTCGTCTTCCTGCAGGTCCGCCCGCAGGGCCTGTTCACGGTCCGCACCCGGGGCCTGGCATGAGCGCCCGTACGACGGCGTCACCCCGCCTCGACCTGCGGACCTGGGGCGGGCTGCTCGGCATCGCGGCGGTCGCGGTCGGGCTGCTGGTGCTCGCGCCCGCCGTCCTGAGCGACTTCCGGCTCAGCAACCTCGCGAAGTACTGCTGCTGGGCGATCGCCGCCGTCGGCATCGGCCTGGCCTGGGGCCGCGGCGGCATGCTCGTGATGGGCCAGGGCGTCTTCTTCGGCCTGGGCGGCTACGCCATGGCGATGCACCTGAAGCTCGAGGCCGCCGGACCGGGCAACGTCCCCGACTTCATGGTGCTGTACGGCGACGCGACCATGCCCGGCTGGTGGGAGCCGTTCCGCAGCGGCGCGTTCACCCTGGTCGTGATCGTGGTGCTCCCCGCGGTCGTCGCGGGGATCCTCGGCTACGCGATCTTCAAGCGCCGCGTCCGGGGCGCGTACTTCGCGATCCTCACCCAGGCGATGGCGGTGGCCTTCGCGACCCTGCTGGTCGCGACCATCAAGCAGACCGGCGGCTTCAACGGGCTCAACAGCTTCACGACGTTCTTCGGCTACAACCTCTACGACCCGGTGAACAAGCGGATGCTCTACTTCATCGTCGCGGGCCTGCTGATCGGCTGTCTGGTCCTGGTGTGGCACCTCAACCGGAGCCGGTTCGGCGAGCTGCTGATCGCGACCCGCGACGCCGAGGAGCGGGTGCGCTTCCTCGGCTACGACCCGGCGAACGTCAAGCTCACCGCGTTCGTGCTCGCGGCCATCATGGCGAGCATCGGCGGTGCGATGTTCGCGCCGATCGCGGGCATCATCTCGCCGTCCGACGTCAACGCGACCGCGTCGATCCTGATGATCGCCGGCGTCGCCCTCGGCGGCCGGGCCTCGCTGCTCGGCCCGGCGCTCGGTGCCCTCGCCGTGGGCTACGGCCAATCG
This sequence comes from Nocardioides sp. W7, assembly GCF_022919075.1. Taxonomy (NCBI): domain Bacteria; kingdom Bacillati; phylum Actinomycetota; class Actinomycetes; order Propionibacteriales; family Nocardioidaceae; genus Nocardioides; species Nocardioides sp. W7. Next base: position 1,389,820 of record NZ_CP095078.1, on the reverse strand, counting down.
GCGCTGTCCGAGTCGTTCCCCAACCAGTGGACGTACTTCCAGGGTGCCCTGTTCATCGGGGTCATCCTGCTGATCCCGGCCGGCTTCGCCTCGCTGCCGCCGAGGGTGTGGTCCTCCGTCGTACGACGGCGGGCCTGGTCCTCCGTCGTACGACGCGGCCGGACCGAGCAGGCGGAGGCGGTATGAGCGGCCGCGGCATGGACTACCTGGAGGTCCAGGGCCTGTCCGTCGACTTCGACGGGTTCAAGGCGATCGACGGGGTCGACCTCACCCTGCTGCAGGGCGAGCTGCACTTCCTGATCGGGCCGAACGGCGCCGGCAAGACCACCCTGGTGGACGCCCTCACCGGCCTGGTCAGGGGCACCGGTCTGGCCCGCTACGGGAACCAGGACCTGCTCGCACTCAAGGCACACCAGATCGTGCGCGCCGGCATCGGGCGGACCTTCCAGACCGCGACCGTCTTCGACGAGCTCAGCGTGCTGCAGAACCTCGACATCGCCGGCGGGCTGCACCGCCGGGCCTGGCGGCTGGCCCTGCCGCGGCGCGGGGTGCCGGAGGCGGTCGAGACCGTGCTCGAGACCATCGGGCTGAGCGCCCTGCGGGACCGGCCGGCCGGCATCCTGGCGCACGGCCAGAAGCAGTGGCTCGAGATCGGCATGCTGCTCGTCCAGGACGCGAAGGTGATGCTGCTCGACGAGCCGGTCGCCGGGATGAGCGCCGAGGAGCGCGAGGCGACCGGCGAGCTGCTCCGGCGGATCGGTGGGGAGCGCACCATCGTCGTCATCGAGCACGACATGGAGTTCGTCCGCAGCTTCGCGGACAAGGTCACCGTCATGCACGCCGGCAAGGTACTCACGGAGGGGACCGTGGCCCAGATCCAGGCCGACGACCGGGTCCAGGAGGTCTACCTGGGCCGCACGGCCGACGCCGTCAACGCCGATCCCGAGGCGGTCGTCGCCGAGGCCGCAGGAGGGGAGGGCTGATGCTCGAGCTCACCGGCGTCAGCATCGGCTACGGCCGCACCGCCGTCGTCCACGACGTCGACCTGGTCGTACCGACCGGCCAGGCGGCTGCGGTCATGGGCCACAACGGCGCGGGCAAGACCACGCTGCTGCGGGCCGCCGTCGGGCTGCTGCCCGTCACTTCCGGGACCATCCGCCTCGACGGTGAGGACGTCACCCGGCTGCGGCCCAACCAGCGGGTACGGCGCGGCCTCGGCTACGTGCCGCAGGGGCAGCTGTCCTTCCCGCAGCTGACCACCCTCGAGAATCTCCAGCTCGTCGCCCACCAACGGGCGGGCGCGGCCCGCCTGATCGACGAGGTGCTGGACACGTTCCCGGCCCTGACGGGGTTGCTCGCCCGCAAGGCCGGCCTGCTCTCCGGTGGCCAGCGCCAACAGCTCGCCATCGCCCGGACGCTCCTGACCGAGCCGCGGATGCTGATCCTCGACGAGCCGACCGAAGGCATCCAGCCCAACGTGGTCGCCGAGATCGAGCGGGTGATCACCGCGCTCACCGGGCGCGGTGACCTCGCCGTCCTGCTGGTCGAGCAGCATGTCGGCTTCGCACTCCGGGTCACCGACCGCTACTACGTGCTGGAGTCGGGCCGGGTGACCTCCCACGGTGAGGGTGGTCCGGACGCGGTCGACGCCGTTCGCGCGGCGATGGCCGTCTGAGGGCCGCGCGATGCACCTGACGCCCAGCGACACCGAGAAGCTGCTCCTGGCCGTGGCCGGCATGGTCGCGCGCGACCGACTGGCCCGCGGGGTCCGGCTCAACTACCCGGAGGCGGTGGCCCTGCTGACCACGTGGGTGATCGAGCGGGCCCGAGACGGCGTCCCCGTCGCCGAGCTCATGACCACCGGTCGGGAGGTGCTCTCCCGCGACCAGGTCATGCCCGACGTCACCGACATGCTCACCGACGTCCAGGTCGAGGCCACCTTCCCCGACGGCCGCAAGCTCGTCACCCTGCACCACCCGATCGCCTGACCCCGGCACCCGAGGAGAAGAGGACCACGATGGCCAGCCAGTCCGCCGGTCCCGGAGCGATCCGGGTCGCTCCCGGCACCGTCGAGATCAACGCCGACCGCGGCCCCGACGAGCGCCGGACGCTGGTCATCGTGAACACCGGGGACCGGCCCGTGCAGATCGGCTCGCACATCCACCTGGCCGAGGTGAACGCCGCCCTGGCGTTCGACCGGCAGCTCTCGACCGGCTTCCGGCTCGACATCGCGTCGGGGACGTCGCGCCGGTTCGAGCCGGGCGCGTCGATCGAGATCGGGATCGTCGCCCTCCGCGGACGCCGGCTCGTGCCCGGGATCCAGGTCAAGGCCGGCCAGCAAGGGGGCCCGACCGGTGGCTGAGCTCTCGCGCGCGGCGTACGCCGCCCTCTACGGACCGACCGTCGGCGACCAGGTCCGCCTGGGCGACACCGACCTGTGGATCGAGGTCGAGGAGGACCTGACCTTCGGCGGCGAGGAGGCGGTGTTCGGCGGCGGGAAGTCGATCCGCGAGTCGATGGCCCAGGGCAGTGCCACCCGGGCCGACGGCGCGCTCGACACGGTGATCACGAACGCCGTGGTCCTGGACCACTGGGGGATCGTCCGGGCCGACGTGGGCATCCGCGACGGCCGGATCGTCGCCCTCGGGCGGGCCGGCAACCCCGACGTCGCCGACGGGGTGCACCCGCTGATGGAGATCGGCCCGTCGACCGACGTGATCTCCGGCGAGGGCCGGATCCTCACGGCCGGGGCGATCGACGTCCACGTCCACCTGCTGTCGCGCTCCCAGATCGCCGAGGCGCTGGCGACCGGCATCACCACCATCGGCGGCGGCGGCACCGGACCGTCGGAGGGGTCCAAGGCGACGACCGTGACCCCGGGCGCGTGGCACCTGCGCACCGTGCACCGCGCCCTGGACTCGCTGCCGGTCAACCTGCTGCTGTTCGGCAAGGGCAACACCGTGAGCGCGGCCGGCCTCGCCGAGCAGGCGCTCGGCGGAGCGGCGGCGTACAAGGTGCACGAGGACTGGGGCTCCACCCCCGCGGCGATCGACAGCGCACTCCGGGCCGCCGACGAGTTCGGCCTCCAGGTCGCGCTGCACTCCGACAGCCTCAACGAGGCCGGCTACCTGGACTCGACGGTCCGCGCCATCGCCGGGCGCTCGATCCACGCCTTCCACGCCGAGGGCGCCGGCGGCGGCCACGCGCCCGACATCCTGAAGATCGCCTCCCTGCCGCACGTCATCCCCGGGTCGACCAACCCGACCCTGCCGCACACGGTCAACACCGTCGCGGAGCACCTCGACATGCTGATGGTGTGCCACCACCTCAACCCGCAGGTGCCAGAGGACCTCGCCTTCGCCGAGTCCCGGATCCGGGCCACCACGATCGCGGCGGAGGACCTCCTGCACGACCTGGGCGCGCTCTCCATCACGTCCTCGGACGCCCAGGCGATGGGGCGGATCGGTGAGGTGGTCTGCCGCACCTGGCAGGTCGCCCACGTGATGAAGCACCGGCTGGGCGACGCCCACCTGCCCGTCGGGCCGGCCGACAACGCCCGCGCGCGGCGCTACGTCGCGAAGTACACGATCAACCCGGCGATCGCCCACGGGATCGCCCACGAGGTCGGCTCGGTCGAGCCCGGCAAGCTCGCCGACCTGGTGCTCTGGGACCCCCGTTTCTTCGGGATCCGGCCCCAGGTGGTGATGAAGGGCGGCGCCCTGGTGTGGGGCGCGCTCGGCGACCCGAACGCGTCCATCCCGACACCACAGCCGGTGCTGATGCGCCCGACGCTGGTGGACCCCGCGGACGGGAGCGGCGCCGACCACGCCGTCACCTTCGTCGCCCCGGCGGCGCTCGACGCGGGTCTCGCCGACGAGCTCGGCCTGCGGCGTCGGCTGCTGGCGGTCGCGCCGACGCGGGACATCGGCAAGGCCGACATGGTCAACAACAGCGCGCTGCCCGAGATCGAGGTCGACCCCGAGACCTTCGCGATCACCATCGACGGCGAGGTGGTCGAGCCCGCACCGGCCGGCGTCCTCCCGCTCGCGCAGCTCTACTCCCTGTTCTAGCCATGACCGTCTCCCCCGAGCTCGTGATGATGCTGCTGGCCGACGCGCGCCTGCCGGTCGCGGGGCACACCCAGTCGGGCTCGCTCGAGCCGGCGGTCCGCGACGGGCTCGGCGCGGCGCACGTCCCGGTCTACCTGCGGGCCCGGCTGCGGTCGGTGACCCGGGTCGAGGCCGGCACCGCCGTCGTGGCCCGCCACCTCCTCCTCCTGGACCTGCCCGTGGCGCCGGTGGAGGCGGCGTGGGCGGCCCGCACCCCCAGCGCGGCGATGCGCCGCACGTCCCGCGCCCAGGCCCAGGCGCTGCTGCGCCTCGCCGTACGCCTGTGGCCGGAGCATCCCGCCGTCGAGACCGTGCGCGCCGGGCCCGCGCCCTCGCGGGCCGTGGTCCTCGGCGCGGTCGCGGTGGCCGCCGACCTGGGGGCGGCGTCCCTCGCCCGGGTGGTGGGGTACGACGACGCGCAGACGATCGCGTCCGCCGCCCTCAAGCTGCTCCCCCTGGACCCGGCGACCGCGACCGGCTGGGTCCACGACGCCCTCGTCGAGGTCGACCGGCTGGCCGACGACCTCGCCGCCCTGACCTGTCCGTCGGCCGTCCCGGCCGGCGCGATGCCCCAAGTCGAGGTGTGGGCCGAGACCCACGCCGTCTCGAGCCGGAGGTTGTTCAGTGCCTGACCAGACCCGTCCCAGCCCGACCCGCGCGATGCGCCTGGGCGTCTGCGGCCCCGTGGGCACCGGCAAGAGCTCGCTGATCGCGTTGCTGTGCCGCGAGCTCGCGGGCGGGCTGCGGCTCGGCGTCGTCACCAACGACATCTACACCGACGAGGACGCCCGCCTGCTCCGCTCCGCGGGGGTCCTCGACCCGGAGCGGATCCGCGCGGTCGAGACGGGGGCGTGCCCCCACACCGCGATCCGCGACGACATCACCGCCAACCTGCTGGCCGTCGAGGAGCTCGAGGCGGACTTCAGCCCGCTCGACCTCGTCCTGCTGGAGTCCGGCGGTGACAACCTCACGGCGACCTTCTCCCCCGCGCTGGTCGACGTGCAGGTGTTCGTCCTCGACATCGCGGGCGGTGGCGACGTCGCCCGCAAGGGCGGGCCGGGGATCGAGCGGGCCGACCTCCTGATCGTCAACAAGACCGACCTGGCGCCGTACGTCGGCGTCGACCGGGACCAGATGGTCGCCGACGCCCGCGCGGCCCGCGACGGCCGGCCGGTCATCGCGCTCTCCCGCACCGACCGGGCCTCCGTCGACGAGCTCACGGCGTGGGTGCGCGGCCAGCTCGCCCGGCACCGGGACGGCCGCCTGGTCCCCGTCGACCCCGGGCCGATGGCGCCGCACTGGCACGCGCCCGACCACGACCACCAGCACGGACTCGAGCATGGTCACGTCCACGCCTGAGCCGGACGTCGGCTTCGCCACCGCGAGCCGCACCCGGATCACCGTCGAGCGGTCGGACGTCGGCCGCGTCCGGGTGGGGCTCGAGGCGTCCGCCCGGCCGGACCTGCCCCTGCTCCGGCCGGTGCTCGTGGCCGCGGGATCCGCCTCCGCACGGGTCGCCCTGGTGGCCGAGGGGGCGTTGCTCCTCGCCCGCGACGCCATGGTCGTCGAGGTCCACGTCGGAGCCGGCGCCACCCTCGAGCTCCTCGAGCCGGCCGGCACGGTCGCCTACGACATGCGCGGCGGCAGCGCCACCTGGGACGTCGACGTCCGCCTGGACCAGGATGCCCGGCTGCTCTGGCACGGCGAGCCGTTCGTCGCCGCCGCCGGCTCCGACGTACGACGCCGCACGCGCCTCCGCCTGGCCCTCGGCGCCCGCCTGGCGCTCCGGGAACAGCTGGTCCTGGGCCGGTACGGCGAGTGGCCCGGGCGGGTGCGGCACCGGCTGGACGCCACCTCGGACGACGGGACGCCGTTGCTCGTCGAGGAGATCGACCTCGCACCCGAGAGCACCGGGATGCTGCTCGGCGGGCGCCGGGTGCTCGCCACCGTCCTCACCCTCGGGGCCGACCCCGGCGAGCCGGACTCGCCGCAGTGCCTCCGGCTGGAGTGCGGCGGCACGCTCGTGCGGGCCCTGGCCGGGGAGGCCCACCGCGCCACCCTCGCGGCGGCCTGGAGCCGCTCGACGGCCGCCGTCGGTGGGTGACCGGCTCAGGTGGTCCGAGCGATCTGCTCCTGGACCACGAACTCCAGGCCGTCGGCCGCCGCGAGGTAGACGTCCTGGTTGAGCAGGTTGCCGTCGAGGCGGAGCAGCCCGCGGGGACTGTCGTAGAAGTGCCCGGGCGCCATCGCCCCCACCGCGGCGACGTCGAGGCTCCCGCACACCTGCCCCATCCGAGCCAGGAACCGGATCGCCTCGTAGCAGGACTCGCCCACCGCGTTCAGCGTCGGCGCCCATGGCCCGAAGCGCTCGTGGTAGGCGGTGCTCAGCTCGACGCTCTCGGCCGTGCCGAGACCGTCGAAGTACGCCGCCGCGGCGTACAGCCCGTCGTGCGCGCCCGCTCCGCCGCCGAGCAGGGTGTTCTCCTCGACGGCCGGGCTGAGCCGGTGGATGGTCTCGCTGAGCCCGAGCCGGGCGAACTGCCGGTTGAAGTGCACGGCGTCCTGGCCCATCAGCAGCATGATCACGCCGTCGACCCGGCCCGGGTCGAGGGTGTCGAGGACCCCGCGGAAGTTGGTGGTGCCGAGCGGCACATAGGTCTCGCTGACGATCTCCGAGCGGGTGCCGTGAAGGGCCGCGCGCGCGGTCGCGCCGGTCACCCGCGGGAAGACGTAGTCGTTGCCGACCACCGCCCAGCGCCCGACGCCGAGCTGCTCGCGCATCCAGTGCGCGGCCGGCAGCAGCTGGTTGATCGGCCGCTCCCCCAGCATGAAGACACCGGGGGTGTCGTCGCGGCCCTCGTGCATCGCGGCGTAGGCATAGACCACCCGCCCGCCGATGCGGCGGGTCACCGCGACCCGGACCGCCGAGATGTGCCACCCCGCGACCGCCTCGACCCGGCCGGCGTCGACCAGGGCGCCGACCTCGTCGGCCACCACCTCGGGATCCCGGCCCGCATCGACGACGACGAGCTCCACCGCCCGGCCGGCGATGCCGTCGACGCGGTTGAGCTGCTCGACGGCCAGCTGCCCGCACGCGAGGCACGAGGGACCGTAGATCCCGGTCGGACCCTGCAGCGGGACGACGAACGCGACACGGAGGACGTCGCCGGTGGCGACGTACGGCACGGCATCCTCGTGCACGGAGCCTCCCGGTGGGCAACTGACCTCGGCGGGAATCTCGAGAAGCCCCCGCGAGCGTCGGTGGTCGCGTCAGGCGTGCGCCTACACTAGTGGACACACATCCGGTGTGATCCGGATCGCGTGGATGAGACGAATTCCACTTCGCCAGGGAGGCGACATGGACGAGGGCCTCGGACGCCTGCTCGCGCCCCAGACGCCGGCCGACGCCGTGACCGGCGAGCGGGACAGCCTCGCGCTCCTGGTCGCCCGCGTGGAGCACGCGCTCCGCACCCGGCTCACGCCCGCCCTCTTCGAGGAGGGCCTGACCTTCGAGCACTGGCGGATCGTGGCGGTGCTCCTCGAGCGGCCCGGTCTCCCGATGTCCGCGCTCGCGGAGGCGGCCGTACTGCCGAGCGCGAGCCTGACCCGCCACGTCGACCGGCTGGTGGAGCGGGCCCTCGTCGTACGCCGCATCGACACGCACGACAAGCGGCGGGCCGTGACGGCGCTCTCGCCGATGGGTCGTGAGCTGGCCCTGCGCCTGCGGGCCACCGAGCGCGACATCGAGACCGACATCGCCATGGGCCTCGGCTCGGAGCGGTACGCCGCGCTCGTCCGCGAGCTGCGGATCCTGCCCCACCTGTTCGACTGATCCCCTTCGCACTCGGGCCCGGCATGCCGGCTGGTCGCGGGCGTGGCCGCCTTCTCGCCAAGCCCAGACCGAGACGTGGGCCGGCTGGGGAGTTCTACGAGAACTCCGTCGCGGCGACTGTCGCCGGGCCGTGATGGAGTGGCCCCATGACGTGGGAGACGCATCCGCTGACCCCGGACCGTTTCGAGGACTTCGCTGACGTCGTCAACCGCACCCGACGCGCCCATCACTGCTGGTGCCTGTCCCACAGGCTGCGGGCTGGTGAGATCGAGGAGCTGGGCGGCGGAAGCCGGGAGCAGGCCATGCGGGCCCTGTGCGAGCGTGACCATCCCCCAGGGGTCGTGACCTACCGAGACGGCGAGCCCGTGGGCTGGTGCAACATCGGTCCTCGCGCCGAGATCACCCGGCTGGCCAACTCACGTCTCATCCGACCCATCGACGACCTGCCGGTGTGGAGCATCGTGTGCGTCGTGGTTCGCTCGGGCCGCCGTCGACAAGGGGTGACGGCACCTCTGCTCGAAGGTGCCGTTGCCTACGCCGCCTCGCACGGCGCGCCCGCGGTGGAGGCACACCCGGTCGACCCGCCGAACCGGATGGACCTGACCATGGCGTTCGTGGGAACGAGGTCGATGTTCGACCGGGCCGGGTTCCGGGTCGTGGGCACCACCGACGCCGTGGCGAGCGGAATGCCGCGCCTGATCATGCGGCGAGACCTCAGCTGAGCAGTGCCCCGTCTGGTTCACCGATGGGGGCGGGTGGTTGCGTGGCGTGGCGTGGCGTGGCGTGGAACGAGAATGCCCCTTGGCTGGCTGGAGAACCTGCCGCCGCACTGCCCACGCTTCTCCGCCGCGACGGGCGCCGGAGGCGGCTCGGCGCACCCGTCCCTCGCAGCACGGACGCCCCTCGACGGCGACAGCCAAGGGCGCCACCGCGATCTAGTCTGATCGGGTGCTCACCAACCGGTCGGCGCCGCACGCGCGAGTGACCCCCGTCCTGACCGTGGCCGACGTCCGATCGGCCGTGGCGTGGTACGCCGAGGTCCTCGGCTTCGTCGAACACGTCCGCATCGGCGACGGGCATCGCTCGCAGCTCGGCCTCCCGGACGGGCCGCCGGCCGAGCTGGTGGTGGCAGAGGTGCGGCCGGGACGGCGAACACCGGAGCGGGAACGCTCGCACCAAGTAATGCTGAAGGTCGCCGACGTCGAGGAGGTCGTCGCGGCTGCGGTGGCACGGGAGGCGCGGCTGGTCGAGCCGCCCCACGACTGGGAGTACGGCGAGCGGCAGGCCACCACCGATGACCCGTTCGGGCACCAGTGGGTTCTCAACCAGACGCTGACCGATGTCGCGCCCGAGCAGTGGGGTGGCAACACCGTGACTCCACGTTCGCCGTCCCGGTAGCTGTGCGCTTCGAATCGGTGGGCGCGCGGACGCCGGTGAGTCGCCCCTCGGCGCGTCGCTTCGCCGCGAATCAGCGTCAGCCGAACCTCTGCGGCGTCCGGCTCTGACCACACACCCGCCTCACGGAGCAGGCGTGATCTCGGCGGCCATCCTCCAGCTCTGATGGAGCACCGATCAGTCGACCTGCCCCGCACGACTGACCCGACCCCTCGCCAGTGACAGCGGGCTCGCTCGACGACGCGAGACGACCGCGCCAGGCGTCTCGGGCAGTCCGACTGAAGCAGGACGAGCCGCCGAGTGCCCTCGGCGCGGGACCGCACGCTTTGTCTGTTCGCTGCCCGCATCCGCCGAGAAGCCATCTATTCGATTGCAGGAACCCTTGAAGTATTTATAGAGTTCCAGGAAATCTAGAGACCCTGAAACCGAAGAGGAAACCGCATGTCCCGCTCTCAGGTGACCGTCTCCCAGGCGGCCGAGATGCTTGGCGTCCATCCTCAACGCGTCCATCAGCGCATCCGCGCGGGCTCGCTGGCCGCCGAGAAGATCGGCAACCAGTGGCTCATGGACGAAGCCGACGTGCGGCGGGTCGCCGAGCGCTCGAGCCCGGGACGCCCCCTGTCCTCGAAGTCCGCATGGGACGTCTTCGCGGTCTGCCTGGGCGACTCCTCCGCCAGCGAGCTCAGCCCCGTGTCGCGCAGCCGGGCTCGATCTCGCCTACGAGAGCTACTCGCGTCGGCCAGCGACGCCGACGCCGGCGACATCTCCGCCCTCCTCGGGCGCGCACTGCGCAACCGCGCCGAACGAGTCCCGTACGTCGCCTCCCCGCGTGACCTGCCCGACCTCCGGGCCGACGAGCGCGTTCACCTGTCCGGGCTCTCTCTCCCCGAATCGAACCTGGCCGCCGGAGACAGCGTCGAGGGCTACGTGCTCGTCGATCGCCTCGACGGGCTGGTCGATGACTATCTGCTCTCGCCCGCTGATCGCGACCGAGCCAACGTCATCCTGCACGTCGCGCCGGCCGCCGACTCGCCCGGGCGCCGCGCCGTCGACCTCGCCGACATGGCCCGCTCCCCCCTCACCCTCGCGGCCGACCTGGCGGAGTACGACGGCGTGCGCGAAAAGCACGAAGCCCTGCGCTTGATCGCCGACCTGGGTCGCATCGTCGCGCGGGAGGAGCGTCGTGCCTGAGCCCATCCTCATGCCCGTCATGGCCCCCGATCAGGAGCTGACGTGGCACGCGCTCATGGACCTGTACGAGCGCGTGCCCGCCGACTGGGCACTGATCGGCGGTCAGCTCGTCCATCTGCACTGCGCCGAACGCGGAGCCAGCCCCCACCGCCCGACGCTCGACATCGACACCGTCGTCGACATCCGCGCCTCCCAGACGATCCTCCAGTCGTTCACCGGCGCCCTGGCCCACCTGGGCTTCACTCCGGACACCTCGGGTGACGGCGTCCAGCACCGCTGGCGTCGCCACCACTCCCAGATCGACGTCCTCATCCCCGAGGGCGTCGGGGAGCGCGCCGCCGCGCGACCAGGCGCCGGCGGAGCTCCCACGATCTCGGCCCCAGGCACCACCCAAGCGCTGGCTCGCAGCGAACCCGTAAGGGTCCAGGTCGGAGACCGAGTCGGCACCCTCCTGCGCCCCAACCTGGTGGGCGCACTCGTGGCCAAAGCGGCCGCCCGGACCGAGGTCATCAGCGACAGCGCGCGGGCGCGTCACTGCTCTGACTTCGTCGTCCTCGCCGGACTCATCTCCGCTCGCGACTTCCGCGACACCGAGCCCACCAGGAAGGACAAGCAGCGGCTGAGCAAAATGCTCGCCCACTGCCGCGACGATCCCGCTGCCATGGCAGTCGACGAATCCGGGAGCGCCCTCGACCGCCTGGAACGCGCGGCGAAGCTGAGCCGCTGATCCAGCCCCCGCCCAATCAGCGGCACGCATGCTACGAGTTCCGTCCGTACGTCTGCCGCGTCGACCTCACCGCCCGAGTCCCGTCCCCCAGCGATGAAGCCGCCAGCCATCACACCTCATGCACCTCAGGAGTGGTGAGTCGCCCGTACGAAAGCCCTGACGCCGCCCCGAGGCCGCTCACCGACGACGGGATCAGCGCCGCGAACGCGTCCGATCCAGCCCGTCGAGGAGACGAAGAAGAGAGCGCAGCGTGGGCTCCCAGCGTGGATCCGACGTGAGCTCGCCCCGCGCAGCGGCCGACGCCAGGGCATCCAGCACGCGCCGACAGGCCGTCGACGAGCCGACGACCGCGGCGACGCACGCGTCGAGATCGTGGGGGCGCTGGGAGGACTCCACGATCTTGACCGCGATCGCACCGTTCGCCGCCGCCCGCCGCTCCTCGTAGGCGGCACGCCGGCACCGGTGAGAGCACCACGTCCGCGGTCTCCCTCCTTGATACGGAGGGATCGGATCATCACAGCGAGGACAACGATCAGGTGCTGACGACGAGCTCGGCATGTCCTCAGTGATGTCGCTGCTACGTCCTCGACGCGGGACCCGGTGCGTATCTGGGGATATCGACCGGACGTTTCCACAGGATCGCCGTCACCACGGGGTCTCCCCACCGCAGTGGTGAACGCTCACCACCGGGTCCGCGCCCGCTCACCATCGCCACGCTGGCCATTCCGCGGGAGCACGTGTTGCTTCTGGAGGATGCCGGGCAGGTCGCAGCGATCCACGACGACCTCGGCCCAGCACGACCGGATGACCCGACCCGTGGAGGAAACATGACCGACCAGTTCACTCGCGACCTGCAACCGGAGCGCGAGGCCAACGACCCCCTGCTCTCGCCCGAGCAGGTGTCGCAGATGCTCGGCGGCGTACCCGTCGGCAGCCTGAAGCGCTGGCGAACCGAGCGCCAAGGACCGACGTGCCTGCACATCGGCCGGCACGTCCGGTACCGCCGCTCGGCCGTCGAGGAGTGGCTGCGCCGCAAGGACGACGAGGCCGCCGCCTGGATGGAGACCTGAGCATTGCCTCAGAACCGCATCCCCCGCGGCGAGCACAGCTCGATCGCCACCGCCCGTCAGCCGGACGGGCGGTGGCTCGCCCGAGCCCAAGTACGCAACGCCGACGGCCGCATAAGCTCCGTTCGCGCCCTCGCCGACACGAAGGGAGCCGCGACCCGCCTGCTGCAACGCAACCTCGCCGCTCGCTCCGACCCGGGCACCCAAGGCATCCGGCGCGACACCACGCTGGAAGCGCTGGCCGAGATCTGGATCGCCCACCGCGCCGAGCACGGCAAGAGCCGATCCGAAGGACCACTCGCACCGCAGACGCTGGCCATCTACGCCAACGAGATCCGCCAGGTCGTCATCCCCGCCCTCGGTCAGGTCCACGTCCGCGAGGTCAAGTTCCTCACCGTCGAACAGGCCAACCACCTACGCCGCCGAGTACGACGCGACACGATCCGCATCCCCGACCAGCGCATGCCCAACGCCGACCTCGAAGACCTCGTCGACCTCATCCTCGGCACCGGCTGCCGGGAGGGCGAAGCCCTCGCCACCCGCCGCTGCGACGTCGATCTCGACGGGCCGCTGCCGCTCCTCCACGTCGGCGGCACCATCGTCAACCCCCGCGCCGGCTACGTCACCACGCTCCACCGCCAGGACTGGACCAAGACCCGAGAGGACCGGACGCTGATCCTCCCTGACGCAGTCGTCAAGATGCTCCGACAACGGCTCGCACTCCTACCCGCCGACGGCGAGACACCGGTCTTCCGTGCCCGCACCGGCAACTGGCTGCACCCCTCGAACCTGCGCACCCGTCTCCGGACGGCGCTCACTCGGGTCGAGGAACCGCCCAGCGAGCTCGATCTCGCCATCGCCGGCACGACCTTCCATACCCTGCGCCGGACGGTCGGCACCCTCATCGCGCACGAGATCTCTTTGGACGCCGCTCGCGATCAGCTCGAACACCGGGACCCGTCGATCACCTTTCGGCACTACGTCGGTCGTCGCGCCACCGCACCCGACCTTCGCGCCACATTGGACCGGCTCCTGGCAGCGGACGACTAGCCACGCGGCGGGAGTCCAACCTGCGGCTAACTGCCCACTATGACGCGGGCAACGGAGTGCGCTCGGGGCTAGTCCAGGACCAAAGCTGGCAGCAGACGGTCCTCGACGTCCGCCTCTCCCTTCGGAGAGATGACCACCAGCCCACTCTGCTCGTTGTACTCCACCAGCACTTGGTCGTCGAGGGTCCGCAACGTCTTCTTGTAGTCACGAAGCCGACCGTGCTTGATGTCGGCGGCCAGGTCCGCGTCAGTCATGCCGCCGGCGGAGCCGTACAGCAGCAACAGCGTCTTGTCCGCCAAGCGCATCGTCGGATCCATGATGCGACGCCGGCCGTTGACCTCCCAGATGAGGGGCAACGTCCGCTCGACCAAAGCGTCGACGGTTGCGGTGGCCGTTGCCACGTCGGTTGTGTGGAAGAGTCGAACCAACTCAGCCATGACCCACTGCGCGGCATGCAGGACGTAGGTGGCGTCCATGTGGTTCGCATCCACCTCGCCACCAACGTGCCCGCTGTCGCGGTTGTTGCGAAACTCGTAAAGCCCGATCAGCAGGCGAGGAATCCCGATCCGAACCGACTGCGGGAACGTGGCCTTGTCGGCCTGCTGCTCCAGGTCGCGGCACTTCTGCGGGAAGTTCGCTGGCTTCGACGCTGAGGTCGGAAACGACCCGTCCACATGGCCTTTCAGGATCGAGTAGACGACCTCGCAGAAGCGACCGCCGTACAACTCGGCTGATCCCCACTCACCCCGTGCGAAGTTCTTCGTGATCTTGGTGTACTCCGCCAGCAACTCGTCACGCAGACCCTGGGGCAGGTTTCCCAGGGTCTGCGCGGGATCGAGCGCTGAACTCACGAGTCGCCGACCAACTGGTCGACCAGCGCCGGGAACGACGCGATGCCACCAGCCTTGGCGCGCACCCGCTTATTCGCGCCGCCCCCAGTGATGACATAGCCCGGCGTCAGCCTGGCCAACTGCTTCGTGAAGTTCGGTCCGTCGTAGCACTTGAGGCGCTGCGCCTCCACGCGCACTGACTCGACGCTCGTGCCGTCCTCGTCCAGGCCGAAGGCGCGCACGATGCTGAGCACCTGCGCGATCGCCCGCGTCTTGTCTGCATTGTTCTTGCCCAACTTGATGCCGGGCAGGCTGAGCTTCAGCACGCCGTCGTCAAGGTGGACCAGGCTCTCCAACTTCTCCTGTGACGTGCCAGTGCCGGCAGCCACCTTGCTCAAGAGGTCGTCCTCGCTCACGGTGATGTCGCCGCCGCTACCGCCGGTGGCGCCGCTGTCCTTCGTGCTGCCACTGCCGTTACCCGCCGAGTCGGACTTCGGCGCCTGGCCGTTACCGCCGTTGGGGCGGATCGGAGCTGCCGGTCCGGCAACGGGCGGCGGCGGCGGCGACAGCAGCCGCACAGCTTCCCGGAACGCAACCTCGTGGACTTCTTCCGGCAGGTTGGCGCCCTGGACCGCCTCCCATGCCTCCTTCAGGACCTTGCTCGCGTCCACTACGTACCCTTCCGTCGCTTGAATGTGAACCGAAGAGTACTCCCGGAACGTGGACATCGCAACGAATCGCGTCACGGGCATCTCATTCACATCTCAAGGGACATCCCGCCACGTTCACCTGGCTACGAAGTATTGCCAGGTTAGATGGCACTTGATCACCCAACGCGCCTGCGCGACGTCGCCAGATGCTCAGATGTACGTCTTGCGAATGCGGTCTACTTCCACCCGACGGGTGTGTGCGAGGGGCAGGAACCCTGCGTGTGACCTGGGTGTTTGTGGTCAACGGTTCAGATTAGACGCGAACCCGTTGTACACAACGCGTCTATCTCATCTCGTTCATGCGTCTACGCGCGACGACCGCACGTCTGCTGCTGCGCGACACCAGGAAGGACCCGCCTCCCAGGCGGGGGACGGGCCTGAAGTCGGTGGTCAGGCGGCGCGCAGACCGGCTCATGCCATGCCGGCCGCGAATGTCTGACGGTTCCAGTGCCCGGCGTGGCGCGGCTCGCGCCCAGGCCTGCCGTCCAGGTGGGCGGCCACCTCGCCGCCGTTCAGCAAGGTCGCGACCACCGAGATGACGTGCTGCTCGCGCTCAACCAACCCGGTCTTAGCGAGGCCGAACGGGTGATAGTCCGAGGGTTTGCCACCAGCCGCTTAAGATCAGGGCGGTCGTCACGGCGGGCCGCCGGAGCCAGTCGCTGAACGCGACTACTCGGCAAACGGCTTCGTACCGCCACTGACGGTCAGCACTGGGTTGGCATCGCTGGTGGTTCGTTCGGCCACACCAGGTGCGTGGCGATCCGCCGCCGACGCAGGCTGGCTCGTCGACGACTACTGCTATCCACATGACGTGGAGGCGGGCGACGTGATCGTCGTGACGGAGGGACCGACTGTCGTTGGGTACTTCCACGTCGAGTCAGTGACGTAAAGAACCGCACTCTCTGCTGCCGACAAGGCGTAGGCGTGCCTGTGAGCGGACGTAGCGGTCAGGACCAACCACGGCTGGCAAAGACATCTTCGCCGGGCCGTCAGACAGCCAACGAAGCGTCTTGGAAGGCATCTGCGTGGACCTGCAACATCGCGATCTCGGGTCCACTCAACTCGGTTGGCTCCGGGTGGATGGCGACTTCTCCCAGGCCAAGGCGGATCACCAGTCCGGCCGCCGGCGACTCCTCAGTCTCGATGACTTCGTGAGAGATGAGGGCGCACAGCGCGTCGCGGTAGCCCGGGTCCCCCCAGACCACGGCTGACGTCACCAATGCTCACCGTGGGCCAGACGTAGGCGCTCAATCGTGCGTTCGCGAAGTCGAGTTGCAAGTAGTCCCGGACGAACACGACCGACTCCAGTTGCTCCTCCATCAGCGCCGCAAGGAGGGAGTCGGTCACGCCGACGATCCTGCCACCTTGATCGCCTCCGACGCCCCATGCCGGGCTGAGCGCGCTGCCCCGTTGACGTCCGCACGCTTCGGAATAGCCTCAAACCGTGTCCCGAAAGTCAGACCGGCGACAAGCACGCGACGCGGTGAGCGCCTACCACCGGGCTCGACTCGCCGAGCTCGTCGCGCACGTAGCCGACGCCACCGATCGGTTCCGCGCCGGCGAGCTTGACGCGTTCGAGGTCGACCAGGTCCTGTTCCAGTACTCGCGTGCCGCGAAGGAGCTCTGGAAGTTCTGCAACGTCGGCAACGTCGGCAACGTCGCATTCCACCTGCGGGAGGAACCGCCGATCGATTGGTGGGACCTCGGAGCGCCCCGATCGTGGTGAGTGCGCACGGCAGGAGCACGACAACGTCGTCGGCGGGAGCCCGCCCCGAGTCCCGGAGGCCCGCACTACCGTGGCACCGGCGACCCGCCCGAGACGCGCAAAGCTGCACGTCAGAGCGGGTCTCGACGAGCCGCAACGATCTGAAACGTGTCGCAAACGTGTCAATCCGGCGATTTCGGCCCCGAACGCCAACATCCCCGATCCGCGTTTCCGCAGGTCAGGGATGTTGACGTGGAGCCGCCTGTCAGAATCGAACTGACGACCTAGTCATTACGAGTGACTCGCTCTACCGACTGAGCTAAGGCGGCGTGTTGCCGGACACCAGGTCCGGACAACCCGGGGAAGTATACGGAGAGCGATCCGCCTCGCGAAAATCCGGGGTCAGGCGGCGGCGACCGCGTCCTCGCGGGCGGCGACGGTCGCGCCAGCGGGGGCCTCGGCGGTGGTGCCGGCCCGGCTGCCGGTGAGCAGCGTCTGGTCGGCGCCGCACCAGCAGGTGAAGGCGACGATGATGCCGTGGTCGGTGTTCACGAGCGAGGTCACCTGGCTCGGGAAGATCAGCTGGCGCTGGGTGCACGACGTGCAGTGGTGGGCGAACATCGAGGGACCTCCTTCAGGGGTCAGGGCGGGATGACACCACCATTCTCCGACGCTCCAACTCATAGGGGTAGCCTCGCTTTCCTGCGGAAGCCATAGGATCTCCCTATGCTTTCGCTGCACCAGCTGACCTGCTTCCTCGCGACCTACGAGCACGGCTCGCTCACCCGCGCCGCCGAGGAGCTCGGCTACTCCCAGCCGAGCGTCTCCGAGCAGATCCGGACCCTCGAGAAGTCCCTCGGCGTCCAGCTGTTCCGACGGGTCGGGCGCGGCGTCGTACCCACCACGGTCGCCGACACCCTGCGCCCGCACGCCGAGCGCACCCTCGCCGCCGCGGAGGAGACCCGCCGGGCGGCCCAGGCGGTGAAGTCGCTCGAGACCGGGACCATCCGGTTCGGGATGTTCGGCATCGCCCGGCTGTACGCCGGCGCCGGCCTGATCGCCGACGTGCTCACCCGCTACCCGGGGGTCCGCGTCGAGCTGGTCGGCCAGAACTCCACCGAGGTCGCCGACGACCTGCGCCGGGGCTATCTGGAGGCGGCGATGCTCGCACTCTCGACGGTGGCCAGCGAGGGACTCACCGTGACCCCCGTGGCCCGCGAGGAGCTCGTCTACCTCAGCGCGGACCCCACGCACGTGGCCAGCCCGGTCACGGCCCATCGACTCTCCCGGGCGTCACTGGTGATGCCGGAGACGACGTACCGCGCGGTCGACAGCACGCGGCTCACGCTGCGCCAGATGCTGCACGAGACCGGCCACAACCCGCAGACCCGGATCGAGGTCGAGGACATCGAGACCGCGGTCGAGCTGGTCGGGATGGGGTACGCCGACTCCGTCGTCCCCATGGGCGCGGCCACGCAGCTCGTCCCGCGGCTGGCCCCCGGTGCCGGTTGGGTCAGCCTGCGCCCGCGCCAGTACGACACCTTCGCCATCGTGCACCGCTCCGGGGCGACCCTCTCCCCTGCCGCTCAGCTGATGATCGACCTGGCCACCAAGCGCATCCAGGCGCTCACGGAGCCGGTCTGACGGAGTCGGAGGCGATCAGCACTCCAGCCCGTCCGCCGGCACCGTCGCATCGACGAGGTAGTCCTCGACCGCGGCGTCGACGCAGGCGTTGTCGGAGCCGTAGCCCGTGTGGCCGTCGCCGTCGCGGCTGACCAGCACACCCGACTCGAGCTGCTCGGCCAGCGCGAGCGCCCAGGAGTACGGCGTGGCCGGGTCGCGGGTGGTGCCGACGACGACGATCGGCGCCGCGCCCTCGGCGCGGATGGTGGGCGGGGCCTCGACCGCGCGCGGCTCGAAGCCGACGCAGCCCACCAGACCCCACACGAAGCTCGTCGCCAGGGTCGGCGCCGCCTGCTCGAAGGCCGGCAGCTCGGCCTCGACCTGCTCGACCGGGGTCGACGACGGGTCGTCGAGGCAGTTGATCGAGACGTTCGCCTCGGTGCTGTTGTCGAGGAAGGTGCCGTCCGAGGACCGCGAGGAGTACGCGTCGGCGAGCAGGGCGAGCACGGTGCCGTCGCCGTCGAAGGCGGTCTCGAGGCCGCGGTCGAGCAGCGTCCAGAAGTCGCGAACGTAGAGCGGCTGGACCACCCCGAGGAGCGCCAGCCCCTCCGTCAGCTCCCGCCCGTCGTCCAAGGGCAGCGGCTCCGCGTCGACCTCCTCCAGGAACGAGGCGATCCGGGCCAGGCCGGCCTCGACGGTGTCGCCCAGGAAGCAGTCACCCCGGTCGACGCAGTCGGTGACGTAGGAGCGCAGCGCCGTCTCGAAGCCCTCCGCCTGGGCGAGCGCCTGCTGCCGCCGGTCGATGCTCGGGTCGACCGCGCCGTCGAGGACCAGGCGTCCGACCCTGGCCGGGAAGAGCTCGGCGTAGGTCGCCCCGAGGAAGGTGCCGTACGACGCCCCGAGGTAGAGCAGCCCCGGCTCGCCCAGCGCCGCGCGGAGTACGTCGAGGTCACGGGCCGCCTCGACGGTGGAGAGGTGGCCGGCCAGCTCTCCCGACCGCTCGCTGCAGCCGCGCTGCAGCCCGCTGGTCGCGGCGACCAGCGCGTCGACCTCCGCCGGGTCGTCGGGCGAGGGGTCGGCCGCGAGGTAGGCGTCCAGGTCGGTGTCGGAGAGGCAGTCGACGGGCGAGCTCTGACCGGTGCCGCGCGGGTCGAAGCCGACGATGTCGAAGCCGGCGGCGAGCCGCTTCCCGAACTGGCCGCTGGCCGCGTAGTCCGTGCCGGGCGCACCGGGGCCACCCGGGTTGACCACCAGCGAGCCGACCCGGCCGTCCGGGTCACCGGCCGGGGCCCGGAGCAGCGCCAGGTCGATCGTCTCGCCCGCGGGCTCGGCGTAGTCGAGCGGGACGGTGAGGGTCGAGCACTCGAAGCGGTCGCGGCAGCTCTCCCAGCGCAGCCGCTGGGAGTAGTACGACGCCAGCGCCGGCTCCGGCGGGTCCGTCGCGCCCGGTGGGGGCGGCGTGGGCGGGTTCGCCCGCACCGGGAGGTCGCTGCGGCTGTCGCCGCCGCTGGCGAGGCCGACCACCGCCGCACTGAGACCGCCGAGGCAGAGCACCACCACCAGCACCAGGACGACGACCCGGACCGTGCGCGGGCTCATCATGCGGACGCCCCGTCCGGCGCCTGCAGGGCGACCATCATCGACTCCAGCGCGAGGGCGGGCTGCACGTTGAACTCCAGCATCTGCTCGCGGGCCTCGAAGATCCAGCCGATCCGGCGCAGGTTGAGCTCGGGGGTGGAGCCGGCCGCGATCTTCTCGACGTCGGCGCGGATCTCGGCGTTGACCAGCTCACCGGGCGCCCCGGTCGCGAGCGCGACCGCGTCGCGGTAGACCGACACCAGGTCCATCAGGCTGCGGTCGACGACGTCGAGGTGGCGCCGCTTGGCCCGGGACTTCTGCTCCTTGAGCAGGTGGGCGAGGGCCGGGGCGTACTCCCGCGGCCGGCGGCCACGCTCGACGACGCCGTACGCCGAGTCCAGGTCGACCTTCTCGCGCGCGTCGAGCTCGCCGGTGACGAGGTCGGCCTCCTCCTTGGTGACCTCGGCGAGGCGCTGCGCGGCCTTCATGGACCGCCCCAGGCTGGTCAGGCCGACGGGGATCGAGACGACCTCGCGACGCCGGTTGCGCGTCCCCTCGTCGCGGGCCAGCGCGCGGGCCCGGCCGATGTGACCCTGGCTGGCGCGGGCGGCGTACGACGCCAGCGCGTCCGAGACGCCGTCGGCCCGGACCAGGAACGCCGCGACGTCGGCCGCGGACGGCGTGGTGAGCGTGACCAGTCGGCACCGGGAGCGGATCGTCGGCAGCACGTCCTCGACCGTCGGGGTGCACAGCATCCACACGGTCCGCACGGCCGGCTCCTCGATCGCCTTGAGCAGGGCGTTGACCGCGCGCTCGGTGAGCCGGTCGGCGTCCTCGACGATGATCACCTGCCAGCCGCGGCCGACCGGGGTGAGGGCGGAGGCCCGGACCAGGTCGCGGATGAAGTCGACGCCGAGCGAGAGGCCTTCGGTGCTGACCCGCTTGACGTCGGCGTGCGAGCCGGCGAGGACGGTGTGGCAGGCGTGGCACACGCCGCAGCCGACCTCGGCGCTCCCGCTGGTCTCGACACCCGGGACGCTCGCTCGACCACCATCAGCGGGTCCGCTGTCGCGTCCCCGCTCGCACTGCAGCGCGGCCGCGAACGCGACCGCGGCGTTCGAACGGCCCGAGCCGGGCGGACCGGTGAAGAGCCAGGCGTGACTCATGCCGTGCCCCGCCGCGGCCTCCCGCAGGGCCTCGGCCGCGCGGTGCTGGCCGACCAGGTCGTCCCAGACGCTCACGGGGCCACCGCGGCGCGATCGAGCAGCGGCCGGACCCGGTCGAGCACCAGCGCGGCGATCTCCTCGACCGGCAGCCGGGCGTCGACCACGAGGTAGTGATCGGGGTCGGCGGCCGCCATCCGCAGGAATGCCGCGCGCACCCGCTGGTGGAACTCCCGCGACTCGCCCTCGATCCGGTCGCGGCCCTCGAACCGGCCCAGGCCGGTGTCGGGCTCGAGGTCGAGGAGGACCGTCACGTGGGGTCGCAGGTCGCCGGTGGCCCACCGCATGACCCCCTCGACCTCGGCGACGACGAGCGCGCGGCCCGCCCCCTGGTAGGCCAGCGCGGAGTCGACGTAGCGGTCGGTGACGACCACCTCGCCGCGCCGGAGCGCCGGCCACACCACGGTGTCGACGTGCTCGGCCTTGTCGGCGGCGTAGAGCAGCGACTCGGTGCGGTCGGAGAGCTCACCGGTCTCGGGGCTGAGCACGATCTCGCGCAGGGTGCGGCCCACCGGGGTGTCGCCGGGCTCGAACGTCAGCAGGACCGTGCGGCCCGCGGCCTCCAGCGCCTCGCGGAGCCGCCGGGACTGGGTGGACTTGCCGGAGCCCTCGCCACCCTCGAAGCACACGAAGACGCCGGTGTCGGCGTACACACCCGGGGAGCTCACGCAGTGAACCTACGGGGGGTCGCCGACACCGGCCAAGACGGGTCGGGCCGTACGCCGGGGCGCGCGGGGGCGCACGGTGCCCGAAAGCCGAAGCGGAATCCGGCCGGTGCGTGACAACCTCGACCGGTGTCCCGGAGTTCTGGGGGGCGTGACGAGACGGAACCCCACGTGATCAGTCGAGCCGACCAGCTGGCCTTCGACGCGTTCGTGCGCGAGACCTCCGACCGGCTGCTGCGCACGGCGTACCTGCTGACCGGCGACCGCGGGCACGCCGAGGACCTGGTGCAGACGGCGCTGCTGCGGACCGCCCGCCGGTGGTCCACGGCGCGCCAGGACCCGGCGCCGTACACCCGCCGGGTCCTGGTGAACCTCGCCAAGGACCGGTGGCGCGACCTGCGCCGGCGACCCGGCGAGGCGCCGCTGGAGATGGATGTCGCGGTCCCGGTGACCGACGGCGTCGCCGACCGCGACCAGCTGCTCCGGGCGGCCCGGCAGCTGCCCACCGGGCAGCGGGCGGTGCTGGTGCTGCGCTACTTCGACGACCTCAGCGTCGCCGAGACCGCCGCCGCCCTCGGCTGCTCCGAGGGAACCGTCAAGTCACAGACCGCCCGCGCGCTGGACCGGCTCCGGTCCGCGCTCGTCCCCACCACCGCCACCACCAGGGAGAACGCCGATGCTGACCGACGATGACCTGACCCGCGACCTGCGCGGAGCCTTCCAGGACGCCACCGACACCCTGCTGTACGACGGCCTGGCACCCACCGTGCGCCGTACCCCGGCCTGGGCCTCGCGCGGCTGGCTCGCGCTGCCCGTTGCGGCCGCGGCCGCAACGGTCGCCGTCGTGGTCGGCGGCCCCCAGGCCGCGGTGGCCCCGGTCGCCGACCCGCCGAGCAGCACGCCTCCGGTCCCCGCGGACACCACCGCTGCGTCGCCATCGATCCCGGCGCCGCCGCTCGAGCTGGTCACCGAGAGGTTCCAGGTCGCCGGCTTCACGGTCGCCTACCAGCGCCCGGCCGACCAGGCCCCCATGACGCTGCACGTCTTCCGGCCGGGATCGCTGCCGGACGGCGCCCGGCCGTTGGACCTCCCCGGAACACCTCCTGAGCGTGCGTGGATCGGGACCGACCGACGCTCCGGTGACGGCGCGCTCTACCTGCGGGCCACCACACCGAAGGGCCCGAAGTGGACGGCAGTGGTCAGCCCCGGGGTCTCGGCGGACGAGCTCGGCGCGCTGCTCACGAGCGAGACGGGGAGCTGAGCACCCCGATCATCCGAGGGCGACGACGACCCGCAGGACGCCGTACGCCACGAACGGCGTGAGCACCGCGGCCGCGCAGCGCAGCCAGAACCGTCGGCCGGTCAGCCACCCGGCCTGCACCGCAGCCGCGAGGGCCACGACCCCGCCGAGGTACATCACCCCCCGGTAGAGGTCGGGCCCGCCGATCCCGCACACCCGGTGGCCGCGGGCCCAGTCCATCCAGTAGGGCTCGCCGCTGGTGCCGACGCAGTACGCGTTGCCGAAGGTGCCGATCCCGACCAGGGTCGCGATCACGATCCACCCCAGGACCGCCAGCACGACCAGGCCCCGACCCACCGCACGCACGTCCATGCCAGCGCCAACGGACGGGTCGCCGGGGAGGTTCCTCCCCGGCGGTCCGCCTCAGCTCTTCTTGGCCGCAGCCTTCTTCGTCGTCTTCTTCGCGGCGGTCTTCTTGGTGGTCGCCTTCTTCGCCGTCGCCTTCTTGGCCGGCGCCTTCTTCGCGCCCTTCTTGGCCGCCTTCTTCGCCGGACCCTTGGCGCGCCGCTCCTCGAGGAGCTCGGCGGCCCGCTCGAGGGTGATCGACTCGACGGTGTCCTCCTTGCGGAGGGTGGCGTTGAACTCGCCGTCGGTGACGTACTCACCGAACCGGCCCGCCTTCACGACCACGGGCTGCCCGGAGACCGGGTCGTTGCCGAGCTCCTTGAGCGGCGGGGCGGCCGCGGCCCGGCCGCGCTGCTTGGGCTGGGCGTAGATCTTCAGCGCCTCGTCGAGGCCGATGGTGAGCAGCTGGTCCTCGCTGGTCAGCGACCGGGAGTCCGTGCCCTTCTTCAGGTACGGCCCGTAGCGGCCGTTCTGGGCGGTGATCTCCTCGCCGTCCTCGGCGACGCCGACCACCCGGGGCAGCGAGAGCAGCTTGACGGCGTCCTCGAGCGAGACCGTGTCGAGCGTCATCGACTTGAACAGCGAGCCGGTCCGCGGCTTCGCCGACTTGGGGGCATCCTCGGGCAGCACCTCGGTGACGTACGGACCGAAGCGGCCGTTCTTCGCGACCACGTGCAGGCCGGACTCGGGGTGCACGCCGAGCTCGATCTCCTCGCCCGCGGGGTTGGCGAACAGCTCGGTCGCCTTCTCGAGGGTCAGCTCGTCGGGCGGCAGGTCGTCCGGGACGTTGGCCCGCTTGCCGATCGGGTTGCCCTCGTCGTCCGGGCCCTCCAGGTACGGGCCGTAGCGGCCGACCCGCAGGTTGATGCCGGACTCGGGACCGCCGATCGGGAACGTCGCCAGCTCGCGCGCGTCGATCTCGCCCAGCTCGTCGACGAGCTTCTTGAGCCCCTCGATGTCACCGGAGCCGAAGTAGAACTCGCCGAGCTCGGTGTTGCGGTCCTTACGACCCGCCGCGATCTCGTCGAGGATGTCCTCCATCTCGGCGGTGAACTCGTACGAGATCTGCCGCGGGAAGTGCTCCTCCAGCAGCCGGGTCACCGAGAACGCCAGCCAGGCCGGCACCAGAGCCGTGCCCTTCTTGTAGACGTAGCCGCGGTTGAGGATCGTGCCGATGATCGAGGCGTACGTCGAGGGGCGGCCGATCTCGCGCTCCTCCAGCTCCTTGATCAGGGTGGCCTCGGTGTAGCGCGCCGGCGGCTTCGTCTCGTGGCCCGACGCGGACACGGTCGCCGCGGAGACGGAGTCGCCCTCGCTGAGGTTCGGCAGCCGGGTCTGGGCGTCGTCCTTGGCGTCGGCGGCGTCGTCGGTGCCCTCGACGTACGCCTTGAGGAAGCCGTGGAAGGTGATCACGCGACCGCTGGCGGAGAAGACGACGTCCTCGCCGCTGCTCGCCGCGCCGCCGAGGCGGATCGTGACGGAGTTGCCGACCGCGTCCTTCATCTGCGACGCGACGGTGCGCATCCAGATCAGCTCGTAGAGCCGGAACTGGTCGCCCTTCAGCCCGGTCTGCGCCGGGGTCCGGAAGGTGTCGCCGGCGGGACGGATCGCCTCGTGCGCCTCCTGGGCGTTCTTCACCTTGGAGGCGTAGACCCGGGGGCTGTCGGGGACGTACTCGGCGCCGTACAGCTCACGCACCTGCGCCCGCGCCGCCCCGACGGCGGCGTCGGAGAGGGTGGTGGAGTCGGTACGCATGTAGGTGATGAAGCCGTTCTCGTACAGCCGCTGCGCGACCGACATCGCCACCGAGGCGCTCATGCCGAGCTTGCGGCCGGCCTCCTGCTGCAGCGTGGTCGTGCGGAACGGCGCGTACGGCGAGCGACGGTAGGGCTTGGACTCCACGGAGCGGACGTCGTACGTCGTGTCCTGCAGACCCGCGACCAGCGCCTCGGCGCGGGTCCGGTCGAGGTGGACGACGTTCGCGCCGGCCTTGAGCTGGCCGTCCTGGCCGAAGTCGGAGCCGCGGGCCACGCGCACGGCGTCGACGGAGTGCAGCTTGGCGGGGAACATCCGCTGCTCGTGCTTGCTGCCGGCGTCGAAGGTGCCCTCGAGGTCCCAGTACGACGCGAGCCGGAACTTCATCCGCTCGCGCTCCTTGTCGACCACCAGCCGGGTCGCGACCGACTGCACGCGGCCGGCGGAGAGGCCGGACATGACCTTCTTCCACAGCACCGGGGAGACCTCGTAGCCGTAGAGGCGGTCCAGGATCCGGCGTGCCTCCTGGGCCTCGACGAGGTCGTCGTTGATCTGGCGCGGGTTCTCGACCGCGGCGAGGATCGCGGGCTTGGTGATCTCGTGGAAGACCATCCGGTGGACCGGGACGTCCTTCTTGGGCTTCAGCTCGTCGAGGAGGTGCCAGGCGATCGCCTCGCCCTCGCGGTCCTCATCGGTGGCGAGGTAGAGCTCGTCGGCGTCCTTGAGCAGCGACTTGAGCTTGGCGATGTGGGACTTCTTGTCGCGCGGGACGACGTAGTAGGGCTCGAAGCCGTGGTCGACGTCGACCCCGAGGCGACCCCAGGGCTTGTCCTTGATCTTGGCCGGGGTCTCCGCCGCGCTCTGCGGAAGATCCCGGATGTGGCCGATGGAGGACTCGACGACGTACCCCGGACCGAGGTACCCGCCGATGGTGCGGGCCTTCGCCGGAGACTCGACGATCACCAACTTGTGTGCCACTGCTGCTCTTTCCTCGTACGTCCTCGGATCCCCACCGTGGGGGGCTCACGGCCAGTCACGGTAGCGCGTGCCGGTCCCGGCACATTCCGCCAGACCTATTCGCCACTGGTCTAGCCCTCCCGTACCAAGTCCACCAGGATGGTCTCGGGCGCTCGCCCGCGCCCCCAGCATGGCCCAGTCCCGTGCCTTCCCCCCTGGAGTTTCTATGCCCGCGTTGCCCCGCGCCCTCCGCCCCCTCCTCTTCCTGCTGGCGATCGTGCTCGCCGTCCCCACCACGGCCCTGATGGGGGCTCCGCCCGCGCACGCCGATCCTGTCCCCCTCGACGGTGTCGTCCACCACACCGACGGCGGCGGACTAGAGGGTGTGACGGTCGAGGTGTACGACGCGGGCGGCACCCTGCAGGCCGACCTCGGGACCGAGACCGACGAGGACGGTGGCTACGAGCTCGACCTCGACGACGGCTCCTACCGCCTGCGCTACACCCTCGCCGGCCACGCACCCGGCTGGTACGGCGGCGCCGAGCCGGACTCGGTCGTGGTGGACGGCGGCGCCGTCACCGTCGACGGTCAGGCGATCGAGGACCTGGGTGTCGTGACCCTGCTGTCCACGGATCTCCACACCATCACCGGCGTCGTGACCGGCCCGGGCGGCGCCCCCGCCCCCGCGAACGTGGCGGTCGAGGCGTACGGCGACGACGACGAGCTCGCCGCTCGTGACTCCGAGCTGACCGACGGCGTCTACGAGTTCGCCCTGCCCGAGGGTGACTACCGCCTGCGGATCGACGCGCCGGCCGGGTACGCCGACCCGTGGTACCCCGACATCGAGACGGTCCTGACCGTGACGCGCGGCGGCGCCGTCGAGATCGACGGCGCACCCCAGCCGTGCACCCTGCCGGCCGGCCGTCAGGTCTGCACCGTCGCCCTCACCCAGCTCTCCGGCAGCGAGACCTGGTCGATCACCGGCCGGGTGGACGACGCCCTCGGCGCCGGGGTCGGCGACGTCCGGGTGACGGCCGCGAACACGGCCGGCGGCACGCAGCCCGCGCCGGTCCGGACGACCGCCGGGGCGGACGCCGCAACCGGCACGTTCACGATCACCGGCGCCCGCGCGGGCACCTACGAGCTCACCGTCGACGACACCGCGGCGTCGCCGGAGTTCAAGCAGCTCAAGACCCTGGTCACCGTCGCGGACGACGGCATCCTCAGCACCGCGGACGGCACCGTCTCCAGCCTCGACCTGGACCTGGTCGGCGTGGACCACCCGGTCGGCGGCACCGTCACCGTCCAGGGCGCCGGCGCACCGGCCGGGGTCGTCGACGTCTGGGCGTACGACGCCGCCGGCGGCGAGCTGCCCGACCCGAGCGACGAGCCGATCGTCAAGCGCGAGACCTCGGCCGGCTCGAGCGCCTTCGAGCTGCCGCTGCCCGTCGGGCGCTACTACCTCTACTTCTTCGACGAGGACACCACCAACCCGCAGTACGACGACGCGTTCCTCGGCGGCGCGAGCACTCCGACCGTCGTGACCGTCAGCCGCGGCGGCGGATTCGAGCCCGCGCCGATCACCGCGCAGATCAGCGTGGCCTCAGGCGGGCCCGCCGACGTACGCGGTCTGGTGACCGACGCCCTGGGGAAGCCGATCGAGGGCGTCCAGGTGCGCGCGCTCACCGGCGGCGGGGTGGCCGACGAGGGCGTGACCTCGGCGCTCGGCAGCTACGAGCTGACGCTGACCCCGGACATCCCCTACACGCTGAGCTTCGGCAAGGGCGAGGACTTCCCGACCGCGTCGTACAAGGCCGACCCGGACAACGCCGGCCCCTCCGTGATCACCGTGACGACCGACGGTCGCGTCCGCGTCGACAACGGCGATCCGACGGCATCCCTGCCGACCATGGAGCTGCCCAGCAAGCCGTACCTGCTGAGCGGCAGCCTGGCGGTCGCGGGCCAGCCGAGCGGCACCGCTCCGACGGGGGTGACCGTCGTGGCCTACGACCCCGACGCGCTCGACACCCCGCTGGTCCCCGCGGTCACCCCGTCCGGCACCGGCTACACCATCGGGCTGCCGATCGGCGGTCCCTACCTGCTCCAGTTCAAGAGCGCCGGCTACAACGACCAGTGGTACGGCGGGGCCACCGCCTCCACCGCGACCAGGCTGACCATCAACCAGGGCGGCTCCGTCACCTACGGCGACGACCCCCTCCCCCGGGGCAGGAACCTCAGCCTCACCACGCTGACCCCGCGCAGCTCGACCAGCACGACCAACCTGTTCGGCACCGTCGTCGACGCGGCCGACGAGGGCCTGGGCGGGATCACGGTCACCGCCGAGCCCCAGGGCGGCAGCGGGACGGAGAAGTCGGTGCTGACCGGGACCGACGGCAAGTTCGACCTCGACGTCCTCAACGGCCGGTACCGGATCAAGCTGACGACCCCCGGCTTCACGCAGGACACCTTCGACCCCGTCAGCTACTACCTCGACCCCGGCACCGAGCCCGCAGTGCCCGCCGACTACCAGGTCACCGACGGCACCGTCACGCTGGTCGTCGCCCCCGGTGACGACCCCGTCGCGGCCAATCCCAACATCGGCGAGCGCGCCCTCCTCGGCAAGAAGACCTTCCCCCTCGGGGGCAGCGTCACGAGCGATGCGTCCCCGCCGGCGAACCTGGCCGGCATCACCGTCCGGGCGCTCTCGAAGGTCGACGGCGACGCCCGCACGGTGACGCCCGCGGTCACCGGCTCCGGCGGCACGTTCAGCCTGGCGCTGCCCGTCGGCACCTACGAGATCGAGTACGTCGACCTCGACAACACCGCGCCGCTCTACCTGACCACCAAGTACGGCGGGAAGGACACGCCCAAGATCGTCCGCGTCGGCACGTCAGCGACCCGCGACGTGACCGTCGACAACGTCCCGGTCACCAACCTCCCGACCTTGCCGATGACCCGCTCGACGGGCACGGAGACGTTCGACATCGTCGGCACGGTCAGCGACGACACCGTCGAGCTCGACGGGGTCGTCGTGCGGGCCGATCCAATCAACGGCACCCCGGCCGATCGCCAACGGTCGATCGCCTCGGGCCCGGACAAGGTGATCGGCGCGGGCTCGCTCGGCGCGCACGGCGTCTACCGGCTGCCGGTGCTGCCCGGCACCTACTGGCTGAACTTCAGCAAGCCGCTCTACGCGCCGACGTACCTGATCGACGACGAGACCGAGCAGAACGTCGCTGTCGTGGTGACCGCCGGCGGTGACGTGCAGATCGCGGGCCGGACGGTCGAGACGATCGAGGAGGTGATGCTCGCCCGCGCCGAGCTCATCGTCGCGACCGCACCGAAGGTAGTGGGCAAGGTCGCCGTGGGCAAGGTCGTGACCGCCTCGTTCGGGTCGTGGCGGCGCCCCGAGGGCGGTGGCGCCTTCACCCCCGACACGGACTACGCCTCCGTCGAGTGGTTCATCGACGGCAAGGCCGCTGACGACTACAGCACCGGCTCCGTCGGGCAGCGCTTCAAGGTCCCGGCGGTCGCCGGCGGCCGGAAGCTGAGCTTCAGGGTCACGGTCGACGACCCCAACGAGGACCTGTTCCGCGTGGAGACGACCGGCACCAGCAGGCCGGTCGCGGTGCCGAAGGCCAAGCCCAAGCTGGTCGCGAGCTACAAGAAGGGCAAGCTCACGGTCGTGGTCAAGGTCGCGGGCCTGAAGAAGCCGGTCGGCTCCTTCGTCGTCCTGGACGGGCGGAAGAAGGTCGGCAAGGCCGCCCTGAAGGCCAAGAGCAAGGGCAAGGCCGTCATCAAGCTCAAGAAGCTCAAGAAGGGCAAGCACACGCTGACGATCAGCTACGGCGGCAGCAAGAACCTCGCCAAGGCGAAGGTGAAGATCAAGATCAAGGTCTGAGTCCGCGGGGCCTGTGGATGACCTCCACGGGCCGGGGGCGGTGCGTGCCACGGTGGCACGCACCGTCCCCGACCTCGGAGGTCCCCGTGCACGACTGGTTCGATCCCGACCCCTACCCCCGCTCCAGCATCGACCTCGCCGACCGCGTCACCCACCTCGTCTTCGTCGGCGGTCGCCTCGTCGACACCTGGCACGAGCGCGCCGCCAACACCGAGTGGGCGGCGTACGTCGATCGCCCGGCGCCGCCTCCCCCGCCGCCCCCGCCGCCCGCGCCGCCTCACGACGTGCAGGTGCTCGACTGGCTCGCCGAGGTCTGCGGCGGGCCGGCGGCCCTCGACGCGCTCGATGCGGAGCCGCTGACCGACGACGCCACCGACCTCCCGTCGGACTACCCGGATCAGGAGTCACGCGAGCGCCTGGAGGCCACGGCGACGCTCCTCGACATCGTGGCCGACCGGTGGTTCGACCCCGAGACCGCCCACGCCTTCCGGAACGCCCTGCTCGCCCTGTGGGTCGAGGAACCGGCCCGGGTCACCCAGTCCAGGTCCGCGGCCCTGCTGGCCGGCGGCGTCTGCTGGACGGTCGGCAAGGCCAACGGGCTCTTCCACCCCAGCGGCTCGCGCCGGGTCGGCACGGTCCAGGACACCCTCGGCCTGCCCGGCTCGCTGTCGACGCCAGGCCGAGAGGTCTCCGGTGCCCTGCGCGGGTTCCGCGGCCACTCCTCCCAGCCTCGACCGACAGGAGTGCCCGACCTGCTGCCGCTCTGGCGCTCCGACGTGCTGCTCGGGGCCACCCGCGAGCAGCTGGTGCGGCTGCGCGACCGGGCCCGCGCCGCCGAGTCAGCAGAAGCGGGTGGGCCGAGTCAGCAGAAGTAGTGGGCCGAGTCAGCACCAGTAGTGCTGACTCGGCGATCGGGAGCGGTCAGGCCGGCTCGAGGAAGCCCTGGGCGACCAGCTCGCGCACCACCGGGAGGTACGTCGTCCGGGTATCCGCGGCGTCCCGCTCCAGGAGCTGGGCCAGCGCGTCGAGGATCTGGCCGACTGCGAGCTCGCCGTCACAGGCGCCCACCAGCGCCGCCTCCACGGTGTCGGCCTGCCGCGCGCGGCGCAGCCCGCGCTGCTGGCGGAGGACGACGGCCTCGGGATCCTCGGCCCCGGGCGCGCCGACGGTCTCCTGGCGCACGTCGGTGCGGACGCTCAGGCGGGAGTCGAGCCCGACCCCGTCGGCCAGCGCGTCCACCGCGTCGCCCCAGGCGCCGATGGCCGGGGCGATGGGCTGCTCGACGTCGTAGGGCCAGTCGAGCAGCTCGCGGGCCGGCGTACCGGCCTCGGGACGCTTGCGCAGGTTGACCCAGCCGAACCCGATCGCCTCGATCCCCTGCTCGTCGAACCACGACAGCCAGGTGTCGTAGCGGTGCGCGTAGTCGGGCCCGCCGTGGTGGCCGGCGTCCTTGAGCCACAGCTCGACGTACTGGGCGGGGTCGACGACCTCGCGCTGGACGACGAGCGCGTCGCAGTCGTCGGCGAGCCAGCCGGCCAGCCGCTCGTCCCAGGGCCGGTCCCGCTCGATCACCCAGTTGGCGAGCACCTGGCACCAGCCGCCGGGGGTGAGGTGGTCCGGCGCGGCCCGGACGATGTCCTCGACGACGCGGTCGCCCGGCAGGCCGGAGTCTCGGTAGACGAGCCGCTCGCCCGTCGCCGGGGAGATCACGAACGGCGGGTTGGTGGCGATCAGGTCGTACTGCTCGCCCCGGACCGGCTCGAAGAACGACCCGTCGCGCGCCTCGACCCGGTCCGCGACGTCGTTGAGGGCGGTGTTGAACCGGGTCATCCAGAGCGCCCGCGGATTGACGTCGGTGGCGACCACCGAGATGCTGTGCCTGGCCAGGTGGAGCGCCTGGACGCCACAGCCGGTGCCGAGGTCGAGCGCGCGGGCGACGGGGTCGCGCAGGGTCAGCTGGGCCAGCGACGTCGAGGCCGAGCTGATCCCGAGCACGTGCTGCGGGCCGACCCGCTGCGGTCCGCCGTCGAGGCCGGGGGTCAGGTCGCTGACCACCCACAGGTCCTCACCGGCGGTGTCGGTCGCATAGGGGCGTACGTCGAGCCGCGCGGCGACCTCGCCCACCGATTGCTCGAGGATCCCCTCGTTCGCCAGCCGGTCGACCAGGCCGGGCAGCGCGGCCTCGGCCTGGGCCGCCGGCACCGGGTGCTGGAGCAGGAACAGCCGGACCAGGGTCTCCAGCGGCGAGCCGCCGCCGGTCCGGCGTACCCCGGGCCGGGTCTCGTTGCGGGCGAGCGCGCCGTGGGCCAGCGGGCCCAGCAGCTCGGCGACGGCGTCGTAGGTGAAGGTCGCGGTCGTCAGGGCGTCGCGCAGGCGGTGCGGAAGGTCGCTCACCGGAGCAGCCTAGTGTCGACGCACGACGCCCACCCGGGGCGTCCGGGTGGGCGTCGTGTGGGGCGCGTTGCTACATCTGCGCCGTGGGCGTCGGGTCGACCTGCGTGGTCGGCGGCACCGCCGGCGGTGCGGGCGGCACGTCGTCGCCGAGCGTGACCGCGCGCTGCTTGGAGATGTAGACGGCCCCGGCGATGATCGCCAACGCCACCAGCGCGATCAGGCTGCGGACGAGGTCGTTCTGGTCGTCGCCGACGCTCAGCGAGACGACCGCGCTGGCGATCAGCAGCGAGACCAGGTTCATCACCTTGATCAGCGGGTTGATCGCCGGACCGGCGGTGTCCTTGAACGGGTCGCCGACGGTGTCGCCGATGACCGTCGCCTCGTGGGCGGGCGAGCCCTTGCCCCCGTGGTTGCCGTCCTCGACCAGCTTCTTGGCGTTGTCCCACGCACCACCGGCGTTGGCCAGGAAGACCGCCATCAGGGTGCCGGTGCCGATCGCTCCGGCCAGGAAGCCCGCGAGGGCCGTCACGCCGAGGCCGAAGCCGACCGCGACCGGGGCCAGCACGGCCAGGATGCCCGGCGTGATCAGCTCGCGCAGCGAGTCCTTGGTGACGATGTCGACGACCTTGCCGTACTCCGGACGGCCGGTGCCCTCCATGATCCCGGGGATCTCGCGGAACTGGCGGCGTACCTCGTAGACCACCGCGCCCGCCGCCCGGGCGACGGCGTTGATCGCCAGGCCCGAGAAGAGGAACACCACGGCCGCACCGAGGAGGACGCCGACGATGACCGCCGGGTTGAACACGCTGAAGTCGAGCAGGTAGGCCTCGTCCGCACCGACGTTGGCGTCGGCGAGCTCCTCGAAGACCGAGGTGGCGTACGACCCGAACAGCGCGGTGGCTGCGAGGACGGCGGTCGCGATCGCGATGCCCTTGGTGATCGCCTTCGTGGTGTTGCCGACCGCGTCGAGCTCGGTGAGGATCTGCGCGCCGGCGGGGCTGACGTCGCCCGACATCTCCGCGATGCCCTGGGCGTTGTCGGAGACCGGCCCGAAGGTGTCCATGGCGACGATCACGCCCACCGTGGTGAGCAGCCCGCAACCCGCCAGGGCGACCGCGAACAGGGAGACGGTCAGGGCCGCACCCCCGAGGAGGTAGGCCCCGAACACCGCGGCCCCGATCACCAGGGTCGTGTAGACCGCCGACTCGAACCCGACCGAGAGGCCGGACAGGATGACCGTGGCCGCGCCGGTGAGCGAGGTCTTGCCGACGTCCTTGACGGGCTTGTACTCGGTGCCGGTGTAGTAGCCGGTGAGGGCCAGGATGCCCGCGGACATCACGATGCCGATCACGACCGCGGCGGCCGCGATGAAGCGCGGGTCGCCGTCGGCGCCGGCGAGCTCGGGAGCGATGTTGTCGAACTCGGCAAAGCTGCCCGGGAGGTAGACGTAGGCCAGCACCACGCTGGCCACCGCCGCGATGGCCGAGGACAGGTAGAAGGACCGGTTGATGGTCGTCAGGCCGTTCTCGCCCGCCTTGGGCCGGGTGAGGTAGACACCCGCCACGGCCGTCAGGGCGCCGATCGCGGGGATCAGCAGCGGGAAGACCAGGCCGGCGTCGCCGAAGGCCTGCGAGCCGAGGATCAGCGCCGCGACCAGGGTGACGGCGTACGACTCGAAGAGGTCCGCGGCCATGCCGGCGCAGTCGCCGACGTTGTCACCGACGTTGTCGGCGATGGTGGCGGCGTTGCGCGGGTCGTCCTCGGGGATGTTGTTCTCGACCTTGCCGACCAGGTCGGCGCCGACGTCGGCGGCCTTGGTGAAGATGCCGCCGCCGACTCGCATGAACATCGCGAGCAGGGCCGCGCCGAAGCCGAAGCCCTCGAGCACGTGGGGCGCCTCGTCCTGGAAGAACAGCACCACGAGGCTGGCGCCGAGCAGGCCCAGGCCGACGGTGAGCATGCCGACCATCGCCCCGGTCCGCAGGCCGATCCTCATGGCGGGCTCGCGCCCCGTGGTCTCCGCCGCGGCGGCGACCCGGAGGTTCGCGCGGACGGCGAGGTTCATGCCGAGGTAGCCGACGGTCGCGGAGAAGCCCGCGCCCACGATGAAGAACACCGAGCGGAAGATCCGCACCATGGCGTCGTCGGCCGGGAGCACTAGGAGCGCGAAGAACGCCATCCCGGCGAAGATCGCCAGCGTCCGGAACTGGCGGGTCAGGTAGGCGTTCGCGCCCTCCTGCACCGCCTGGGCGATGGCCTTCATGTTGTCGGTGCCTTCACCGGCGGCTAGGACCTCCTGGCGGAACATCGCAGCCATGGCGAGCGCGCCGAGCGCGATCAGGGCGACGACGATGACCAGGACGAGATTGCCGCCGGAGACTTCCACGACAGCGGGTGCGATCCCCGTCATGTGTTTCCTCCTGCAGTAGCTGGTGGAGTGACTCAGGTCTGAGAACGTGCCGGAGTCTACGCAGACGAGATCTACGTCACGCGGTTATGTGTGACCGACGCCACATGGCGCGTCGCGGTCGTCGTCTCCGAATCCCCGATCCGGGGCGGGTACGACGACGCGCCCCGTCGTCCGAGAACGGACGGCCGGGGCGCTGTGTGGCGGGTGCGCGGGATCCCGCGCGGCCGGGTCAGCTGCTGGCGAGGGCGGCGTCGGCGGAGTCGTGGATCACGAACACCTTCGCGAGGCCGGTGATGCGGAAGATCTTGAGGAGCCGGTCCTGGGTGCACACCAGGTGCAGCGAGCCGTCGTGGGCACGGACCTTCTTCAGCCCGCCGACCAGCACGCCGAGCCCGGTGGAGTCGAGGAACTCGACGGCTTCCATGTCGATCACGATGTCGTAGACACCGGCGGCGACGAGCTCGGTGATCTTGTCGCGCAGCTTGGGCGCGGTGTAGACGTCGATCTCGCCACCGACGGCAACGATGGTCTTCCCATCGACGTCGCGCGTTGCAAGAGTGAGGTCCACGTGTACTCCCCTGGAGGATTTTTCCGACCGGCGCCCGAGTCCGGGACGACACGCGCCCGACACCCGGCCTGGACAATGAAACCATGCCGAACGCTCGCGCGCACAAAGAAGTAAACAGTGCGGGACAACCGAAGGTCACGGTGACCCCGGGCTGTCGGTGCCGTTTGTCAGGATCGGGAGCGTGACGACGACGACCATCCCCCGCAGCAGCCCAGCGCTCCCGGGTCTGGTCGAGCGACTCGCCGCCCGCCCCGGACGCGAGGACAGACTCACCCACGTCGAGGTGCTTCCGGCCCGTTCCGGTGTCCGCACCGACTGGCCGGCGTGGGCCGCTCCCGACGTCGTCGAGGCCTTCCAACGACGTGGCATCACCAGCCCGTGGCGTCACCAGGCCGTGGCCGCCGACGCCGCGCACGCGGGTCAGCACGTGGTGCTCGCCACGGGCACCGCCTCCGGCAAGTCCCTGGCCTACCAGCTGCCCGCCCTGTCCCGGGTCCGCGGCAGCCGGGGCGCCCGCGGTCAGCGCGGGGCCACCGTCCTCTACGTCGCGCCAACCAAGGCGCTCGCTCAGGACCAGCTGACCTCGCTCTCGGGTCTCGGGCTCGACGTCCGGGTCACCACCCATGACGGCGACAGCTCCCGCGACCAGCGCGACTGGTCGCGCGACCACGCCGAGTACGTCCTGACCAACCCCGACATGCTGCACCGCTCCCTACTGCCCGGACACGCCCGCTGGTCGGCGTTCCTCGGCTCCCTGAGCTACGTCGTGGTCGACGAGTGCCATCACTATCGAGGAGTGTTCGGCGCCCACGTCTCCCACGTGCTGCGCCGGCTGCGGCGCGTCTGCGCGTCGTACGGCGCCCATCCGACGTTCGTGCTCGCCTCCGCGACCGTGGCCGAGCCGGAGGTCGCCGCCGGCCGGCTGACCGGACTCGACGTCCTCGCCGTCACCGGCGACGACTCCCCGCGCGGCCAGGTGTCGCTGGCGCTGTGGGAGCCGCCGTTCACCGCGCACACCGGTGAGAACGGCGCGCCGGTGCGCCGGGCCGCGTCCTCGGAGACCGCCGACCTGCTCACCGACCTGGTGCTGGAGGGGGTGCGCACCCTCGCCTTCGTCCGCTCGCGGCGCGGTGTCGAGCACGTGGCCGCGACGACGGCCGAGCTGCTCGCCGAGGTCGACTCGTCCCTGCCGGGGCGGGTGGCCGCCTACCGCGGCGGCTACCTCCCCGAGGAGCGGCGGGCGATCGAGGCCGCACTGCGCCGCGGCGACCTGCTCGGCCTCGCGGCCACCAACGCCCTCGAGCTCGGCATCGACGTCGCCGGCCTCGACGCGGTGTTGTTGGCGGGCTTCCCCGGCACCCGCGCCGCGATGTGGCAGCAGCTCGGCCGAGCAGGTCGCGACGGCCAGGACGCTCTCGGGGTGCTCGTCGCCCGCGACGACCCGCTCGACACCTACCTGGTCCACCACCCGGAGGCGCTGCTCGGCCAGCCGGTCGAGGCCACCGTCTTCGACCCCGCCAACCCCTACGTCCTCGGCCCGCACCTGTGCGCCGCGGCCCAGGAGGCGCCGCTCACCGAGGCCGACCTGCCGCTCTTCGGACCAGGCGCCCGCGAGGTGCTCGACAGCCTCACCGAAGCCGGGCTGCTGCGGCGCCGCCCGCGCGGCTGGTTCTGGACCGACCGGCGCCGAGCCGCGGACCTGGCCGACATCCGTTCCGCCGGCGGGTCGCCGGTCCAGCTCGTCGAGGCGGGCACCGGTCGGGTGATCGGCACGGTCGACGCTGCCAGCGCCCACTCCACCGCGCACGCCGGCGCGGTCTACGTCCACCGCGGCGAGACCTGGCTGGTCGACTCGCTCGACCTCGACGAGCACGTGGCCGAGATCCGGCGCGCCGACCCCGACTACTCGACGTCGGCCCGCGAGGTCACCGAGATCACCATCGTCGGCGAGCGCGAGCACCGCGACTGGGGAGGCTGTCGACTCTCGTTCGGCGACGTCGACGTCAGTCACCAGGTGGTGTCGTTCCTCAAGCGCCGCCAACCCAGCGGCGAGGTGGTCGCCGAGGAGCCGCTCGACCTGCCCGTGCGGACCCTGCGCACC
This sequence comes from Nocardioides sp. W7, assembly GCF_022919075.1. Taxonomy (NCBI): domain Bacteria; kingdom Bacillati; phylum Actinomycetota; class Actinomycetes; order Propionibacteriales; family Nocardioidaceae; genus Nocardioides; species Nocardioides sp. W7. Next base: position 1,352,384 of record NZ_CP095078.1, on the reverse strand, counting down.
GCATCGGTGTGGTGGACCGTGCCCGATCACGTCCTCGCCGAGAGTGGCCTGGCGGCCGCCGACCTGCCCGGCTCGGCCCACGCCGCCGAGCACTGCTCGATCGGCCTGCTGCCGCTCTTCGCGACCTGTGACCGCTGGGACATCGGTGGCGTCTCGACCGCGGTCCACCCCGACACCGGTGTGCTCACCGTCTTCGTCTACGACGGCCACCCCGGCGGTGCCGGCTTCGCCGAGCGCGGCTTCCGGGCGGCCCGTGCCTGGTTGTCGGCCACCCGCGAGGCGATCGCCTCGTGCGCCTGCCTGGAGGGCTGTCCGTCGTGCATCCAGTCGCCGAAGTGCGGCAACCAGAACAACCCCCTCGACAAGGCCGGCGCGGCGGCCCTTCTGGACGTCCTGCTCCTGGGTGCTCCGGCGGAGGCCGCGGAGCAGTAGCCTCGGCCCATGCTGCTTCTGGGTCTCCTCCTCATCGGCGCCGGCGCGCTGGTCATCGTGTCCGCCGTGTTCACCGCCGAGCTCGACGGGACCGCTCTCGAGGTGGTGGGCATCGGAGTCAGCCCGCTCGGGCTCTTCCTGCTCGGCGTCGGCGCCGGCCTGGCGGTCCTGTGGGGCTTCGGGATCTTGAAGTACGGCACCAAGCGCACCCTGCGCCAGCGGCGCGAGTCCAAGAAGCTCGAGGAGCTCTCGGAGAAGCTCGAGGTCGCCGACCGCGAGCGGCACCGCGACAACGACGACGCCGACCACGACCGGCGCTGACCGACCCTCACTGACGGCCCACGCCTCAGCCGGGCCCGGCCCGCGCCTCGGCCTCCGGGTCGACGTCGAGCACTCGCCAGCGCGGACCGGCCACCCGCACGGTCACCCGTGCCTCCGGTCCGTTGAGCGCGCACCGGGTGAGCTCGGCGTCGTTGGCGTCGGCCACCGAGGCCGCCGCCCCGCAGCCGTCACCGCCGTCGGCCAGCGCGGTGGCCGCGGCGAGAGCCGCGAGATCGGCCGCCGACTGTGCCGCCCGGTGCGCCACCACGACGGCGGCGACGGCGCCCAGCGCGGCCCCCAGGAGCAGCAGCACCCCGAGGAGGGCCACCGCCGGCACGGTCGCCGAGCCCCGGTCCTCGTCGATCACGGCGTCCTCGCCTCCCCCTCCGCTGCGGCGACCGCCGCGGCCCGGACGGTGACTCCCGGCAGGAAGCCGAACAGGCCGCCCGGTCCGCGCACCTCCCCCGACGCGACCGCCCGGACCCGGTCGCCGGACCGGCTCAGAGTGACGGTGGCGCCCGCCGGGGCCACCTGCTGCCCGCGCGCCACCGCATCCCCGTCCGCTTCCCCGCGGGCCGCGGCCCGCGCCGACTCCCGCGCGGCGTCGACGACCCGGACCTGAGCGGCCCCGACCGCGAGCAGCCAGACCAGCCCGATGGTCACCGCCACCAGGATCGGCAGCACCATCGCCAGCTCGGCCGTGGCGGCCCCCCGGTCGGTACGGCGGGGGCGGCGGGGGCGGGTCATCAGATGCCCAGCAGGTCGAGCACGTGGTCGAAGAGCGTCGAGAGCAGCTCGTTGCCGAAGCCGCCGGTGAGCATCTTGTAGAGCAGCCCCGCGAGACCCGCGCCCGCGGCCGTGCCGACGGCGTACTCGGCGGTGGTGATCCCGCGCTCCTCGCGCCCGCCGCAGCCGGTCTCCTGGGCCTGGTCGTCGGACTGGTTCTGCAGCTCGTCACGCATGAGGTCTCCTCCTCGTCGTGGCCGCGGGTGCGGCCGGTGCACCGAGCCTGCGGCGCCGGACGGACCGTCCGCTGCCCCCGAGCGCGGTCCTGTGGAAGGCGGTGTCGGGCCGTGTCCGGTGGACGGCTCGTGGCCCAGGGCGTCCCTCACAGAGCGACCGTCCCGAGCAGCCCGGCGACCAGCGGGACGATCCCGATGAGCACGAACGCCGGGAGCAGGCAGAGCCCGAGCGGCAGCGCAGCCTTGACGCCCACGGCCCGGGCCCGGTCCTCGACCTCGGCGCGGGCGCCGGTGGCGAGATCGTCGGCGAGGCGTTCCACGGAGCGGACGACCGGAGCACCGGTGGCCTGGGCGCGGGCCAGGGCCCGGCCGAGTGGCCCGAGGGCGTCGTCGTCCGCGAGCTGCTCCCAGACCCGGACCGGGTCCGCCCCGAGAGCCAGCCGGGCAGCGACGGGAGCCAACCGGTCGGCGGCCGCGCCCGGGAGCGCGTCACAGACGACTCCGACCGCCTCACCGGTGGCGGCACCTGCTCGGAGGGCGGAGGCCAACAGGCCGACCACGTGTGGGAGGTCGGCGCGGGTCTGGTCACGGCGCCGCCGCACCGACGGGGGCTCAGCCCGGCCGATCACGAACCACACGACCACCCCGGCACCGGCACCGGCCGCCGGCCCGACCGGTCCGCCGACGAAGACCGCACCGGCCATCCCGGCGAGCAGGCACCACAGCAGGCGGAAGCGCAGCATCCATCCCGGACCGGAGACCACGGCCGCGGGCAGCGGGCCGGACGAGCTGGACGGGCCGTCGCGCAGCCGCGGGCGGCCGGGCACCAGGAGTGCCGCCGCGAGCGCGGCGGCGACGGCGGCGAGGACGACCAGGCCGATCACGGGCTCACCCGGCCCGGTCGACGTCGCGGGCCAGGGCCTCGATCCAGGCGAGACCGACCATCCCGAAGCCGAGCCCGCCGGCGAGACAGGCCAGCCCCACCGGATGCCCGAGCAGGAACCCGATCGGGTCGCCACCGGCACCGGAGCCCATGAGCAGCGCGACGACCGGGAGGCCCGCGACGAGCCGGGCCGTGGCCCTGGCCGAGGCCAGCTCGCCCCGCACGACCCGCCGCGTCGCCTGGCCCGCGCGGAGCCGCTCGGCGACCCGGTCGACCGCCTCGGCGAGACCCTGGCCGGTGCGGTGCGAGACCTGCCAAGCGGCCGCCAGGTGGCGCAGGTCCGCCGCCCCCGGCCTGGTCGCGACCTCGCGCCACGCAGCGGGCACGTCGGCGCCGACGGCGAACGCCCGGGCCACCGGGTCCAGGTCCGACCAGCCCGAGGCCGCCCGGGTCAGTGCCGGCCCAGGCGGCTGGCCGACCGCGAGGTCCCCGGCCAGCTGCTCGCAGGTCTCCAGGACCCGGGCCGCCGTCCGCTCCGCCTCCAGCCGCGCCCACCGCTGGCGCCACAGGGCGGACCCGGCGAACCACCCGGCCGTGGCCACCCCGGCGATCACCAGCACCTGCGGCGAGGTGCCGGCCAGCAGCAGCGCCAGCGGGACCAGGCCCAGCGGGAGCAGGTGTCGGCCGAACGGGGGGCGCTCGGCCGAGCGTGGGAGCCGGACCGGGCGACCGACCACGAGAGCGGCGGCCAGCGCAGCCGCCAGGACGGCGAGCGCGGTCACGATGCGTCCGCCAGAGCGCGCTCGAGCCGGGCGGCCGCAGGCCCGGTCACCTCCCGGCCGTCCGGCTCGAACCGCACGGCCGTCTCCATCCGCACCAGGCCGGCATCGTCGCGGACCGGGACCGCGACCTCCCGCAGCCGCCGGACCCCGTCGCGGTCGCGGGCCAGGTGGAGCACCAGGTCGACGCCGGAGGCCAGTTGACTGTGCACGGCGTGCCGCCCGAGCCCGGCGGCCAGGGCGAGCGCCTCGACCCGGGCCGGCACGTCGGCGGCGGAGTTGGCGTGCAGTGTGCCGCACCCGCCCTCGTGGCCGGTGTTCAGCGCAGCGAGCAGGTCGACGACCTCCCCGCCCCGCACCTCGCCGACCACGAGCCGGTCCGGCCGCATCCGCAGCGCCTGCCGGACCAGGGTCCGGACGTCGATCGCGCCGGCGCCCTCGATGTTCGGCGGCCGGCCCTCCAGGCCGACGACGTGCGGATGGTCGGGCCGGAGCTCGGAGGCGTCCTCGACCAGCACCAGCCGCTCCTCGGGCGGGACCGTGGCGAGCAGCGCCGCCAGCAGCGTGGTCTTTCCGCTGCCGGTGCCCCCGCTGACCAGGAACGCCAGGCGGGCCGCCACCACGGCGGCGAGCAGCCGGGCCGCGCCCGGACCGAGCATCCCCGCACCGACCAGGCCGGTCATCGAGAACTGCCGCGCGCTCGGGACCCGCAGCGAGACGACGGTGCCCGGTCGCGCCACCGGGGCGAGCACGGCATGGAACCGGGTGCCGTCCGCGAGCCGCAGGTCGGCGTACGGCGTGGCGTCGTCGAGCCGGCGGCCGGCGGTGGCGGCCAGCCGCAGCGCCAGCCGCCGCACCGCCTCGTCGTCGCGGAACCGGACGTCGGTCAGCTCCAGCCCGTCGCCCCGGTCGAGGTGGACGGCGGCGGGCCCGTTGACCAGCACGTCGGTCACCCCCGGCAGCCGGAGCAGCGGCTCGAGCGGCCCCGCCCCCAGGACGTCGCGCCGGAGCGCGTCGTGCACGGCCAGGACGGTGGCGTCGCCGACCGGCCGGCCCGCCCGGCGCAGGGCCTCCGCGACCCGGTGCGGCGTGAGCTCTCCCGGTCTGCTGACGAGGTCGTCGCGGACCGCCTCGACGATCCCCGCCGGCAGCTCGGCGCTCACGCCGCCGCCCGAGTCAGCGCCATCCGGTCGAGGACCGCGCCCGCGCCGCGGCCCAGCGGCCCGCGCCACGAACGCACCGGCCCGAGCCCGAGGTCGATGGCCTCGTCGAGCCCGCGCTGGTGGCTCACCTGGGCCAGCACCGGCACGCCGGTCACCCGCGCGACCTGGGCGGGGTCGAGTCCGCTCCCGCGCACCACGAGACGTGCGCCGCCCCGGTCCGGGAGCCGGGCGCACACCCGGCCGGCCGACGCCACCCCGGCGACGGTCGGCGCGACCAGCACCAGGACCAGGTCGCACCGGGCCGCGATCTCGTCGACGATTGGGTCGCCGCTCCGGGGCAGGTCGACCACCACCGTGTCGTGACCGCGCTGAGCGGCCGAGAGCGCCTCGCGCACCGCGAACGCCTGGAGGGTGCCGCGGGTGCCGCGGGTGCCGGCGTCCCACGTCAGCGCGCCCACGCCGTCTCGGCGGGGCAACGCCTCTCGCAGCGATCGGGCGCTGAGTCGTCCGGTGGTCTGGCACAGCGCGTCCCACCGGATGCCGTCTCGACCCTCGAGACCCAGCACCCGGTCGATGCCGGGCCCGAGCGGGTCGGTGTCGACCACGACGGCCGGACCGGTCCGACCGGCCACCTGCCCGAGGGCGCAGGCGAAGGTGGTCGCTCCCACCCCACCGGAGCCGCCGACCACCCCGATGACCAGCCCTCGCGCGGGTCGCTCGTCGCCGAGGTCGGTGAGGGTCTCGACGAGCCAGGCGTCGGACCGCGGGAGGTCGGTGACGCTCTCGGCGCGCAGGTCGAGCGCGACCCGGAACAGCCCGTCGGGCGAGGTGCCCCAGGACATCAGGTGGACCCCGGCACGTCGTGGCGGGGCGAGCCGCGCCATCTCGCCGGCGAGGTCCGACCCGAGCAGCACGAGCGGGGCCGCGGTCCACGACCGCAGGGCGGCACCCGCGTCGGCCGCGACCTCGGGGGTGACGCCGGCGGCCGCCGCCAGCCGGAGCAGCTCGTCGAGCAGGGTCTCGTCGCGGGTGACGAAGAGGGGTGGGTTCATGGCCGAGACGTTCCCCTGCCGCGCCGACCGACCGGGCCCGCTGCGTCGGGACCTGGGGACGACCTGCGCCGGAGGGGCAGCTGTGGACGGTTCCTGGCCCGGTCCGCGGCCGAGGTCCCTACGATGGAGGGCATGACGGCTCCGACGCTGCGGCCCACCGCGGCGTTCTTCGACCTCGACAAGACGATCATCGCCAAGTCGAGCACCCTGGCGTTCAGCAAGCCATTCCAGGCCGGCGGGCTGATCTCGCGCCGGGCGGTGCTGCGCTCGGCGTACGCCCAGTTCGTCTACCTCGTCGGTGGGGCCGACCACGACCAGATGGAGAAGATGCGGCAGTTCATGTCGCAACTGTGCGCAGGCTGGGACGTCGCCACGGTCCGCGAGATCGTCGCCGACACCCTGCACAACATCGTCGACCCGCTGGTGTACGACGAGGCCGTCTCGCTGATCGAGGAGCACCGGCTGGCCGGCCGCGACGTCGTCGTCGTCTCGGCGAGCGGGGCCGAGGTCGTCGAGCCGATCGCGGAGATGCTCGGCGCGGACCTGGTGATCGCGACCCGCATGGAGATCGCCGACGGCCGGTACACCGGCGAGATCGCCTACTACGCGTACGCCGAGGAGAAGGCCCGCGCGGTCCGCGAGCTCGCGGAGCAGCGGGGCTACGACCTGGCCGAGAGCTACGCCTATAGCGACTCGGTCACCGACGCGCCGATGCTCGAGTCGGTCGGTCATCCGTTCGCCGTCAACCCCGACCGCGAGCTGCGCAAGATCGCCGCGAGCAGGGAGTGGCCCGTCCTCGTCTTCACCAGGCCGGTCACGCTGCGCAGCCGGGTGCTGCCCCCTGCCGTACCCACGCTGGCCGCCCTGGCCGTCGGTGGTGCCGTCGCGGTGGGCGGGGTGCTGTGGGCCAGTGCGCGCAAGCGCCGACCCGGCGCCTGACCAGCACCTCGGTGGGTCAGCCGGGCCGGTTCTCCTCGGGCTGACCCCTCCCCGTTATTGGGTAGAAAGTCAAGGGTTGTACGCCCGACTGAAGCGGCGTAGACAGGGAGTCAACAACTCCAGAGACGTACACGTGAACCGGGGTACCCACGCGGCGACCTACCCTTCCTTAGGGTGCTGACCGACTCGGATCTTCCGGTGGCAGCAGTTGGAACTTGCACGCTTGGTAGCCCGCGGTCTCACGTGTCAGGCGGTGGCGTCCGAGTCCTTGAGACCCGGGCGCCACCTGCATGTGGGGACGGTGCTTTTCCCCGAGAACCCCTACTCCAGAGCTCGGCGCAGCGGGCTCGCCTCCGCGGCGGCGGCGTACGCCTCGGCGGCGTAGAGCAGCCAGGCGTGTACGCCGGGCTGGGTGCCGGCGGCGTACCCCCGCAGGTTCGACTCGTACTCGGCCCGCAGCGCGAGGTGGGCCGCCTCCGGCACGATCAGCGACTTCTCGTCGACGCCGCGGGCGGCGAGCACCAGCCGCTCGGCCGCGCGCGCAACGATCCCGTTGTGGGAGGCGAACGGTGCCGCGCTGGCCAGGTCGGCGTGCACGACCGCGGCCAGCACCAGCGCGGGTGCCTCGGTGCGGGCCGTGACCAGCGCGGCGAGGTCGCGCAGCCGGTCGGCGGACGCGGCGTCGCGGGGACGGCCGAGCCGCTCGGGGTCCAGCGAGCCGGACGCGGCGACGGCGTGCAGCCGGGCGAGGGCCTGGAGCGGGGCGGTGCGCAGCGTCGGCACCAGCGCGAGCACCTCGGTCGAGAGTCGCACCGCGTCGCGCGCGACGTCGTCGCCCCCGCCCTCGCGGAGCTCGGCGAGCGAGGAGGTGGACCCCTCCAGTACGGCGCTCGCGTGCGCGCCGCGGAGCAGGGACTCGCCGGTCGTCTCGGGAGAGGTACGGCGCAGGCCGCGGTCGCGCAGCACCGCGTCGATGCCGTCGCGGGCGGCGGCGAACGCGCTCGGCACCCCTTCCAGGGCCACCAGCCAGGCCAGGGGATCGGCGGTCACGGAGCGGAGGCTACCGCGCCGATCCGACACCGGCCGACGCGCCCGGGTCCGGCCGCGGACACCGGGCGTGGAACCCACCCCAGTCCACCCTCTCCGGATAGCCTGGGGCAGATGAGTGACCTCCACGCCCGCTCCTTCGGCTCCGTGGCCGACGCCTACGACCGCGGTCGGCCGAGCTACCCCCGCGAGGCCGCCGCGTGGCTCACGGGCGAGCGGCCCGCGACGGTCCTCGAGCTCGGCGCCGGCACCGGGAAGCTCACCCGGCAGCTGGTCGAGCTCGGTCACGACGTGCACGCCACCGATCCCGACGAGGCGATGCTCGCCATCCTGCGCCGGGACCTGCCCGAGGTGCGCACGGCCGTCGGCGGTGCCGAGGAGATCGCCGCGCCGGACGCGTCGTACGACGTCGTGGCGAGCGCGCAGGCCTTCCACTGGTTCGACCTGGACCGGGCGCTGCCCGAGATCGCGCGGGTGCTGAAGCCGGGCGGGCGGATCGCGCTGGTCTGGAACGAGCGCGACGAGCGGATCCCGTGGGTGCGCAAGCTCGGCCGGATCATCGGCAGCCAGGACCAGGACACCGACCCGACGGAGCCGGTCTCGACCTGCGGCCACTTCGGGTTCGTCGAGGACGCCGCGTTCAAGCACTGGCAGGGCGTCGACCGCGAGTCCATCCTCGACCTGGTCCGCTCGCGCTCCCACGTCGCCGTCATGGACGAGGAGGCGCGGGCGGAGAAGCTCGCCGAGGTCCGTGCGTTCTACGCCGACTACGGCCGCGGCATGGACGGCATGCAGCTGCCGTACGTCGTGCGCTGCTTCCGCTCCGTGGTCAACGACAGCATCGTTCGGCACGCCGCCCCGGCACGGTCCGCCGACGAGCCGGGCGAGGACGCCACCCCGATGGAGACCACCTCCGACGGCACCGACACCGATCTGCTGTTGATCGACTTCAAGTGAGCCGGGTCACCCGTCCGTCATGATGACGACATGGGTCGCGCCTGGCGTCGTACGCACCTCGGCACCGAGTCCGACCGCGCCACCTTCCGGACGCTGCACACCGCGTCGCTGGCCAGCCCGGCGCTGCGGGAGGGACTGACGACCGCCAGCGCCGAGCGCTCGATCAAGCACCTGCGGGCGCTGCTCGGCACGCCCGCGCTCGCCCTGACCGACACCGCGGGCCCGCTGGCCTGGGACGGCACCGGACAGCACCACGAGCGGCAGTCGGCCGCGCTCACGGCGGCGACCCTGGAGGCCGGCGGCACCCGCAGCTTCGACCGGGTCGACCTGCACTGCGACGAGGCGGGCTGCCCGGTGCGCACCGGCATCGCCAGTCCGCTGGTCGTGGACGAGCGGGTCGTGGGAACGCTGCAGGCCTTCGCGCCGTACCCCACCGCCGGCCTCGCCCGCGCCACCGACGAGGTCGCCCAGTGGGTCTCGGGGCAGCTGGAACTCGCCGAGCTGGACGCCTCGCGGACCCGACTGATGGAGGCGGAGGTGCGGGCGCTGCGGGCGCAGATCAGCCCGCACTTCATCTACAACTCCCTCGGCGCGATCGCCAGCTTCGTGCGCACCGACCCCGACCGGGCGCGCGAGCTGCTGCTGGAGTTCGCCGACTTCACCCGCTACTCGTTCCGGCGGCACGGTGAGTTCACGACCCTGGCCGAGGAGCTGCGCTCCATCGAGCGCTACCTGCTGCTGGAGGAGGCCCGGTTCGGGGACCGGCTGCGGGTGACGCTGAACATCGCACCCGAGGTGCTCCCGGTGGCGGTGCCGTTCCTGTGCATCCAGCCGCTGGTGGAGAACGCCGTACGCCACGGGCTGGAGGGCCGCGGCGAGGGCGGCCACATCCGGATCAGCGCACGCGACCAGGGGCAGGAGGCGGTGATCGAGGTGGAGGACGACGGGATCGGCGAGGACCCGGAGAAGGTACGCCGCGCGCTCGCCGGCGACGCGGCCCTGGACTCGGTCGGCCTCGGGAACGTCGACGCCCGGCTGCGCAACGCCTACGGCGACGCGCACGGGCTCGTGGTCGAGACCGCACCGGGGGCCGGTACCCGGGTGATCGTGCGGGTGCCGAAGTTCGCGCCGGGGGTGCAGGTGTGACCGGCCCCGTGAACAGTCCCGTGAGTGGATCAGGGACGGCACTGAAGGTCCTCGTCGTCGACGACGAGCGGCCGGCCCTCGACGAGCTCGCCTTCCTGCTCGGCCAGGACCCGCGGATCGCCGAGGTGCTCACCTGCGACAGCGCGACCGAGACCCTGCGGGTGCTGCAGGAGCTCGAGGTCGACGCGGTGTTCCTCGACGTGCAGATGCCCGGGCTGACGGGGCTCGAGCTCGCCCAGGTGCTGGCCCGCTTCCGCGAGCCCCCGCCGATCGTCTTCGTCACCGCCCACGACCAGCACGCGGTCGAGGCCTTCGAGCTCCAGGCCGTCGACTACGTGCTCAAGCCGGTGCGGGCAGACCGGCTCGCCGAGGCGGTACGACGGGTGGTCGGCGTCGTCGACGGCGTCACCGAGCGCGGGCCGGTCGGCGACCTGCAGGTGCCCGTCGAGCTCGGCGGGGTCACCCGCTTCGTGGCCCGCTCCGCGATCTCGCACGTCGAGGCGCAGGGCGACTACGCGCGGCTGCACACCGACGAGGGCTCGCACCTGGTGCGCACCCCGCTCTCGCAGCTGGAGGAGGAGTGGGGACCGGCCGGGTTCGTGCGGATCCACCGCTCGCTGCTGGTCTCGCTGGCGCACGTCGCGGAGGTCCGGATGGACGCGGGTCGCTGCACGGTCGTCGTCGCCGGCTGCGAGCTGCTGGTCAGCCGGCGGCACACCCGGCAGCTGCGCGACCTGCTGCTCAAGCGGGCCGGCTCGTGACCGAGCGCGTCCGGGTGACCGGGCCGCCGCGCCGTCGTACCACCGTCCGGTCGCGGGCGCGCGACATCGACACCGACACCGAGCTGGGCGGGATCTACCTCGGCTCGCTGCTGCGCGAGCAGCTGCGGCTGGCCGCGCAGGTTCTGGCGGTGCTCGCGGTGTCGGTCGGGTCGTGGCCGCTGGTGTTCCACCTGTGGCCGGGGCTGGCGACCGTCGAGCTGGCCGGGGTGCCGGTGGCCTGGCTGGTGCTGGGGGTGCTGGTCTACCCGCTGCTCCTCGGCCTCGGCTGGTGGTTCGTCCGCCGCGCCGAGCGCATCGAGCACGACTTCACCGAGCTGATGGAGGAGGTCGAGAAGTGAGCTCGGCCCCAGGGATCGTCGCGATCGCGCTGGTCACCCTGGCCACGCTCGCGATCGGCACCTGGGGGCTGCGCTTCTCCCGCACGACCAGCGACTTCTTCGTCGCGTCCCGGTCGGTGAACCCGCGGCTGAACGCGACCGCGATCGGCGGCGAGTACCTCTCCGCCGCGTCGTTCCTCGGCGTCGCCGGGCTGGTGCTGACCTTCGGCGCGGACATGCTCTGGTACCCGATCGGCTGGACCGCCGGCTACCTCGTGCTGCTGGTCCTGGTGGCCGCGCCGCTGCGCCGGTCGGGTGCGTACACGCTGCCCGACTTCGCCGAGGCCCGGCTCGGCTCGCGCGGGGTCCGCGCGGTCTGTTCCCTGCTGGTCGTGGCGATCGGGTGGCTCTACCTGCTGCCGCAGTTCCAGGGCGCGGGGCTGACGCTGCGCTCGGCGATCGGGGCGCCGGTCTGGCTGGGTCCGCTCATCGTCGGGCTCGTCGTACTGATCAACGTGACGGCCGGCGGGATGCGGAGCATCACCTTCGTCCAGGCCTTCCAGTACTGGCTCAAGCTCACCGCGCTGCTGCTCCCGCTGATGGTGCTGCTGGTCGCGTGGGCCGGCGACGGCGCGCCGGGAAGCCGGGTGGTCGGCGAGGCCGCGTCCGGCTGGTCGGTGCCGCTGGCCGACGGGGGTGGACAGGGGCTCTACCTGACCTACTCGCTGATCGTCGCGACCTTCCTCGGCACCATGGGGCTGCCGCACGTGGTGGTCCGCTTCTACACCAACCCCGACGGCCGGGCGGCCCGTCGTACGACGCTGGTGGTGCTGGCGCTGCTCGGCGCGTTCTACCTGCTGCCGACGGCGTACGGCGCCCTCGGCCGCGTCTACGCCCCCGGCCTCGCCTCGTCCGGTCGCTCGGACGTGCTGGTGCTGGAGCTGCCGCGCCTGGTGGTGCCGGGGCCGCTCGGCGAGGTGCTGACCGCGCTGGTGACGGCGGGCGCGTTCGCGGCGTTCCTGTCGACCTCCTCGGGGTTGGCGATCGCGGTCGCGGGGGTGCTGACCCAGGACGTCACCGGCCGGCCGTACGGCGAGCGGCGGCTCGGCGGCGTGCCCGCGTTCCGGCTGGCGGCGGTGGTGGCCGTCCTGGTGCCGGTGCTGGTCGCCCTCGCGATCCCGAACCTGGGCGTCGCGCGCGCGGTCGGGCTGGCCTTCGCGGTGGCGGCGTCGACGTTCTGCCCGCTGCTGCTGCTCGGGATCTGGTGGAGCCGGCTCACCGACGCCGGCGCCATCGCCGGGCTGATCGCGGGCGGTGTCGGCTCGGGATTCGCCGTCGGCTGGGCCCTCGCGCCGGTCTCCGCCTCCGGGTGGGCGGGGGTGCTGCTGGAGCAGCCCGCAGCCTGGTCGGTCCCGCTCGCCGTGGCGACCATGGTCGGCGTCAGCCTGCTCACCCCCGGCCGGATCCCCCCGCACACGCGCCGGCTGATGGTGCGGCTGCACACGCCCGAGATCGTCGAGCTGGACCGGGGGTGAGCGCGGGCCCGGGGTGGGTCCTGGGGGCGCGGTCACAGGTGTCGCAGGTTCATCACGGTATGCAGGCCAGTTGGCACTGTCCACGGTGGGTACGCCGTGGGAGGTGCGGACTCGTCTGCATACCGTGATGAACCCGCAGCCGGCCGCCCGCTGCGAGGACCTCGACAACGCCGGCGCTGGCGCGCCTCCTGCTCGATCAGCGGTCAGGCGGTACGCCGCGCCTGCAGCAGCGCCGTCGCCCGCTGCACGATCAGGTCCACGACGAGCGGGTGCGGCCCGATGACGTCGGCGACGACGGCCGCCCCGAGAGACTCCCGGCGCGCCCGTGAGGCGAAGAATCCGTCGGCGAGCAGGTACGGCGAGATGGCGTCGCCCGGTCGGACCACGTCGGCCGGGCGCAGCCCCTGTCCGGCCAGCGTGGCCAGCGAGACCGGGCCACCCCAGGCGCCGGCGAGCAGGTCGCGGGCGCGGAGCAGGTCACGCATCGCGAGCGGGTCGTTGGAGCCGGCGGCCACCATGGTCACCGGCTGGCCGGGGCGGGCACCGGCGTCGAGCAGCCGGTCGACCTGGGCCGAGGCGAGCAGCGGGTCCGGGCCGAGCGGCCGGCCGAGCACGACGTCACCCGAGTCCGGGAGGGCGGCCGGGAGATCGTGTCGGACGTGGTAGCCGGTCGAGAGGAGGAGCGGTACCACCACCGAGGACGGTCCGGAGGCGACGACGTCGGCGTACAGCGGCGAGCAGAGCTCGACGTACGACGCCGTCGCGGGCAGCCCGAGCCGCGCCGCCGCGGCGAGCGTCAGCTGCACGGCGACCTCGTTGCCGGCGGCGTGCCGGGTGCCGTGGGCAACGGTGACCAAGCGGGTGGCGGGGCGGACGAGGGTCCGCATCAGGACGCCGCCGCCAGCCGGTAGCCGCGCTTCACCACGGTCTGCACGGACTTGGTGCCGAGCGCGGCGCGCAGCCGGGCGACGGCCATCTCGACGGCGTGCTCGGAACCGGCGGTGCCGCTCGGCAGCATGGCGAGCAGGGCCCGGCGGGAGACGACGTTGCCGGGGTTGGCGACCAGCGCCTGCAGGACCGCCGTCGGAGCGGGCGAGAGCTTGATCTCGACGCCGTCGAGGAGCACCTCGTCGCCGTGCAGGAGCAGCAGGGAGCCGCTGTCGAGCTCGATCGAGAGGCCGCCGCGGCGCGAGGGCAGCTCGACCTCGAGCTGCTTGACCATCGCGGCGAGCCGGGACCGCTCCGGGAACATGGTCGGGACGCCCCAGAGCTCGAAGGCGGCGGCGGTCACCGGTCCGACGCAGGCGGCGACCACGTCGGCCTGGAAGGCGGTGATCACGTCGTCCCGCCGGCCGGTGGGGCCCGCGGCGTCCATCAGGGCCGCGACGGCCGGGGCAGAGGTGAAGGTCACCGCGTCGAGCTGGCGGTCGGCGATCAGGTCGATCATCCGGAACATCGGCTCCGGGTCCTCGGCCCCGGCGACCCGGTAGACGGTGACGACCGTGACGTCGGCGCCGCGCCGCCGCAGCGCGTGCGCGACCATCGACAGCGACTGCCCGTGCTCCTGGACGACGATCCGCAGACCGCTCAGGTCGCGACCGCGGAGATGCTCCAGCACGTCCTCGAAGCACTCCGACTCCGGCGCCCACATCTCCCGCAGCCCGCGCCGCCGCAGCGCCCCGACCGACTTCGGGCCGCGCGCGAGGATCTCGGCCCCGCCGAGGGCCTCGACGAGCCGCTCCCCCAGCCCCCAGCGATCGGCGGCCTCGAACCACGCCTTCATGCCGATGCCGGTGGTCGCCAGGAACATGTCGACCGGGCGGTCCAGCACCGTCTCGGTCGCGGCGCGCAGCGAGGCGTCGTCGACCTGGTTGGGGTCCTGGGAGAGCGCCGGCGCCCACTCGACGGCGGCCCCGCGGCGCTCGAGCAGGGCGATCTGCTCCTCCACCTTCCGGGCAGCCGTCACCCCCACCCGGAACCCGGCGAGGGGCAGATCACTCACGGACTCTCCCTCTTGCGACCCACGGAGACCACTCGGTCGGTGACCAGGACGTCGTACGTCGGGACCCGGACCGCCGCGTCGTCGAGGCACTGTCCGGTGCGCAGGTCGAAGGCCTGCTTGTACATGGGCGACGCCACGAACGGGATGTCTCCCCGAGTCCCGACGATGCCCCGGGCCAGCACCGAGGCCCTTGAGAAGGGATCGTAGTTCGAGATCGCGAAGACCTCACCCTCGTGGGTCCGGAACACCGCGACGGCCTCGCCGTCGACCAGCGCCGCGACCCCGCCCTCGACCTCGATCTGGTCGAGGCGGCAGACCGTGGTGTACGTCGTCTCCGTGGCGGCGTTCATCGGGGCGCCCCGACCGGGATGCTCGAGCCCAGGGAGATCGGACCCAGCGACACCGGACCCTCGGAGTCCGCCGGCGCGATCTGGTCGCGCTCGTCGCGGAAGCTGATGTTCGGGTCCGGGGTGTCGGGTGCGTTCACGAAGGACACGAAGCGGGACACCTTCTCGGGGTCGTCGATGGTCGTCTTCCACTCGTCGAAGTAGGTGTCGACGTGCCGGGCCATCGCCGCCTCCAGCTCCGAGCCCAGTCCGAGAGCGTCGTCCACGACGATCTCCCTGACCCGCTCCAGCCCACCGTCGAGCGAGTCCACCCAGGGCGCGGTGCGCTGCAGCCGGTCGGCGGTGCGGATGTAGTACATGAGGAACCGGTCGAGGTAGCGGACCAGCGTCTCGGTGTCGAGATCGCCGGCGAGCAGCCGGGCATGCACCGGGGTGGCGCCGCCGTTGCCGCCGACGTACAGGTTCCAGCCCTTCTCGGTGGCGATCACGCCGAAGTCCTTGCCCCGGGCCTCCGCGCACTCGCGGGCACAGCCGCTGACGCCGCCCTTGAGCTTGTGCGGCGAGCGCAGGCCGCGGTAGCGCAGCTCCAGGTCGATGGCGAGCTGGACGGAGTCCTGGACGCCGTAGCGGCACCAGGTGGAGCCGACGCACGACTTCACCGTCCGCAGGGACTTGCCGTATGCGTGCCCGGACTCGAAGCCGGCGTCGACCAGGCGCCGCCAGATCAGCGGGAGCTGCTCCATCCGGGCGCCGAACAGGTCGATCCGCTGGCCGCCGGTGATCTTCGTGTAGAGCCCGAAGTCGCGCGCGACCTCGCCGATCACGATCAGCTTCTCGGGCGTGATCTCGCCGCCGGGGATCCGCGGGACGACGGAGTAGGTGCCGTTGCGCTGGATGTTGGCGAGGTAGGCGTCGTTGGTGTCCTGGAGGGTACGACGATCGCCCTCGAGCACGTGCCCGTTGAGCTGGCTGGCCAGGACCGAGGCGACGGTCGGCTTGCAGATGTCGCAGCCCCGGCCGGTGCCGTGCGCCTCGACGACCTGGTCGAAGCGGGTGTAGCCGTGCACCGCGACGACGTCGAAGAGCTCCTGGCGGGTCAGCGGGAAGTGCTCGCACAGGCTCTTGTCGACGACCTTGCCCTGCGAGGTGAAGTAGTCCTCGATGATCTTCTTCGTCTGCACCTTGCACGACCCGCAGGTCGAGCCGGCGCGGGTGGTCTCGCCGCTCGCCGCGGCCTCGATGATGTCGCCCTTGGTGACGTCGTTGCAGGAGCAGACCTGGGCCTCGTCGGGGAGCTCGATGCTCGCGCCCCCGCCCCGGCTCGCCGGCAGGATCAGCTCCTCGGGGTTGGCCGGCAGCTCGATGCCGCTGGCGACCATCGGCCGCAGCACGCCGTACGCCGAGGCATCGCCCACGAGGATGCCGCCGAGCAGCTGCCGGCCGTCCTCGGAGACGACGAGCTTCTTGTAGACCCCGGCGACCGCGTCGGCGAAGACCAGCTCCAGCGAGTCGGGCGTGGTCGCGAAGGCGTCGCCGAAGCTGGCGACGTCGACGCCCATCAGCTTCAGCTTGGTGGACATGTCGGCGCCGATGAACGAGCCCGGGCCGCCGAGCAGCGCGTCGACGACGACCTCGGCCATCGCGTAGCCCGGCGCGACCAGGCCGTACATCCGCCCCGCCGGCGCCGCGCACTCGCCGATCGCCCAGACGTGCGGGTCGGAGCTGCGGCACTGCTCGTCGACCAGGACGCCGCCGCGCTCGGCGAGGCCGAGGCCGGCCGTGCGGGCGAGCGCGTCGCGGGGTCGGATGCCGGCCGAGAAGACGACGATCTCGGCGTCGATCGTGGCCCCCTCCTTCAGCGCGAGGCCCGCGGCGCGGCCGTCCCGCTCGACGACCGCGGAGGTCATCGCGCCGGCGTGGACCGTCAGGCCGAGCTTCTCGATGTGCCGGGTGAGCACCGCGCCGCCCGCGTCGTCGATCTGGACCGCCATCAGCCGCGGCGCCATCTCGACCACGTGTGTCTCCAGCCCGAGCTGGGCCAGCGCGTTCGCGGCCTCCAGACCGAGCAGGCCGCCGCCGATCACGGCGCCGACCGTCGCGGTCGCCGCCGCCTCGCGGATCGCCTCCAGGTCCTCGATCGTCCGGTAGACGAAGCAGCCGGGCAGGTCGTGGCCGGGGATCGGCGGCACGAACGGCGCCGCTCCCGTGGCGAGCACGAGCTCGTCGTAGGCGAGCACGCTCTCCCGGCCAGTGGCGTCGGCGAGGAGGACGGTCCGGGTCTCCGGGTCGAAGCCCTCGACGGACGTGCCGAGCAGCAGCCGGACCCGCGGGTCGTCGTACTCCCCCGACGGGAGGAAGGACAGCGCGTCGGCGCCGACCTCGAAGAAGGAGGTGAGCGCGACGCGGTCGTACGCCGGGCGCGGCTCCTCCCCCACGACGACGATGTCGTGGGTCTCGGTCAGGCCGCGCTCGACGGCGGCCTGCACGAACCGGTGGCCGACCATGCCGTGGCCGACGACCACGAGCGTCTTGCGGTGGTGGGGGCTCATCTCGGGGTTCCTTCCAACAGGGACGTGCGGGTGCTGAGCAGGTGGCGTACGGCGGGCGAGCAGCCCCCGCACCCGGTGGTGGCGCGGGTGGTGGTGCGGACCTCGTCGAGCGACGCGCACGCCCGGACGGCGCCCGCGCTGACCCCGGCGCAGGAGCAGACCTCGGCGTCGTCGGGCAGGACGATCGGGGTGGCCGCGGTGACCCGGTCGGGCATGAGCAGCAGACCCGGTTCGGTCTCGCCGAGCACGGTCCCGCGGTCGTAGTGCTGGGTGATCAGGCCGATCCGGGACAGGTCCCCGACCAGGGTGCCGGCGACGATCCGGCCGTCACGGACCACCAGCCGGCGGTGCGACCCGACGATCGGGTTGGTGACCTCGACGACCTCGCCCTCGGCGCGGTTCGGGTCGCCGAGCACGGCCACGTCGAGGCCCGTGGCGCGGAGCCGGGCGACGCTGCGGGTGCCGGCGTACGCGATGCGCTCGCCGGTCAGGTGCCGGGCCAGCAGGCTGGCCTGCTCCCAGGCGGGCGGCACGAAGCCGGTGACCTGGCCGCCGTGCTGGGCGCAGTCACCGATCGCGTAGACGTGCTCGTCGCTGGTGCGGAGCTGGTCGTCGACGACGATGCCCCGGCGTACGTCGAGGCCGGCGCGGCGGGCCAGCGCGGTGCTCGGCCGGCCTCCGGCGGTCAGTACGACCAGGTCGGTCTCCAGGGTGAAGCCGTTGTCGAGGACCAGGCCCTCGTCGGTGATCCGGACCGCGCGGGCGCCGGTGTAGACGGTGGCGCCGAGGCGGCGCAGGTCGCGGGCGATGATCCGGCCGGCCTTCTCGTCGACCTGGCTGCGCAGCAGGTGCTCGCCGCCCTCGACGATCTCGACGGCCAGCCCGCGGACACTCAGCGCCCGGGCGACCTGGAGGCCGAGCAGCCCGCCGCCGACGACGACGGCGGTCCGCGCCCCCGGGACCGCGGCGTCGAGGCGCTCGCAGTCCTCGCGGCTCCGGAACGCGTGCACCTTCTCCTGCAGCCGGCCGTCGACCTGCACGAGGCCGCGGATCGGCGGCAGCGTCGGGATCGCGCCGGTGGCCAGCACCAGGGCGTCGTACGGCACCCGGCTGCGGTCGGCGAGCTCGACCTCGCGCTCCTCGCGGTGGATCTCGACGACCCGGGTGCCGAGCCGCAGGTCGACCTCGTCGCGCAGCCCGAGCACGAGGGCCCCCGCGTCGTGGGTGCCCTCGAGGACGGCGGAGAGCAGGATCCGGTTGTACGGCGCGTGCGCCTCGTCGCCGAGCACCGTGACCCGGGCGCCGCCGTCGACCAGCCCGTCGGCCAGCCGGGCGGCCGCCATCCCGGCGCCGACGACGACGATCCGCTCGGCGGCTTCGCGGGCGTCGGTCGGGGGCATGTCCCCAGCCTGTGGAACCGGCGTAACACCGACGCCATGGCGTCGTACCGGTGGCGTCAACTTGTCCTCACGGCCTCACGGCGCTCACGGCCTCACCGGGCCGCCTCTCGGCAACCGGGGTCGCGACCCGCGCCTCTCGCGCCTCGACCGCCGCCGAGACCGCGGCCGCGCAGACCTTGAACTCCGGCATCCGGCTGGACGGGTCGAGCGCATCGTTGGTGAGCCGGTTGGCGCCGACCCAGTGGAACGGCACGAAGACGGTGTCCGGGCGGATGGTGGTGACGACCCGCGCGGGCGCCTTCAGCTCGCCGCGGCGAGTGGTGATGACGACCGGCTCGCCGTCGCGGGCGCCGATCCGGTCGGCCAGCATCGGGTGCAGCTCGACGAACGGGCCGGTGTCGGGGAGATCGCGGACCCGCCGGGTCTGCGCGCCGGACTGGTACTGCGCCAGCACCCGCCCCGTCGTCAGGTGGATCGGGTACTCGTCGTCCGGCTGCTCGGCGGCGCCGACGTGCTCGACGTCGACGAACCGCGCCCTTCCGTCGGGCGTCGCGAAGGAGTCCGCGAACAGCCGCGGGGTGCCGGGGTGCTCGGGCGTCGGGCACGGCCAGAAGACGCCGTGCTCGGCGCGGATCCGGTCGTAGCTGATGCCGGCGTAGTCGGCCCGGCCGCCCGCGGAGGCCAGCCGCAGCTCGGCGAAGACCTCCTCGGGCTCGGTCGGGAACGCGGCGGTCGAGCCGAGCCGTGCGGCCAGACCGGCCATCACGTCCAGGTCGCTGCGCACGCCGTCGGGCGGGGTCACGGCCCGCTCGCGCAGGATCACCCGGCCCTCGAGGTTGGTCATGGTGCCGGTCTCCTCGGCCCACTGGGTGACCGGCAGGACGACGTCGGCCATCGCCGCGGTCTCGCTCATCACGATGTCGGCGACGACGAGCAGGTCGAGCGCGGCGAGCCGCTCGGTGACCCGGGTGGCGTTCGGCGCCGAGACGACGATGTTGCTGCCGAAGACCAGCAGCGCGGACGAGCCACCCTCACGGCCGAGCGAGTCCAGCAGCTCGTACGCCGAGAGCCCCTTGCCCGGCAGTGTGTCCGGGTCGACGCCCCACACCCGGGCGACGTGCTCCCGGGCCGCCGGGTCGTCGATCATCCGGTAGCCGGGCAGCTGGTCGGACTTCTGGCCGTGCTCGCGACCACCCTGGCCGTTGCCCTGGCCGGTGAGGCAGCCGTAGCCGGCCGACGGCTTGCCCGGCATGCCGAGCGCGAGCGCGACGTTCAGCCAGCCGAGCACGGTCGCGGTGCCCTGGCTGTGCTGCTCGGCACCGCGGGCGGTCAGCACGGTGACCTTGCCCGCTCGGGCCAGTACGTCGGCCAGTCCGCGCAGCTGCGACGCCTCGACGCCGGTCACTCGCTCGACCCGCTCCGGCCACCAGGCGGCGGCGGTACGCCGGACGTCGGCGAAGCCGGTGGTGCGCGCGGCGACGTACTCCTCGTCGACGGCGCCGGCGGCATCGAGGAGATGCAGGACGCCGAGGGCGAGCGCGAGGTCGGTGCCCGGCACGGGCTGCAGGAAGGTGTCGGCGCGGTCCGCGGTGGGGGTACGACGGGGGTCGATCACCACGACGTGCCCGCCGCGCTCGCGGAGCCGATCGAGGTGCCGCGCGGCCGGCGGCATCGTCTCGGCGAGGTTGGAGCCGACCAGCACCAGCACGTCGGTGTCCTCGACGTCGGCCAGCGGGAACGGCAGCCCCCGGTCGATCCCGAACGCCTGGTTGCCGGCGGAGGCGGCCGAGGACATGCACCAGCGGCCGTTGTAGTCGATCCGGCTGGTGCGCAGCGCGACCCGGGCGAGCTTGCCGAGCAGGTAGGCCTTCTCATTGGTCAGCCCGCCGCCGCCGAAGACCGCCACCGCGTCCGGGCCGTGCTCGGCCTGCATCCGTCGTACGCCGTCGGCCACCACGTCGAGGGCCTCGTCCCACGACGCCGCCCGCAGCTCACCGGTCGCCCGGTCGCGCAGCAACGGCGTGGTCAGCCGTTCGCGGCTGCCGCGGAGACCGCCGGCGGTCCAGCCCTTGCGGCACAGCGCGCCCTCGTTCACCGGGAACTCCGGCCACGCCTGCACCTCCAGCGTGCGACGGCCCGTGAGGGCCATCCCGCACTGGAGGCTGCAGTAGGGGCAGTGGGTCTTGGTCATCAGATGCCCGCGTTGGCCAGACTCGTGTGCGCCTTGGTGGCGTGCGGCTTGCGGAGGAAGACCGCCCAGGTCACGACCGCGCAGACGACGTAGAAGGCGGTGAAGACCACGAACGCCCCCTTGGTCGCGTCCATCGGCTGGTCGACCCACGGCGAGCTGAAGGCGATCGGGATCAGGAAGCCGCCGATCGCGCCGACGGCACCGATGACGCCGATCGCGGCCGAGGCCTTCTTCGTGCCGGCGTGCAGGGCGGCGCTCCGCTCGGCGGTGCCGGCCGGGGTGGCGCGCTCGGCCTGGGTGCGGAAGATCGCGGGGATCATCTTGTACGTCGAGCCGTTGCCGATGCCGGTCGCGGCGAAGACGCAGAGGAAGAAGGCCAGGAACCAGGGGAACCAGGACTGGTTGTCGTCGGCGATCGCCGGGCTCTGGCCGGGGTTCGGGGTCAGCTGGGTGAGGGTCCACAGCACCGCGAGGGTGCTGACGATCATCCCGGCGAACGCGCCGAGGGTGACCCGCGCGCCGCCGTACTTGTCGGCGAGCCAGCCGCCGAAGGGCCGGGTCGCCGAGCCGACCAGCGCACCCAGGAAGGCGAAGTACGCGAAGTAGATGCCGGTGCCGAGCGGCGCCGGGTCGGGCACCCAGAAGTTGAGCTTGATCAGCAGCGGCATCGCGGCGGAGTAGCCGATGAACGAGCCGAAGGTGCCGATGTAGAGGAACGCCATCACCCAGGTCTGCTTCTCCTTGACGACCTGGAGCTGCTCGCGCGGCTTGGACTTCGCCGAGGTGAGGTTGTCCATGAAGAAGTACGCCGCCAGGGTCGCCACGATCGCGAGGCCGGCGTACACGTAGGCCGCCCGCTCCAGGCTGATGCCGCCCTCGGCTGCCTTGACCAGGCCGAAGATGCCGGCGCCGCCGATGATGACCGGCAGGAACAGCTGGATCAGCGCGACGCCGAGGTTGCCGCCGGCGGCGTTCAGGCCGAGCGCCGCGCCCTTCTTGTCGCTGGGGTAGAAGAAGTTGATGTTGGCCATCGAGCTGGCGAAGTTGCCGCCGCCGAGGCCCGCGGTCGCCGCGATCAGGCAGAACAGCCAGAACGGCGTGTCCGGGTTCTGCACCGCGACCGCGAACCCGAGCGTCGGGACCAGCAGCAGCGCCGCGCTCACCATCGTCCAGTTGCGGCCGCCGAACTTCGGCACCGCGAACGTGTACGGCAGCCGCAGCACCGAGCCCACCAGGTTGGGCAGCGCGACCAGCAGGAACAGCTGCTGCGGGGTGTAGCTGAAGCCCATCGAGACCAGGAACGCCGAGCTGACGCTCCAGATCAGCCAGACCGAGAAGCCGAGGTGCTCGGCGAAGATCGACCAGATCAGGTTGCGGCGGGCCACGCCCCGACCGGTGCTCTCCCAGAACTCGGGCTCCTCCGGGCGCCAGTCGTCGATCCAGCGGCCGGTACGGCGGGCGGGCGCGGCCGCCGTCGCGGGGCGGGTGTCGGTCACGGTCATGGCGGGGCTCCTGTGAGATCGAGGTGTCCCCAGACTCGGCCGCGGTCGTAACGCCGGCGACAGGTCGCCGTACCGATGCCGTCAACTTCTCCTCACGACCTCACGGCCCTGAACGCTGGTTGAGGTGCGAGGCGCGCCAGCGCCGAGCCTCGAAGCCCGGTGAGACGCCCATCGGCCTCGATCGAGCCCGACCGCTCGTCGTACGAGAGCTACCGCTGGGCGACGGGGCGGGGCCGCTGAGCGACCGCCGACGACGTACCTCTCTCCGTCGTACGAACAACGCTCCTACGGTGACGGCGATCACACCCACCTCCGAGAGGGGAACCCCGTGACGACCAACCACGAGCCGGGCCAGGCCGCGCGCCACGACCCGGTGTACGACGAGCTGCACGCCCGCCCGGAGTTCACCGAGCTGCGGCGGCGCTACCGCGGCTTCGTGTTCCCCGCGACGGTGGCCTTCCTGTCCTGGTACCTGCTGTACGTCGTCATGTCGAACTGGGCGGGCGACTTCATGAGCATCAAGGTCGTCGGAAACATCAACGTCGCGCTGGTCTTCGGGCTGCTGCAGTTCGTGACGACGTTCCTGCTGGCCTGGCTCTACAGCCGCTTCTCGACGGCCAAGCTCGATCCGCTGGCCCGCACGCTCGACAACGAGTACCGCGAGCACCTCGCGTCGAAGGAGCTCTGACATGGACGACCAGGTCCTCACCAGCGTCCTGTTCCTCGCCGTCGTCGCGCTGACGGTCGGCATCACCTTCTGGGCCAGCCGGCAGAGCTCCGGCACGGCCGACTTCTACGCCGGCGGCCGGTCGTTCTCCGGGCTCCAGAACGGTCTGGCCATCGGCGGCGACTACATGTCCGCGGCGTCGTTCCTCGGCATCTCGGGCGCCATCGCGCTCAGCGGGTACGACGGCTTCCTGTACTCCATCGGCTTCCTGGTGGCCTGGCTGGTCGCCCTGCTGCTGGTCGCGGAGATGCTGCGCAACTCCGGCCGCTACACGATGGCCGACCAGCTGGCGTACCGGATGAGGCAGCGGCCGGTGCGCATGGCGGCCGCCACCTCGACGGTGATCGTGTCGATCTTCTACCTGCTCGCGCAGATGGTCGGCGCGGGCGTACTGGTCACCCTGCTGCTCGGCGTCGACGACCAGGCGGTCAAGAACCTCACCATCGTCGCCGTCGGTGCGCTGATGGTCTTCTACGTGACCGTCGGCGGCATGAAGGGCACCACCTGGGTCCAGATCGTCAAGGCCGTGCTGCTGATGGCCGGCTCGGCGCTGATCGTGGTGCTGGTGCTGATCAAGTTCAACTTCAACATCTCCGACCTGCTCGGCTCGGCCGCCGACAACTCGGGTGCCGGCTCGGCCTTCCTGGAGCCCGGGCTGAAGTACGGCGCCACGATGACCAGCAAGATCGACTTCCTCAGCCTCGGCATCGCGCTGGTCCTCGGTACGGCGGGCCTGCCGCACATCCTGATCCGCTTCTACACCGTCCCGACGTCCCGCGACGCGCGGAAGTCGGTGCTGTGGGCGATCGGCCTGATCGGCGTGTTCTACCTGTTCACGCTGGTGCTCGGCTTCGGTGCCGCGGCCCTGCTGGACACCAGCAAGCTGGACGCGGCCGGGAACCTGGCCTCGCCCAAGCTGGCCGAGGAGGTCGGCGGCGGAGCCGGCTCGACCGGAGGCGCGGTCCTGCTCGCCCTGATCGCGGCGGTGGCCTTCGCGACGATCCTCGCGGTGGTGGCCGGACTGGTGCTCACGTCGTCGGCCTCGGTGGCGCACGACATCTACAACAACGTGGTGAAGAAGGGCACCGCCACCGAGCAGCAGGAGATCCGGATGACCCGGATCGCGGCCGCGGTCATCGGCGCGGTCGCCATCCTGCTGGCGATCCCCGCGCAGAACCTCAACATCGCGTTCCTGGTGGCGCTGGCCTTCGCGGTCGCCGCGTCGGCGAACCTGCCGGCGATCGTCTACAACATGTTCTGGCGGCGCTTCAACACCCGCGGCGCCGTGTGGAGCATCTACGGCGGCCTGATCGCCTCCGTCGGCCTGGTCATCTTCTCCCCGATCGTCTCCGGCAAGGGCGAGGACGCAGCCGGCAAGAACCTGTCGCTGCTGCCCACCAGCATCGACATCTCGTGGTTCCCGCTGGAGAACCCGGGCATCGTCTCGATCCCGCTGGGCTTCTTCTTCGGCTGGCTCGGCACCGTCACGATGCGGGAGCCGGACTCCGAGGAGCGCTACACCGAGCTCGAGGTCCGCGCCCTCACCGGCGCGGGCGCCGAGCAGGCGATCCAGCACTGATCTCGTCGGTCGAGTAGCGAGCGCCAGCAAGCGTATCGAGACCCGTGTCGAAACCCCTCGCTGCACCGGTCTCGATACGCCGCTCGTCCCTCGCGGCTACTCGACCGACGAGGTCCCCTAATGTGGCAGAGGCCACCATCCCGAAACTGCGACTCCAGGAGTGCGAGCACCGTGAGCGACGAGACCCTCTCGAACCTGCTGAAGGAAGACCGGCGCTTCGAGCCGCCGGCCGAGCTGGCGGCGAACGCCAACCTCACGGCGGAGGCCTACGAGCGCGCGGCCGCCGACCGGGAGGGCTTCTGGGCCGAGCAGGCCGAGCGGCTCACCTGGGACCAGAAGTGGGACACCGTCCTGGACTGGACGAACCCGCCGTTCGCGAAGTGGTTCGTCGGCGGCAAGCTGAACGCGGCGTACAACTGCGTCGACCGCCACGTCGAGGCCGGCAACGGCGACAAGGTCGCCTTCCACTGGGTCGGCGAGCCGGTCGATGACAAGCGGACCATCACCTACAGCGACCTCAAGGACGAGGTCAGCCAGGCCGCGAACGCGCTGACCGACCTCGGCGTCCGGGCCGGTGACCGGGTCGCGATCTACCTGCCGATGATCCCCGAGGCGATCGTCGCGATGCTGGCCTGCGCCCGGATCGGCGCCCCGCACACGGTGGTCTTCGGCGGCTTCTCCTCCGACGCGCTCGCCTCACGGCTGACCGACTGCCAGGCCAAGGTCGTGATCACCGCCGACGGCGGCTACCGCCGCGGGGCACCGTCCGCGCTGAAGCCGGCGGTCGACGAGGCCCGCACCAAGACGGACGTGGTGGAGAAGGTCCTCGTCGTACGACGCACGGGTCAGGAGGTCGAGTGGGACGACGGCGTCGACGTGTGGTGGCACGAGTCGGTGGCGACGGCCTCGACCGAGCACGCGTGCGAGTTCTTCGACGCCGAGCACCCGCTGTACGTCATGTACACCTCCGGCACCACGGGCCAGCCCAAGGGCATCCTGCACACCACCGGTGGCTACCTCACCGGCTGCGCCTACACGCACTGGGCGGTCTTCGACCTCAAGCCCGAGACCGACGTCTACTGGTGCACCGCCGACATCGGCTGGGTCACCGGCCACTCCTACATCGTCTACGGCCCACTCGCGAACGGGGCGACGCAGGTCCTCTACGAAGGCACTCCGGACGCCCCCGAGCGGGGCCGGTGGTGGCAGATCATCGAGGAGTACGGCGTCACGATCCTCTACACCGCCCCGACCGCCATCCGGTCGTTCATGAAGCAGGGCCGCGAGATCCCCGACCAGCGCGACATGTCGAGCCTGCGGCTCCTCGGCTCGGTCGGTGAGCCGATCAACCCCGAGGCCTACATCTGGTACCGCCAGGTCATCGGCGGCGACCGCACCCCGGTCGTCGACACCTGGTGGCAGAC
This sequence comes from Nocardioides sp. W7, assembly GCF_022919075.1. NCBI lineage: Bacteria > Bacillati > Actinomycetota > Actinomycetes > Propionibacteriales > Nocardioidaceae > Nocardioides > Nocardioides sp. W7. The sequence goes on along the minus strand of NZ_CP095078.1, from coordinate 1,326,348 downwards.
CGAGACCGGCTCGATCATGATCAGCCCGCTGCCCGGCGTCACCCACGGCAAGCCCGGCTCGGCGATGATCCCGATCCCCGGCGTGGCCGCCGACGTGGTCACCGAGGAGGGCGAGTCGGTGCCGAACGGCTCCGGCGGCTACCTGGTCCTCACCGAGCCGTGGCCCGCGATGCTGCGCACCATCTGGGGCGACGACCAGCGCTACCAGGACACCTACTGGTCGCGCTACGCCAAGCAGGGCTGGTACTTCGCCGGCGACGGTGCCAAGAAGGACTCCGACGGGGACCTGTGGATCCTCGGCCGGGTCGACGACGTCATGAACGTCTCCGGCCACCGGCTCTCCACCACCGAGATCGAGTCCGCGCTGGTCTCGCACCCCAAGGTCGCCGAGGCCGCGGTCGTCGGCGCCAAGGACGAGGACACCGGCCAGGCGGTCTGCGCGTTCGTGATCCTGCGCGACGAGGCCGGCGACGGCGGCGCGGACATCGTCGAGGAGCTACGCAACCACGTGCGCAAGGAGATCGGCGCGATCGCCAAGCCGCGCCAGATCATGATCGTCCCCGAGCTCCCCAAGACCCGCTCGGGCAAGATCATGCGCCGCCTGCTCCGCGACGTCGCCGAGCACCGCGAGATCGGCGACGTCACGACCCTCGCCGACAGCTCGGTGATGAGCCTGATCTCCGACGGCCTCGCCGACAAGCCCGAGGACTGACCCACCCCCCGCTCGATGGCCGAGTCAGCACTACTGGTGCTGACTCGGCCCCCTACTTCTGGCTGCGGTTCTGTTCTCGGGCGGTGGGTCAGTAAAGTAGGGCGCGGTGCGCCGGGAAGTCTGGTCGGCAGTCTGTCGACGACCCCGGAAGGACCCATGTCCGATCGCCCCGCTCCCACCCGCCTCTTCACCCGCGGCTCGTTCCTCGAGAGCTCGCGGGTCGCCCAGATCCTGCGCGCCGAGACCACCGGCGGCCTGCTGCTGATCGCCGGCGCGCTGATCGCGATCGTCTGGTCCAACACCCCCTTCTCCGAGGCGTACGCCGATCTCCGCGACCTGCGGATCGGCCCGGAGGCCCTGCACCTCCACCTGAGCCTTGGCACCTGGGCGGCCGACGGACTGCTCGCGATCTTCTTCTTCGTCGCCGGGCTGGAGCTGAAGCGGGAGTTCGTCGCGGGCGACCTGCGCGACCCCCGACGGGCCGCGCTGCCGGTCGTGGCGGCGGTCGGCGGGATGGCGGTGCCGGCCGTCGTCTACGTGCTCTGGAACCTCGGCACCGACGGCGACCTTGCCGGCTGGGCGATCCCGACGGCCACCGACATCGCGTTCGCGGTGGCGATCCTGGCCGTGATCAGCACCCACCTGCCGAGCGGGCTGCGGACCTTCCTGCTCACGCTGGCCGTTGTCGACGACCTGCTGGCCATCACCATCATCGCGATCTTCTACACCGACGACCTGCGGCCGTCGTACCTGCTCCTGGCGCTGGTGCCGATCGCCCTCTTCGCGGTCCTGGTGCAGCGCCGGATCCGCTCCGGCTGGCTGCTGGTGCCGCTGGCCCTCGTCGCCTGGGTGCTGGTGCACGAGTCGGGCGTGCACGCCACGGTCGCGGGGGTGCTGCTGGCCTTCACCGTGCCGGTCCTGCGCAGCGACGCCGCCGGGGGTCCGGACGCCGGCCCGGGCCTGGCCGAGCACCTGGAGCACCTGATCCGGCCGATCTCGGCGGGGATCGCCGTCCCCGTCTTCGCGTTCTTCGCCGCCGGCGTCGACGTGGGCGGGCTCGACGGGCTGACCAGCGCGCTCACCGACCCGATCGCGCTGGGGATCGTGACCGGGCTGGTCGTCGGCAAGACGGTCGGCATCGCCGGGTCGACCTGGCTGCTGGCGACCTTCACCCGCGCGGACCTCGACGACGACCTCTCCTGGGTCGACGTGGTCGGCATGGCGATGCTCGCGGGCATCGGGTTCACCGTCTCGCTGCTCATCGGCGAGCTCGCGTTCGGCACCGGCACCCCGCAGGACGAGCACGCCAAGGTCGGCGTCCTCGTCGGCTCGCTGGTCGCGACGCTGCTCGCGACGGTGGTGCTGCGCAGCCGCAACCGGGTCTACCGGAGACTGCACGAGGCGGAGACGATCGACGTCGACGAGGACGGGGTACCCGACGTCTACCAGCGCGACGAGCACGGGGATCGGCCCGGCTTGTAGGGTCTGCACGACCAGCGCATCCGCACGAGCAGGGGGACCGCCCGCATGGCCACCGAACCCGTCCAGGCACCCAGCAAGGACGACCCCACCATCGGTCGCCTCGTCGCCGACGCCAGCCGCGACATCTCGTCGCTGGTCTCCAAGGAGATCGCGCTCGCGAAGTCCGAGCTGAAGGTCAGCGTGAAGGCCGGCGGCCTGGGCATCGCGATGTTCGCCGCGGCCGCCTTCGTCGCCGTGCTCGCGATCATCATGTTCTCGGTGTCGCTGGCCTACTTCATCAACTGGAACGGCAGCGGGCTCAGCCTGCACTGGGCGTTCCTGATCGTCTTCGCCCTCTACCTCGGCATCGCCGCGCTGCTGGTCTTCATCGGCGTGAAGAAGGTCAAGCAGGTCGGACCGCCCGAGAAGGCGATCGAGCAGGGCCGCGAGATCCCGAAGGCGCTCCGGGGCAAGTCCTGACGTACGACGGAGCCGGTGGAGGCCGCTTGTCGGCCCACCGGGTTTCGAGGCTCACCCGCTAGCGCGGCTTCACACCTCAACCAGCGTCAGCCCGCGCACTCCCCGGTCGAGACCTCGCTCGTGCGGGTCACGCCCTCGGCCGCGGTCTCGGCGACCTGCGCGGCGGTGAGCGCGTAGCCGGTGTCGGCGTCGGTGACCGAGGCCGCGAACACCACGCCGACGACGTCACCGTCGCGCTCGACGATGGGCCCGCCGGAGTTGCCGGGCCGCACCAGACCGCGTAGCGAGAAGACCTCGCGGATGACCGAGCCGTTGCCGTAGATGTCGGGCGAGCGGAGCCGCTGCTCGGCCCGGATCCGGCCGGCCTGGGCGTCGTACGGGCCGTCCTGGGGGTAACCCAGGATGACGACCGGGTCCTGTGCCTCGGCGGTCTGGTCGAAGCGGAGCGTGGCCCGGCCCTCGGAGTCGAGCTGCAGCACGGCGAGGTCGAGCTGGGGGTCGTAGAGCACGACCGTCGCCGGGACCGTCTCGTCGCCGAGCAGCACCTCGGGGTCGTCGACGCCGGCGACGACGTGGGCGTTGGTGATGAGCCGATCCTCGGCGTACAGGAAGCCGGTGCCCTCGACGCCCCGGCCGCAGCGGTTGGAGGCGCGGACCTTCAGCACGCTCTCCTGGGCCACGCGCACCCGCCGCTTCTCCAGCAGCTTGCTGTCGCCGGGCGCGACCTCGACGATCCGCTCGGGGGCGAACGGCTCGAGGTAGCGCGGGAAGAAGCTGGTGCCGACGACGTCGTTGAAGGCGCTCAGCACGCTGGGGGCCGACTGCGGCAGCACGCTGTTGACCTTGGCGAGCACCGTCGACTCGCGGACCATCGGCGTGACCTGGCCGATCTTGCTGCCCGAGACCGCGACGCCGAGCGCCCAGGCCACCAGCAGTACGGCGGCCGCGCTGAGCAGGGCCCCGCCGACGGCGTCGAGGGCGCGGATCGGCTGCCAGGTGATCTTGTTGCGGATCCGCGCGCCGACGAACTGGAACAGCGCCTGGCCGAGCGACGCGGCCAGGATCACGATGAACAGCGCGCCGAGCGAGACCCAGGTCGACGGGGAGGCGTCACCCAGGGCGACCGGCGCGAGCCAGACCCCGAAGAGGCCGCCGAGCAGCAGCCCGGCCGTCGCGAACGCGCCGGTGACGAAGCCCTGCCAGTAGCCCGACAGGGCGTAGGCGACGACCAGCGCGACCAACAGCCAGTCCAGCAGGTTCATGCCGGCTCCTCGCCGTCGCTCTCGTCGTGCTCGATGTCCAACATCCCGGCCCGGGCGTTGCGCTGCGTGCGCGAGTCACCGGCCAGCATGTACGGCGGGAGGTCACGAACGCGCGCATCGTCCCACGGGCGCGACCACCCGAGGTAGTCGAACAGACGCGCGATGATCCCGCCCGTGAAACCCCACAGGATGACGTCCTTGTCTGGACCGATCAGGAAGCCCGGACTGGTGTAGCCGCTGGGGTGACGCACGGAGACCCGGTGGTCGGGGTCCAGGAGCTCGCTGATCGGGGCGTGGTGGATCGCGTGCACCTCCGCGCGGCTGACCACCTCGGCCCCGCCGGGCTCGCGCCACCAGCCGAGGACGGGCGTCACCGCGAAGTTGCTCGGCGGCAGCCAGAGCTCGGGCAGGAACCCGAAGACCTCGACCGAGGACGGCGCGACGCCGACCTCCTCCTCGGCCTCGCGCAGGGCGGCCTCCACGACGCCCTCCCCCGGGTCGAGCGAGCCGCCCGGGAAGGAGACCTGACCCGGGTGGGAGCGCATGTCATGGGCGCGCTCGGTCAGCAACAGCTCGCCCCCCGACGGACCCTCGCTGAACAGCATCAGCACCGCCCCGAGCCGGGCGTCGGAGCCCTCGGGCGGCACGAACTTGGTGAGGTGGCTCGCGTCGATCGTCTCGGCCGCATCCCGGACCGGGACCAGCCAGTCGGGAAGGGTCACAGGGTGATCCCCAGGTTGTCCTCCGCCAGCTCGACCAGCTCGTCGACCGAGTCGATCCCGCCCAGGACCATCTCCACGTCGCCGTCGGAGGTCAGGAACGCGAACGCGGGATACCCGCGCGGTCGGATCTCGGTGCCCTGCACGTCGTTGCCGGGGTCGGCCAGCTGCGGGTACGTCGCGCCGGTCGTCCGCGCCAGCTCGAACGCCTGCTCGGGCCAGAGGTCGTTGGTGACGCCGACGACCGGCACCCGGGCGGCGTACCGCTCGTGGAACTCCTGGATCGCCGGCATCTCCTGGCGACAGGGCCCGCACGCGGCATTCCAGAAGTTGACGATCAGCGGGCCCTCCAGCGTCGCGAGGTCGACGTCGGGACCGCCGCCCAGGCAGGCGAGCGTGAGGTCGGGCAGGCCGCCGTCAGCGCCGCCGCCCGGCACGCAGGCCTCGACGCCGACCTCCTGCTTGAGCGCGCGCAGCTCCGGGGTGTCGACATCTACCCGGGACTGCCCGACGGAGTCGTCCGGCTCGGAGTCGTCGGTGCACCCGGTCGCCAGGACCAGCAGCACCGCCGCACCGGTCAGCAGTCGCCTCATGCACGTCCCTCGGTCTTGACCAGCTTGGCCGCGGCCTCCGGGTCCGTGGGGCCGGCGCCGTACGCCGGGCACCAGCGCGCGACCGGGCACGCCCCGCAGGCGGGCTTCTGGCTGTGGCAGCGGCGTCGGCCGTGCCAGATCAGGTGGTGGCTGAGCATCGTCCAGTCGCGCTTGGGGAACAGCGCACCCACCGCGTGCTCGACCTTGACCGGGTCGGTCTCCTCGGTCCAGCCGAACCGGCGGGCCAGCCGGCCGAAGTGGGTGTCGACGGTGATGCCCGGGACGTCGAAGGCGTTGCCGAGGACGACGTTGGCGGTCTTGCGGCCGACGCCGGGCAGCTTGACGAGGTCGTCGAGCCGGGCGGGCACCCGGCCGTCGTACTCCTCGACCAGCGCGGCGCTGAGCCGGAGCAGCGACTCGGTCTTGGCGCGGAAGAACCCGAGCGGCCCGACGATGCCCTCCAGGGTCGCGCGGTCGGCGGCCGCCATCGCCTTGGCGTCGGGGTAGGCGGCGAAGAGCGTCGGCCGCACCGCGTTGACCCGTTTGTCCGTGGTCTGCGCCGACAGGACGGTGACGACCAGCAGTTGGAACGGGTCGTCGAAGTCGAGCTCGCAGCGGGCGTCGGGGTAGGTCTCCGCGAGCACCCGGTCGATCTTGCGGGCCCGGCGGACCAGGCTCGTGTCGGGCTTCACGGGCAGGGGGGTGGCGGGCACGGGTTCAGGGTACGGCGAGGCATCGACAAGACGGTGAGCTCGCCCACTCCAGGCGTACTCTCAACTCGCGGGCCCCGTGTCGCCTGTGAGATAAACCACTGGCTAGGATCTACCGCTGAAATGCCTTTGCGCAGGTGAGGGCCGCCGTACCCGTCAATCAGGAGGACCCGTGGACAACGACGTACTGCGTCAGGCGCCGCTGTTCAGCGCCCTCGACGACGAGGCCGCGACCGCCCTGCGCGCTTCGATGGCCGAGAACCGGCTGCGCCGCGGCGACGTGCTCTTCCACGAGGGCGACTCGGGCGACAAGCTCTACATCGTCCTCGACGGCAAGGTGAAGCTCGGTCGCACCTCCTCCGACGGCCGCGAGAACCTCCTCGCGATCCTCGGCCCCGGCCAGATGTTCGGCGAGCTGTCGCTCTTCGACCCGGGCCCGCGCTCGGCGACGGTCACCGCCGTCACCGACGCCGCCTTCGCCTCGCTCTCCCACGAGGACCTGCTGCGCTGGCTCGAGGGCCGTCCGGTCGTCGCCCGCGGCCTGCTGACCCAGCTCGCCGGCCGGCTCCGCAAGGCCAACGACGTCGTCGCCGACCTCGTCTTCTCCGACGTCCCCGGCCGCGTCGCCAAGGCGCTGCTGGACCTCGCCGACCGCTTCGGCCGCACCGCCGACGACGGCGTGCACGTCCACCACGACCTCACCCAGGAGGAGCTGGCCCAGCTGGTCGGCGCCTCCCGCGAGACCGTCAACAAGGCGCTCGCCGACTTCGCCTCCCGTGGCTGGCTGCGTCTCGAGCCCCGCTCGGTCGTCATCATGGACGTCGAGCGGCTGGCGCGTCGGGCACGTTGAGTCGTCCCTCCTGACCGTCGAGTCGTCGCTCCTGACCGTCGAGTCGGGGATCCCCGTCACCATCGACGGTTCGAGTACCCCGGCACCAGTGCCGCGCGGAGCTCGTCGAGCCAGCGGTCGAGGCCGGGATCTGAGAAGTCACCCTCCCGCACCACGATGACCGTCCACCCGTGGTCGCGGAGCCACTGACGGCGAGCCCGGTCGTGGGCTCGCTGCTCGTCTGACGAGTGGGCCTCGTGGCCGTCGTACTCGACACAGACTCGGCGGCGACGGTAGGCGAGGTCGAGGCGGTACGTCGGACGCCCGTCGACATCGATCCACACCTGCGGCTCGGGCACGGGCAGACCCGCGTCGTGGATGGCCAGCAACGTCCAGGACTCGCGTGCCGACTCCGGCCGGGGATCAACGAGCTCGACGAGCTCGCGGAGCTGCACCACTCCGCGCCGGCGCCCATAGCGACGCAGTTCCCGGCGGAGGTCGTCGCGCGTCAGCCCGTGCTCGCGCGCGAAGGCGTTGAGCACGGCGTACGCCTCGCGTCGCCGCAGGCAGCAGCCCAGGTCGAGCGCCGTGCGCATCGGCGTCGTGACCCGGACACCGTGGAGCGTCATGACGTCCGCCGGTGCCAGGTCGCGGGAGCGTGCGTCGAGCCCGGCACGCGACGTCGGCTCCTGCCCACGCAGGGCGCACACCTCCACGGGTGGTACGGCGTCGTGCTCGGCGAAGACGTGGGCGTCGATGCCGTGCAGCCACGCCGCCGTCCGGTCGGTGACCACGTGGTGCGGGCTGACCGCCAGCGCCGCGGCGCGGGCCCGCAGGTCGAGGGTGTCGTCCAGGCGCGCCGCGACGTACACCCCGCGCAGGGGCTGGTCGACCTCGGCGCAGCGCAGGGCACGCCGCAGGTCGGTGCCGCTGCGGCCCAGGTCGACGAGGTCGGTGCGCTTGAAGGGTCGGTCCGGCCAGTCCATGGCCCGATGCTCGGCCGCGGGGCCGCCGCGCCGACGGGGCCGTCGTCCGGCCTGTGGACGACGGGGTCAGCTCCGCGCCCTGTGGACGTTCGGTGGCCCGGATCGCGAGCGCGAATTCCCGACTCAACGGTCAGGAGGGACGACTCAACGGTCAGACGACTCAACGGTCAGGGGGAACGACTCAACGGGAGGCGAGGTAGGCCAGCTGGGCGCGGACGGACAGCTCGGCCGCGAACCACACCGACTCGTCGACGTCGGCGTACACGACCTCGACCACGCGCCGGGGCAGGGCGTCGTCCTCGGCGAGCTCGGGGGTGAGCGGCTCGCCGAGCTCGCGCAGCGCGGTCTCGACCTGGGCCAGCCGCTCGCGGCGATGCACCAGGTAGTGGTCGAGCACCGCGCCGGCGTCCTCGAGCACCGGGCCGTGGGCGGGCCAGATGGACTCGACCTCACCGGCGGCCACCAGGGCACGCATCTTCTCGATCGAGGCGAAGTAGGGGGCGAGCTGGCCGTCGGGGTGGGCGACGACCGTCGTACCGCGACCGAGGACCATGTCGCCCGACAGCAGCGCCTTCTGCGCCGGCAGCACCAACGAGATCGAGTCGGCGGTGTGGCCGGGCGTCTCGACGACCCGCAGCGCCAGACCGTCGACGTCGAGGAGCTCGCCGTCGGCGACCGGCTCCGCCCCCAAGCAGTACGCCGGGTCGAAGGCCCGGACCGCGCACCCCTTGGCCTCGGCGAACGCGACGGCCACCTCGGAGTGGTCGAAGTGATGGTGGGTGAGGAGCACCAGCCCGACCGCGCCGGTCTCCTCGACCAGCCGGTCCAGGTGGCCGCCCTCGATCGGGCCCGGATCGATGACGACCGCCCGCTGCTGGTCGGGCCCGGCGCCCGGCTCGCGCAGCACCCAGGTGTTGGTGCCGTCGAGCGTCATCACCCCGGGGTTGGGCGCGAGCAGGCACTCGGCGCGGTCGCCGTAGCGGCCGCCGGACCAGGGGGTCACCGGCGCCGTTCCTTCAGCAGCGGCCGGAGCCGGTCGGGCATCGAGAGGGTCCAGCCGTCCTCGAGCGGCTCGACGTCCGGCGTGAACATCTCCACGCTCCGCACCGCCGCCACCTCGAACACCTCGGCCGGCGAGGCGTGGGTGCCGATCTCCAGGCTGGTGAGGTACGTCGGCGGCATCAGCGCGAGCTCGCCGGCGTCGGCCTGGTCGACCGCGATCCCGGCCGGGATCCACGCCACCGACGACGACTCACTCGACACGTCGCGCGTCAGCTGGCCCGACGGCAGCAGCGCGACGAAGAACCAGGTGCGGAACCGCTTCGGCTCGAAGACCGGCGTCAGCCACGCGTCCCAGACGCCGAGCAGATCGGTGCGCAGCACCAGCCCGCGCCGGTTGAGGAAGTCGGTCATCGCCAGCTCGCGCGACTCCAGGGCGACCCGGTCGGCCTCCCAGTCGTCGCCGGTCGTGTCGGCCACGACGGTCGTCGCCGAGGTGCCGGCGAGGAGCACTCCGGACTCCTCGAACGTCTCCCGCACGGCCGCGGCGACCAGGGCGCGGGCGGTCTCCTCGTCGCAGTGCAGCCGCGCGGCCCACTCAGCGGGCGACGGGCCGGCCCAGCCGACGGTCGCGTCGAAGTCGCGCGGGTCGACGCCGCCGCCGGGGTAGACGCACATGCCCCCGGCGAAGTCCATCGTCACGTGGCGGCGCATGTAGTAGACCTCGGGCCCCTGCTCGGAGGGGCGCATGAGTACGACGGTCGCGGCGTCACGCGGCTCGACCGGCGTCTGGCGGCCGGCGGCGTACTCCTGCGCGGCCGCGACGACCTTCTCCGGCAGCGGCACCGGCGGTAGCGGGATCCGCATCGGCTAGATCTCGACCAGGATCTCGACCTCGACGGGCGCGTCGAGCGGGAGGGCGGGGACGCCGACGGCCGAGCGGGCGTGGATCCCGGCGTCGCCGAAGACCTTGCCGAGCAGCTCGGAGGCACCGTTGGCGACGCCGGGCTGACCGGTGAAGTCGGGGGTCGAGGCGACGAACGCGACCACCTTCACCACGCGCTTCACCTGTGACAGGTCACCGACGACGCTCCGCACCGCCGCGATCGCGTTGAGCGCACACTGCTGGGCGCACGCGTAGGCCTCCTCGGCCGTGACCTCGCCGCCGACCTTGCCGACCGCCATCAGCTCGCCGTCGCGCATCGGCAGCTGGCCCGAGGTGAAGACCTGGTGGCCGGAGCGGACCGCGGGGACGTACGCCGCCACCGGCGTCGGCACCTCGGGGATGCTCAGGCCCAGCTCCGCCAGGCGCTCCTCCGGGGTCGCCATCAGCCCGCCAGCGGGCGCTTGAAGTAGCCGACGAGGTTCTCGGGGCTCATGCCCGGTGCGACCTGCACGAGCTCCCACCCGTCGGCGCCGAAGTTGTCGAGGATCTGCTTGGCCGCGTGCGTCAGGATCGGCGCGGTGAGGTACTCCCACTTGGTCATGGCGCCGACCCTACTCCGAGCGCACCGGCGTCATCCCCCGGTCTGACGCGGTTGCCGTCCGAGCCCTCTACCGTGGCCCTCGTGGACTCAGATCGGCAGCCGTGGCGGTTGGACGAGCGTCGCCGGCGCTGGTTCGACCTGGGGCTGATCGGCGTCCTGCTGCTGCCGGTGCCGCTGCTCGGCGTCTCGATCGGGCTCGCGAGCGCCGGTTTCTCGCTGGCCCAGATCGCCCCCCTCGCGGTGCGCCGACGGTGGCCGGTGGCCGTCTTCGCCGCGGTCGCCGTCGCCAGCGCGCTCCAGGCGCTCGTGATCGACGAGCCGGTGTGGGGCCAGGTCGCGTTCCCGGTCGCGGTCTACTCGGTGGCCCGCTTCTCCCGGGCCCTCCCCGCGGCCGTCGCGCTGGCGGTCGGGATCTGCGGGGCCATGGTGGCGTCGTACGACTGGCTGCTGGAGTTCGACCAGCTCACCCCCACGGCGTTCGTCTCCTACGTGCTCTTCATCGCAGCGATCGTCGCCACCGCCTGGGCGCTCGGCACCCTCGGCCGGACCCGCGCGGCCTACGTCGCCGCGCTCGTCGAGCGGGGCGAGCAGATCCGGCGCGAGGCGGCCCAGCAGATCGAGCTCGCCGCCGGGGACGAGCGCTCCCGGATCGCCCGCGAGATGCACGACGTGGTCGCGCACGGGCTGTCGGTGATCGTCGTGCAGGCCGACGGGGCGAGGTACGCCGCCGCGCAGGACCCCGACGTCGCCGGCCGCACCCTGGAGACCATCGCCGCGACCGGGCGCGAGGCGCTCACCGAGATGCGACGGATGCTGGGGCTGCTCCGCGCCGGCGACACCGGCACCCGGCCGCAGCCGCGGCTCGACGACGTGGCCGTGCTGGTCGCGGAGGCGCAGGCCGCCGGCGAGGACGTCGAGGCGACGCTGCCCCGGCCCGGTGCCACGGCGACGATGCCGGCGGGCGTCGCGCTGACGGCGTACCGCGTCGTCCAGGAGGCGCTCACCAACGTCCGCAAGCACGCCGGGCCCGGCGCCCGGACCCGGGTGGTGGTCAGCGTGGGCACGGCGCTCGAGGTGCTCGTGGAGGACGACGGCCGCGGCGCCGCCAGCGACGACGACGGCGGCGGACTCGGCCTGGTCGGCATGCGCGAGCGCGTCGCCGTGCACGACGGCACCCTGACCGCCGGACCCCGGCCGGGCGGCGGGTTCCGGGTGTCGGCGAGGCTGCCCCTGTGAGCGAACCTGATCTCGTCAACGCGCCCATCCGGGTCTTCCTCGTCGACGACCAGCAGATGGTCCGCGCCGGGTTCACGATGCTCGTCGACAGCCAGCCCGACCTGCAGGTGGTCGGCGAGGCCGGCGACGGCGCCGCGGCGCTCGCGCTGCTCGCGGTCACCCGGGCCGACGTGGTGCTGATGGACGTCCGGATGCCGCGGATGGACGGCGTCGAGGCGACCCGGCTGCTGGCCGCCCGCCCGGACGCGCCGCGGGTGATCGTGCTGACGACCTTCGACCTCGACGAGTACGCCTTCGCCGCCATCAAGGCCGGCGCGGCCGCCTTCCTGCTCAAGGACGCCGCCCCGCACGACCTGCTCAACGCCATCCGATCCGTGCACGCGGGTGACGCCGTCGTCGCCCCCAGCACCACCCGGCGGCTGCTGGAGCACTTCGCCGCTGCCCTGCCCGACCCTGCTGCTCCGGCCCTCGAGAATCTGCGCCTGGTCGGACTCACGGAGCGCGAGCGCGAGGTACTGGTCCTGGTCGGCCGGGGCCTCTCCAACACCGAGCTGGCCGCGCACCTCGTCGTCGCCGAGGCGACCGTGAAGACCCACGTGAGCCGGCTGCTCGCCAAGACCGGCTCGCGCGACCGGGTCCAGCTCGTCGTGCTCGCCTACGAGGCCGGGCTGGTCGGCTGAAGCCGGTGGTCGAGCAGCGAAGGCGCCCCGGCGCCTGAGCGAGGTCGAGACCCCACCGCCCACTCCACGCCGCGGTCATCTCGATCACCGGGCTGTCATCCCCCGGTCGTACGACGGCGCCCGCCAGGACCAGCCCGCAGCCTGACGACCCGGGCCACGAGTTCGCGAAGACTCGGGGCCATGACGCAGACAGCCCTCCCCTCCACCTCCACCGCCGCGGCCAGTGCTCGCGGCCTGACCCGCACCTACGGCCGCGGCGACGCGCAGGTGCACGCGCTGCGCGGCGTCGACCTGGACCTCCCCGCGGGCCGGTTCACGGCGATCATGGGGCCCTCGGGGTCCGGCAAGTCGACCCTCATGCACTGCCTCGCGGGTCTCGACCAGCCCACGTCCGGGACCGTCACCGTCGCCGGTCAGGGCCTGGAGGCGATGACCGACGACCAGCTCACGATCTTCCGGCGCGGGCACCTCGGCTTCGTCTTCCAGTCCTTCAACCTGCTGCCGATGCTGACCGCGGGACAGAACATCCTGCTGCCGCTCGAGCTGGCGGGGCGGCCGGCCGACCGCGAGCGCTACGAGATGCTCACGGCCACCCTGGGCCTTGACGACCGGCTCGGGCACCGACCCGGCGAGCTCTCCGGCGGCCAGCAGCAGCGGGTGGCGATCGCCCGCGCGCTGATCACCAGCCCGGCGATCGTCTTCGCCGACGAGCCCACCGGCAACCTGGACAGTGAGTCGTCCGCGGAGGTGCTGGCCGTCCTGCGCCGCTCGGTGCGCGAGCTCGGCCAGACCGTCGTCATGGTGACCCACGAGCTGGACGCCGCGGCGTACGCCGACGACGTCGTGGTGATCGCCGACGGCACCGTCCGCGCCCACCTGGTCGACCCCACCGCCGACGAGCTGGTCGCGACGCTGCGGGGCGAGCGATGAGGACGGTCCTGCTCGCGTCGCTGCGCACCCACGCCCGTCGGTACGTCGCCGCCGCCGTCGCGATCGTCATCGGCGTCTCGTTCGTCGTCGTGACCAGCGCCCTCTCCTCGGCCACCAAGGACGGCCTGGTCGCCGGCGTCGGGCTGCCCTTCCGCGGGTCCGACTCGGTCGTCTCCGAGCTCGGCGCCGACGACGCAGCGACCGTCGTACGACGCGCCGCGGAGGCCGGCGACAGCGCGGCCGTGCTCGGCTACGTCACCCTGCCGGTCACCTCCGACGGCGGCGTCGTCGACCAGAGCGCCGACGTCGCGGCCCTCGCCGACGACGCCGCCCTGCGCTGGCAGGAGCTGCGCGACGGTGCCTGGCCGACCGGACCGGGTCAGGCCGTCGCGGACCTCAACGACGCCAAGTCCAACGGCCTCGGGATCGGCGACCGGGTACGGATCGGCGCCGGGGCCCGGGCCGTCGAGGTGGAGGTCGTCGGCCTGGTCGACAGCCCGGCCGCGACCGCCGGCGCCGCGCTCTACCTGCCCTGGTCCGACGTGGAGCGTTGGACGTCGAGCCTCTACGTCGACGGCGTCGCGTACGCCGGCGACGGCGCCGCTGCGGCTGCACGTGGCACGGGCGCACAGGTCCAGCCGACCGGCGAGTTCGTCCAAGACCGGCAGGCCGAGCTGACCCGCGAGGTCGACGTGATCGCGATCGTGCTGCTGGTCTTCGCCGCGATCGCGCTGTTCGTCTCGGTGCTGGTCATCGCCAACACGTTCTCGATCCTGTTCGCCCAGCGGCAGCGCGACCTCGCCCTGCTGCGCTGCGTCGGCGCGACGCGGCGCCAGCTGCTCCGCTCGATCCGGATCGAGGCGCTCGCGCTCGGCGCGGCCTCGGCAGGTCTCGGCCTGGTCGCCGGGACCCTGCTGGGCCACGGCCTGGTCGCGATCGCCCGCAGCCAGATGCCGACCGGGACCATGGGCAGCGCGTCCGTCTCGCCGAGCTGGTACGCCGGCGCGTTCGTCGTCGGCCTGCTCGTCACCGTGATCGCCTCCTGGCTCCCGACCCGGAAGGTCGTGCGGGTCAGCCCCCTGACCGCCCTGCGCCCGGACACCGGCGTCGACGTCCGCACCGCCGGTGGGCTGCTCCGCACGTCGGCCGGCGTGCTCCTCGTGCTCGCCGGCGCCGCGCTGCTCGTGGCGGCGATGTCCGGGCACGACGTGGTGGTGATGCTCGCCGGCGGGACGCTCGCCTTCACCGGCGTGCTGGTCCTGGGCCCGCTGCTGATGCCCGCCCTGGTCCGCGCCGCCGGGTCCCTCGGCCGGGGCACCACGGCCCGGCTCGCGACCGGCAATGCCGTGCGCAACCCCCGTCGTACCGCCGCCACGACGGCATCGCTCCTGGTCGGTGTCACCCTCACCACGGCCGTGCTGACCGGGCTCGCGAGCTCGCGCAGCGCGGTCGCCGGAGACATGGACACCTCGCACCCGGTCGACCTGACCCTGACCTCGACCGGGGCACCGCTGCCCGCGACCCTGCTCGCCGACGTCCGAGCGACCGCCGGGGTGCACGACGCGGTCGCGCTCGACGGCGTGCCCGCGCAGGTCGAGGGCATCGGGGAGCTCACCCTGCTGGCGTCCCGGCCGGCGACGGACCTGGTCCGCGACGACACCGTCGTGCTGCCCGAGCCTGGCGTGATCACGCTGCCGTACGGCGTGCTGCCGGACGGCGAGGTGCCGGCCCGGGTCGAGGTCACCGTCGACGGCCGCACCGAGCGGCTGCGCGTCGCGACCGGCGACGGCTGGGGTGAGGCCGGCCTGGTCGCGCCCGAGACCCTGGCGCGGCTGGTCGCGAACCCGCTGCCCCGAGCGGTGTGGGTGCGGGCCGACGACGCGGCCGACACCGAGGATCTGGCCGGCGACCTGGGCGCGCTGGCCACCAACGCCGACGCCGACCTCACCGACGGTCTCGCCGAGCGCGCGTGGGTGGAGCTGCAGCTGGACATCCTCACCGGTGCGGTCGTCGCGCTGCTCGGCATCGCGGTCGTGATCGCGCTGATCGGCATCGGCAACACGCTCGGGCTGTCCGTCCTGGAGCGGGCCCGCGAGAACGCGCTGCTCCGAGCGCTCGGCCTGACCCGCCGTCAGCTGCGCCGGATGCTGGCCGCGGAGGCCGTGCTGCTCTCGGTCGTCGCGACGGTGCTGGGCACGGCCATCGGCGTGGTGTTCGCCTGGGTGGCCGTGCGGACGCTCGTCGACCCGGCCGTCGACGACGCGACGGTCGTGCTGCCCGGCGGCCAGCTCGCCATCGTCGTCCTGGTCGCCGGGGTGGCCGGGCTGCTGGCGGGGGTGCTCCCGTCACGCCGGGCCGCGAAGGTCGCCCCCGCGGCCGGGCTGGCACTGGACTGAGCCGGGTCGTGTCCCTCAGCGTGCGCCCCGGCGCGCGCTCGGGGACACGACTCTCAGGACGGGCGAGCCTTCTGCGGGTAGACCGTCTCCTGCCGGGCGAGCATCGCGACGAACTCCCCGATCTTCCGCTCCCGCGTCTCCGCCCGCTTGACCGCGCCGAGCCGGACGATCAGGGCGAAACGGTTGGTCTTGGTCAGCACGTCGAACATCGCCTGCGCGGCCGGGTCGGCCGCGATCGCCGCCGCCAGATCGGCGGGGACCTCGGCGGTCGAGGGCGGGGCGTACGCCGCGGCCCACCGACCGTCGGCCTTGGCCGCGTCGACCGCGGCCCGACCGGCGGGCATCATCCGGTCCTCGGCCTCCAGCCGGGCGACCAGCCCGACGTTGATCTGCGACCAGCGGCTGCGGGCGGTCCGCGGCGTCATCCGTTGGTACGACGTGGCCTCGTCGCGGCTGCGCGCCTGCCCGTCGATCCAGCCGAAGCAGAGCGCCTCGTCGAGGGCGGCGGCCCGGTTGAGCGCGGTGACGTCGCCGCCCTTCTTGGTCAGCACCAGCCACACCCCCGGCGAGTCGGCGTGGTGCTCGCTCAGCCAGGACCGCCACGCGGCGGCGTCGGGGACGAGCAGCTCATCGAGATCGGCCATGGAGGGAATCTAGTGTCTCACCGCGTACCGCACGTGGGTCGCGAGCGGCGAGGCGTGCACCCGCAGGATCTCCAGGTCCAGGTCCTCCTCGAAGCCCTCGAAGAGCCGTTTGCCGGCACCGAGCACGACCGGCGCGGTCGAGAGGACCAGCTCGTCGACGTCGCCCGCGGCCAGCGCCTGGCGGATCACGTGCGCACCGCCGCCGACGGACACCGCCTTGTCGCCGGCCTCCTGGCGCGCCCGCGCGATCGCGGTGGCGTAGTCCGGGACGAAGGTGAAGCCGCTCTCGACCGGCGGGGCGTCGTCGAGGCCGTGGGTGAGGACCACGACCGGCCCGCCGAACGGGTTGGTGTCGCCCCACGCCCCGGCCGCGTCGTACATCCCGCGGCCGATGAGGCCGGAGCCGATCTCGGCCACCAGCTCCTCGAAGAAGTCCTTGTCGGCGCCGGCGACCTCACCGGGGGTGTGCTCGCCGTCGTACGTCCACGGCCCGCCCATCACCCAGTAGTGCAGCCGCTCCCCGCCTACGCCGAGGCCCTGCCCCGGTCTGTCGTCCGGCCCCGTGACGTAGCCGTCGACGGAGACCGTGATGCTCGCGATGACCTTGCCCATGCCTCTACCGACCGCGGGCGGGCCGAGAAGTCATCGATCAGACGTACGGCGCCAGCGTCTCCCGGATCTCGTTGACCGCCAGCGCGATGAACAGCACCGCGCACAGCGCCATGAACCCGTTGGACAGCCAGCCGTTGCGCCACTCCTCGGGCACGTCGGAGTGCGGCAGCGCACCGGCCCGACGCTTGTTGAGCAGCGCCAGCAGGGTGATCGCGAGGAACGGCATGAACAGCGCGCCGAGGGTGCCGTACGCCAGGATCAGCCCGACCGGCTCGTCGAGCAGCAGGAGCAGCATCGGCGGGAAGGTCAGCCACAGCATGTAGCCGCGGAAGTAGCGGCCGCCGGTGCGGGTGTCGGGGTGCCCGGACGGCAGGTCGCGCAGGTTGCCGACGAAGTCGGCGAACATCAGGCTGACGCCGCTCCACACGCCGATCAGCGACGAGAACGACGAGGCGAAGAACCCGATCAGGAACACCTTGCCGAAGACCTCGCCGTACCGCTCGTCGAGGATGTCGGAGAGCTGCACCAGGGCCTGGTCGCCGGTCTCGGCGGCGATGCCGACGGAGTGGTACAGCTCGGCGCCGACGATCAGCATCGCGACCACGAAGACGCCGGTGACGGCGTACGCGACCCCGTTGTCGATCCGCATCACGCGCATGAACTTCGGGGTGCTCCAGCCCTTCTCCCGCAGCCAGTAGCCGTACGCCGCCAGCGTGATCGTGCCGCCGACGCCGCCCGCGATCGCGAGCACGTTGACCACCGAGTCGTCGGGGAAGATCGGGCGCAGCCCGAGCACGATCTCGCCGAGGTTCGGCGTCGCCAGCAGCGCCGCACCGACCACCGTGACGAACATGACCCCGACCAGCGCGGCCATCACCTTCTCGAACGCCGCATAGGTGCCGAACCACACCAGCACCAGCCCGACCAGCCCGATCACGACCGCCGTCCAGCGCAGCGAGAGGTCCGGGAAGAGCGCCACCAGCGGCAGCGCGGAGGACGACATCGCGGTGGCGCCGTACACGAGGCCCCACACGACGATGTACGGCGCGAAGTACCACGTCGTCCAGCGACCCAGGCTGCGCCAGCCCTCGAAGATGGTGCGGCCGGTGGCCAGCGAGTAGCGGCCGGCGCCCTCGACGAGGACCACCTTGATGACCGCGCCGAGCACCGCCACCCACAGCAGGGTGTAGCCGAACTTCGCGCCCGCGACGAGGGTCGCGACCAGGTCGGCGGCGCCGACGCCGGTCGCGGCGACCACCAGGCCGGGGCCGACCACCCTCCAGCGCGGCGCTCGTGCGGTGTCGGACTGGTTCCCGAGGTCGGTCATCTCCTCAGGGTGCCCACCCGGGTCAGTCGGTGAACGCGCGACACCGAATCTCGATTGACTTCAAACCGGCTTGAAGTTCTACCGTCCTCGGGTGACCGTGACCGCCCCTCCGCCGCCGCGCGAGCGGCTGCTGTCGCCGACGTACGCCGCGACGACGATCGGCATGTTCGCCCTGTGCGCGTTCGTGGCCTTCGAGGCGACCGCGGTGACGACGGTGATGCCGACGGTCGCCGACCGGCTCGACGGGGTCGGGCTGTACGCGCTGTCGTTCGCCGCCCCGCTCGCCAGCGGCGTCGTCGGCATGGTGGCCGCCGGCGGCTGGAGCGACCGACGCGGGCCGGCACTGCCGCTGGGCGTGGCGCTGGTGCTGTTCTCGCTCGGACTGGTCGTCTGCGGGACCGCGCCGACGATGGAGGCGCTGGTCGCCGGCCGGGTGCTGCAGGGCCTCGGCGGCGGCGCGGTCACGGTGTGCCTCTACGTGCTGGTCGGGCTGGTGTTCCCGGCCGCGCTGCAGCCGGCGGTGTTCGCGAGCTTCGCCGCGGCCTGGGTGCTGCCCTCGCTGTTCGGTCCCGCACTGGCCGCGTTCGTGGCCCACTCCGTCGGCTGGCGCTGGGTCTTCCTCGGCGTGGTGGCGCTCGTGGCGATCGCCGCGGGCCTGGTCGCCCCCGCGCTGCGCCGGGCGCCGGTCACCGTCGCCGACACCCCGTTCCCGGCCGGCCGCCTGCTGTGGGCGGTCGCGGCGGCCGGCGCCGTGCTCGGCTTCGAGCTGCTCGGGTCGAGGCGCGGGGCGCTCCTCGCCCTGGCCGCGGCGGCCTTCGTGGTGACCGTCGTGGCGCTGCGCCGGCTGCTCCCGACGGGTGCCCTGCTCGGGGCCCGCGGCCTGCCCGCCGTCGTCGCCACCCGGGGCATGCTCAGCGCCTCCTTCTTCTGCGCGGAGGCCTACATCGTCTTCGTGCTCCAGGAGCAGTGGGGCCAGAGCCCGGGGCAGGCCGGCATCGCCCTGACCATCGTCGGCGTCGTCTGGGCCGCGGCCAGCCAGGTCCAGTCCCGGCTCGGCGCGCGGGTCTCGGACACCGCCGCGATGGTCTGGGGCACCGCCCTGGTGCTCGGCGGGATCGTCGTACTCGCGCTCGTGGTGGCCGCCGACCTGCATCCCGCGCTCGCCGTGGCGTCGTACGTCGTCGCCGGTGCGGGCATGGGCTTCGGCTACCCGCGGACCGGGGTCGCGATGCTGGCGGCCTCGTCGGCCACCGACCGCGGCTTCAACTCCTCGGCCCTCTCGATCGCCGATTCGCTCGGCGGTGCCTTCGCGCTCTCGGCGTCCGGCATCGTCTACGCCACGGCCACCCGTGCCGGAGCCGACCCGTTCGTCCCGGTCTTCGTGCTCGCCGCCGCGTTCGCCGTCCTCGGGACCCTCGCCGCGGCGCGGACCCGGATGGCGTGACCGGCCCCGTGTGACCGGCCCGCGTGACCGGCCGCGGGTGACTACCGGCGCTTGGCCACGCGGACGATGTTGGCCGCGCCGACGACCCGGACCTCGGTCCGCCCCCGGCGCACCACGACCCGGTTGCCGGCGCCTCGGACGGTGACCTTCCGCAGCCGCTCGAACGTCGTCCGGTTGGTCGAGCCCCGCACCGTCAGCGACGTCGCGCGCTGCGCCGTCAGCCGGTTGCCGGCCCCGATGACCCGCACGGTGCCGGCCCGGTCGGCGCGGACCACGGTGTCGCTGGAGCGCAGGGTCAGCGCGGTCGCCGACGTCAGCGAGACCTTGAGTCCGCTGCCGCGGACGGTGACCTTCGAGCAGGCGCCGGTCAGCGTGTAGACCTCGTCGGTGCCCCGGACGGTCACCGGGCCGGTCGAGCAGTCCACCACCACGGCCGCGGAGGCGGGGGTCGCGACCAGGGTGGCGGCGGTGACGGCGACGACGGACAGGACGAGAGCGGGCAGGCGCAACGTGGGACTCCTCGGCAGACGGGCCCCGTCGGCCCGGACGCAGACTCCCTGCCCGCTAGGAGGACGCTCCAAGCGCGATCCCGGCGAGCTTGTCGGGTGCCCGCACGATGTCGACGCGGGTGACCCGGTCGTCATCGACGGTCAGCGAGAGGACCGTCGAGACGTGCCCGTCCTCCTCGACCACGGCGAAGCCGGTCGCGCCGTTGACCTCGACGACCACCGACCTGCCGGTGCCCGCGGCGGTACGACGCAGCGTGCCCAGCACGAAGCGGGCGACCCGATCCGGGCCGAGCACCGGGCGCCGGGCCGCGTTGACGACCCCGCCCCCGTCGCCGGTGAGCACCACCTCGGGATCGAGGGTCCGCACCAGAGCGGCCAGGTCTCCCCCGGCTGCGGCGACCGCGAAGGCCGCGGCGACCCGGTCGTGCGCGGACCGGTCGACGTCGACCCGCGGGGTCCGCTCCGCGACATGGCGGCGCGCGCGGCTGGCCAGCTGCCGGACCGCGGCGGGGCTGCGCCCGACCGCCGCGGCGACCTCCGGGAACGCCATCCCGAACAGGTCGTGCAGCACCCACGCCGTCCGCTCCGCCGGGCTGAGCTGCTCGAGGACCACGAGCAGCGCGTAGCGCACCGACTCGTCGAGGGTGACCCGCTCGGCGGGGTCGCCGGCGGCCGCGACGGCAGGAGTCACGACAGGCTCGGGGAGCCACGGGCCGACGTACCTCTCCCGCCGGAGGCGGGCCGAGCGGAGCACGTCCAGCGCCGCGCGGGAGACCGCGACCGTCGACCAGCCGAGCACGTCGCGGACCGGGTCCCGGCGGTCCGCCTCGACCAGGCGCAGCCAGCAGTCGGCCACCACGTCCTCGGCCTCGGCGTGACTGCCGAGGATCGCGTAGGCGACCCGGACCAGCCGCGGCCGCGCGGCGTCGTACTCCTCGGCGAGGCGGTCGCTCACGACGCCAGCCACTCCTCGAAGGTGATCCGGCCGCGCGGGCCGTCGGTGTCCGGGCACAGCGAGCCGCCGCGCATCGCGCGTCCGGCGGCCCCGGGCACGGGGAGCCCGACGACGCGGCGGCCCAGGCCCCGGGCCTTCGAGACGCGCCGCGCGAGGGTGACCATCGACAGCCTGTCCGGACCGGCGAGGTCGGGGACCCGGCCCGAAGGACCGGCCTCGGCGAGGTCGACCAGCGCCTCGGCCACCTCGACGGCGGCGATCGGCTGGCTGAGCATCCCGGGCACCAGCGAGAGCGGGCCCAGGCGCATGAATCCGAGCGCCTGCTCGGCGAACTCGTGGAACTGGGTGGCCCGCAGGATGCTCCACCCGACCGGGGCCTCGCGGACCAGGCGCTCCTGGAGCTGCTTGCCGCGGTAGTAGCCGGACGGTACGTCGTCGACCCCCACGATCGAGAGCGCGACGTGGTGGCCGACCCCGGCCCGCTCCTCGCCGGCCAGCAGCGTGCGGGTGACGGCACCGAAGAAGGCCTCGGCCTCCTCCCGCTTGAGCGTCGGCACGCTGGTCACGTCGACGACGGCGTCCACGCCGTCCAGCCGCTCCGCGAGCCCCGCCCCGGTGGTCAGGTCGACGCCGAGCGAGCGGGCCAGCTCGACGACCTGGTGGCCTCGTGCCCGGGCCACCTCGACGACGTGGTGGCCGACGACCCCGGTGGCTCCGGCGACGGCGATCTTCATCGGACGGCCTCCGGGTGGGTCGGGGCGGGGCGGGGGGCCTGCGGCTTCATCACGGTATGCAGGGCAGTCTGCACTTCCCACGGCGTACCCGGCACGGGGAGTGCGGGTTCGCCTGCATACCGTGATGAAGCTGCGGCGGACGTGATCGTGGATGCGCTCATACCCGAAGGACGAGACAGCCGCCCGCGCTGTGACATCGAACCCCGGAGCCCGACCGACAGTCCCTGACGTTTCGCACGCCCGTGGCGGGCATCAGGGACTGTCCGCTCAGACCAGCGCCGGCTCGGTCTTCTCCCGGACCTCGTCCTCGGTGACCCCCGGGGCGAGCTCGACCAGGCGGAGGCCGGCGGCGGTCACGTCGATCACGCACAGGTCGGTGATGATCCGCTGGACGACGCCGCGGCCGGTGTAGGGCAGCGAGCACTCCTCGACGATCTTGTACGACCCGTCCTTGGCGACGTGCTCCATCAGCACGATCACCCGCTTGGCGCCGTGGACCAGGTCCATCGCGCCGCCCATGCCCTTGACCATCTTCCCGGGGATCATCCAGTTCGCGATGTCACCGGTGGCCGAGACCTGCATCGCGCCCAGGATCGCGGCGTCGATCTTGCCGCCGCGGATCATCCCGAACGACGTCGCCGAGTCGAAGATTGAGGCGCCCGGCCGCAGGGTCACGGTCTCCTTGCCGGCGTTGATCAGATCGGGGTCCTCGTCGCCGTCGAAGGGGTACGCCCCGGTGCCGAGCACGCCGTTCTCCGACTGCAGCACCAGCTCGACGCCGTCGGCGACGTAGTTCGGCACCAGGGTCGGCAGCCCGATCCCGAGGTTGACGTACGACCCGTCGCTCAGCTCGGCGGCCGCCCGCGCGGCCATCTCCTCGCGCGTCCAGCCCATCAGAGATCACTCCCCGCCGCAGCGCTGTTCGGGGGGTCCACGGAGGGCGGAGCCCCCCGGGTGGTGCGCTTCTCGATCCGCTTGTCCGCCGCCTGCTCAGCCGTCAGCTCGACCACCCGGTGCACGAACACGCCGGGGGTGTGCACGTTGTTGGGGTCGATCTCGCCGGGCTCGACCAGCTCCTCGACCTCCGCGATCGTCACCCGCCCGCACATCGCGGCCAGCGGGTTGAAGTTCCGAGCGGAGTCGCGGAAGACCAGGTTGCCGTGCCGGTCGCCCTTCCAGGCTCGGACCAGCCCGAAGTCGGCCACGATCGCGTGCTCGAGCACGAACTCTTTCGGCCCCTCGGGGGTCTCGAAGACCTGGGTCTGCTTGGCCGGCGAGGAGACGACCACGTTGCCGGCGTCGTCGTACCGCCACGGCAGGCCACCCTCGGCGACCTGGGTGCCGACGCCGGTCGCGGTGAAGAACGCCGGGATGCCCGACCCACCGGCCCGCATCCGCTCCGCGAGCGTGCCCTGCGGGGTCAGCTCGACCTCGAGCTCGCCGGCGAGGTACTGCCGCGCGAACTCCTTGTTCTCCCCGACGTACGACGCCACCATCCGCCTCAGCCGGCCGGACTCCAGCAGCAGCCCGAGCCCCCAGCCGTCCACGCCGGCGTTGTTCGACACCGCCTGGAGCTCCTTGGTGCCGGCCTCCAGCAGCGCCGCGATCAGCACCGACGGGATCCCGCACAAACCGAACCCACCGACGGAGATCGTCGCCCCGTCGGGGATGTCCGCGACGGCCTGCGCCGCCGTACCCACGACCTTGTCCATGCCCCCCATCACAGCCAGCCGGTCCCGGTCTCGTCAACGACCGACCATCCAGCAGACGTCGATCAGTCGGCACGTGAGAGGCGATCCGCGCTAGCGTTCACTGAGTGAACACCCCTGCGGACGTCGTCGGCCGGGTCGGCTCGATCCTGCGCGCCGTCTCCGCCCACGAGCCGAACGGCGCGACGACATCCGACGTCGCCCGGTCGGCCGGCCTGCCCCGACCGACCGGGCACCGGCTGCTGACCTCGCTGCACGCCCAGGGCCTCGTCGACCGCGACCCCGCGTCCGGTCGCTGGCTGCTCGGCCCGGAGCTGTTCTTCCTCGGCACCACCGCCGCGCCCCGGTACGACGTCACCGCGCTGGCCCAGCCGTTCGTCCGCCGGCTCGCGCAGGTGACCGGCGAGAGCGCGTTCTTCTCCGCGCGCCGCGGCGACGAGACGATCTGCCTGCTCCGCGAGGACGGCAGCTTCCCGATCCGCAGCCACGTCCTGTCGGCGGGCGTCCGGTTCCCGCTGGGCGTCGCCTCGGCGGGCATGGTCGTGCTCGGCCACCTGAGCGACCGCGAGGTCGACGCCTACCTCGCGCACACCGACCTGGTCCCGGAGTTCGGCCCCCGGCACGCCGCCGCGGAGGTGCGCGCCCACGTCGCGCGCACCCGCGAGCACGGGTACGCCGTCAACCCCGGCCTGGTCGTCGAGGGCAGCTGGGGCATGGGGGCTGCGGTCTTCGACGGTGACGGGCTGCCGCGGTGGGCCCTCAGCCTCACCGGAGTCGCCCACCGCTTCTCCGGCGAGCGTCGTCCCGAGCTCGGCTCGCTGCTGCTCCGCGAGGCCCACGAGCTCGGCCGCGTCCTGGCGACGCGTTAGTCCGCGCCCCGATCTGGCTAATCTTCTCGCCATGACGGACGCGGCGTGGGCGAAGGTGCGCCTGCACGTCGTCACGGGCAAGGGCGGCACCGGCAAGTCGACGGTCGCGGCGGCCCTCGCACTGGCGCTGGCCTCGCACGGTCGCAACGTGCTCCTCTGCGAGGTCGAGGGCCGCCAAGGCATCGCCCGGATGTTCGACGTCGACCCGCTCCCGTACGCCGAGCGCCGGATCGCCACCGGCCTGCCCAGCGAGGACGGCGACCAGCACGCCGGCGTCGTGCACGCGCTGCACATCGACCCGGAGTCGGCCCTGCTGGAGTACCTCGCCATGTACTACAAGCTCGGCCGCGCCGGCCGCGCACTGGACCGGTTCGGCGTGATCGAGTTCGCCACCACGATCGCCCCCGGGGTGCGCGACGTGCTGCTCACCGGCAAGGTCTTCGAGGCGGTGCAGCGCAACAGCCGCAACAAGGGCGCCATGCAGTACGACGCCGTCGTGCTCGACGCCCCGCCGACCGGGCGGATCTCGCAGTTCCTCAACGTCAGCGGCGAGCTGGCCGGGCTGGCCAAGGTCGGCCCGATCAAGAGCCAGTCCGACACGATGATGACGCTGTTCCGCTCGCCGCGGACCGCGGTCCACCTGGTCACGGTCCTGGAGGAGATGCCGGTCCAGGAGACCGTCGACGGCATCTCCGAGCTCCGCTCGAACGGGCTTCCGGTCGGCGGGGTGGTCGTCAACCGGGTCCGCCCGCGCGACATCGCCGAGGCCGACCTGGTCGCCACCCGCTCCGCCGGCCTGGACAAGGAGATGGTCCGCGAGGACCTGGTGGCCGCCGGGGTCGAGGCCACCAAGACGCTGGTCGACGGGCTGGCGGCCGAGGCCCGCGACCACGCCGAGCGTCGCGCTCTGGAGGACGCCCAGCGGGCCGTGGTGGCCGAGCTGGACGCGCCGGCGTACGAGCTGCCCCTGCTGGCGGGCGGCATCGACCTCGGCGGCCTCTACGACCTCGCCGCCCGCCTGCGCGAACAGGGCATGGCCTGATGGCCGCCCGCGCCTCCCGACCGCGGGTCGGCCCGCTCGCCGCCCACCCCGGCGCGGCCCCGACGCTCGACGTGGACGCGCTCCTCGACGACGCCTCGACCGGGATCATCGTGTGCTGCGGCTCGGGCGGGGTCGGCAAGACCACGACGTCCGCGGCGCTCGCGCTCCGAGCGGCCGAGCGCGGCCGCAAGGTCGTGGTGCTGACCATCGACCCCGCGCGCCGGCTGGCCCAGGCGATGGGCATCCAGCAGCTCGACAACACCCCCCGGCCGGTGACCGGCGTCGACCCGGCCGCCGGCGGCAGCCTGGACGCGATGATGCTCGACATGAAGCGCACCTTCGACGAGGTGGTCGAGGGCCAGGCCAGCCCGGAGAAGGCGGAGCAGATCCTGGCGAACCCCTTCTACATCGCCCTGTCGAGCTCGTTCGCCGGCACCCAGGAGTACATGGCGATGGAGAAGCTCGGCCAGCTCCACGCCGATGCCCGACGCGACGGGAGCTACGACCTGATCGTCGTCGACACCCCGCCGTCGCGCTCCGCACTGGACTTCCTGGACGCGCCCGAGCGGCTCTCCAGCTTCCTCGACGGCCGGTTCATCCGGCTGATGCTCACGCCGGCGAAGGGCCCGGCCCGGCTGATGAGCGCCGGCTTCGCGATCATCACCAACGCCCTGACCAAGATCCTCGGCGGCCAGGTGCTGCGCGACGTACAGACCTTCGTCGCCGCCCTCGACACCGTCTTCGGCGGCTTCCGGGCCCGGGCGCAGAAGACCTACGCGCTGCTCCAGGCCGACGGTACGGCGTTCCTCGTCGTCGCCGCGCCCGAGCCGGACGCGCTGCGCGAGGCGGCGTACTTCGTGGAGCGGCTCGGTGAGGACCGGATGCCGCTCGCCGGCCTGGTCGTCAACCGGGCGAGCCCGGCGCCGCGCGGTCGCCTGTCGGCGGACGAGGCGATGGCCGCGGCGGCCCGGCTGCGCAAGCGCAACCCGACGTCGCTGACGGCCGGACTGCTCCGGCTGCACGCCGACCGGGTCCGGACCACCGAGCGCGAGGCGACCCTGCGGGACCGCTTCGCCGCGGCGCACCCGTACGTCGCGACGGCCGTGGTGCCGGCCCTGCCGACCGACGTGCACGACCTCAAGGGCCTGCGGCGGGTCGGGGCGCTGCTCGCCAAGGGCTGACGCCCGGCGGGCGAGCCCTCCCGATCAGACGTGGATGACGGGCGCGGCGGCGGGCTGGTCGCCCTGCTCCCGCGCGGTCTCCAGCATCGAGCGCCACGAGGCGTTCGGGCGGCGGCGCAGCAGCGCGCGGCGCTCCCGCTCCGTCATGCCACCCCAGACGCCCCACTCGATCTGGTTGTCGAGCGCCTCGGCCAGGCACTCGGTGCGCACCGGGCAACCCGAGCACAGCTGCTTGGCCTTGTTCTGCTCGGCGCCTCGCACGAACAGCTGGTCCGGCGAAGCCGTCCGGCAGGCGGCGCGCGGCGTCCAGTCCTCAACCCACATGTTTGATGTCCCCACATCGTCCGAGACGGATCGCGTCCCCATGACGCGTGTTCCCGGAGTCCCTCGGGCCTAAAGGTAAAGACCCGCCGGGAGGACAGACAGACACAAAGGGCCCAGATTCACTAGTCCGAACTAACTAGTCATTTCGGACTATGCCCGACTCGGGCAGCACGCGGGGTCGTCCTCCGGGGTGCGTCTGGCCCGGATCGGGGCCGCGTTCGGGGAAGCCGGGGCTGTCCCCGCGCTCCCGTACCCTGGGAGCCATGCCGCAGTCCTCCCGCCCGCCGTCCTCGCCGACGCCCGCCCCGCGCGGGGAGCGCCTGACCGCGAGCCGGGTGCTCTCGCACGTCGCCGTGATGCTGGCGGTCTCGGCCGTCCTGGGCGTCATCGTCGCCGGTCTGGCGATCCCGTTCGCCGGGGTGGTGGGCGTGGGCGCCCGCAACGCGTCCGAGGCGATCTCCGACCTGCCGGAGGAGCTCGACACGGGGGTCCTCCCCCAGCGCACCCAGATCCTGGACCGCCAGGGCCAGGTGATGGCGACGATCTACGACCAGAACCGGGTCGAGGTCTCGCTCGACCAGATCTCGCGCACCATGGTCAAGGCGATCGTCGCGATCGAGGACTACCGCTTCTACGAGCACGGCGCCCTCGACCTCAAGGGCACGCTGCGCGCCTTCCTGACCAACGCGGCCAACGACGGCGCGTCGGTGCAGGGCGGCTCGTCGCTCACCCAGCAGCTGGTCAAGCAGACGCTGGTGACCCAGGCGAGCACCGACGAGGAGCGCCGCGAGGCGACCGCCACCGACTACGCCCGCAAGCTGCGGGAGCTGCGCTACGCCATCGCGATGGAGGAGGAGCACAGCAAGGACTGGATCCTGGAGCGCTACCTCAACATCGCCTACTTCGGCGACGGCGCCTACGGCATCCAGGCCGCGGCCAAGCACTACTTCAACGTCAATGCCCGCAAGCTCGACCTCCGTCAGTCCGCGATGCTGGCGGGCCTGGTGCAGAGCCCGGACGCCCTCGACCCGACCGACAACCCCGACCGGGCCCTGAGTCGCCGCAACGTGGTCCTGGACCGGATGGCCCAGCTCAACGTCATCCCCGCCGAGCGGGCCGACCGGGTCAAGCAGCGCGCCCTCGGCCTACGCGTGCAGCCGGCCAACAACGGCTGCACCTCCGCCTCGGCGCCGTTCTTCTGCGACTACGTCCTGAAGTACCTCCTGCGCGACAAGTCCCTCGGCGAGACCCGCGCCGAACGCGAGAAGAAGCTCAGGTCCGGCGGCCTGACGATCAAGACGACGCTGGACCAGCGGTTCCAGGACGGCGCCGACGCCGCGGTCCAGGACCGCGTCTACCCCGAGGCCCAGGCGATCGGCGGCCTGGCCATGGTCGAGCCCGGCACCGGCGAGGTCCGCGCGATCGCCCAGTCCCGCCCGATGGGCCGCGACAAGAAGGCCGGCCAGACGTTCATCAACTACGCCGTCAACGCGAAGTACGGCGCCGCCAAGGGCTTCCAGGGCGGCTCGACGTTCAAGGTGTTCGTGCTGGCCCAGGCCATCGAGGACGGCATCCCGCTCTCCAAGGCGATCAACTCCCCCGACCCGGGCACGTTCCAGGAGGAGGACTACGAGGACTGTGACGGCGAGCCGTACGGCTACGGCCAGTTCACGGTCCCCAACTCCACCACCGGCAGCATCACCGCCAACATGTACAACGGCACCCGCCTGTCGGTGAACACCTTCTTCCTCGGCCTGGAGAAGGAGACCGGCATCTGCGAGCCGTTCAAGCTGGCCAAGAAGATGGGGCTCGACCTCGACAACCCCACGGGCGACTCGCGGGGCAACGGCGCCGAGCGGATCCCCAACTTCACCCTCGGCACCGCCGACGTGAGCCCGCTGGAGATGGCCGAGGCGTACGCCACCTTCGCCGCCCGCGGCAAGCACTGCGACGCCCGGCCGGTGACCTCGATCGAGGACAGCAAGGGCAACGTGCTCAAGACGTACGACCCGACCTGCACCCAGGTCCTGCAGGAGAGCACCGCCGACGCGGTCAGCGACATCCTGCGCGGCGTCATCGACGGCGGGTTCGCCTCCGCCCAGAGCCTCGGCCGCGACGCCGCCGGCAAGACCGGTACGACCAACGGCGGCAACTCCGTGTGGTTCGCCGGCTACACCCCGACCATGGCGGCGGCGGCGATGATCGCCGGCGCCAACCAGCAGGGCACCCCGTCCAGCCTGGAAGGCGTGAACATCGGCCCGACCACGATCTATGGCGCCTCCGGATCCGGGTTCGCCGCGCCGATCTGGGGCAGCGCGATGCGCGCGGCGCTCGATCTCTTCGACAACGCGGAGTTCGTCTACCCCTCGGGCGTCAAGGGTGTCGGCGTCACCGCGCCCGCGCCGCCGCCCCGGCAGGGTGGTGGCCGCGGGGGCCGGGGCAACGACGACAACGACCGCGGAGGTCGCGGTGGCCGAGGCGGCGGTGGTGGGCGCGGCGGGCGCTGACCCGCGCCCCCCGGCCACGACGGTCCTCGGCCATGGCTGAGGCCACGCCGGTAGCGCACGACCGCTCGCGGTCGCGGACGGTGTGGTCCGTGCTCGTCACCGGCGTGGTCAACGTCGCGCTCGGCTACCTCAGCGGGTTTCTCGTCGTGACCGCGGTCAGCTTCGTCGACAACGCCCTGCTCGGTCCTGCTGGCTACGAGTACGCCAAGAACCGCGAGTCCTGGCAGTTCCTGGGGCCCGTCGCGCTCGGGGTGCTGTTCTCGTCGGTCAACGTCGGCCTGCAGCGGTGGCTCATCGGATTCCGGCTGCACCTGTGGGTGGTCGCGCTGGTCGGCTTCCTCCTGCCCACCGGCGTCGTTCTCCTGGCCAGCTGACCCGGAGCGATCGCGCCGGCCGGGTCGGCGAACCGTCAGCCGAGCTGGCGGCGTACCTCCGCGGCGACGGCCGCACCGTCCGCCTTGCCCTTGACCTGGGGCTGGACGATGCCCATCACCTTGCCCATCGCCTTCATGCCCTCGCCGGCGGCACCGACCTTCTCGACCGCCGCCGTGACGATCGCGGAGATCTCCTCGACGCTGAGCTGCTGCGGCAGGTAGTCGGCGAGCACCACGGCCTCGGCCCGCTCCTTGGCCGCCATCTCCGGGCGGTTGCCGTCGTCGAAGGCGACCGCGGCTTCGCGGCGCTTCTTCGCCTCGGAGGACAGCACGCCGATCACGTCGTCGTCGCTGAGCTCTCGGGCCTCCTTGCCGGCGACCTCGGCGTTGGTGAGCGCGGTCAGCACCATCCGCAGCGTCGAGGAGCGCACCTCGTCCCGGCCCTTGATGGCGGTGGTGAGGTCGGCGCGGAGTCGGTCCTTCAGGGAGCTCATGCGGGCCATTGTGGCAGCCTTGCCACGTGCCCCTCACCCGAGTTCTTCCCCGCCTGCTGGGCGCGGGCGCGCTCGCGGGCGCCGGGCTCACGGCGTACGCCGCCACGGAGGCCCGGCGCTACGTGCTGCGCCGGGTCGAGGTGCCCGTGCTGCCCGCCGGGCAGCGGCCGCTGCGGATGCTGCACCTCTCCGACCTGCACGTCACCCCCGGCCAGACCCGCAAGCTGGAGTGGCTGGCCGGGCTCTCGGTGCTGCGCCCCGACCTGGTCGTCGACACCGGCGACAACCTGGCCCACCGCGACGCGGTGCCCGCCGTCCGGGACGCTCTCGGGCCGCTGCTCGACGTGCCCGGCGTGTTCGTGATGGGCAGCAACGACTACTTCGAGCCGTCCTTCCGCAATCCGTTCCTCTACCTGCTCCCCGACACCGGCAAGCGGCACACCGAGGTGCCCGAGCTGCCGTGGCGCGAGCTGCGGTCGACCTTCGCCGACCGGGGCTGGACCGACCTCACCAACACCCGGGCCCGCCTGCAGGTTGGCGAGACCACCATCGCCTTCGCCGGCGTCGACGATCCGCACCTGGAGTACGACCGGCTCGACGAGGTCGCCGGCCCGGCCGACCCCACGGCCGACCTGCGGCTCGGGGTCGCGCACGCGCCGTACCTCCGGGTGCTGGACCAGTACGCCGCCGACGGGTACGAGGCCGTGCTCGCCGGCCACACCCACGGCGGCCAGGTGTGCCTGCCGGGCGGCCGGGCGCTCACCACGAACTGCGACCTGGAGCCGGCCCGCGCCCGCGGCCTGCACCGCCACCCGGCCGCCTCCCGGCCCGGCGATCCCGGCTCGTCGTGGCTGCACGTCTCGGCCGGGCTCGGCACCAGCCCCTACGCCCGGATCCGGGTCGCCTGCCGCCCCGAGGCCACCCTGCTCACCCTCGTCCCGCGAGGCTGACCGGGGGCCGCCCGATTTCGAGCAGGCCGGTCCGCTCCGGTATGCTCCCGTGCTTGTGAGCCCGGCCCCGGCCGGTGCTCATGGATCGGGCTGTGGCGCAGCTTGGTAGCGCGCTTCGTTCGGGACGAAGAGGCCGCAGGTTCAAATCCTGTCAGCCCGACCAGATGATGTCTCCGGACATCGTGAACACCCGGATCCACGGAAACGTGGGTCCGGGTGTTGCTCATTTCGGGTGCTGACCGGTCGGCACGGCGGGTCGAGAGCGCGGGCGGTGACCTCGACAACGACTCATCCCCACTTCTAGGGTCCGGTGGATGCAGATCTCCCGGATCAGAGCGTTCGAGCTGGTTCGGCAGGCTGTCGGGCCGAGCCTGATCGCCGCTCCTCGGTTGCGGACACGCACCGACGACCCGTCGTTCGCCCTTCTCGTCCGCACGGTCGGAGTCCGCGACGTGGTCCTCGGGGTGGGCTCCGTGCGCGCGGTCGGCGTCCGGCGAGGCCTCGCGGCCGCGTTGGTCCCCGTCCCGTTCGTCGCGGCGGGCGTCTGGGCTCTGCGGGAGTTGGGCGATCGCGCCACCGGCCCTCACAGGGTGACTGGGGAGGATCTTCGGTGAGCGAGCCCCCCACCAGTCCCCTCTCGACTCCGGTGGCCGTAGCCGTCGGAGTCGGGTGCGGTCGGCTGACCGCTGTCGCCGTGCGCGGACTCGCGCCCGCAGCACGCCTGAGGGTCCTGTCGCTGTCGCTGGTTCCGGTCGCGCTGGTCTACCCCCTGGCCCGCACAGCAGTCCCGGACAAGCGGGCGATCCTGAGAGAAGCGGGCGGCGTGGCCGCCATGGGGTTCGTGGCCGCGCTGGCCGTTCGTCGCGACCGTGCCAACCAGGTCGCGGCAGGGGGTTGGCTGGCCCATGCCGCCTTCGACCTCATCCACGACCCCGGCGGTGGTTCGCTCATCCCCCGTTGGTACCCCGCTCTGTGTGCGGGGTTCGACGTCGGAGTCGCCTGGGACCTTCTCGCGAAGCCCTGAGGAACGCGGGTGGCCCGGTCCGGCGAGGGACGGGTCGGCGGACGAGCAGCGGCGACCGGCTCGCAGCCTGTCAGCCGACCCGGTGCGACGATCCCCGTACGCTGCGCCCATGGCGGCGCACCTGGCACGAGCGACCCGCGTCGACGTGCTCCTGGCCGGCGGCTGCGCGATCGTCGCGGCCGGGATCCTGCTCCTGCTGCCGGTGCTGGAGCAGGCGGATCCGGCGGCCACGGACGGA
This sequence comes from Nocardioides sp. W7, assembly GCF_022919075.1. Taxonomy (NCBI): domain Bacteria; kingdom Bacillati; phylum Actinomycetota; class Actinomycetes; order Propionibacteriales; family Nocardioidaceae; genus Nocardioides; species Nocardioides sp. W7. The sequence goes on along the minus strand of NZ_CP095078.1, from coordinate 1,293,931 downwards.
GCTCCGGACGCCGGTGGCGGCGCCTGGTGGGCGGTGCTCGTGCTGCTGGTCGCGCAGTCGGCCGCGCTGGTGTGGCGCCGCACGCATCCCGAGGTCGTCGCCGTCGTGGTGGCGGCCGCGGTGCCGGTCGGCGCCGCGATCGGGATGGGGCCGGTCCTGGGTCTCACCTCCCTGCCGCTGCTCGTCGCCGTCTACACCCTGGCGACGCTCCGGGCCCCGGCCCGCGTCTGGCCGCTGCTGACGCTGATCGGCGCCCTGATCGCCGGTGGACACCTCGCCGCGGGGCTGCGCGACGACGTCCCTGCCGGCGAGGCGGTGGCCACGGCGCTGCTGCAGGTGGTCAGCCTGATCGGCGCACCGCTGCTGGTCGCGGCGCTGGTCGTGGCCCGTCGGGAGGCACGCACGGCGGGCGCGGACCGGCTGCTCGCGCTGGCGCGGGAGCAGGAGGCCCTGGTCCAGGCCGCGGTCGCCCGGGAGCGCACCGCCATGGCCCGCGAGCTCCACGACATCGCGGCGCACCACCTGACCGGGATCGCGGTGATGAGCGCCGCCATCGCCACTCAGATCGACACCGATCCGGCGGCCGCGAAGGCCGCCGTCGGCGAGGTACGACGCCAGAGCACGGCGGTCCTGCGCGACCTGCGCAGCCTGGTCGGCCTGCTGCGTGACCACGACGAGACCGCGGCCGCCGCCGGAGTCCGGACGGAGACGCTGGCCGGCATCCCGGGTCTGGTCGCCGGAGTCGCTGCAGCGGGCCAGGACGTCGGGCTGACCGTGCTGGGTCCGGGCGACGGGCGGACGCAGGGCGCGGGGATCGGCCCGCTGGCCCAGCTGGCGGCGTACCGGATGGTCCAGGAGGCGCTCGCCAACGCCGGGCGGCACGCCCCCGGAGCCCGCTGCGAGGTCGAGATCGACGACCGCGACTCCGCCGCCCTGGTCGTCACGGTGCGCAACGACCCGGCCCCGCAGCCGTCCGACCCCGGCCTGCGTGGTGGACTCGGGCTCGTGGGGATGCGCGAACGGGCCGAGCTGACCGGAAGCCGGCTGGACGTGGGCCCTGCCCCCGACGGCGGCTGGCGGGTGCGGCTGCGCGTCCCCCGGGCCGGAGCGGAGCCGGCGTCGTGATCCGGGTGGTGGTCGCCGACGACCAGCCGCTGGTGCGGGCCGGCCTGACCACGCTGCTCGACGCGGCGCCCGACATCGAGGTCGTCGCGGCGGTGGCGGACGGACGAGCTGCCGTCGACGCCGCCCGGGCGCACCGCGTCGACGTGGTGTGCACCGACATCCGGATGCCGGGCCTGGACGGCATCTCGGCGACCCGGGAGCTCAGCGGCCCGGGCGTCGAGGACCCGATCGCGGTACTGGTCCTCACGACCTTCGACATCGACGAGTACCTCTTCGGCGCGCTCGAGGCGGGCGCGTCGGGCTTCCTGCTGAAGGACGCCGAGCCGGAGGAGCTGGTCGCCGCCGTGCGCTCCGTCGCCGCGGGGAACGGGACGATCGACACCTCCCTGACCAAGCGGGTGCTGCGCGAGGTCGTCACCCGCCGCGGCACCCGGCCGGCGGTGGCGGCGCGCCCCTCCGACCTACTCACCCCCCGCGAGCTCGACATCCTGCTGCTGCTGGCCCAGGGCATGTCGAACGACGAGATCGCCGACGAGCTGACCCTGGAGGTGTCGACCGTGAAGTCCCACCTCGCCCGGATGATGCCCAAGCTCGGGGTGCGCTCGCGCCTCCAGGCCGCGGTCTGGGCCTACCAGAACCGGGTCGTCGACCTCCCCGACTGAGCCGGACCGAGGGTTTCGTCGGGGTCGTTGCATCGAAGGATGCAACCCGCGATCTCATCCCTGCGCGGCTCGTGGGCGAGGGGTCCGGATTCCTAGCGTGGTGGGCATGACGATCCAGCATCAGACCTCGCCCGTCGACGCCGCGACACGCACCGTCGTACGCCTCGTCGACCTCCACAAGTCCTACCCGCACCGCACCGAGCCGGTCCCCGCGCTGCGGGGCGTCTCGCTCACCCTGACGAGCGGATCGTTCACCGCCGTCATGGGTCCGTCGGGCTCGGGCAAGTCCACGCTGCTCAGCTGCGCGGCCGGGCTCGACGTGCCGACCGGCGGCCAGGTCGTCGTGGGCGAGTACGACATCAGCAGGATGTCCGCGGACGCGCTGACCCGATTCCGGCGCGACCACGTGGGCTTCGTCTTCCAGGCCTACAACCTGGTCGACCACCTCTCGGTCGCCGACAACATCACCCTCCCGGTGGTCCTCGCCGGCCGCGAGCCGGACGCCGCCTGGCTCGCCGAGCTGGTCGGGACGGTCGGGCTGACCGGCCTGGAGCGTCGGCTGCCGGGCGAGCTGTCCGGCGGCCAGGCCCAGCGGGTCGCGATCGCCCGCGCGCTCTTCACCCGGCCGGACGTCGTCTTCGCCGACGAGCCGACCGGCGCCCTGGACTCGCGCACCGCCGCCGTGGTCCTCGACGTACTCCGCTCCACCGCTCGCGCGCTCGGCCAGACCGTCGTGGTCGTCACCCACGACCCGCAGGTCGCCGCCGCGGCCGACCGGGTGCTGTTCCTCGCCGACGGGCTGCTGGTCGACCAGCTCGACCAGCCCACCGCCGAGCAGGTCGCCGCGCGGATGCTCGGACTGGGCCGGTGAGTGCGATGAGCAGCACCTGGACCCTCGCCCGCCGCAGCGCCTGGGCGCACCGCGCCGGCCTCACCGGCACCGCCCTGGTGCTCGCCCTGGCGGGGCTGCTGCTCGCCGTCGCCGGTGCGCTCGCCGAGTCCGGTCTCCGAACCAGCGGCGACGACGCCGCCGCGGACGGCGGACTGCTCCTGCTGCTGGCGGGCTCGTTCTCCGGCACCGTGATCACCGTCGTCGTGCTGGTCGTGGCCGCCACCGTCTCCCTCGCCCTGCGCGGCCGCCGCCGCGAGCTCGCGCAGCTGCGCGCCGTGGGCGCCACCCGGTCCCAGCTCCGCTCCCTGATCGGCGCCGAGGTGCTCCTGGTCGGGCTCGTCGCGGCACCGCTCGGCGCCGTCGCCGGCGTGCTGCTGGCCGGCCTGCTGACTCCGCTCCTGCGGGACGCGGGGGCGATCGCGGCCGGTGGCTCGCTCACCCTCAGCCCGCTGCCGGTCCTCGGCGCAGCGGCGCTGGTGCTGCCCGTGGCCTGGCTGTCGTCCCGGCTCGCCGCCCGGGAGACGCTGCGCGCCGCACCCGGCCAGGCCGTCCGCACCAGCACGGTCGAGGCGCGCTCCATCGGCGTCGTACGACGGGGCGCGGCCGTCGCCGTCGCCCTGCTCGGTCTCGCCGCCGCCTTCAGCCCGCTCCTCGTCCCGGGCACGGTCGGCAGCGCGGGTGCCGCGACCTCGGCCTTCCTCCTCGTGGGCGCCGCCGCGCTCGCCGGCCCGCTGCTGATCGGCCGGGCCTTCGCCGGCGCCGCCCGGTGGGACCGGCTCCTCGGCCCCGCCGGCCGGCTCGGCGTCGCCAACCTCCGCGGGTTCTCGCAGCGACTCTCGATCGTCGTCGTCCCCCTGGCCCTCGCCCTCACCACCGGCACCGCCCAGACCACCGTCGACCGCACCGTCGCCGAGGCCACCCGGGCTCAGCTGGTCGACGGCCTGGACGCCGACCTGGTCGCCACCGCGAGCGGCGGGGTGCCGCCGTACGCCGCCGACGCGGTCGCTGACCTGCCCGGGGTGGCCGGCACCACCGCCCTCGCCGCGGCGCCGGCTCGGGTGCGGATCGACCCGGACCTGGACGGCGTCATCGACGCGCTGGCCTGGGAGCCGACGACCGTGCGCTCCCTCGGCCCCGGGTCCACCGGGCTGCTCCTCGATCCCGACGTCAGCTCGGGCTCGCTGGCCGACCTGGCCACACCGGGCACCGTGGCGGTGAGCAGCGACGCGACCTTCGACACCGGCTTCCGGATCGGCGGCACCGTCCCGCTGCGCTGGGCCGACGGGACCACCAGCCGGCCCCGGGTGGTCGCCGTCTACGAGCGCGGCCTCGGCTTCGGGGACTACCTCGTCGGCCCGGCCACGCTCGACCAGCACCGTGCGGAGCGGACGGTCGAGTCGCTCCTGGTCGAGGCCTCCCCCGGAGCACTCGACGACGTCCGGACCGGCCTCGCCGGGCTCGGCCTCCGCCCGACGAGCCCGTCGGCGTACGCCGAGAGCGCCACCGCGGCCGGCGACGCCGAACGGCGGCTCTCCACCGTGCTGCTGCTGGCGCTGCTGGCGTTCGTGTTCCTCGCGGCCGCCAACACCCTCGTGATGGTCACCGTACGGCGCCGCGACGAGCTCCGGCTCTACGGCCGCACCGGCGCCACCCGCGCGCAGCTGATCCGGATGGCGGTCGTCGAGGCCACCCTCACCGGAGGACTGGCCTGGCTGATCGGCACCTTGGCCGTGCTGCCCGCGGTGCTCGGCGTCGGGTTCGGGATGCTCGGCCCGGCGGTCCCCCCGGTGGACCTCACGGCGTACCTCCTCCTGAGCGCCGCCGTCCTCGCCCTGCCGCTGCTGACCGTCGTCCCGGTGGCTGCGCGGATGGTCCGCCGCTGACCGCGGGCCGTCCGCGATCGGGGGACCGGGGACGTGCCGTCTGACACACTGGCCCGCATGTCAGCCGACGACCGCGACCCGGGCGCGCCGTCCCTGGAGCCGCCCTCGTTGTTCCGACGCAGGCGCCGGCCGAAGGCCGGTCCCCCGGAGGAACCCACTTTCGACGAGCAGCCGACCGAGGCGATCGAGCCGGCGCCGGCCGAGCCGACCGAGGTGCTGCCCCCGGTGCCGGAGCCCGAGCCCGTCCCCCTGCCCGAGCCGGTCCCCGGACCCGCCCCGGTCCCCGCGCCCGCCCCGGTCCCGGGACCGGAGCCCGTGCCCGTCCCCGGACCCGAGCCGGTCGAGCCCGCGCCGCTGTTCGTCGACGAGGTGGAGCCGGACGGCGCCGCCGCAGCCGGGGCCACGAAGACCCTGACACCGACGAAGGTCCTGAGGGCGCCCCGCGCCCCCGTCGTGACCGGCCTCGCCGCTGCGCTCGCCACGGGGCTCCTGGTTGGCCTGCTGGTGGTGCTGCTGACCGCAGGTGGACAGCAGGTCTGCGAGGCCGCCCAGGGCACGTCGTCGTGCGGCGGGGCGGGCTACCCGATGATCCTGGCGATCCTGGTCCTGGCGGTGCTGGCCGGCGGCGCGCTGCTGCGCTGGTCCACCGTGCCCGACCCGGTCAGCACCAGCTTCCTGGCCGTGGGACTGCTCGCGGTGATCGCGCTGCTGTTCCTCGTGGAGTCGCTCGACTCCTGGTGGATGCTCGTGGTGATCCCGGTGGTCGCGATGGCGACGTACGCCGCCAGCCACTGGATCACCACCGCGGTCATCGAGCCCGCGCGCGAGTAGTCCCCGCGCCGGGTGGGCGATGAGCTGCAACCGACCGCGTGGACGCAGAGGGAACGGCTGCTGGCGCACCGCCGTCCGGCTCAGCGCGAGGCTGCGACCAGCTCCGCGATCTGCACGGTGTTCAGCGCCGCACCCTTGCGCAGGTTGTCGTTGCTGATGAACATCGCCAGTCCGCGACCGTCCTCGACGCCCTCGTCCTGCCGGATGCGCCCGACGTACGACGGGTCCTGGCCCGCCGCCTGCAGCGGCGTCGGGATGTCGGACAGCTCGACGCCCGGCGCGGCGGCCAGCAGCTCACGCGCCCGCTCGACCGAGAGCGGCGAGGCGAACTCGGCGTTCACCGACAGCGAGTGGCCGGTGAAGACCGGCACGCGGACACAGATGCCGGAGACCTTCAGGTCCGGGAGACCGAGGATCTTGCGGGACTCGTGACGGAGCTTCTGCTCCTCGTCGGTCTCGTTGAGGCCGTCGTCGACGATCGAGCCCGCGAGCGGCAGCACGTTGTAGGCGATGGTGCGGGCGTACTTCACCGGCTCGGGGAACGCCACGGACGCGCCGTCGTACGCCAGCTCGCGGGCCTTGTCGCCGGCGGCCGCGACCTGGGTGGCCAGCTCGTCGACGCCGGCGATGCCGGAGCCGGAGACGGCCTGGTAGGTCGAGACGATCAGCCGGACCAGGCCGGCCTCCTCGTGCAGCACCTTCAGGACCGGCATCGCCGCCATGGTGGTGCAGTTGGGGTTGGCGATGATGCCGCGCCCGGCGGCGATGACCTCAGCCGCGGCGTCGGGGTTGACCTCGGAGACGACCAGCGGGATCGCCGGGTCCTTGCGGAAGGCGCTGGAGTTGTCGACGACGATCACGCCGGCGTCCACGAACTTCGGGGCCAGGGCCCGCGAGGCGGTGGCGCCGGCGGAGAACAGCGCGACGTCGAGACCGGCCGGGTCGGCGGTCTCGGAGTCCTCGACGACGATCTCCCGGCCGGCGTACTGCAGCACCTTGCCGGCCGAGCGGGCCGAGGCGAAGAACCGGATCTGGTCGACCGGGAAGTTCCGCTCCTCCAGGATCTGGCGCATCGCGACGCCGACCTGGCCGGTGGCACCGACGACGCCGATGTTGAGACTCATCGTCCGGTGCCCCCGTAGACGACCGCCTCGACCTCTTCGGCGTCCAGGTCGAAGGCCGAGTGGGTCGCGCGGACGGCCTCGTCGACCTGGGCCTCGGCGACGATGACCGAGATCCGGATCTCGGAGGTGGAGATCATCTCGATGTTGACGCCGGCCGAGGCGAGCGAGGCGAAGAACTTCGCGGTGATGCCGGGGTGGGAGCGCATGCCGGCGCCGATCAGCGACACCTTCCCGATCTGGTCGTTGTAGAGCAGCGTCTCGTAGCCGACCTCGTCCTGGATCCGCGCGAGCGCGGCCATCGCGGTCTGGCCGTCGGAGCGTGGCAGCGTGAAGGAGATGTCGGTGAGGTTCGTCGCGGCCGCCGAGACGTTCTGGACGATCATGTCGAGGTTGACCTCGGTCGCGGCCAGCGCCTCGAAGATCCGCGCCGCCTCACCGACCTTGTCGGGCACGCCGACGATCGTGATCTTGGCCTCGCTGCGGTCGTGGGCGACGCCCGCGATGATCGCCTGTTCCATCTCTTCTCCCTGCTGCGCGTCGGGAATGATCCAGGTGCCTTCGTTCTGGGAGAAGGACGAGCGCACGTGGACGGGCATGTCGTAGCGGCGGGCGTACTCGACGCACCGCAGGTGGAGGATCTTGGCGCCGGAGGCGGCCATCTCGAGCATGACCTCGGTCGAGACCCGGTCGAGCTTGCGGGCGGCCGGGACGATCCGCGGGTCGGCGGTGAAGACGCCGTCGACGTCGCTGTAGATCTCGCAGACGTCGGCGCCGAGCGCGGCGGCCAGCGCCACCGCGGTCGTGTCGGAGGCGCCGCGACCCAGGGTCGTGACGTCCTTGGTGTCCTGGGACACGCCCTGGAAGCCGGCGACGATCGCGATCGCGCCGTCGGCGATGGCGGCCTCGATCCGGCCCGGCGTGATGTCGATGATCTTCGCCTTGCCGTGGGCGGAGTCGGTGATGACGCCCGCCTGCGAGCCGGTGAAGGACTGCGCCTTGTGGCCGAGCTGGGCGATCGCCATCGCGACCAGCGCCATCGACATCCGCTCGCCCGCGGTGAGCAGCATGTCGAGCTCGCGCGGCGGCGGCAGCGGCGTCACCTGCTCGGCAAGGTCCCGGAGCTCGTCGGTCGTGTCACCCATCGCCGAGACCACCACGACGACGTCGTGGCCGGCCTTGCGGGTGTTGACGATCCGTTGTGCGACGCGCTTGATGCCGGTCGCGTCAGCGACGGACGAGCCGCCGTACTTCTGCACGACAATGCCCACGGTGCTTCCTCGAGGTCGATGTGTACAGGGGGTCGCCGACAGGGTTCAGCCTGCGCCACAGGCGTGGCGACCGCACCTGAGTTTACCGGCCCGTGACGTCGTCGCCCGCGAGCATCTCATCGGCGGCCGCGACCTGCTCGGCGTCGAGCTCGACCTCGGCGTCCAGGCGGGCGTGGGTGACGATCGACTGCAGGGCCTGGAGCGCGGTGCTGGCGCTGGTGCCCCAGGACGAGACGTAGGAGAACTGCCACCACCACAGCGCCTCCGCGACGTCGCCGTTGCGGAAGTGCCGCAGGCCGTTGGCGACGTCGTTGGCGATGCTGGTCAGCTCGTCGGAGAGGTTGGCGGTCACCGGCTCGGGCACGTAGGGGTCGAAGACGTGGGTGTACGTGTCGACCGGGTCGAGCAGGGTGGCCAGCCTCAGCCGCATGGCGTCCAGGTCGGGGTCCGGCCCGACGTCGGGCTGGTACTCCTGTGCCGGCTCGAAGTCGGCCTGCGCGCCGAGGCGCGCCCCGGCCAGCAGCAGCTGGCTCACCTCGAGCAGCAGCAGCGAGATCGCCGCCCCGCCCTCCTCGTCGCGCGAGATCGCCTGCAGGGCGACCAGGAAGCTCTCGACCTGGTCGGCGATCTGCTGGGCGAACTCCTCGGTCGCGGAGTCGGACAGCCGGTCGCTCGTCATCTCGGTCATCTCAGTCATCTGCGGATCGTCTCCCTGCAAAGGCTCGTCCCAGGGTGACCTCGTCGGCGTACTCCAGGTCACCCCCCACGGGCAGTCCACTCGCCAAACGGGTCACGCGCAACCCGATCGGCTTCAGCATCCGGGTGAGGTACGTCGCGGTCGCCTCGCCCTCGAGGTTCGGGTCGGTGGCCAGGATGGTCTCGGTGATGGTGCCGTCGGCCAGTCGGGTCATCAGCTCGCGGATGCGCAGCTGCTCGGGCCCGATGCCGTCGATCGGCGAGATCGCGCCGCCGAGCACGTGGTAGCGGCCGCGGTACTCGCGGGTGCGCTCGATGGCCACGACGTCCTTGTACTCCTCGACCACGCACAGCACCGTCGGGTCCCGCCGCGGGTCGCGGCAGATCCGGCACTGCTCGTCCTGCGAGACGTTGAAGCAGACGCTGCAGAACTTCACCTTGGCCTTGACCTCGATGAGTACGTCGGCGAGCCGGCGGACGTCGGCGGGGTCGGCCTGGAGCAGGTGGAACGCGATCCGCTGCGCGCTCTTGGGACCCACGCCCGGCAGCCGACCGAGCTCGTCGATCAGGTCCTGGACGACGCCTTCGTACAACTCAGAATCCCAGCTGGCCGAGGCCGGACAGGCCGCCGGCCGGTCCACCCGGGTCGCCGCCCGGCAGCCCGCCGGCCAGCGGCCCGAGCGCCTCGCCGGCGAGCGCGTCGGCCTGGGCCTTCGCGTCGCGGTAGGCGGCCACGACCATGTCGCCGAGGTCGGCGAGGTCGTCGGCGTCCGACCCGTCGAACTGGCCGGCCTTGATCTCGACGCCGACCAGCTCGCCGACGCCACTGACCGTGACGGTCACCGCGCCGCCGGCGACGGTGCCGTCGACGGTGGCCTCGGCGAGTCGCTGCTGGGCCTCCTGCAGCTGGCTCTGCATCTGCTGGGCCTGCTGGAGCAGGGCGTTCATGTCGAAGCCACCGCCGCCACCGAGGGCGTCGAAGGGGTTCTGGGTCATGGGGTCACCTCGTGGGAGCAGGGAATGGTCATGGGTGGCGGATCTCCTCGACGATCCGCGCGCCGAGCTCACGGGCCAGCAGCTCGGCACCGCCGAGCTCGCCGTCGTCCGCGTCGAGGTCGTCGGGGTGGGCGTCGGCGTCGGCGTCCGCCAGGTCGTCCGAGCGCGGGATCTCGGCCCCCGCCGGACGGGTCTGCTGGACGGCCTCGCGGGCCAGGGAGATCGCGTCGGGCCCGGAGCGATCCGGGGCCGAGCGTGGGTCGGACTCGGGAGCCGGGTCGGGCTCGGACGCGGCCCAGTCCGGCGGCGCGTCGGGAGCGGGCGGGGCCGCGTCTGCCGGGGGTGCGGGCGTCTGCTCGGTGGGCGCCGCGGGTGCCGGCTGCGCGGCGGGCGGGGGGGTGCCCGATCCGCCACCGGTGCCCGGCTGGGTGCCGGGATCGACGATGGTCTCGATCTTCCAGTCGGCGCCGACGACGTCGATCGCCGCCTGCCGGAAGACCTCGTCGCAGCCGCCGGCCATGAACGAGTCGCGGGCGCCGGCGTTGGAGAAGCCGATCGTCAGGACCCGGCCCTCGATCCCGACCACCTGGCAGTTCTGGGTGAGGATCATCCAGGCGACCCGGCGGCGCAGCTTGATGGCCTCGACGATGTCGGGCCAGAGGCGGCGTACTTCGACGAGGTTGAGCCCACCGCCCGCAGCGGGGGCGGGCGCCGGAGCGGCCGGCGCGGGCGTGGCGGCGGGCGCCGGGGGCGGGGTCCGCTCGGGCCGCTGCTCCGTCACCGGCTCAGGCTGCGGGGTCGGCGCCGGAGCGGCCGGGACGGGCTCGGGGGCGGGCTGCGAGGTCGCAACGGCCGGCTCGGGCGCAGCCGGGGCGTCGACCGGTCGACGGCTCTCGACCGGCGGCGACGGCGGCGGGGCCGCCTCGCTCGCCCGGTCGGAGGCGACGGTGACGGCGGCCGGCCGGTCCTGCGCGGGCGGCGCCGGGACGGCCTGCGGGGTCGCCGCGGCGGACGGCACGCCGGTGATGGTGAGCCGCCTCTCGAGCCGGTCGACGCGCGCCATCAGGCCGGCGGTCGAGTGGTCGGCCCCCGGCAGCAGCACCCGGGCACAGATCAGCTCCAGGAGCAGCCGGGGGGCGGTCGCGCCGCGCATCTCGGTCAGCCCGGTCGCCACCAGGTCGGCCGCGCGGCTGAGCTCGGCCGCGCCGAACCGCGCGGCCTGCGCGACCAGCCGCTCGCCCTGGTCCTCGGAGACGTCGATGAGCCCGGAGGCGGTCGCCTCGGGCACCGCCGCGACGATCACCAGGTCGCGCAGGCGGCGCAGCAGGTCCTCGGTGAAGCGGCGCGGGTCCTGGCCGGTCTCGATCACCTTGTCGACCACCCCGAAGACCGCGGCGCCGTCGGCGGCGGCGAACGCGTCGACCACCTCGTCGAGCAGGGTGTCGGGGGTGTAGCCCAGCAGGCCGGTGGCCAGCGCGTGGGTGACGCCCGCGGGCCCGGACCCGCCCAGCAGCTGGTCGAGGACGGAGAGGGTGTCGCGCGCGGACCCGGCCCCGGCCCGGACCACCAGCGGCAGCGCCGCCGGCTCGATCGTGACCTGCTCCTTCTCGCACAGCTCGGAGAGGTACGACGACAGCAGCCGCGGCGGGATCAGCCGGAACGGGTAGTGGTGGGTGCGCGAGCGGATCGTCGGCAGCACCTTCTCGGGCTCGGTGGTGGCGAAGATGAAGCGCAGGTGTGGCGGCGGCTCCTCCACCAGCTTCAGCAGGGCGTTGAAGCCCTGCGTCGTCACCATGTGGGCCTCGTCGATGATGTAGACCTTGTAGCGGCTGCGCACCGGCGAGAAGAACGCCTTCTCGCGCAGGTCACGGGCGTCGTCGACGCCACCGTGGGAGGCCGCGTCGATCTCGATGACGTCGATCGAGCCCGGACCGCCCCGCGCCAGGTCGCGGCAGCTGTCGCACTCGCCGCACGGATCGGCGATCGGGGCCTGCTCGCAGTTGAGCGCGCGGGCCAGGATGCGCGCCGAGGTGGTCTTGCCGCAGCCCCGCGGGCCGGAGAACAGGTAGGCGTGGTTGACCCGGTTGTGGGCCAGGGCGGACCGCAGCGGCTCGGTCACGTGATCCTGGCCGATGACCTCGGCGAACGTCTCCGGCCGGTAGCGGCGGTACAGCGCGAGGGGGGACTCCACGTAGGAACCCTAACGACCGGCTCCGACAGCCGGTAGCGGGTGGCGTACGGCGTGCGTTCGGTCTGCTCGCGAGAGCTGGATCGGGTCTCGATACGCGTCGGCGTCCTCGCTCGCTTCGCTCCCGAGCCCGCCCGACGCTACTCGACCTCCTGCCCTCTTCCACGCCCTCGCAGGCTCGGGCGTGGGGGCATGAAAAGGCCCCCCGCGCACCCGACAGAGCTCACTTACCCTTGCTGCCTTCCGGCCCTGGGGGAGTTGGGCGAGATGTCGCCACACGGGGGGTTGGGCATGAGTGTAGGTGAGCCCTCCCGGGCCGACCAAAGCGAGGTCGTCGGCGCGCCGATCGCCGAAGACGGAGGGGATTTCACCCCCGTCCCCAGCGACCGGTACTGTCCTCCGCGGAGGATTCGCCTAGTGGCCTATGGCGCTCGCTTGGAAAGCGGGTTGGGTGTGAAAGCCCTCAGGGGTTCGAATCCCCTATCCTCCGCCATCGGAACGGCGCCGACACCTCGTGTCGGCGCCGTTCCGCATTCGTGGCCGGCCAGCAGCCGGGGCTGATTGCCGTTTGGTCACCAACGGCGATCAGCCTTCGTGCCCGAGACCAGGAGGGCAGGGTCCCGGCCCGGACACCGTCGCCGACTACCCGTGCGCGCTGAGGACGACCAGCCGCTGGGTCGCGCGAGTCATGGCGACGTACCGGTCGACGGCGCCCTCGATGCCGGTCCCGAACGCGTCCGGTTCGACGAGCACGACCAGGTCGAACTCCAGGCCCTTCGCGAGCTCCGGGGTCAGCGAGCGCACGCGAGAGGTCTCCTCGAAGGTCGGGTCACCGATGACGCAGGCGGTCCCCTCGGCATGCTCGGCGAGCCAGCCGTCGAGCACGCGGCCGAGGTCGGTCGTCGGCCCGTGGGAGACCGGTACGCCGGTGCTGCGCACCGAGGTCGGAACGTTGGCGTCCGGGAGGGCAGCCCGGATGACCAGCTCGGCCTCGCTCATCACCTCCTCCGGCGTCCGGTAGTTGATGCTCAGCGGGGCCAGCTCGACCCGGTCCAGGCCGATCCGCTCCAGCCGCTCCTGCCACGTCTCGGAGAAGCCGTGCCGGGCCTGGGCCCGGTCGCCGACGATGGTCAGGCTGCGCGACGGGCACCGGAGCAGCACCATCTGCCATTCCGCATCGGTCAGCTCCTGCGCCTCGTCCACGACGACGTGCGCGAACGGGCCGGCGAGCGGGTCGGGGGCCTCGACGGCGTGCACGGCCTCGTCGACGATCACGCTCTGGGCGTCCGAGACGCGCAGCATCGACATCACCTTCATCTCCGAGTCGTCGGTGGCGACCAGGTGGTCGACGACCAGGTCCATCTCCTCGCGCTCGGCGGCGACCTGCGCCTGCTGCCGACGCCGACGCCGCGACGCCTCCGGGTCGCCGAGCCGCTGGCGGGCGGCGTCCAGGAGCGGCAGGTCGGAGACGGTCCAGGCGTGGGCGTCGCGCCGCTGCAACCGGCGTACGTCGTCGGGGTCGAGGCCCGGCGCGCACCGGCGCAGGTACGCCGGCACCGTCCACAGGTCGCCCACCAGGTCGGTGTGCTCGATCAGCGGCCAGGACCGGGCGAAGGCGTCGACCAGCTCCTCGTTGCGGACCAGCGACCGGCGTACCAGCTCCTCGGAGACCTCGTCCTCGTCCTCGGCCTCGTGCTTGTCGACCAGGATCGTCAGCAGCTCCTCCCAGACCTGGTCGCGGGCCTCGTTGTGCGGGGTCCCGGGCGCCGGCGAGCCGAACGCCTCGGCCCAGTCCGCTGCGCTGAGCCATACGTCGGACCAGTGCGTCTCGACCACCATCCCCTCGGTCGGCGGCTCCTCGTAGAGCGCGACCGCCGGCTCGATGGCCCGCACCATCGCCAGCGACGACTTCAGCCGGGCCACCTCCGGGTCGGTATCGGGCACCGCCGCTGCCCCCTCGGGGACCAGGTCGCGCAGGGTCGCCGTCTGCACGCCCTCCTCCCCCAGGCTCGGCAGCACGTCACCGACGTAGGTCAGGTACGGCTGGTGCGGACCCACGAACAGCACGCCGCCCCGGCGGTGGCCCAGCCGGGGGTCGGCGTAGAGGAGGTACGCCGTGCGGTGCAGCGCGACGACCGTCTTCCCCGTACCCGGCCCGCCGTCGACGACGAGTGCCCCGCGCGAGCCGGCGCGGATGATCGCGTCCTGGTCGGCCTGGATGGTCCCGAGCACGTCGCGCATCCGGTCCGACCGGTCGGCGCCCAGGCTGGCGATGAACGCCGACTGGTCGTCGAGCGCGGCGGCGTGGCCGTCGTACCCCTCGGCACTGAAGACCTCGTCCCAGTAGTCGGTGATCCGGCCAAGGGTCCAGCGGTAACGGCGCCGACTCGCCAGCCCCATCGGATCGGCGTGGGTCGCCCCGAAGAACGGCTCCGCCGCGGGGGAGCGCCAGTCGAGCAGCAGCCGCCGGCCGGCGCTGTCGGTGAGGCCGAGCCGCCCGACGTACACGGGCTCGGCGCCGTCCGCCGGGACCATGTGCCCGAGGCACAGGTCGAGTCCGAAGCGGCGCAGGGTCCGCAGCCGCGCGCTCAGCCGGTAGATCTCCTGGTCCCGCTCGAGCGCCGCCTGGCCGCTGCCGCCCGGCTCTCGGCGTACGGCGTCGAGGCGCTCGGACAGGTCGGCGATCGAGCGCTCGAGGCTCGCGGCGATGGCGACGAATCTCTGCTCGTCATCGGCGATCAGCGCCGGGTCGGACTTGGCGGAGAGGTGCGCGGGCAGCTCGAAGACAGTGGTCACGGCGGGCGATTCTGGGGCTGGACGGGGGTCTTGCCGCAAGCCCCCGGGTGGGCTATAAGTTGAGAGTGGAGAGGCGAGGTCGCCTCTCCTTTCGTATGTCGGTTCAGCGACACTCCTGCTCGTCCGGGCAGAGCGCACCCTCCCGCGACAGCGGGACGCCCGCCTCGAAGAGCTCGACCCACGCGTCGGGCACGAGCGGCGCGTCGACTCCGCCGTAGCCGAGCTGTGCCGCGGCGTCCCCGACGAGCGCGTGGGCGGCACCGCGGGCGTCGATGAGGTACGACGAGCCGCCGTCGACGCGCGCGTGGCCACCATGACCGGGCTCGACCCGCACCCGCTCCGCCGGGGCGAGGAGTCCCTCCGCGGACGCGGCCTCGGTCGGGTCGGTGGCCAGCAGGACGACGGGCGCATCGTCAGTGCCGGCGACCAGCAGGGCGCAGGGCTCGCCGTGCACCTCCCCGAGCGGGCCCACGGGCCAGTGCGCTCCGACGAAGGGCGGGAGCGCCGCACGCACCCGGGGAGTCTCCTCGAGGACCACCGGCTCCAGGCTCAGCGGCTCGGCGAGCGACGGCCGTACGGCGGCCTCGTAGACGGCCTTCGCGAACGGGTCCAGCGTGGCCGGTCCGGCGACGGTGAGGACCTGGAAGTGCTGGCCGTCCGTGGTGACGACCTGCCCGATCCGGGAGCCCGCCGGCAGCCGACCAGGGCCCTGGTCGGGGGCGGGTTCGCCGTACCCCTGCGGGCCGAGGCTGGCGAAGTCCAGCGCCCCGCCGGAGGGCAGGAGCCGGAGCCATCGCTCCGGCACCTCGCGCGCGGCGGCGGTGATCGGCAGGCCGAGAGCGGCGAGCAACGGGTCGGCCACGCCGCCGTCCGGCAGGGAGTACCGGTAGGCGCGGCGCGGCTCACCGGGCTCCGCGCGCCCGGTCGCGACGACGAAGAGGCGTCCCTCGCTCACCACCGTGAGACCCCGATCGGTGACGGGCCGGACGCCGGGCTCGGCCGAGATCCCCACCGCGAGCCCACCGCCCACGGACGTGCATGCCGACCAACCGCGGTGGACCAGCCGGTCGGGGTCGGGGACGGTCTGGGGCGCGCCGAGGATGCCGAGCTCGGGGCCGAGCTCCTGAGCGGCGATGGTGTCCTCGGAGAGCAGGGTGGGCGCCACGTGCCCGAGGATCAGCCGGGCGGACGTGACGTTGGGGACCGGGTGGAGCACGGGGTCCTCGCTGCGCTCGAGGATGACGTAGAGCGCGCCGGAGTCCTCGGCGATCAGCAGACCCGGCTCGTCCCAGCCGTCCGGGTCGCCCCCGACCAGCAGCCGTGCGACCAGCGCGCCGGCGACCAGCAGCACCGCGAGCGCCAGCCCACCCACGACGGTCCGGCCCGGACGGGTTCGGTCGACCTCGTGGCCGCCGTGAGCCCCCGAGACGAACGCGGTGACGAGCCGCCGTCGGTCGAAGCCCTGGGCCTCGGCCAGGTCGCGTGTCGTCGCCACCGATCAGGGCCCGACCGAGGACGGCAGGCCAGTGGCCAGCACGAGCAGCGGGAGCAGCGCCAGCAGACCGAGGGTCTCCGCGACGTCGCCGAGCCGACCGCGACGTACCGGGGAACGGGCGGGGAGCAGGGTGGCGGCAAGCAGCACCGCGCCGACCGCCAGGAGGGCGGCCGCCGTGATCGGCCGCCACCCGGGCCACCAGGCGAGCACCGAGACCGCGACGACGACGAGGCCGAGCACGCCGGAGAGCAGGCCGACCCGCACCTCCGCGCCGGTGCGGTGCTGGCGGGTGCGGAGCATCACCAGGCCGCATGCGACGAGAGCCAGGAGGGTCCCGGCGGCACCGAGCCGGACCGCCAGCGGCAGGACCAGCACCAGCACCAGGCCCACCGCGCCGGAGCTGGCGACCAGGAGCTCGTGGGCCAGCCGAGCGTCCGTCCGGACCCGCAGCAGGTCGACCTCCGCGGCGTGCCGCGGCTCCGCGCCGGCGCCGGTGCCCGTGGCGCGGACCCGCAGCAGGTCGACCTCCGCGGCGTGCCGCGGCTCCGCGCCGGCGCCGGTGCCCGTGGCGCTCAGGGCCAACCACGGGAGCACGCTGCCCATCAGTACGACCACGACCAGCGTGGTGGTCAGCACCACCGCCCCATCGACGTCCGCCACATGCACCGGCACGCCGGTGGCCAGCGCGACGGCGCCGACCACCACCGGGGGGATCAGCAGGGGGCGGCCCTCCTCGAGACCGGCCAGCGCCAGCAGGCCGGTCAGCAGGACTGCGGCCCCGGCACCCGCGAGGGGCTGTCCGAAGAGCTCGCCGTCGGTCGGCAAGACCCCGGACGCCGCGGCGTACGACGTGCTGGTCCACGCGAGCGCGACCGCGGCTTCCCGGTCGCGCCGGACCCGCGAGAGCACCACGGCTGTCCCGAGCAGGACGACGGCCACGACCCCGGCGAGGGCGGCGGCGACGGCGGCGGTCGGCGAGCCGCGCTGCATCAGCAGCGCCACGGCGCCGAGCACCATCAGCAGGACCGCCGCCCCGAGAGCGGTACGACGGCCGGCCTCGGACGACCACGGCCGCAGGTCGCTCTCGACGACGTCGGCCATCGCCTCGGCGACGTCGTCGTAGACCCGGGGCGGCTCGTCGTCGATCCCGGCGGAGACCGCGAGGAGGCCACCGTCCTCGACGCCCTGGACCACCAGTCCGCCCTCGGGTGACAGCGTCCGGCCCGCCGCGGTCATCAGCTGGTACCCGCCGTGGACGGTGCGCGCGTCGAGCAGCCCGACGCTGCGCGCGAGCTCGGGCAGCAGTTCGGCGACCGGCACCGAGCCGGGCAGCACGAGGTCGACCCGCCGGCCTGCGGAGGTCACCGTGACCCGCAGCAGGTCGGCCGGCCCGGCGACGGGACTGCGTGTCATCGGCTCTCCTCCCGCTCTGGTGCCGCCCGGCTGGGAGTCACTCAGGCCCTGATCTGGAACGCCTCCGCGCCGCGCAGATCGGCGGCGGCGTAGTCCGCGTTCGACTGTTGGACGGTGCGGCCGGTCTCGTCGAGCAGGTCCTTCAGCTCCTGGATCGCCCCGTCCCACCTGGCCTTCGCGGTGTCGTAGGCGGTGCGGGCGTTGCCGGCCCACTGGTGGCGCAGGGGGCCCAGCTCGCTCTCGAGCCGGTCCAGCCGGTGGTCGATGTCCATGACCTTCGCGCGCAGGTCCTGGGCGGCCTGGTCGAGGCCGGCGTGGTTGACGCGGATGCCGTTGAGGTCCATCTGATCCTCCTGGTCTCGGGTGCCGGCTCAGACGCCGTCGAGGCGGCCGGCGGTGCGGACGTAGTGGGTGGACTGGGTCTCGTCGGTCGAGACGTTGTCGTGCTCGGTCGAGACCAGGGAGGCCTCGAACTCGTCGAGGGCGGACACGATGACGCGCTGCTTCTCCGTCCAGGCGTGGTGCAGCGCGAAGAACGCGGCACCGCCCTGACCGACCCAGCGGCCCCGGAGGGCGCCGATCTGGTCGTCGAGCTGGCGGGCGTAGCCGTCGAAGTCACGCTTGGCGTCGGCCACCAGGGTGGCCGCTCTGGACAGGGACTTCTCGCCCTGGCCGAACTCCGGGGTTGCGTGGGACATCTCGTCTGCTCCTTCCCCGTGGCGGCGGGGGTCGCCGCACTCCGAGATCTGTCGGCATCCTCGCCCGGACCCGGGTCGACCTGGAAACGGTTCTCCACAGGTCCCTGGCACGACCGTTCCCGGTGGGGGTCCCCCGTGGCACCGTCGCGGTATGGAGCCCACGCTGACGCGGACCGTCCCGGGTCGCCCCGAGCCGCCCTCGGGCCGGCTCGTGCTGCGCGCCCCGCCCGAGCTGGAGCCCCACGAGGGGGCGTCCGGGGTGCTGATGAACGCGATCCCGATGCTCGGCGGGCTCGGCTCGGTCGTGCTGGTGACGACGATGGGCGGCAGCTCCGGCGGCCGCGGCTACCTGGCGGCCGGCATGTTCCTGTTCGCGACCCTCGGCTTCGTGGTCGTGCAGATCGACCGGCAGCGCACTCAGCGCGCCCGGTCGCTGACCGCGGCCCGCACCGCCTACCTCCACCACCTGGCCCAGGCGCGTCGACTGGCGCGCGAGGCCGCCGGCCGGCAGCGCCGGGCCCTGGTCTGGCACCATCCCGAGCCCGCCGCGCTTCCCGCCCTCGCCCAGGAGCGGTCGCGGCTGTGGCGGCACCGCTCCACCGACGAGCGGTTCCTCCGGGTCCGCTACGGGCTGTCCGCCCAGCCGCTCGCGCTGGAGCTGGTGCCTCCGGAGGACGCCCACGGCCACGCCGACCCGGCCGCCGTCTCGGCGCTGCACCGGCTGCTGGCCGCGCACCGGCTGCAGCCGGACCTGCCCGCCTCGGTCGACCTGCGCGCCTTCGCACGCCTGCAGGTGTGCGGGCCGGAGGAGCCCGCCCGGTCGTTGGCGCGGGCCCTGCTCTGCTCGGCGACCGCGTCCCACTCCCCGGAGCACCTGGTGGTGGCCGTGCTCGCCTCCGAGCGGCGGCTCGCGCACTGGGACTGGGTGAAATGGCTGCCGCACGCGGCGAGCGCACGGCGGTACGACGCCGTCGGGCCGCGGCGGATGGTGTCCACCTCGCTGACCGAGCTCGCGACCCTGCTCCCCGACCTGGAGGACCGGCCGCGCTTCGGCGCCGACGAGCGGCGGCCCGGCCCGCACGTCCTGCTCGTCGTCGACGGGGCGGAGCTGCCGTCGGGGAACCCCGTCGTACCTCCCGACGGCCTGCAGGGCGTCACGGTCCTGGACCTGCCGACCCGGGGGGACGCTCCCGGAGACGCGACCGGGGTCCGGCTCCTGCTCGAGGACGGCGACCGGTACGACGACCGGCCCCGGCTCACGGCGATCCGGATGCGCGAGGAGCCGGTCCGGGCCCGTGCCGACCAGTGCGACCTCGCGACCGCCGAGGCGTTCGCGCGCCGGCTGGCCCCACTGCGCACCGCGGCCCAGCTCGCCGCCGGCGACGGGCGCTCCGGCGCGGCGACCGGCCCGGCCGACCTGCTGGAGCTGCTCGCCCTCGGCGACGTCCAGCGGTTCGACCCGACTGCGGCCTGGCGGGAGCGCCCGGTCCGCGACCGGCTGCGGGTGCCGATCGGTCTCGGTGCGGACGGCTCGGTCGTCCACCTCGACCTCAAGGAGTCCGCCCAGCAGGGCATGGGTCCGCATGGCCTGGTGATCGGCGCGACCGGCTCGGGCAAGTCGGAGTTCCTGCGCACCCTGGTGCTGGGGCTGACGATGACCCACTCCCCCGACCAGCTCAACCTGGTCCTGGTCGACTTCAAGGGCGGTGCGACCTTCGCCGGCATGGCGCGGCTGCCGCACGTCTCGGCCGTGATCACGAACCTCGCCCAGGAGCTCACCCTCGTCGACCGCATGCAGGACGCCCTCTCCGGCGAGCTGGTGCGCCGTCAGGAGCTGCTCCGGGCGGCCGGGAACCTCGCGTCCGTGCGCGACTACGAGCGGGCCCGGACCGACGGCGCGGACCTCGCCCCGCTCCCGTCGCTGTTCATCGTGGTCGACGAGTTCTCCGAGCTGCTGTCCGCCAAGCCCGAGCTCGTCGACCTGTTCGTCGCGATCGGCCGGCTGGGCCGCTCGCTCGGCCTGCACCTCCTGCTCGCCTCCCAGCGGCTGGAGGAGGGTCGGCTGCGCGGGCTGGAGTCCCATCTGTCCTACCGGGTCGGGCTGCGCACCTTCAGCGCCCAGGAGTCGCGGGTGGTGCTCGGCGTCCCCGACGCCTACGAGCTGCCGTCCGTCCCCGGGGTCGGCTACCTCAGATCCGACCCGACCACGATGGTGCGCTTCCAGTCGGCCTATGTCTCGGGTCCGGCTCCCGGGCTCCGGCGGCGGGGACCCGATGACCGCGTCCCCGTTCCCGGCATCCTCCCGTTCACGATCGCCGAGGTGCCGACGCTCGGCGTCCCCGAGCCGGAACGGCTCGCTCCGGAGCAGGTCGAGCAGGTCTCGCTCCTCGACGCCGCGGTGGCGGCGATGGTGGGCCGCGGTCCCGCCGCCCACCAGGTCTGGCTGCCGCCGCTCGACGTACCCGAACCGCTGGACCGCCTGCTGGGCGACCTGGCTCCCGACCCCGACCTCGGCCTGATCTCACGCCGGTGGCGGCGGCGCGGCGGGCTCAGGGTGCCCCTCGGCGTCGTCGACCGGCCGCGCGAGCAGCGCCGCGACGTCCTCGACATCGACCTCGGCGGCGCGGCCGGGCACGTCGCGGTCGTCGGCGGACCGCGCAGCGGCAAGAGCACCCTGCTGCGCACGATCGTCACGAGCACGTCGCTCACCACGACCCCGCTGGAGGCGCAGTTCTTCGTCCTCGACTTCGGCGGCGGCACCTTCGCGCCCCTGACGAGGCTGCCGCACGTCGCCGGCGTCGGCACGCGCGCCGAGCCGGACGTCGTACGCCGGGTCCTGGCCGAGGTGCAGGGCGTCGTGGACCGTCGCGAGGCGTACTTCCGCGACCAGGGGATCGACTCGATCGAGACCTACCGGACCCGTCGAAGGGAGAGCCGGCTCGACGACGGCCCCGACGACGGTTGGGGCGACGTGTTCCTCGTCGTCGACGGGTGGAGCACCCTGCGGGCCGACTTCGACGACCTCGAGACCCAGGTCCAGCAGCTGGCCACGCGCGGCCTGGCCTTCGGTCTCCACGTGGTTTCCGGCGCGTCCCGCTGGGCGGACTTCCGGGCCACGATGCGCGACGTCTTCGGGACCCGCCTCGAGCTGCGCCTGGGCGAGGCCCAGGACTCCGAGGTGGACCGCCGGGCAGCGGCCCTGGTCCCCGCCGGCCGGCCCGGTCGCGGACTCGTCGCCGGTCCGCTGCACGTCCTGACGGGACTGCCACGCATCGACGGCGTCGCCGAGACCGACTCGCTCGGCGCCGGCGTCGACGACCTCGTCGCCCGGGTGCGCGAGGCCTGGCGGGGACCCGACGGGCCGAAGCTGCGGCTGCTGCCGGAGCGGATCGACCTCGACCGGGTGCGGGAGCTCGCGGGCGTGCCGACGGGCGACGACCGGGCGGGTAGGCCGGACCGGGCGGACGGTCGGCTGCTGCTCGGCGTCGACGAGCGGGAGCTGGCACCGGTGTGGCTCGACCCCGACACCGCCCCGCACCTCTGGGTCCTCGGCGACGGGGGGTCCGGCAAGAGCTCGGTGCTGCGCAGCCACGTCCGGGAGGTGATGCGCACGCGCACGCCGAAGCAGGCGCAGCTGGTCGTCGTCGACTACCGCCGCTCACTGCTGGGCGAGGTGGGCGAGGAGTACCTGCTGGACTACCTGACCTCGGCCGCCCAGGCCGGGCCGGCGCTGCAGGACCTCGCGTCGTACCTCCACGACCGGCTGCCCGGACCCGACGTGACGTCCGGCCAGCTGCGGCACCGCTCGTGGTGGTCCGGCGCCGAGGTGTTCGTCGTGGTCGACGACTACGACCTGGTCGCCACCCAGCACGCCTCACCGGTGCACGCGCTGCAGCCACTGCTGGCCCAGGGCCGGGACACCGGCCTCCACCTCGCGCTCGCCCGGCGTACCGGGGGCGCGTCCCGCGCGCTCCACGACCCGGTCGTCCAGTCCCTGCGCGACCTCGCGGCGCCGGGCCTGCTGCTCTCGGGCCCGCCCGAGGAGGGGCCGCTGATCGGCAACCTGCGCCCGGTGCCGGCGCCGCCGGGTCGGGGCCGGCTGGTCACCCGCGAGCGTGGCATCGAGGTCGTCCAGACCGCCTGGACCGACCCGACTCCGTGACCGCGGGCCTCACGCGTGGGTGTGCACCCCGGGCCCGCTGATCTTCACGCCCGGCATATCGCTGAGGTCGTAGGTCATCTCGTAGGTGCGCCGGTAGCCGGTGTGGGCGATGCGCCAGCCCTCGCCGGTGCGGACGTAGCGGTCCTCGTAGAACGCGGCGCCCTCGAGCATGAACTTGAAGGCCTCGACGATCACCTTGTCCTGGAGGTACCAGCGCCCGGTGGCGACGTCGCCGTCGACGGCGATCTCCGGGTGATGGGCCTGATGGAGGGTGAGCATGCCCTCGCCGAGGTTGTCGCGCATATAGCCGACCAAGGACGCCCGGTCGTCGAAGACCAGGCCGTTGTAGTCGCCGGTGGCGTCGGGCTGGAAGCAGGCTTCGAAGTCGTCCCACTGCTTGGTGTCCAGCGCCCGGAGGTAGCGGTACTTCAGCTGAGAGATCGCGGTGATGTCGTCCACGGCTCGAATCTAGAACATGTTCTCGTCGCGTGGTGAGGATCACGTTTTTCGGAACACACCTGTAACCGCCCATCAATCCCCCGCTCACCCAGGCCCCGCACCCTGGGGGCACCACTTGGAACGATCCACACCCGATCACACACCTGGAGGCCGAGATGGAGAACCCCACCACGACCGAGGTCACCGTCGACCTTGAGCTCGCCCGCTTCAGCGACCACCGCAACGAGCAGCGCACCCGCCACTCCCAGGCCCTGGCCAAGCTGATGGAGGAGCGCGATGACCTCTACGGCGTGAACGCACTCGCCGACCTGGTCTCCGACTCGCTGCGCTGGACGGCCTGATCGCCGAGCCCGGGCAGGCATCCGCCGTCGCATCTGCTCGCGGGTCGCGGCATCGTCCGCCCCCCTCGTGACGATGCCGCGGCCCGCGGCCGCCCCGACCGGGCATCGTTAGACTGAGCCGTGTGATCTTCAAGCGCATCGGCGACGGGCGCCCGTATCCCGACCACGGGCTGTCCTCCCGGGCCTGGGCGGCGGTGCCGCCCCGGCAGGTGCGGCTCGACGAGCTGGTCACCACCAAGGACACCCTCCAGCTGGCCGCCCTGCTGGACGAGGACTCCACGTTCTACGGCGACCTGTTCGCCCACGTCGTGGAGTGGCGCGGGGAGTACTACCTCGAGGACGGGCTGCACCGCGCCCTGCGCGCGGCCCTGCACCAGCGCAACGTCCTGCACGCACGCGTCCACCCGGTCGGAGCCTGAGGCCATGTCCCCCCTGTCCCCCGCCGCCCGCACCGCGACCACCCTGGCGGTCTTGAGCGCCCTGCTCGTCGCCGGCCTGGCCTGGGGCTGGTCGGCCACGACCGCACCGCTGCCGGGGACGGTCGAGCTCGACTCCTCCTGCACCCGCCTCGAGCTGGCCGAGGGCGACCCGGTCTACCCCGACCAGGTGCTCGTCAGCGTCCTCAACGCCGGCACCCGCGACGGTCTCGCCAGCACCACCATGAAGCTCCTGGTCGAGCAGGGCTTCGTCGCCGGCGACCGGGGCAACGCCCCGCGCCGCTCCGGCGTCGAGAAGGCCGAGATCTGGACCGGCGACCCGGACAGCCCGGCCGTCCGGCTGGTGCGGTCCTGGCTCGGGAAGGGCGTGGTCGTCAAGTCCGAGCCCACGACCGCCGACGGCGTCGTCGTGGTCGTCGGCGACGGGTTCACGGCCCTGGCCAACGGGCGCCCGAAGGCCGCGGCCAAGAGCGACACCACGATCTGCAGCCCGCCGCCGCCGGAGCTGGCGGGCTAGTCGGTTCGGTGCTCGTCGGGGAGCCACTGGGCGAGCCGGCCCCCGAGGCTGACCTGGCGCAGCCGCTCCTCGGTCTTCCAGCGCAGCCGTCGGGGGGTGACGACGAGCAGGTCGTCGCCGCGGCGCAGGACGGTACGGAGCTCCGGCACCAGGGTCTGGTCGTCGCGGACGATCATCGAGACCGAGGCGCCCGGCGGCAGCCGCAGCTCGCCCACCTCGACGCCGTGCAGCTGCGACGCCGGGCTGATCGTCACCTGGAGCAGGTCGGCGGCCACCCGCTCCAGTGGCGCGGCCTCGAGCTCGAGCTCGCGTGGCTCGTTGCGCTGGGCCACCCCCAGCAACCGAGCCACGAGCGGGAGGGTCGGGCCGGTCAGCAGGGTGTAGATGACGACCATCACGAAGACGATGTCGAACAGCTTCTCGGCGCCGTCGAGGCCATCGGCCAGCGGGATGATGGTGAAGACGATCGGGACCGCACCGCGCAGGCCGGCCCAGGAGATGAAGCCGAGCTCACGCCAGGGCATCGGCTGGGCGATGGCGCTCACGAACACCGAGATCGGCCGGGCCACGAGGGTGAGCAGCAGGCCCGCGACGAGGGCGAGGCCGACGATCTCCCAGGTCAGCCGCGACGGGCTCAGCAGTAGGCCGAGCATGACGAAGAGCCCGATCTGGGCGATCCAGGCGATGCCCTCCGAGAAGGACCGGGTCGCCGCCCGGTGCGGCAGGTCGGAGTTGCCGAGGACCAGGGCAGCGACGTACACGGCGGCGAAGCCGGAGGCGTGCACGGCGGCGCCGGCGCCGTACGCGAGGACGGTCAGGCAGAGCACGGCGATCGGGTAGAGGCCGGACGAGGGCAGCGCCGCGTGCCGCATCACCCAGGCCCCGCCCACGCCGACGGCCAGGCCGATCAGCACGCCGGCCACCAGCTCGAAGAGGATCAGGGCCAACATCAGCAGCGGGCCGTCCTCGGCCGCCGCACCGGAGGAGACCAGCACGACCAGCACCACCACAGGGGCGTCGTTGAGGCCGGACTCCGCCTCGAGGACACCGGTGAGGCGGCGCGGTAGCGGGACGGCGCGCAGCACCGAGAACACTGCGGCCGCGTCCGTGGCCGAGGTGGCCGCGCCCAGCAGGATCGCGAGCTCCCAGCTCATCCCGAGCAGGTAGTGGGCGCCCAGCGCCACGATGCCCACCGAGATGCTGACCCCGACCGTCGCCAGCACCACCCCGAGACGCATCGACGGCCTGATCTCGCGCCAGTTCGTCGTGAGACCACCCTCGGCCAGGATCACCACGAGAGCGCCGAAGCCGAGTGCGTGGGCGAGCTCGGCGTCCTCGAAGTGGATGCCGAGGCCGGACTCGCCGAGCAGGACGCCCATCAGCAGGTAGACCAACAGGCTCGGCAGGCCGGCACGACTCGAGGCCCGAACAGCCAGGATCGCCAACAGGGTGACGCCCGAACCGACCAGAAGGAAAGCGTCCAGCTGGTGGGCGTCGAAGGTCATCTCACCTCAGGTGTCGGCGTTCACGTGGGGTGAGTCTATCGGTGCCGCAGCGGCCACCGGACCTCAGGTCGTCGGGGTGTAGCCGGGCCGTCCGGAGGCGTCCCAGACCTCCCAGAACGAGGTGAACTCCTCGCCGAGGAACGGGTCGCCGCCGGTCATCATGATCCCGCCACGACGTACGGTCCAGTCCCACGGCGCCAGCACCTGCGCCGCCGCGAGGTGGGCCTTCGCCGCGTCGGTGCGCCCGCGTCGTTGGAGGTACGCCGCCACCCGCCGCTCGGCCAGCGCCAACTGCTCGTCGTCGGTGCGCTCGGGCAGCTCGCCGGCCGCGCTCGCGGGCAGCGCGCCGTCACGGACCCAGGCGCGCAGCAGGTCGTGGTGCCGCTCGGCCCCGATCTTGGTGAACTCCACGAACTGGTCGTCGCCGGGCGCGATCGTCGGCGGCTTCACGACGCGGTCGTCCTCGTCGACCCACACCACGGAGGGGACGTTGGTGATGCCGTAGCGCTCGGCCGTGACGTGGGCGGTGTCCACCGCCACGGGGTACGACGGGGAGGCCGCCTCGATCCACGGCCGACTGTCCTCGGGGTCGGCGTCGAGCGCCACCGAGAAGATCTTCAGGCCGGTGTCGGCGAGCTCGTCCTGCAGCCGCTGCCAGCCGGCGAGCTCGTGCCGGCAGCCGCACCAGCTCGCCCAGGTGACGAGCACCCGCTTGTGACCGGACTGGTCGTCGAAGGAGACCGGGTTCCCGTCGACGTCGCGCAGCGCCAGGCTCGGTGCCCGACCGTCGCCGACCTCCCGGTGCCGCGCGGCCGCGGACGGCGCGAGCGCGGCGACCCGCTCCTCCGGGTCGTGCGCGAGGACCAGGCCGAGCGCCTCGGCCCAGACGGCCAGGTCGATGCGGGCGTCGTCGGCGGGGTCCGTCACGACCCGGCCGAAGAGCGGGACGCAGACCTCGCCCCGGCACAGGCCGACCGGCTTGAGGTCCCAGCCGGTGGCCGCCGCCAGGTCGGTGGCGTCGACATACCGCCCCTCCCCGCGCAGGTCGTGCTCGGCTCCGTCGACGTCGATGAGTGCGAGGGTCGCCATCCCGGGAGGATCGCACGAAACTGAAACTTGTTCTACCTTTGGCCGCATGAGCAAGGGCACCGCGCTTCCCGACATCCTTCCCGCCTCGGTGCTGGCCGCCGACACCCCGTCGTACGACGTCGTCGTGGTCGGCTTCGGCATCGCCGGCGGCTGCGCCGCACTCGAGGCGGCCCGCGACGGCGCGCGGGTGCTGCTGCTGGAGAGGGCGGCGGTCCACGGCGGCACGTCGAGCATGTCCGGCGGGCACTTCTACCTCGGCGGCGGGACCGTCGTGCAGCGCGCGACCGGCCAGGAGGACTCGGTCGAGGAGATGTACAAGTACCTCGTCGCCGTCTCCAAGCAGCCCGAGCACGACAAGATCCGCGCCTACTGCGAGGGCTCGGTCGAGCACTGCGACTGGCTGGAGGCGCTCGGCTTCGAGTTCGAGCGGTCCTACTACCCCGAGAAGGCAGTGATCCAGCCCGGCACCGAGGGGCTGATGTACACCGGCAACGAGAAGGTCTGGCCGTTCAAGGAGCAGGCGGTGCCCGCGCCGCGCGGCCACAAGGTGCCGGTGCCGGGCGACACCGAGGGCACCAGGATGGTCATGGACCTGCTCCGCGACCGGGTCGAGGAGGCCGGCGTCGAGGTCCGCTACGAGACCGGGGCGACGAACCTCGTCGTGGACGAGGCCGGTGCCGTGGCCGGCCTCGCGTGGAAGTCGTTCGACGACACCGGGCTCGTGCGCGCACCGTCGGTGATCATCGCCGCCGGCGGCTTCGTGATGAACGCCGACATGGTCGCCGAGCACACCCCACGGCTGGCCGAGAACCCGTGGACGCTGGGCTCGACGTACGACGACGGACTCGGGATCCGGCTCGGCGCGTCCGTCGGCGGGGAGCTCAAGCACATGGACGAGCCGTTCATCACCGCGCCCATCTACCCGCCGTCCGCCCTGATCACCGGGATCGTCGTGAACGCCGAGGGCGAGCGGTTCGTGGCCGAGGACAGCTACCACTCCCGCACCTCGCAGTTCGTGATGGAGCAGACCGACTCGACGGCGTACCTCATCGTCGACAGCGAGCACGTGGAGTACCCCAAGTTCCCCCTGGTGCCGCTGATCGACGGCTACGAGACGATCGACGAGCTCGAGGACGCGCTGTCGCTGCCCGCGGGCTCGGTCGCCAAGACGCTGGAGCGCTACAACGAGTACGCCGCCCGCGGCGAGGACCCCGACTTCCACAAGGGCGCCGAGTGGCTCGCCCCGCAGACCACCGGCCCGTGGGCGGTCTTCGACCTGCGACTGGGCAAGGCGATCTACGCCGGCTTCACCCTCGGCGGCCTCCGGGTCACGGTCGACGGCCAGGTCCAGCGCCCCGACGGCTCCGTCGTCGCCGGCCTCTACGCCGCCGGCGCCTGCGCCTCGAACCTGGCCCAGGACGGCAAGGGGTACTGCTCCGGCACGCAGCTGGGTGAGGGGTCGTTCTTCGGTCGGCGGGCCGGGGCGGCTGCGGCGCGGGCACGCAGCTCGGTGAGTTTCTCCGCCTAGGCGGAGGAACTCATGCTGGTGATAGGAAACTTCATGACACCAGCATGAGTTTCTCACCACCGATGTAACAGGAGTGACGCCCGTGACCGTCAACGCCGGGCGCTTCCAGGTCGCCAGCCGCGCCAACGTTCCGCCCTTCCACGTCATGGATCTACTGGCGGCGAGTGCCGAGCGGCAGCGGAGCCACGGCGACCTGCTGAACCTGCTCGCGGGGCAGCCGAGTAAGGGGGCGCCCGCACCGGTGAACGCCGAGGCGGTGCGGCTGCTGGGCAGCGGCGACCCGCTGGGCTACACGCCCGCGGCGGGGATCCTGGAGCTGCGCGAGGCCATCGCCGGCCACCATGCCCGGGCGCACGGGATCGAGGTACATCCGGACCAGGTGGTGGTGACGACCGGGAGCAGCGGCGGGTTCCTGCTGGCGTTCCTGGCGGCCTTCGAGGTGGGCGACCGGGTCGCGATGGCCCGGCCGGGCTACCCGTGCTACCGCAACGTGCTGACCGCGCTGGGCTGCGAGGTGGTCGAGATCGCCACCGGCCCGGAGACCAGGTTCCAGCCGACGGTCGAGCAGCTGGCCGCCCTCGGCCCGGACATCAAGGGGCTGGTCGTGGCCAGCCCCGCGAACCCCACGGGCACGATGCTGCTCCCGAGCGAGCTGGCGGCGCTGGCGTCGTACTGCGAGGAGCACGGGATCCAGCTGATCAGCGACGAGATCTACCACGGCATCGAGTACGCCCCGCTCGACGGCCACGAGTCGCTGGCGCGCAGCGCGTGGGAGACCAGCCGCGAGGCGGTGGTCTTCTCGTCGTTCTCGAAGTACTTCTCGATGACCGGCTGGCGGATCGGCTGGATGCTCGTCCCCGACCGGCTGCGGCGCGCCGTCGACGTGCTGACCGGCAACTTCACGATCTGCCCGCCGGTGATCGCGCAGCGGGCCTGCATCGCGGCGTTCGCCGACGAGTCGTACGCCGAGCTCGACAGGCACGTGCAGCGCTACGCCGGCAACCGCCGGCTGCTGCTCGACGGCCTGGCCCGGCTCGGCGTCTCCAGGCTGGCGCCGGCCGACGGCGCGTTCTACGTGTACGCCGACATCGGCCACCTCACCGACGACTCGATGGCCTTCAGCCGCGGCCTGCTCGACCGGACCGGCGTCGCGATGGCCCCGGGCATCGACTTCGACACCGCCGACGGCGGACGGTTCGTGCGGATGAGCTTCGCCGGCCCGCGGGCCGACATCGAGGAGGCGCTGGAGCGGATCGCGCCGGTGTTTCGCGGCTGAGCGTCGAGTGCCATCGATTGGCCCCTGAACCTGACCCCTGATGGGCCAATCCATGGCACTCGACGGAGTGCTCAGAGGATGTCGTGCACGAACTCGCCGAGCTGGGCGAGGTTGCGGCACTCCGCCATCGGCACGACCTCGCCGTACGCCCAGGCCGCGGAGTCGCCGGTGTCCCAGTGCCGGCGGTGCTCGGGGTTGAGCCACCACGAGTGCCGGGCGGTGGCCGCCATCTCCTTCAGCGACCCGAGGGCGAGGTCGCTGTAGTTGGAGCGCGCGTCGCCCAGGATCAGCAGCGACGACTTCGGCCCCAGGGCGTCGCCGTGCTCCTCGGTGAACTTGGTGAACGCGCGGCCGTAGTTGGTGCGGCCCCACAGCGCGGCGTGCGAGGCGCTGGCGGCCAGGTCGGCCATCACGTCGGCGACGTCGGCGCCGGGCCGGAAGTGGTGGCTGACCTCGTGGACGTGGTCGATGAAGGTGAAGGCGCGGACCTTCTGGAACTGGTCGCGCAGCGCGAAGACCAGCAGCAGCGTGAACTGCGCGAAGTTGGCGACCGAGCCGGACACGTCGCACAGCACGACCAGCTCGGTGCGGTGCGGGCGCTTGGGCTTGTGGTGGGTGGTCAGCGGCACCCCGCCGGTCGAGACCGAGGCCCGGACGGTACGACGGAAGTCCAGCGGCCCCCGGCGCCGTGCGTGGTGCTCCTGGGTCAGCCGGGTCGCGAGCCGGCGGGCCAGCGGGTAGATCTCGCGCCGCATCTCCTCCAGGTCGGTGCGCCGGGCCTGGAGGAAGTCGAGCCGGTCGATCGTCGGTCGGACCGCGACGTTCGCGACGTGGTCGGGGCCCTTCTCCTCGGCGATCCGCCTGCGGGCGTCGTCCTCGACCAGCTTGGTGAAGCCGCCGAGCCGGCGGCCGGCCGTGCGTTGCGCCTCCTCGTCGGTGCGGCCCTGGGCGAGCAGGGCGGCGACGATCCGGTCGACCAGCTGGCTGGGCGCGACCCGCTGCTGGGCGGTGTACGCCGACCAGCTCGACAGGCCGGGCCCGCGACCGGGCATCGCGCCGAAGCGACCGACCATCTCGGCGGCCAGCCGGGCCAGCGTCTCCTGGTCGCCCTCGGCGAGCGCGGCCAGCAGCTGCTCGCGGAAGGAGGCCAGGGCGCGACCGGTGTCGCCGGGAGCGCTCTCGTCCGCCCCCTCGTCGTCGGCGTGGCCGGCGCCCTCGCCGACGAGGCGCGGAAAGTACAGGTCGAAGAGGGTGTCGAAGGTCGGGCGGAAGGACGACTTCTTCACCAGGGTGGCGGCGTACCCCTCGCGGACCGTGGCCCGCTCGTCCCACGGGAGAGCCCGCAGCGCGGCGACCGCGTCGAGGTCCTCGGCGAGCGAGACGGGCAGCCCGGCCGCCCGCAACGCCTCGAGGAAGGCGATGTGGCGCTCGAGTAGCCCGCTGCCGGTCATCGGCGCAGCCGCAGCTCGCGGACGGCGCGGTCGGTGTCGGAGGCGTGCTTGAGCACCACCCCGAGCGTGTCGTTGACGGCCTTGTCGTCGAGCTCGCGGATCTCCAGCGCCAGCAGGGTGCGCGCCCAGTCCACCGACTCGGCGATCGACGGCGCCTTCTTCAGCTCCAGCTCGCGCAGCCGGCCGACCATCGCGACCAGCTGCTCGGCGAGCCGGTCCTCCAGGTCCGGCACCTGGGAGGTGACGATCTCGCGCTCGCGCTCGGCGTCGGGGTAGTCCAGGTGCAGGAACAGGCACCGGCGCTTGACCGCCTCGGACAGCTCCCGGGTGGCGTTGGAGGTGAGGACGACGAAGGGCCGGCGTACGGCGGAGACGGTGCCGAGCTCGGGGATGGTGACCTGGAAGTCCGAGAGCACCTCCAGCAGCAGGCCCTCGACCTCGACGTCGGTCTTGTCGACCTCGTCGATCAGCAGCACCGTCGGCTCCTCGCGGCGGATCGCGGTCAGCAGCGGTCGGGTGAGCAGGAACTCGTCGGTGAAGATGTCGTCGTGGGTCGCCGACCACTCCTGGTCGGAGCCCTGGGACGCCTGGATGCGCAGCAGCTGCTTCTTGTAGTTCCACTCGTAGAGCGCCCGGGCCTCGTCGAGCCCCTCGTAGCACTGCAGCCGCACCAGGTCGGCACCGGTCGCGCGGGCGACCGCCTTGGCGAGCTCGGTCTTGCCCACCCCCGCCGGACCCTCGACCAGCAGCGGCTTCTCGAGCGCACCGGCCAGGAAGGCGGTCGTGGCCGTGGCGCTGTCGGCGAGGTAGCCCTCCGCTGCGAGGCGGGTGACGGCGTCGGTGGGCGAGGCGAACCAGGTCGTCATGGGCCCATCCTCCAACACACCCGCGTCACTCGTCCCGAGGTGCGTCGTTGAGCGGAACGTCATGGCGCCCCGCTCCCTCCCCGCCCTGCTCCTCCTCGGCCTGCTGGCCGGCGGGTTCACCCTGGGCGGGCGGCAGGACGTCACGTCGGGCACCGCGACCGGCGCCACCGCCGACGGCTACGCCCAGGTCGTCCGCCCGGTGCTGGCCGAGCACGGCTGCACCCCCGTCGGGTTCGACGACGTCGAGGACGTGCGGGCCGCGCTGGTGCGCACCCCGCGGGGACGACTCGTCCTGGTGTCGGCCGCGCGCGGCCGGGAGGTGTACGACGGCCGCCGGCCCGGCGTCCTGGTGGCGGTCTGCACGCGGCGACCGTGACCGACGCCGAGCCGGACCGTCAGGACCGTCAGGACTGCTCGACGGGCCGGGCGCCCGTGCGGTGCCGACCGGCGAGCTCGCCGTAGTAGAGCGCGTTGGTCTCGACCCACACCTCGGAGGAGGTGCCCTCGATCGGCTTGCGGGCCGAGGCCGGGGAGCCCGCCGCGACCACGCCTCCGGGGATCTCGGCCCCCGGGGTGACCACCGAGCCCGCGGCGACCAGCGTGCGGGCGCCGACGCTCGCGCCGTCGAGCAGGATCGAGCCGTTGCCGATCAGCGACTGCTCGCCCACCGAGGCGCAGTGCACGACGCAGGAGTGGCCGACGGTGGCGTTCGGACCGACCACGAGGGTCTGGTCGGGGCCGGCGTGCAGCACCGAGTTGTCCTGGATGTTGGTGCCCTCGCGGACCACGATCGTGCAGACGTCCCCGCGCAGCACGGCGCCGTACCAGACGCTGGCGCCCTTCTCGACGGTCACGTCGCCGATCAGGGTGGCGGTGGGGGCGATCCAGGCGTCGGGGTGGACCGACGGGCGGCGGCCTTCGAACTCGATGAGGTGCATGGGCTCATTCCACACCCCGTGCCCGACCCGTTCGCGGGCGCTCCGGGGTCACGTCGGGTCCCGCACCGCTCGGGAGGTCGGTGGACGCACGGGCGACCGTCGGCAGCGGACGCTACGGTACCCGCGTGGCCACCGAACCCCGGCGCCTCGACCGGGTCGCGGCGGCGTACGACCACTGGGCGGGGCCGTACGCCGATCTCTTCGCCGACCCCGCCCGCGGTCACCCGTGGGACCGCGCGGCGATGACGGTGCTGGCCGAGACGGTCCGGGCCGGGGAGCCGGGCCCGGTCGTCGACCTGGGATGCGGGCCCGGGCACTGGACGGCGTACCTCGCCGCCGCCGGTCTCGACGTGCACGGCGTGGACATCTCGGCCGACTTCGTCGCGCTCGCGCGCGCCGCCCACCCCGGGCTGCGGTTCGACCATCGATCGATGACCGACACCGGCCTCCCCGACCGGAGCCTGCGCGGAGCCGTCGCGTGGTTCTCGCTCATCCACGTGGAGCCGGCGGAGCTGCCGGCCGTGCTGGTCGAGCTGCGCCGGATGCTGGCCGACGGCGCCCCGCTGCTGGTGGGCTTCCAGACCACGGACGAGCCGGACGGCCCACCGGTCCCCTACGACCACCGGGTCGCACCGGCCCACCGCTGGCCCGTCGGCACCCTGGCCGACCTGCTGGCCGAGGCCGGGTTCGTCGAGTCGACTCGGCTGGTGCGGCAGCCCGAGGGCACCGAACGCTGCCCGCAGGGCGCGCTCCTGGTGCGCGCGGGCCAGTGATCGATCTCGACGAGCAGACCGCGATCCCGCCGAAATGAAGAACACCCGACCCCACGTCTGTCGTGGGTCCGGGTGTTCTCGATGCCCTGGGACATCAACTGGCGGTGGCGGAGGGATTTGAACCCTCGGTGGGCTTGCACCCACAAACGCTTTCGAGGCGTTCTCCTTAGGCCGCTCGGACACGCCACCGCCGGAGAATGTACCGGAGCGGGGTGGGACGGACGAAATCTGGGCAGGTCAGGCGGCGGTCCAGCCCGGGTCGCGGCCGGTCGCTCCGGCGAGCCGGTCGAGGGCGGGCGCATCGGCCGGCACGGGCACGGGAGGGCCGAAGGGGGCGGCGGCGTCCCTTGCGTCCGCGGACAGCTCGAAGGAGGCCGCGAACCCCAGGCACGCGGCGACGGCCGCCGGGTCGGCGTCGTACTCCTGGCTGGTGGCCCGGGCCAGGTCCCAGCCGTGCACGACGACCTCGTCCAGGGCGACCAGGGCGGCCACGTCGCCCGGCGTCTCGACCGGGCCGGCCATCGTCAGGCCGACGTACGCCGCGGGGTCGTCCCAGGCGGTCGCGAGCTCGGCGAGCCGATCGGTGGCGACCCCGCGCCAGCCGTCCGGGAGCCGCGAGCCGTCGCCGGACGGGCTGACCGGCACCGGGAGGGTCTCCTTGCGCGCGGCGGCGGTGAAGGCGACCGCGAGGCCCAGGACGTGGTCGACCAGGTCGGCGACGGTGTACGCGGGACAGGGGGTCGGCCCGGCGAGCTGGTCGTCGCGGATGTCGTTCACCACCCGGGCGAGAGCGGTGCAGGCAGGTCGGAGGTCGAGAGGTTCCATGCGGGTGCTGACCGGCCGGGCGCGGCGATCTCATCGGCTTCGCCCAGGGGTTCGGGCCCGGCCGCGGACGTCATCCGAGTCGGCACCCCCAGCAACCACGTCGTACGACGTCGCGGACTGTCGGCGCCGCGCCCTACGGTCACGTCATGACCCTCTCCCTTGGCATGATCACCTGCGACTCCACCGACCCGGTCCCGCTCGCGGCCTGGTGGGCGGAGCAGGTCGGCGGCACCGTCGCCGACCCGTTCGACGGCACCTTCCTGATGGTCCGCATCGACACGATCCCGGTGCAGCTGGCCTTCCAGCTCGTCGAGGACCCCACGCCCGGTAAGAACCGGATCCACTACGACTTCGCCGCCCCGGACCTCGAGGCCGAGGTCGACCGACTGCTCGCGGCCGGTGCCACGCTGGTCGACCGGCGCGGCGACGAGAGCTTCGCCTGGGTGACCCTGGCCGACCCGCAGGGCAACCAGTTCTGCGTGACCTCGTCGGCGGACGCCGAGGCCGAGCTCTCCGACGGCTAGCCGGCACGGCTCACGCCGGCCCGGTCAGCCCCGACAGCTCAGCGAGTCGGGCGACCCCCGGGCCGACGTGCTGCTGGAGCCGGGCGAGGGCGTCGTCGAGTCCCGGCGAGCCGGGGTGCCCGTGCGGGACCCGCGAGGGGTTCAGGGCGACCCGGTCGGCGAAGGCCTTGATGTCCGGCTCGGCTCCGAAGGCGGCCGAGCCCCGGAAGCCGCGGACGTTCATCTCGGCCCAGTCCGGCAGGGTGTTGCCGTAGTTGGAGGGCGGGCAGAGCCGGTTCTTCTCGACCTCCGCGTCGGGGCCAGGCCCGCGGGTCGCCTCGACGTACCCGGCCAGCGCCGCACCGAAGCAGGGGAAGCCGGCGCGGATCGGCTGGACGGTGATCGCCTCGGGTCCCCAGATCGGGACGAGCGGCGGCTGCTTGAGCCCGTCGGCGGCACAGTTGACCACCAGGGCGTCGGCGACGGCGACCGATCCCCGTTCGAGCTGGAGCCGCCCGCGACCCGCGGTGACGAGGTGACCGAGGCGTACGACGTTCTCGACGCTGCGCAGCAGCTCGAGCTCCCAGACGCCCAGGGTCGGCGCCTTGGCCATCGTCGGCATGAGCGAGCGGTCGATGCGCAGCATGATGTCGGCGTCCTCGAGGGCGAGGAACAGCTCGTCGAGCGACCCGGCGGACCCGGCGGCGCGCATCAGGTCGGCGACCATGCCGAGGAAGACCTCGGGGTCGGGCTGGATCTTGGCGCGGTTCAGCATCCAGGGCTCGCGCGGACGCACCCAGCAGATCGCGTCGGGGTCCGTCCCGCGGCCCAGCAGCCAGACGATGGCGTCGGTGGCGGTCTTGCCGGAGCCGACGACGACGTACTGGCTCGGGGCGTCCTCGACCCGCGGCAGGTCGTTGACCGGGATCACCCGGGCACCGTCGACGCCGAAGCGCGGCGGCGTCTCCGCCGGGATGTCGGGGGCGAGGTAGCGGGCGTCGACGATCCGGCAGCGCTCGGGCACCTCGAGGCGCTCGCCCGAGGAGAGCGAGACGACGGCGCCGGACCCGTCGTACTCGCTGCCGGTGATGAGCTCGACCCCGCCGGTGCCGACGAGGCGGGTGAGCACGTCGTCGTAGTAGCGCAGGATCGTCGGCTGGTCGGCCCGCTCGTGCAACCCCGCCTCGGGACCCGTGGTCTGGATCCGGCCGCCGCCGAGCAGGGTGGAGGCGACGCCGTAGAACGTGGAGGACTGGTGCAGGCGGACGAAGGGGTACGCCTCGCGCCAGTGCCCGCCGGGGCCGGGGCGGCGGTCGACGAGGGCGACGCGCACGTCCGTGTGGTCGATCAGGGCGTCGGTGAACGCCATGCCGCTGGCCCCCGCCCCGATCACGAGGTAGTCGGCATCGATCCGGCGCGTCATCGGGTCAGAGAAGCACGGTCAGGGCGCATCGAGGAAGCCCCGCAGCAGGTCGTGGTAGCCCGGCGGCTGGAGCAGGAACGAGTCGTGCCCCCAGGGCGAGGCGACCTCCACGTGCTCGCCGGCGGTGCCGGCGGCGGCGAGGTGCTCGTGCAGCCGGCGCGAGTGGGCGGTCGGGAAGCGCCAGTCGGTGTCGAAGGAGACGACCAGGAAGCGGGTTCCGCCGGAGCCGGCCCGGACCGCCGCCTCCGGGTCGACGAACGGGTCGAAGTAGTCCATCACCCGGGTCAGGTAGAGGTACGACAGGGCGTCGAAGCGCTCCAGGAAGACCTCGGCCTGGTGGTCGAGGTAGGCCTCGACCTGGAAGTCGGTCTCGTGCCGGGGCGGTCCGTCGGTGAGCCGCTCGCGCCCGAACTTGGTCTCCAGCGACTCTTCGGAGACGTAGGTGATGTGGGCCATCCGCCGGGCGACGGCCAGCCCGTGGTCGGGGCGGCGGCCGGAGGTGAGGTACGCGCCGCCCTGGAAGTCGGGGTCGCGCATGATGGCGTCGCGCGCGACCGCCGAGAACGCGATGTTCTGCGCCGAGAGCCGGGAGGACGCCGCGATCACGACCGCCCGCTCGATCGCCTCCGGGTCCTCGATCGCCCATTGCAGCACCTGCATGCCGCCCAGCGAGCCGCCGACCGCGGCGTACAGGCGCTCGACGCCGAGGTGTGCGAGCAGCCGGCGGTGCAGGGCGACCAGGTCGCGCACGGTGAACAGCGGGAAGTCCAGGCCCCAGGGCCGGCCGGTGGCCGGGTCGACGGACGACGGGCCGGTGGTGCCGCGGCAGCCGCCGAGCAGGTTGGGGCAGACCACGAAGAAGCGGTCGGTGTCGATCGCCAGGCCGGGCCCGATCAGGTTCGCCCACCAGCCGCCCTCTCCCGCGGCGTGGGCGTCGCCGGTGAGCGCGTGGGCGACGAAGACGACGTTGTCGCGCGCCGGGGCCAGCTCGCCCCACGTCTCGTAGGCCACCTCCACGTGGGCGAGCCGGCCCCCGTGCTCGAGGATGAGCGGGTCGTCCTCGGTGGCGAGGACGACCCGCTCGGCCGACTCAGTCAAGGGAGCTCACTTGCTGGCGGCCAGGGCCTGCTCGAGGTCGGCGATCAGGTCCTCGACGTGCTCGATGCCGACGGAGAGCCGCACCATGTCCTCCGGTACGCCGGCCGCCTCCAGCTCGTCGGGCGTGAGCTGGGAGTGCGTGGTGGTGGCGTTGTGGATGGCCAGCGACTTCGCGTCCCCGATGTTGGCCAGGTGCGAGAAGAGCTCGAGCGCCTCGATGAACTTCTTGCCGCCCTCGCGGCCCGACTTCACGCCGAAGCTGAGGATGCCGCCGTACCCACGACCGGTCAGCACCCGGTCGGCCACCGCCTTGTAGGGGCTGTCGGGCAGGCCGGGGTAGCTGACCCAGGACACCTCGGGGTGGGCGGAGAGGAACTCCGCGACGCGCAGCGCGTTGGCGCTGTGCCGCTCCATCCGCAGGTGCAGCGTCTCCAGGCCCTGCAGGAACAGCCAGGAGTTCATCGGCGTGATCGCCGCGCCGGTGTTGCGCAGCAGCACGGTGCGCGCCCGGATGATGTAGGCCAGGTTGCCGACGGCCTCGGTCCACACGACGCCGTGGTAGGCCGCGTCCGGGCCGGTCAGGCCGGGGAACCGCTCCGCGTGCGCGGCCCAGTCGAAGTTGCCGGAGTCGACGATGACCCCACCGATGGAGGTGCCGTGGCCGCCGATGAACTTGGTCGCCGCGTGCACCGCCACGTCCGCGCCGTGGTCGAAGACCCGGGCGAGGTACGGCGTGGGCGCGGTGTTGTCGACGATCAGCGGCAGGCCCTGCGCGTGCGCGGCGTCGGCCCAGGCGCGGATGTCGACGACGTTGATCTTGGGGTTGCCGACGGTCTCGGCGAAGACTAGCTTGGTGTGCGCGTCGACGGCCGCGGCCAGCTGCTCGGGGTGGTCGGGGTCGACGAACCGCACCGTGATGCCGAACTGCGGGAGCGTGTGCGCGAACAGGGCGTAGGTGCCGCCGTACAGCGTCGAGAGCGCGACGATGTTGTCGCCGGCGCCGGCCAGGTTGAGCACGGCGTACGTGGTCGCCGCCGAGCCCGACGCCGTGGCCAGCGCCCCGACGCCGCCCTCCAGCTGGGTCATCCGCTCCTCGAAGACCGACTGCGTCGGGTTCATGATCCGGGTGTAGATGTTGCCCGGCTCGGCCAGCGAGAAGAGGTTCGCGGCGTGCTCGGTGTCGTTGAAGACGTACGACGTGGTCTGGTAGATCGGCACGGCCCGCGCGTTGGTCGCGGAGTCGGGCTCCTCCTGGCCGGCGTGGACGGTCAGGGTCTCGGGGCGGTACGACACGGGTGCTCCTCGGGATCGGGTGCAGCCAACATAAAGCACACCTATTCGGTGGACAATCTCGGTCCCGGCTCCCCGGCGAGGGCGCGAGCCAGGTCGGCCCGGGTGTTGATGCCGAGCTTCGTGTAGGCGTGCCTCAGGTGGTACTCCACGGTCTTGGGGCTCAGGAACATCGCCGCGGCCGCCTGCCGGGTGGTCCGCCCCTCCGCGAGCAGGGTCGCGACCTGGAGCTCCTGGGGGGTCAGCAGGTCGATGCTGCGGTCGGCGCGCCGGTGCGGCCGCTCCCCCGTGGCCTCGAGCTCGACCGCCGCCCGGTCGGCCCAGGGGCGCGCGCCCAGGCTCTCGAAGGAGGCGAGGGCCGCGCGCAACGGCTCGCGGGAGGCGGTACGACGGCGCGAGCGGCGCTCCACCTCGCCCAGCACCAGCCGGGTGCGCGCCTCCTCGAAGCGGTCCGGGCTGGCGGCATGCAGCGCGAGGGCCCGTTCGAGGCCGGGACGCGGATCGTCGGCGACCAGGGCGCTCACCCGCTCCGCCCGGGCGAGCGCCCAGGGCTGGCCCTTGGCCCTCGCCCGGCTGCGGTAGTCGCCGGCGAGCCGGGCCGCCTCGTCGGGACGGTGGGTGCGGTGCAGGCACTCGACCAGCTCGGGCTCCGGGGAGATGTCGACGTCGCGGAACCCGATCCGGTCGAGGAACGCCTGCAGCTCGGCGTACCTCTCGAGGGCCTCGGCGTGCCGGCCCGCCCCCAGCTCCAGGTCGCCGAGGGCGTACGTCGCCCAGATCCGCGCCAGGTGCACCCGGTGCCGGGCCGCCAGGGCCAGCGCCTCGGCGGCGTGCTCGCGGCACGGCTGCTCCGGACCGGTGCGGGCCTCCAGCCAGGCCAGCCCGGCCAGCAGCATGGCCAGGTCGGTGGTCTGGCCGGCCTCACGGGCCAGCGCGATCCCCTCCTGGTAGTGCCGCGCCGCGTCCGCCCACCGGTCGGTGGAGCCGGCGTACCGGGCCACGACGAAGAGCAGGCCGGCCAGCGACCCGATCGCGGCGCGGTCCCGGAGCTGCCGCTCCGCGAGCTCGGCCAGGCCCCGCGCGGTGGCGGACTCCTCGCGGAGGAACAGCGGCCCGAGCACCAGCCAGCTCGGGCGCAGGTCGTCGGTCGCCGGCGTCGCGCCCGCCATCGCGGCCACCGCCGCGCGGATCGCCGCGATCCCGTCCTCCCCGGCGATCACCCGGGCGACGCCGCCGGCGAGCAGGCACCGGACCCGCGCCGCCTCGGAGGCCCGGTCGGCCAGCTCGTCGAGCGTGTCGGCCGTGTGCGCCGCGAGGGCGGTGTCGCCGAGGTAGAAGCAGGTGGCCACCAGGTCGGTGGCGGCATCGACCGCCGCGTCCGGGTCCACCGGCGCCAGTGCCTCCAGGGCCCGGCGGATCAGCTCACGACTGCGCTCCAGCGAGCCCCAGCGCTGCTCGACCGCCCCGCGCAGCGCGTCGACCCGACCCCGCCGCTGCGGGTTCGCGGTCTCGGCCGCCGCCAGGTCCAGCAGCGCGGTCGCCCGGGAGCCGTGCCCCGCGAGGGCGGCGGCCTCGCCGGCCGCCAGCATCCGCTCCCCGCGCTGCTCCCGGTCCGTCGCCAGCGCGGCCGAGCGCTCGTACGACGACGCCGCGACCCAGTACGCCCCGCGGTCGAGGCTCCGGCGGGCCGCGGCAGCCACCTCGTCCGCGACCCGGTCGTCCAGCCCGAGCGTGCCCTCGCCGCGGTGCCAGGCGCGCCGGTCCGGGTCGTCGGTCACGGCCGCCACCGCGAGGTGCGCCTCGCGGCGCTGCTCGGCCGACGCGGCGGCGTACGCCCCGGCCCGCGCCAGCGGGTGCCGGAACTCCACGCGACCCGGCCGCAGCGCGACCAGCCCGGCGGCCTCGGCCTCGCGGAGCTCGTCCCACCCGACGCCCAGCCGGTCGACCGCGGCGGCGGCCACGGCGCTGCCCTCGGCCACGCTCGCGGTGCTGGCCACGCTCGCGACCAGCAGCGCCGTCCGGGCCGACGGTCCGAGTGCCGCCGTACGACGGACGTACTCGGCCACCACGCGGTCCGGGACTCCGATCGGAGTCGCCGGCGTCAGCCGGTCGAGCAGGTCCGGCGCCGACGCGGCCAGCTCGACGACGGCCAGCGGGTTGCCGGCGGTCGCCTCGTGCACGCGGGCGGCGACGTCGTCGGGAAGAGGGTGGCCCGAGCGCTGCGTCAGCAGCGCCGTGACCTCGGCCGGGGACAGCCCCTCGAGGTCGATCCGGGGCAGGCCGGCCTCCAGCAGCACTCCCCCGGTGGGCCGGCTCGCCGCGACGACCGCCAGCGGGTCGGCCAGGATCCGTCGGGCCACGAACACCAGGGCCTCGGCCGAGGGCCGGTCGAGGGCGTGGGCGTCGTCGACCAGCACCAGGACCGGCTGCTCCTCCGCCGCACGGCCCAGCAGGCTGAGGGTGGCGGCGCTGATCGCGAACCGGTCGGCCCGGTCGCCGGGCCGCAACGCGAGCGCGGTCTCCAGGGCGAGCGCCTGCGGCTCCGGGATCTCCCCGAGCAGCGGCAGCAGCGGCCGGACCAGCTGGTCGAGGCCCCCGAACGCGAGGTCGCTCTCCGACTCACTGCCGCGGGCCCGGAGCACCCGCAGCCCCTCGGCCCGGGTCGCCAGCTCCTCCAGCAGCGCGGTCTTGCCCTGCCCCGCCTCGCCGACGACCAGCAGCGCGCCGCTCTCGGACACCCGCGCCGCCACCGCGAGCCGCGCGAGTGCCTGTCGCTCGGCGTCCCGGCCGATGAGCACCACCCGAGGTTAGGGCGGTCCGGGACCAGGGGGGTCACCTGATTCGGACCGGTCCGGACCGGCGCGAGGGTCGTCGTACCAGCCACCAGCCAAGGAGCAGCACGATGACCACCACCACCCAGACCCGTCCACTCGACCCCGACGCGCTGATGAGCTTCGTATTCCGCGCGGTCGAGGAGGTCGGGGCCGCGCTCAACGCGGCGCTCGTCGTGATGGGCGACGAGCTCGGCTACTACCGCTCGCTGGCCGAGCACGGCGCGAGCACACCGCACGAGCTGGCCGACCGCACCGGCACCGACGCCCACTACGCCCGCGAGTGGCTCAACGCCCAGGCCGCCGGCAGCTACGTGGAGTACGACGGCGCGACCGGCCGCTACCTGCTCCCGCCCGAGCAGGTCGTCGCCTTCACCGACCCCGACAGCCCGGCGTACCTGTGCGGTCTCTTCCAGATCGCGCACGGCACGATCCGCGACACCCCGAGCATCGTGGCCGCGGCCCGCAGCGGGGACGGCGTCGGCTGGCACGAGCACAACGCCGACGTGCACGTCGGCTGCGAGCGGTTCTTCGCGCCGAGCTACCAGGCCCACCTGGTGGCGGAGTGGCTGCCGGCCTGCGACGGCGTGGTCGCGAAACTGACCGCCGGCGGTCGGGTCGCCGACGTCGGCTGCGGGCACGGCGCCTCGACGGTGCTGATGGCCCAGGCCTTCCCGGGGTCCCGGTTCGTCGGCTCCGACTACCACCGGGCCTCGATCGAGACCGCGCGGGAGCGGGCGAGCGACGCCGGGCTCACCAACACCGAGTTCGTGACCGAGCCCGCACAGGCCGTCGACGGGGCGGGCTTCGACCTGGTCACGACGTTCGACTGCCTGCACGACATGGGCGACCCCGTCGGCGCGGCCCGGCACATCCGCGGCCTGCTCGGCGACGACGGGACCTGGATGATCGTCGAGCCGGCCGCCGGCGACCGCGTCGAGGACAACCTGAACCCGGTCGGACGGGCCTACTACGGCTTCTCGACGCTGTTGTGCACGCCCACCTCGCTCGCCCAGGACGTCGGGCTCGCGCTCGGCACCCAGGCGGGCCCGGCCAGGATCCGCGACGTCGTCACGGCCGGCGGGTTCAGCCGGTTCCGGCTGGTCGCGCAGACGCCGTTCAACAACGTGTTCGAGGTCCGTCCCTGACGGCTGCCCGGGGACCGCGAGGAGGAGCACCATGGTGACCATGACGGAGGAGCCCCGTCCCGACGAGGTGCTCCCGGCCGATCGCGGCCGGGCCTGCCTGCCCGATCACACGGGCACGGTCGTGCGCGCCGGCGTACCGCTGGCGTGGGAGGTGTACGGCGACGGTCCGGTGACCGTGCTGCTGATGCCGACCTGGTCGATCGTCAGCTCCCGGGCGTGGAAGGCGCAGGTGCCCTACCTGGCCCGCCACCACCGGGTGGTCACC
The DNA here is from genome assembly GCF_022919075.1 of Nocardioides sp. W7. Classification (NCBI taxonomy): domain Bacteria; kingdom Bacillati; phylum Actinomycetota; class Actinomycetes; order Propionibacteriales; family Nocardioidaceae; genus Nocardioides; species Nocardioides sp. W7. The sequence goes on along the minus strand of NZ_CP095078.1, from coordinate 1,251,139 downwards.
TTCGACGGCCGCGGGAGCGGCTGCTCGGGGCGACCGGCCGGGGCGGCGGCGTACGCCGACCGCGAGTTCGCCGAGGACGCCGTCGCGGTCCTGGACGCCACCGGGACCGACTCGGCGGTGCTGGTGGCGCTCTCCTGCGGCGCGTCCTGGTCGGTGCACGTCGCGGCCCGGCACCCCGACCGGGTGCTCGGGATCTTCGCGATCGGCGCGTCCTGCGGGCTCGCCGTCGCCCAGCCCGAGCGGGAGCGGTACGCCTGGGACGCGCGGCACGACACCGACCGCGGCTGGGCGAAGTACAACAAGTGGCACTGGCTGGAGGGCGGGCTGGACGACTTCCGGGAGTTCTTCTTCGACCGGATGTTCCACGAGCCGCACTCCACCAAGCAGATCGAGGACTGCCTGGACTGGTCCTCGACCATCGCCCCGCGGGTGCTGGTCGACACCCGCGCCGGGGGCCTCGGGCTGGACGGTGCGGTGCTGGAGCCGCTGGAGCCGCTGTGCGCGCAGGTCCGGTGCCCGGTGACGGTGCTGCACGGCAGCGAGGACCGGATCCGGTCGGCGGCGGTCGGCGCGCGGCTGGCCGAGCTCACCGGCGGTGACCTGGTCGTCGTCGAGGGCGGCGGCCACGGCCTGCCCGCGCGCGAGCCGGTGCTCGTGAACACGATGGTGCGGACGTTCGTCGACCGGGTCTGCCCGCCGCCGCCCGTCAGCCGGACCCGGGTCCGCGCGCCGCGGCGCGGCCGCCGCGTGCTCTACCTGTCCTCGCCGATCGGCCTCGGCCACGCCTACCGGGACGTCGCGATCGCGGCCGAGCTGCGTCGGCTGCGCCCCGACGTCGAGGTCGACTGGCTGACCCAGGACCCGGTCACCCGCGTGCTGGAGGGGGCCGGCGAGCGGGTGCACCCCGCCTCGGCGTGGCTGGCCAACGAGTCCTCCCACCTGGAGGAGGAGGCCGGCGAGCACGACCTGCACGCCTTCCAGGCCATCCGGCGGATGGACGAGATCCTCGTCAACAACTTCATGGTCTTCGACGAGGTGGTGCGCGAGCAGCACTACGACCTGGTCGTCGGCGACGAGGCCTGGGACGTCGACCACTTCCTGCACGAGAACCCCGAGCGCAAGCACTTCCCCTTCGCCTGGCTCACCGACTTCGTCGGCTGGCTGCCGATGCCCGAGGGTGGCGCCGACGAGGCCCGGCTCACCGCCGACTACAACGCCGAGATGCTCGAGCACCGGGCCCGCTACCCCTGGGTGCGCGACCGCTCGGTCTTCGTCGGCAACCCCGACGACGTCGTCGCCGCCGACTTCGGGCCCGGCCTGCCCGGCATCCGGGAGTGGACCTCGCAGGAGTTCGACTTCGCCGGGTACGTCGCCGGCGCGGCGCCGCCGTCCGGGTCGGCGCGGGCCGCCCTGCGCCGCTCGCTCGGCTACCGGCCCGAGCACCGGGTCTGCGTCGTGACGGTCGGCGGCTCGGGGGTCGGCGGTCCGCTGCTGCGCCGGGTGCTGGACGCCGTACCCCTCGCGCGCCGGCTGCTCCCCGAGCTCCGCTTCCTCGTCGTGTGCGGCCCGCGGATCGACCCGGCGTCGCTGCCCCGTCGTACCGGGGTGCGGGTGCGGGGCTACGTGCCCCGCCTGCAGGAGCACCTCGCCGCGTGCGACCTCGCCGTCGTCCAGGGCGGGCTGACGACGTGCATGGAGCTCACCGCCGCCGGCACCCCGTTCGTCTACGTGCCGCTGCGCCGGCACTTCGAGCAGAACCTGCACGTCCGCCACCGCCTCGAGCAGTACGACGCCGGCCGGCACCTCGGCTACGAGGAGGCGTGCGATCCCGACCTGCTCGCGCAGACGCTGGTCGACGCGCTCGCCGCCGGGTCCTCGGCGCGCCCGGTCGAGACCGACGGCGCCGCACGTGCCGCGGCGATGCTGGCCGAGCTGTTCTGAGACCGCCGCCCCTCCACCGGCGGTCGAGGTCAGAGCCGAGCGGCGAGCCGGTGGTAGGCAGCGTTCCAGCGCAGCTCGCGCTGGAAGGAGCGGGTCGTGGTGTCGGCGTCGATGACGAGCAGCTCGGTGCCGGTCATCTCCGCGAAGTCCTCGAGCACCTCGACCCCGACCGCCTTCGACAGCACCGTGTGGTGGGGCGCCCCGGCCATCAGCCACGACTCCGCCGACGTGGACAGCGAGGGCCGGGGCTTCCAGACCGCGCACGCCACGGGCAGGTGCGGGAGCGCCTCGTCGGGCTCGACGACGTCGATCTCGTTGACCGTCAGCCGGAACCGGTCGCCCAGGTCGCAGAGGCCGGCGACCACGGCGGGGCCGGGGTCGGCGGTGAACCGGAGCCGGACCGGGTCCTCGCGCCCCCCGATGGCGAGCGGGTGGACCTCCAGCGACGGCCGGGCGGTGCTGATCGTCGGGCAGACCTCGAGCATGTGCGCCCCGAGGATCTTCTCCTCCCCCGGGACCAGGTGGTAGGTGTAGTCCTCCATGAACGAGGTGCCACCCGGCAGCCCGGCGGCCATCACCTTCATGCCGCGCAGCAGCACCGAGGTCTTCCAGTCGCCCTCGCCGCCGAAGCCGAAGCCGTCGGCCATCAGCCGCTGCACGGCCAGGCCGGGGAGCTGACGCAGGCCGCCGAGGTCCTCGAAGTTGGTGGTGAAGGCACCGAACTCGCCCTCGGCGAGGAAGGCGCGCAGGCCGAGCTCGAGGCGGGCGCCGTACCGCAGGGAGTCGTGCCGCTCCGCGCCCGGGAGCAGCTCGGGCGCGACGGCGTAGGTGTCGGCGTACTCGGTGACGAGCTTGTCGACGTCGTTGTCGGCGACCTGGTCGACCACGGCCACCAGGTCGTTGACGCCGTAGGTGTTGACCGAGACCCCGAAGCGCAGCTGGGCCTCGACCTTGTCGCCCTCGGTGACCGCGACGTCGCGCATGTTGTCGCCGAAGCGCGCCAGCCTCAGCTGGCGCAGCTCGCGGCGGCCGACGGCGGCGCGGGCCCACTGCCCGATCCGGGCGGCCACGACCGGGGAGTCGACGTGGCCGGCCACGGTCTTGCGGGGCACGCCGAGCCGCGACTGGATGTAGCCGAACTCCCGATCGCCGTGGGCGGCCTGGTTGAGGTTCATGAAGTCCATGTCGATCGTCGACCACGGCAGCTCCATGCCGGCCTGGGTGTGCAGGTGGAGCAGCGGCTTCTGGAGCGCGTCGAGCCCGGCGATCCACATCTTGGCCGGCGAGAAGGTGTGCATCCAGGCGACCACGCCCACGCAGTGCGGCGCGCTGTTGACCTCCAGCATCTGGCGGTGGATCGAGGCTGCGTCCAGCAGCACCGGCTTCCAGACGACCGTGACCGGCAGGCCGGCGGTGACCTGGAGACGCTCGACGATCCCCTGCGACTGGGCGGCGACCTGGTCGAGGGTCTCGGGCCCGTAGAGCGACTGGCTCCCGGTGAGGAACCAGACCTCCGGCGTGGGGGCGGACGTGCTGGACGACGGGGTGGTCATGGGAGGGGAGGCCTTCCGTTCGGGGCGGGACCGGCGGCTGAGGTCAGCGCTGGCCGTAGACGTTCTGGTAGCGGTCGTGGAGCGAGTCGATGTCGGTCTGGTCGATGGGCAGGGGCGTGCCGAGCTGCCGCGCGACGTGGACGGTGCGGGCGACGTCCTCGCACATCACCGCGGCCTTGACCGCCGACCTGGCGGTCGGGCCGACGGTGAAGACGCCGTGGTTCCGCATCAGCACGGCGGGCGACCGGCTCCCCCGCAGGGTCTCGACGATCCCGCGGCCGATGGAGTCGTCGCCGATGATCGCGAACGGCCCGACCGGGATGTCCCCGCCGAACTCGTCGGCGGCCATCGTCAGCACGCACGGCACCGGCTCGCCGCGACTGGCCCACGCGGTGGCGTACGTCGAGTGCGTGTGCACCACACCGCCGACGTCCGGCAGCTCGCGGTAGACGTAGGCCTGCGCCTCGGTGTCCGACGACGGGGCGTGCTCGCCCTCGACGACCCGGCCGCGGAGGTCGCAGACGACCATGTTCTCGGGCGTCAGCTCGTCGTACGACACCCCGGACGGCTTGATGACCAGCAGGTCGTGGCCCGGCACCCGCGCCGAGACGTTGCCGGCCGTCCACACCACCAGCCGGTAGCGCGTGAGCTGCTCGTGCAGGGTGCAGACCTCGCGGCGCAGCGTGGCGATGGTGTCGGCGACGTCGGTCACCGCGGTCATGGTCAGGACTCCCTTCGGGCGACGGCAGCGCGGCGCAGCGCCTTGAGCCGACGCATCGTGGTGGTACGACGACCGAAGTGGTCGTGCAGGTCGAGGTAGATCTCGAAGAGCCGGTCGTAGGCCTGCGCTCGGGCCTCGTCGGGCAGGTAGACCGAGGCCCGCACCTTGCCCATCGACTTGGCCGCGGTCGGGACGTCCGGGTAGCTGCCGGCCGCGACGGCGGCGTGGATGGCCGAGCCCAGGGCCGGACCCTGCTCGGAGTCGATGATCGACAGCGGCAGCCGGGTGACGTCGGCGTAGGTCTGCATCAGCAGGGCGTTGCGGGCCAGCCCGCCGGCGACGATGAACTCCTCGACCGGGACCCCGCTGTCGCGGAAGGTCTCCACGATCACCCGGGTGCCGAACGCGGTGGCCTCCAGCAGCGCGCGGTAGACGTCCTCCGGCCGGGTGGCCAGAGTCTGGCCGACCACGAGGCCCGAGAGCTCGTGGTCGACCAGCACCGAGCGGTTGCCGGAGTGCCAGTCCAGCGCGACCAGGCCGTGCTCACCGACCTCCTGGGTCGCTGAGAGCCGGGTCAGGTGCTCGTGCAGGGACTCGCCTTCGGCGGCCGCGGCCTCGGCGTACGACGCCGGCACTCCGTGCTTCACGAACCAGCCGAAGATGTCGCCGACCCCGCTCTGCCCGGCCTCGTAGCCCCAGGAGCCGGCGATGATGCCGCCGTCGACGACGCCGCACATCCCGGGAACCTCCCGGAGCACGTCGGCGCTCATCACGTGACAGGTGGAGGTGCCCATGATCGCGACCAGCTGCCCCGCTCGGACCGCCTGTGCCGCCGGTGCGGTGACGTGCGCGTCGATGTTGCCGACCGCGACCGCGATGCCCTCGGGCAGCCCGGTCCAGCTCGCAGCCTCCGCGGTCAGGGTGCCGGCCCGCTCGCCGAGCTGGCCGATCCGGTGCTCCAGCTTTTCCTCGACGAAGCCGCCGAAGCCGGGAGCCAGCGCCTCCAGGTAGTCGACGCTCGGGTAGGCGCCGTCCTGGAGCTGGCCCTTGTAGCCCGCGGTGCAGGCGTTGCGGACGTAGCTCCCGCACAGCTGCCACACGATCCAGTCCGCGGCCTCGACCCAGCGGTCCGTCAGGTCGTAGAGGTCGCGGTCCCCCTCGAAGAGCTCCAGGCCCTTCGCAAACTCCCACTCCGAGGAGATCAGCCCGCCGTACCGCGGCAGCCACGCCTCCCCGCGCTCCTCGGCCAGGTGGTTGATCCGGTCGGCCTGCGGCTGCGCGGCGTGGTGCTTCCAGAGCTTGACGTAGGCGTGCGGTCGGTCGGCGTACCCGGCCTCGACCAACGGGGTGCCGTCGGCGAGGCAGGGCACCATCGTGCAGGCGGTGAAGTCGGTGGCGACGCCGACCACGTCGGCCGGGTCGATCCCGGCCGCCGCGACCGCCGCCGGCACGGCGACCCGCAGCACCTCGCGGTAGTCCTCGGGCACCTGCAGCGCCCAGTCCGGCGGCAGGCTGCGGCCGTCGGGCAGCCGCTCCTCGAGGACGGCGTGGGGGTACTCGTGGACGCCGGTGCCGAGCTCGGCGCCGTCGGAGACCCGGACGACGACGGCCCGGCCCGACAGCGTGCCGAAGTCGACACCCACCACGTACTGCTCGGACATGGTCAGTTCCTCTTCTTCGAACGGGTCGGGGGCGGGCCGCTGCTGGCCCGGACCACGAGCTCGGGGCTGATCAGCCGCTCGGGGCCGGGCTCGCCGGCGAGGGCCGCCTGGATGAGCTCGATGACCCGGCGGCCGACCTCGGTGAAGTCCTGGCGGACCGTGGACAGGGGCGGGATGAGGTACGCCGCCTCGGGGATGTCGTCGAAGCCGACCACGCTCACGTCGCCCGGGACCGACCGACCGCGCTCCGACAGCGCCCGCAGCAGGCCCAGCGCCATCTGGTCGTTGGCGCAGAAGACCGCGGTGACGTCGTCGCTGCGGGCGATCTCGAGTCCGGCCAGGTAGCCGCTGCGCGCCGACCAGTCACCCTCGACGTACGGCGAGGGCCGCAGTCCGGCGGCGGACATCGCGTTCCGCCAGCCGAGGAGCCGCGAGCGGCTCTCGGCCCACGACGGCGGCCCGGCGAGGTGCAGGATCTCGGTGTGGCCCAGCTCGAGGAGCAGGCTGGTGCCGAGCTCGGCGCCGGCGACCTGGTCGACACCGACGGTCCAGCGGGTCTTGGCGTCGTCGCCCTCGACCACGACGACCGGGGTCCCGAGGTCCTCCTGGGCCCGGGCGACCTCGAGCGCGTCGTCGGTGCCGCCGATCAGCACGATCGCCTCGACGCTCTGGTCGCGCAGATGGCTGATCGCGTCGAGGAGATCCTCGCGGTTCAGGCTCTGCAGGTTGGCCGAGCTGACGTAGTAGCCGGCCTCGCGGCCCGCCGCCTGGATGGTGCGGTGCACCGTGCTCGGGCCCCAGTAGCCCGCCTTCGAACCGATCACCCCGATCGTCGCCGAGCGGCGGGTCACCAGGGCACGTGCGGCGCTGTTGGGCCGGTAGCCGAGCTGGCGGATCGCCTGCAGGACCTTCTCGCGGGTCGCCGGGCGCAGGTTGCTCTGGCCGTTGACCACCCGCGAGACGGTCTGGTGGGAGACGCCGGCCAGCCGGGCGACGTCGGCCATCACCGGCGTCCGGTCGGCCGGCGGGCGTGGCGCGGTCTCGGTCACGGCTGCCGCCGCGTGGCGAAGCGCTGGACGACGACGAAGGCCAGCAGCAGGATCCCGGTGATGATCCGGATCCAGTAGGAGCTCAGGGTCCCGTCGAAGGAGATCAGGGTCTTGATGATCCCGAGGACGAGAACGCCGAGCAGCGAGCCGACGACGTACCCCCGCCCACCCGTGAGCAGGGTGCCGCCGATGACCACCGCGGCGATCGCGTCCAGCTCCATGCCGACCGCGTGCAGGCTGTTGCCGGAGAGGATGTAGAGCGAGAACAGCAGCCCGGCGAGCGACGCGCAGAAGCCGCTGATGACGTAGACGCCGACCTTGGTGAACGCCACCCGGAGGCCCATCAGCATCGCTGAGCTCTCGCTGCCTCCGATGGCGTAGACGGTGCGGCCGAATCGGGTGCGGGCCAGGACGTACGCCGCGACCGCGACCACGACCAGCGCGATGATCGCCGTCCAGCGCAGGTAGTACTCGCCGAAGTAGACGGTCCTGAACGCCAGCTGGGTGAAGGTCTCGTCGCTGATCGAGATCGACTCGACGCTGATCAGGTAGGTCAGCCCCCGGGCCAGGAACAGCCCCGCCAAGGTGGCGATGAACGGCTGGATGTCGAAGTAGTGGATGAGCAGGCCCATGAGCAGACCCATCAGGGTTCCGGTGGCGAGCACCGCTGCGATCGAGAGGTACGGCGGCCAGCCCAGCTGCAGCGTCTTGGCGGCGATCATCGTCGAGAGCGCGACGACCGAGCCGACCGAGAGGTCGATGCCTCCGGTCAGGATCACGAACGTCATGCCGACGGCGAGCACGATCAGGAAGGCGTTGTCGATCAGCAGGCTGAGCAGCACCTGCGCGTCTCCGAAGCCTTCGTAGCGGACGCTGCCGACGCCGAAGAGCCCGATGAAGAGGGCGAGGGTCGCGAGCACCGGCAGGTAGCGCGAGGGCGGGCTGTAACCCCTGACGCGGTCCCAGGTCGACGAGGTGGGGACGGTGGCGGCGCTCATCGTGCGGTACCTGCCTTCACGAGAACGGGAGCGGCGGGGCCGGACCGGCGGACGCGGAACACGGCGCGCGCCTTCGGCGACTGGAGGAGGCAGACGGCGATCACGACGATCGCCTTGAACAGGTAGTTGATCTCGGAGGGGATCCCGATGTTGGGGATCGTGCGGGCCAGGGTCGCGATGAACAGCGCGCCGATCAGGGTGCCGGTCAACGAGAACCGGCCGCCGGCCAGCGACGTACCGCCGATGACCACGGCGAGGATGGCGTCCAGCTCGATCCACAGGCCGAGGCTGTTGGCGTTCACCGAGTTGGTGTTGGCCGCGATGACCAGGCCGGCGATCCCCGCGCACAGGCCGGAGAAGGCGTAGACGGTCCAGATGATGGTGCGCGCCCGGACGCCGGCCAGGCGGCTGGCCTCCGGGTTGATCCCGACCGCCTCGATGAGCATCCCGAGCGCCGTACGACGGGTGAGCAGGGCGGTGAGCGCGAAGACCCCGAGCGCGATGATGAAGGCCAGCGGCAGGGTGAGCACGAAGCCGGATGCCAGGTCGCTGAAGTGGCCGTTGTTGACCGTGGTGATCTGGCCGTCGGTGACGGCCATCGAGATGCCGCGGCCGGCGACCATCAGGATCAGGGTCGCGATGATCGGCTGGATGCCGAGCACGGAGACCAGGAAGCCGTTCCAGGCACCGAGCACGACGCAGACCACGACGGCGTACGTCGACGCCATCACCGCGGTGACCAGGGCGCCCTCGTCGCCGGCCCCGACGATCCGGGTGCAGGCCACCGCGCCGGCGATCGCGGCGATCGCGCCGACCGAGAGGTCGATGCCGCGGGTGGCGATGACCAGGGTCATGCCGAGGGCGACGAGCAGCACCGGGGCGCTGTTGCGCACGATGTCGACGACGTTGCCGTAGAGGTGGCCGTCCTGCATCCGGATGTTGAGGAACGTCGGTGTCGCGACGACGTTGACGACGAGCAGGGCGACCAGGGCCAGCAGCGGCCACAGCAGCTGGTGGCGCAGCGCCCGCTGGACGAGGGTCGAGGACTCAGGCACGGGGAGCCTCCTCCTCGCGGGTCTCGCCCGCGATGATCTCGAGGACGTCGCTGACGCTGACGTCGTGGTTCGGGCGCTCGGCGATCTTGCGGCGGTCGCGCATCACGACGAGGCGGTCGCTCAGCCGCAGCACCTCCTCCAGCTCGGCGGAGATGAAGACGACCGAGAGCCCCGCGGCCGCGAGCTCGGCGACTTTGGCCTGGATCTGCGCCTTGGCGCCGATGTCGATGCCGCGGGTGGGCTCGTCGAGGATGAGCACCTCGGGCTCGGTGATCAGCCACCGGGCCAGCAGCACCTTCTGCTGGTTGCCGCCGGAGAGGTTGCGCATCAGCGCGGTCGGGTCGGCGGGGCGGATGTCGAGCGCCTCGACGTACTGCTCGACGATCCTGGTGCGGGTGGCCTGCGGGATCGGACGCAGCCAGCCGCGGGAGGCCTGCAGCGCCAGCAGCATGTTGTCGGCGACGGTCAGGTCGCCGACCACGCCCTCGGCCTTGCGGTCCTCGCTGGAGAAGGCGATCTTGCGGTCGATCGCGTGCCGGGGACTGCGCAGCCGACGACGCTCGGACTTGAACCTCAGCTCGCCGGTGTCGACGGTGTCGGCGCCGTAGAGCAGCCGGGCCAGCTCGGTCCGCCCGGAGCCGAGCAGGCCGGCGATGCCGACGACCTCGCCCTCGAACAGCTCCAGGTCGGTGGCCTGCAGCGACCCCTTGCGACCGATGCCGAGCGCCTTCACGACCGGGGTGCCGACCTCGGCGTCGGTGTTCGGGGGCTCCCGCTCCAGGCGCTCGAGCGCCTCCAGCTCCCGGCCGATCATCAGCTTGACCAGCTCCAGCTGGCTGGTCTCGGAGACCATCCGCTCCTCGACCAGGCGGCCGTTGCGCAGGATGGTCATCCGGTCGGAGATCTCGTAGACCTGGTCCAGGAAGTGGGAGACGAAGACGATGGCGACGCCCTGGTCGCGCAGGCGGCGCATCACCTCGAACAGCTTCGTCACCTCGTCGGCGTCGAGGCTGGAGGTGGGCTCGTCGAGGATCAGCACCCGCGCGTCGACGTCGACGGCCCGGGCGATCGCGACCAGCTGCTGGACCGCGATCGGGTGCGCCCCGAGGACCGAGGAGGGATCGATGTCGAGCCCGAGGCCCTCGAGGGTCTCGCGCGCCCGGCGGTTCATGGCCCGGACGTTGATGGCGCCGAAGCGTCGCGGCTCGCGGCCGAGCAGCATGTTCTCGGCGACGGTCAGGTTCGGCACCAGGTTGACCTCCTGGTAGACCGTGCTGATGCCGGCGGCCTGCGAGGCGGCCGGCGAGGAGAAGCTGTGCGCCTCGCCCTCGACCAGGACGGTGCCCGCGTCGATCGTGTAGACGCCGGTGAGCGCCTTGATCAGGGTGGATTTGCCGGCGCCGTTCTCACCCATCAGGGCGTGCACCTCGCCGGGGTAGAGGCGCAGCGACACCTCGCTGAGCGCCCGGACGCTGCCGAAGGTGATCGAGATGTCCCGCATCTCGATCACGGGGGCCGAACCGGCGGCGCCCGTCTCCGAGGACTGGACGTCCGTCTGCGTCATCTCGTTCCTCCCTGCTGGTGGGTCTGCCTCGCGTGCGTCGCCGGGCCCGTCCGGCGGCGACCGGACGGGCCCGACGGCATCGGGCGTCACGTGAGGGACGTGGTCGGTGGGCGACCTGGAGCAGCAGTGCTGCTCAGTACTGGCGGTCCGGGAGGGCGGCCTTGGCCTGCTCCTGGTCGAAGGTGCCCTCCTCGGTGAGGACACGGGGCTCGACCTCCTCGCCGGCGACGACCTTCTCGGCCAGGTCCATCAGCTGCGGACCGAGCAGCGGGTTGCACTCGACGATGAAGTTGATCTTGCCCTCGGCGAGGGCGGTCATCCCGTCCTTGACGGCGTCGACAGTGATGATCTTGATGTCCACGCCGGGCTTCTTGCCGGCCGCCTCGATCGCCTCGATCGCCCCCAGGCCCATGTCGTCGTTGTGGGCGTAGACGACGTCGATCGTGTCGTCGGACTGCAGGAAGGACTCCATGACCTGCTTGCCGCCGTCGCGGGTGAAGTCGCCGGTCTGCGAGGCGGTGACCTCGATGGTGGGTTCCGAGCCGGTGGTCGAGGCGAAGCCCTCCGCGCGGTCGATCGCCGGGGCCGCACCGGTGGTCCCCTCCAGCTGGACGACGTTGATCTTGCCGTCGCCATTGGTGTCGGAGTCGGCCGCGTTGTCGACCAGCCACTGGCCGGCCTTCTCGCCCTCGACGACGAAGTCGGAGCCGAGGAAGGTCTTGTAGAGGGAGGTGTCCTCGGAGTCGACCGCGCGGTCGGTGAGGATCACCGGGATGTTGGCGGCCTTGGCCTCCTGCAGGACGGCGTCCCAGCCGGTCTCGACGACCGGGCTGAAGGCGATGACGTCGACCTTCTGCTGGATGTAGGACCGGATCGCCTGGATCTGGTTCTCCTGCTTGCCCTGGGCGTCGGTGAACTTCAGGTCGACACCCTCGGCGTCGGCCGACTCCTCGATGGACTTGGTGTTGGCGGTGCGCCAACCACTCTCGGCACCGACCTGGGCGAAGCCCATGGTGATCGCACCGCCGCTGTCTTCGCCCTTGCTGTCGCTGTCCGAGTCGCCCCCGCAGGCGGTGAGCGCGAAGGCGCTCAGGGAGATCGCGCTCGCGGCGATCAGAGTCTTCTTCAGCACTGGTCTTCCTCCAGATCGACGGGCTCTCACCCTGTGACCGGTGTCACTGATGGACGAGTGTGAGCGCTAACATTCACCCTCGTCAAGCCCTGTCGAGGGGTTTCATCCGGAAAATGTGAACGCTCACTTGGCGGCTGACCCAGGAACGTTCCACGGCCCGGCAACCCACCCGGCCGCTTCTGCCGTCCTCTCGCTCTCGAGGTTCTCGGCGGTCATCACCTGCCGGGGCCGGGCCCTGCGGGCGCGGCCCGAGAGCCCCCACGGGCTCGCTCAGGGGGTGCGGATCAGGGGGTGCGGGTCAGGGCGAGCCGGTCAGGGCGTGCCGGGCGCGACGGAGAACTCCCACTCCAGGGTCGCCCGGTAGGTCTCGCCCGGCCCGACCTGCGCGGACGGCCACGCGGGCCGGTTCGGCGAGTCGGGGAAGAGCTGCGGCTCCAGGGCGATGCCGTCACCCTGGCGGTAGCGGCCGCGACCCGTCGACGGGTCGGTGCCGTCGAGGAAGTTGCCGGTGTAGACCTGCAGACCGGGCTGGTCGGATCGGAGCTCCAGCCCGATGCCGGAACGATCCGACGCGAGGGCCGCGTGGACCCGCATCCCGGCGCCTCGGACGACGTAGTTGTGGTCGATCCCGCGGGCGTCGAGAAGCTGGGGGTGGTCGCGACGCAGGGCCGGACCGATCGGCGCCGGGTCGCGGAAGTCGAACGGCGTGCCCCCGACCGGGGCATGCCCCCCGAGCGGGATGCCGGCGGCATCGACGGGGGTGTACTCGTCCGCGGCGAGCGTCAGGACGTGGTCGTCGACGGTGCCGGCACCCTCGCCGTCGAGGTTGAAGTACGCGTGGTTGGTGAGATTGAGGACGGTCGGCGCGTCGGTCGTCGCCTCCAGCTCCACCCGGACCACGGCACCCTCGACGCGGTAGCGCACCAGCACCGAGACCGCGCCTGGGAAGCCCTGGTCCCCGTCCGGGCTGAGCAGCGCCAGTGCGACCTCGTCCGGCGCTTGGGCGACGACGTCCCAGAGCCGGCGGTCGAAGCCGTCCGGCCCGCCGTGCAGGCTGTTGCCGCGGTCGTGGGTGTCGACGACCACCTCGCGGCCGGCGAGCGGGAAGCGCCCACCGGCGATCCGGTTGGCGTAGCGGCCGATGGTGCCACCGAGGTACGCCGTGCTCGCGAGCCGGTCGGCCGCCGAGGCGTGGCCGAGGACGACGTTGCGACGCAGCCCGTCGGAGCCGGCCACCTCCAGCCGGTGCACGGTGGCGCCCAGCGTGAGCACCTCGACGAGCGGCCCGGGCGCCGCCCCGATGGTCACCGACCGGACCGGGCGCCCGTCCGGCAGCACGTCGAACGGGAGTCCGGGCGGCGCCTGCGTCATGATGTGAACGCTAACATCAGCGGGTGGCGGGCGCGCCCGACGACGCCCGGACGACGAGGGACGGCCGGACCAGGTCCGCCACCGGCTCCCCCTCACCCGCGAGGGCCCGCAGGGTCAGCGCGACGGCGCTCCGCCCGAGCACCGAGAACTCCTGGCTGACGGTCGTCAGGCCGGGCCAGTAGTACGCCGCCTCGGGCACGTCGTCGAAGCCCACGACGCTCACCCGGCCGGGCACGTCGACCCCGCGCTCGTGCAGGGCCCGGAGCACCCCCAGGGCCATCGCGTCGTTGGCCGCGAACACCGCGGTCACGTCGGGGTCGTCCGCGATCCGCTGACCGGCGTCGTAGCCGCTGCGAGCGGACCAGTCGCCGGCGAGCTCGCGCCCCGGCAGCAGGTCCCGCCGGGCGTGCGCGTCCCGCCAGCCCGCGCGGCGTTGCCCGGCCTCGACCCACTCCAACGGACCGGTGACGTGGGCGACGTGTCGGTGGCCCAGGTCCAGCAGATGTTCGGTGGCCAGGAAGGCACCCGCCATCTGGTCGATGCCGGCGGCCATCGGCTGGCCGGCACTGACGCCCTGCACGAGTACCACGGGCACCGGCAGGTGCAGCGAGAGAGCGCGCTCGGTGGCCGTCGTGTGGGCGACGGCCACGACAAGCGCCTCCACGGCCTCGTCCAGCAGCCGGTCCACGGCCCCCTTCAGCGACTCGGGCGAGAAGTCGGAGACGCCGACCAGCGAGACGTCGTACCCCGCGTCGTGCCCGGCCTCCTGCACCGCCACCGCGATCATGCTCGGGCCGTGCAGCGCGAGGTGGGCCGAGATCATGCCGATCCGGCCCGACCGGTTCGTGGCGAGCATCCGCGCCGCGTTGTTGCGGCGGTAGCCCATCTCCTCGATCGCGGCCAGCACTCGGGCCCGGGTGTCGTCCTTGACGAGCGGCGAGTCGTTCAGGACGCGCGAGACCGTCTGGTGCGACACCCCCGCCTGCGCGGCAACCTCGGCCATGCTCGGCGAGCGCCGCCCGCTCCTCTCCCTGGGTCCCGGCATGCCCGCATCGTAGGCGCCGCCCCGGCCGTGTCGTCCTGCGAGTTGGCGGCGGTGGCGTCCGGGTCGAACGACGTCATCCGAGCTGGTCGTCACGGCCACCAGGTCGTACGGCGTCCGGTCGGGGCCCGCTGCGACACTGGCCCGCATGACAGACGTGGTCGTGGTGGGCGGGATCAACCAGGACGTGACCGTCCGGGTGGCGGTGCGGCCGGTGCCGGGCGAGACGGTGGTGGGCGCCGGACCGACGGTGAGTGCGGGTGGCAAGGGCGCCAACATGGCGACCGCCGCCGCGCGGGCCGGGGTGGCGGTGGCGGTCTGCGGGGCGGTCGGCGACGACGCCGCCGGGCGGGACCAGCTCGAGCAGCTGACCGCGGGCGGGGTCGCGATCGAGCACGTGGCGGTGCGCGCGGACGTCGCCACCGGCACCGCGCTGATCGTGGTCACCCCCGACGGCGAGAACTCCATCGTCGTCGGCACCGGAGCCAACGCGACCCTCACGTACGACGAGGTCGGGGCCGCCTGCGCGGGTGCCGCTGTCGTGCTCGCCCAGACCGAGGTCGGGGCCGGCCCGGTCGACGCGGCCGCTCGCGCCGTCGCCGCGTCCGGCGGCCGGCTGGTGCTCAGCCCGGCGCCCGTCGTACCCCTCGCGGCGGAGACGCTCGCCCTCGCCGATCCGCTCGTGGTGAACGAGTCCGAGGCCGCGGACCTGCTCGACGCGGAGAGCGTCGCCGACCTCGCCGCGGCGGTCCGCACCCGGGCCGGAGCCCGGTCGGTCGTGGTCACGCTCGGGTCCGCCGGGCTACGGGTGGCGGACGCCGACGGCAGCCGGCACCTGCCCGCCCCCCGCGTCGACGCGGTGGACACGACCGGTGCGGGCGACGTGCTCGCCGGCACCCTCGCCGCCGCGCTGGCCGGCGGGGCCGACCTCGACACGGCGCTGGTCGCCGCCCTCGAAGCAGCGTCGCTGTCCGTGCAGCACACCGGCGCCCGCCCCCACTGAGGGGACGGGCGCCGGCGCAGGGTCAGGCTCAGCGGACGCGGATCACCCGCGCCTTCGAGGACGACGCGGCCACCGTGGCCGAGCCGAGGTAGGCAGCGGTGATCCGGTGCTTGCCGGCCCGGCGGATCTTGACCGTGACGACCGCCCGGCCGTTGCGCAGGACGACCCGCTTCACGATCTTGCCGTCGACCCGGACCACGACCTTGCCGGTCGCCCTCGGGGAGGACGTCACGACTGTGGTGACCCGGACCGGCTTGCCCTTGCCCACCTTGGCCCGGTTCACGCTGACCTTGGTCCGCGAGCCCACCTTGGCCACCGGTGCGGTGGCCGTGGAGGTCGCCACGCCGGGCGCCTTGCCGGCCTTGGTCGCGGTCACCCGCACCGAGAGCCGCGTGCCGATGTCGGCCGTGCCCACCCGGTACGACGCCGCCGTCGCCCCGCCGATCGCCGAGCCGTCGCGCAGCCACTGGTAGGCGAACGACAGGCCCTTGGTGTTCCACGAGCCGGTGGTCGCACTCAGGGTCGCCGCCGGCCTCGCGGTCCCCGTGACCTGCGGCGCCACGATCGCGGTGACCGTGTCGACGTCGGCCAGGCTGACCGTCTCGTGCCGCATCGGCTCGACGTTGCCGGCCCGGTCCGTGGAGGCGAAGTCGACCGTGTGGTCGCCGAAGCCCTGGAGCGTGATCGGCTGCTCGCCGACCGTCGCCCAGGCACCACCGTCGATCCGGTAGACCGTCGACCCCACGCCGCTGGTGGCGTCCGTCGCGGCGAAGGCCAGGGTGGCGGAGTCCGCGCCCTCGACCCCCGCCCCGCGAGTCGCCGTCAGCGCCGTCGCCGGCGCCACGGTGTCGATGCCGACCTTCAGGGTCCGGGGGCCCGAGCCGTTGCCGGCCTCGTCGGTGGCCCGGTAGGTCAGCTCGTGCTCGCCCTCGCCGGTGACCGCGACCGGACCGTCGTACGACGTCCAGCCCGCACCGGCGCCGGTCTCGACGACGGGCGTGGCGTCCCGGTTGTCCTGGGCGCTCACGGCGACCTCGACGTCCGAGCGGTACCAGCCGTCGTCGCCGGGCGTGCCCGCGACGACCGTCGCGGAGACGTCGGGAGCCTGCGTGTCGCCCGGGACCTCCAGGACCCACGTGTCGGCGATCGACGGGTCGTGGAAGCCGGCGGCGTCGAGCGGGTACTCGTACCTGATCCGCACGTTGCCGTCGTTCTCCAGCACGGCCGGGTCGTCGACCAGGGCGTCGTACACCTTGATCCCCTGGCCGCCCTCGGTGCGCGGCACCAGCTGCGTCTTGACGCGGACGCCGTCGACGAACACGTCGTACTTCTTGGACCGCGCCGCGTCGAAGGTCTCGACGTTGCGGAGGATGAACGGCTCACCCTGCGGGACGTCCACCGTCACCGAGTACCACGAACCGGGGAAGTTCGAGTGCGCGTAGCGCCGGGTCAACCCCGCCTCGGTGTTGGTGCCGCTGCTCGAGGACGCCAGGATGCCGTGCGCGTTCTCCGAGCCCGGGTCGCCGAAGTCGACGTGGTCGACGAACGCCGCCGGCGGACGGGGCAGGTCGACGCTCACCGTGGCCTCCGAGGAGACCAGGCTGACGCCGCCCCGTCGTACGTCGACCGTGACCGGGACCGCTCCTCCGACCAGGTCGAGCGGGACCACGACCGGGACGTCGACGTCGACACTCTCCCCGGCGGGGATCAGGACGTCGGCCGAGGACACCGAGCGCCAGCCGGCGGGCAGGGTCAGCGCCACGTGGGCGCGAACGGCGGCCGAGCCGGTGTTGCTCACCGGCACCGTGACCGTCGCGTGGTCGCTCGGGTCGTCACCGTCGACGGCGGCCGTCACGGTGCCGACCGCGAGCCCGGAGGTCACGGTGACCCAGTCGGGCGTGGTGGTGGTGATCGTGTACGGCTCCCCGTCCACGACCAGGTCGAGGGAGAGTACGGCGTCGTACGCACCCGGGTCCTGCTGCCGTGAGGCGGTCAGGGACACCGGGAGCTGGACGGAGCCGCCGGCCGGGACCGAGGCGAGCGATGCGGTCGCCTCGCCGAGGCCGTCGACCGTGACCGTGCCCTCGAGGCCGGTCAGGGCGGTGGTCCCGTCGTTGGTCACCTCGATGGTGCCGGTGACGGTGCCGCCCGGGAGGACGGGGGCGCTGACCGGCGGGAGGGTCACGGTGACCCCCATCGACTCGGTCACCGCGGTCACCAGCTTGGCCTCGATCGCGGCGATCCGGTTGCCCAGGTCCGTGCGGACCTCGGCGGCGATGCCGGACCCGGCGACCCAGGTGCCGAGTGCGCGGACGTCGGCCAGGGCCGACTCCAGCGACGCGGTCACCGTGGCGCCGTCGCCCTCGATCGCCGCGAGCAGCGCGGCGCTCACGTCGTCGCCGATCGCGTCGACCGCGGCGTCGAGGTGCTCGCGGTCCGCAGCCTCCAGGTCGCCGGCCTCGTCGAGGTCGGCCACGTGGGCCTGCAGCGCGTCGAGGTCCTCCAGGATCGCGCCCATCAGGGCATTCCCCGACGTGACCGCGAAGTCGTAGCTGCCCGACCCGACCGTGACGGTGACGGTGTCCCCGTCGTCGGTGGCGCCGGTGACGCCGTCGACGCCGGTGAGCAGCGCGCCGCCCTCGGTGACCGAGTAGGTGTTCTCCGCGGGGAGCACGACCTCGGCAGTGGTGTTGACCGGGACATCGACGCGCAGATCGAGGTCCTCGCCGTCGAGCGTCCAGTCGGTACCGATCGGCCCGTAGACCGAGGCGTAGTCGCCACTGCCCCGGGTGAGCCCGCCGCCGACGACCGGGGCCACTCGGATCTTCTTGTAGCCCGCCTCGAGCGCGGTGATGCCGCCGATGTTCTGGTACATCCAGTCACCGACCGCGCCGTAGGCGTAGTGGTTGAAGGAGTTCATGTCGACCGGACCGAACTCGCCATTCGGCATGATCGTGTTCCAACGCTCCCACATCGTGGTGGCGCCCTTCGCGACCTCGTAGCCCCACGAGGGGTAGTCCTCGTGCAGCAGCATTGCGTAGGCCAGGTCGTCGCGGCCGATGCTGCTCAGCGCCGGAAGCAGCCACGGCGTGCCGAGGAAGCCGGTGGTGAGGTGGTTGTCGCTGCGCGCGAGCTTGGCGACGAACTTGGCGCCGACCTTCTCCCGCAGCTCGGAATCGTCCACGAGGTCCATGCCGAGCGCCATCGCGTAACCGGCCTGGCTGTTGCCGCTGACCGTGCCGTCGGAGTCCACGAGCGCGTCGGTGAACGCCGCGCGGATCGCGGTCGAGAGCGCGGCGTAGTCCTCCGCCTGGGCGTCCTCGCCGATGGCGGCCGCCATCTCGGACATCATCCGCGCGTCCTCGGCGAAGTACGCCGTGCTCAGCACGCTGGTGGGGGTCGGGTCGTCGAGGTTGAGCCAGTCCCCCCAGGTACCGCGGCCGGACTCGATGAGGTCCGCCCCGGCGCTGGTGCGCAGCAGGTCGTAGAACCGGGTCATGTCGTCCCAGTACTCCCGCACGATCGAGGCGTCTCCGGTGGACCGCCACACGGCGTGCGGGACGGTGATGCCTGCATCGGACCAGCCCGTGCCGGTCCCGGCCTTGAAGTTCGGCGTGGTGGGCGCGACGCCCTGGTAGTCGCCGTTGGCCTCCTGGGTGTCGCGCATGTCGGCCATCCACTTGGACAGGAACGCCCGGGTGTCGCGCAGGTAGCTCGCGGTGGGCGCGAAGACGTTGATGTCGCCCGACCAGCCCAGCCGCTCGTCGCGCGCCGGGGTGTCGGTCGGGACGGACAGGAAGTTGCCCCGCTGCCCCCACGAGATGTTGCTCAGCAGCTGGTTGAGCATCGGGTCGGACGTCTCGAGGTCACCGGTGGCCGTCAGGTCCGAGCCCCACACGACACCGGTCACGTCGGCAGCCGCGGGCGTGACCTGCGCGCCCGCGATCTCGACATAGCGGAAGCCGTGCTGGGAGAAGGTCGGCTCGTAGGTGACGGTCCCGTCCTCAGCGAAGGTGTAGGTGTCGGTGACCTTCGCGGAGCGGAGGTTGGCGTAGTACGGAGTCCCGTCGCGGTTGAGCTCCTCCGCGTAGCGGATGGTCACCGTGTCGCCGGCCTTGCCGGTCAGCACCATCCGGGCGACACCGACCATGTTCTGGCCGACGTCGTAGACGTGGCGGCCCGCAGCGGGCTCGGTGCGATCGATGGTCGGGAGCTCCTGGGTGGTGCGCACCGGCTCGTCGGGCTGCGGCACCACCAGGTCGGTAGCCGAGTCCTTGGCGTCGCTCGTGACCCAGCCGCCGTCGTCGTACCCGATGGTGTCCCAGCCGGTCCGGGCCGAGCGCGCGTCGTACGACTCGCCGTCGATGTTGTCGGCCTGGACGTAGGGACCCGACTGCGTGGTCCAGCCGGAGTCGTCGGTGTCGATCCACTCCGAGGTGCCGTCGGTGTAGTCGATCCGCAGCCGCGCCAGGAGGGAGTTCTCGTCGCCGTAGTTGCGGGTCTGCAGGTGGGCCACGCGACCGGACCACCAACCGCTGCCGAGCTCGGCACCGAAGGCGTTGGCACCGTCCTCCACCAGGTCCGTCACGTCGTAGGTCTGGTGCTGGATGCGGTCCTGGTAGTCGGTCCAGCCGGGGGCCAGGTGCTGGTCGCCGACGGCCCGGCCGTTGAGGCGCAGTTCGTAGACGCCGCGCGCGGTGGCGTACACCCGGGCCCGGGCCACCGCCTTGCCGGCTGCGGTCTCGAACTCGGTGCGCAGCAGCGGGAGGTTCTGGACGGGCGCGCGCCAGAGGGCGTCGACGCGCCCGTTGAAGCGGAGGCCCCCGTCGACGATCGTGCCGCCGGTGAACGGGTTGCCGTCCGAGAAGTCGGTGTCCAGCAGTGTCGCGCCCGCACTGTCGGTGACCCGCACCGCATGGATGGTCGACGTCTCCGGACCCTCCGTGGCCAGGTCGGAGCGGAAGCCCACGAAGCCGCGCGCGATCGTCGCGTCGGTCCGGGTGTCGATGGTGGTGCCGTCCAGCTTCGTCACGATGCTCGACCCGGCGACGGTGACGCTGAGGGTGTGCGAGCCCGTGCGGAGCGCCTGGGCCGAGATGACCGACGAGATGTCGACGTTGCCGATCAGGGAGTAGCCCCCGTTGACCTTGCGGTGCGGACGGAAGCGGGGAGTGCCGTCGGCGACGCTCAGCTGCCACATGTAGGCGTTGTTGAGATCTGCCGCGCGGACGTAGACCCCGAGGGCGAGGTTGTCGAGGGTGAAGTCGATGTCGGCGGTGTAGTCGCGCCAGCGGTCCAGCTCGGCATCGGCGTGAGCACCGATCCAGTCCGCGTCACCCCAGTCGGAGGCGTCCAGCATGCCGGTCTCGAACGACGCGGGCTCGCTCCACGCCGAGGCGGTGTCGGCGCCGTCCCAGGTCCGGACCTGCCACACGTACCGGGTCTGCGAGGTCAGGGCGGGCCCGTCGTACTGGACGTCGACCTGGCGGGCCGAGTCGACCTTGCCGGAGTCCCACACGTCCGCGGACTCGAGCGCGTCGTCGCTGCTCGCGACCCGGACCTGGTAGGCGCTCTGCACCACGCCGCGGGCCGACGAGGCGGCCTTCCAGCCCAGGCTCGGCGCGCCGCCGGGGATCCCCAGGGGGTCGACCCGCCCGTTCGTCGTCAGGCCCGTCACCTGCACGCTCGCTGCCTCGGCCGCGGCGGTGGCCGGAAGAGCCGGTGCCGCATACGCCGTGGCCGGTACGACGGCGCCGAGGCCGCCCACCAGGGCCAGCACGGCCAGCGCCGAGGTGCGGACCCGCACCGTGTCTGTCAGAACTCGTGTCACTGCGTCGTTCCCATCCCTCGTGCCCGGGGCGCCCGCCGGAGCGGCGCCGGATGACGTGACGGCAGTCACGACATTAGTGAACCGTTTCACAGTGCATGGTTCCGCCGCTAGGGATCTCTCCAGGTTGACGGAGTTCTGTCACGGTGGCCCACGCGGCCATCGCGCCAGATTCCAGGAAGGAGACCGACTTCCCAACCAGGCGTGACGACTGCCACAATCCGGGCAGTCTGCTGAATCGTTACATCCCATTGGATGAGGAGTCGCCGTGCCGGACCGCCCCGACGAGCTCACGCTCCGGATCCTGGCCCTGATCGCCGACGGCGCGACGGCCGCCGAGGCGGCAGCGGCCTGCAACGTCTCGGAGAGCACCCTGAACCGGCGACTCCAGGCGCTGCGCCGGCAGTGGGAGCTCGAGAACAACATGCAGGTCCTCGTCCGCGCGGTCCGGATCGGCCTGGTCTGAGCAGACCGGCGGTCAGCGCCCCGCCCGGCTGTAACGCGGTGTTCGACCGCCTGGTGCGGTGCCGCAGCACCGCACCAGGCCCGTGGACACCGCGTTACAGCGGCGACCGGGTGGGCCCTCAGGCGACCACGATCACGTGCAGGGTGCGCGGGCCGTGGACGCCCTCGACCCGGTCGAGCTCGATGTCGCTGGTGGCCGACGGGCCACTGATCCAGGTCAGCGGGCGGGCGGGGTCGAGGACGACGACGGCGTCGGGGACGTCGGCGACCACCTGGTCGGCGCGGACGATGCACACGTGCCGGTCCGGGACCAGGGTGATCGCGCGGCGGCCCTGGCCAGCGGTGTGGTCGAGCACGATGGTGCCGGTCTCGGCGATGCCGACCCGGGCATCGGTGACGACCACGTCGATGGCGTCGAGGTCATGGGCGCTCAGGGTGCCGTCGTCGACGGTCGCACCCTCGACGGCGACCGAGAGGCCCGCGGGCACGACGACCGTCGCTCCGGACGGCACCGCGGCGGCGACGACCGACGCGAGGTCCGCGGGCGTGCAGCGCTCCACGATCGCGCGGTAGTCCGCGACCCGCTCGGCGAACAGCTCGACGACCTCCGCCGCCGGGCGTACGGCGAGCCGCGGCGACTCGACCGGCTCGCGGTCGGGCTCCACGTCGGCCAGGGCGGCGCGGACCCGGCCCAGGATCTCCTCGCGGGCGGTGGTCATCGGCGTCCTCCGTCGGTGCGCTTCCACCACGCGCGGAAGGACTCCGCGGGTGGCGCGGGCAGGTCCCGCGCGCCGGTCCACTTCGCGGCGCCGGGCCCGGGGATCCGGCCGGCGGCCGGTCGGCCGCCAGGCAGCGTCGTACGACCGAAGCGGCCGATCACCCGCCCGGCCAGGCCGGACGCCCGCTCGGCCCAGGCGAGACGCCGCGCGTCGCCGAGGGCGTACGCCGCCCCCTTGAACGCGACCGCCTCCAGCTTCGGGACGGCGTCGTCGCGGTGCCCGTCGACGACCTTCGCGCGCAGGTGGACCAGCACCTCGGGGATGTCGATGCGCACCGGGCAGGCCTCGAAGCAGGCCCCGCAGAGCGAGGAGGCGTACGGCAGCGAGTCGGTCTGTGCGTCGCCGGTGCCCTTCAGCAGGGGGTTGAGGATCGCGCCGATCGGGCCGGGGTAGACCGAGCCGTAGGCGTGCCCGCCGGTGCGCTCGTAGACCGGGCACACGTTGAGGCAGGCCGAGCAGCGGATGCAGCGCAGCGCCTGCCGGCCGACGTCGTCGGCGAGCGCACGGGTGCGGCCGTTGTCGAGGAGTACGACGTGCACCTCCTGAGGTCCGTCGCCGGGGGTGACACCGGTCCAGGTCGACGTGTACGGATTCATCCGCTCGCCGGTGGAGGAGCGCGGCAGCAGCCGGAGCAGCGGGTCCAGCTCGGCCCAGGTGGGGACGACCTTCTCGATGCCGACCACGGAGACGAGCACCTCCGGCAGGGTCAGGCACATCCGGCCGTTGCCCTCGGACTCGACGACGACCAGGGTGCCGGTCTCGGCGACGGCGAAGTTCGCGCCGGAGACGGCGACCTTGGCGCGCAGGAACTTCTCGCGCAGGTGCTCGCGCGCGGCCCCCGCCAGCGCGGCCGGCTCGTCGGTGAGGTCGGCCGGGGCGGGCCGGCCGACCTTGCCCATCTCACGCAGGAAGATCTCGCGGATCTCGGCCCGGTTGCGGTGGATCGCCGGCACCAGGATGTGGCTCGGCAGGTCGTGGCCCAGCTGCACGATGATCTCGGCGAGGTCGGTCTCCCAGGCACTGATGCCCTCCGCCTCGAGGGCCTCGTTGAGGCCGATCTCGGCGGTGACCATCGACTTGACCTTCACGACCTCCTCGACCGCGTGCTTCTTGGCCACCGCGACGACGATGGCGTTCGCCTCGGCCGCGTCGCGCGCCCAGTGCACGGTCGCGCCGGCCGCGGTCAGTGCGGCCTCGAGCTGCACGAGGTTGCTCTCCAGGTCGCGCAGCGCGCGGTCCTTGACGCCGGCGCCGGCGAGCCGGAGGTCCTCCCACCCGCTGCCCGACGGCATGGACTCCTCGACCTCCTCGACCAGCCGCAGTCGCTTGGCCCGGATGACGCCGGTGGCGTGGGCCATGTTGTGCCGCAGCTGGGTGTTGCCCAGCGCCGCGCGCGCCGCCTCCGGGAAGGCCGGCATGCCCACGAACGTGCCGCTCATGCGGAGGCTCCCTCGGTCGAGGCCAGGATCTCGGCCAGGTGCATCACGCGTACGCCGGACCGCTCCCGCGACAGCACCCCGCCGATGTGCATCAGGCAGGAGTTGTCGCCCGCGACCAGCACCTCGGCGCCGGTCTCGCGGACGTGGCGGGCCTTGTCGGCGCCCATCGCGATCGAGGTGTCGGCATTCTTCACGGCGAAGGTGCCGCCGAAGCCGCAGCACTCCTCGGCCGCCGGCAGGTCGGCCAGCCGGATCCCGCGCACCTGCTCCAGCAGCCGTCGGGGCCGGTCGCCGACGCCGAGCATCCGCAGCGAGTGGCAGGTCGGGTGGTAGGTCACCCGGTGCGGGAAGTACGCGCCCACGTCGGTGACGCCCAGGACGTCGACGAGGAACTCGGTCAGCTCGTAGGTCTTCGGCGCGGTCTCGGCGACGGCGGCGACCAGGGCCGGGTCACCCGATCTCCGGGCGACGATCCCGTGCTGGTGCCGGGCCGAGCCGGCGCACGAGCCGGACGGCGTGACGATGGCGTCGTACCCCTCGAACGCGTCGACGAAGGTGCGCACCACCGGCACCGCCTCGTCGAGGTAGCCGGTGTTGACCATCGGCTGGGCGCAGCAGGTCTGTGCGGCCGGGAACTCCACGTCCACCCCGAGCCGGCGCAGCAGGGTCACGACGGCCTTCCCCGTCTCGGGGAACATCGCGTCGTTGACGCAGGTGACCATCAACGCGACGCGCATCCGACCTCTCCTCCAGAACTTGGGGCATCCTGTGGTCTGACCACAGGTTCCGACGATAGGCTGGGGCCCGCTGCGCCGTCAAACACCGGCGTACGACGAGCGTCGCGAGGAGACCGGGGTGCGCGCCTACAAGCAGGTCGTGGAGCGGGTCGAGGGGCAGATCCTGGCCGGCACCCTCAAGGTCGGGGACCGGCTGCCCGCCGAGCGTGACCTCGCCGTGCAGCTGCAGGTGTCGCGGGCCGCGGTCCGGGAGGCGATGCGGACCCTGGAGGCGCAGGGCGTCGTACGCTCCGGGGTCGGCTCGGGCCCGGACGCCGGCACCGTCGTCTCCGCGCTGCCGTCGGAGGCCCTGACCCGGGTGCTGCGCCTGCACGTCGCGCTGGCCAACTTCGCGATGGACGACGTGGTCGCCGCCCGGGTGATGCTGGAGCGCTCCAGCGCCGGGTTGGCCGCCGCGCACGCCTCGGCCGAGGCGCTGGCCGCGGTCGCCGAACCCCTCGAGGCGATGTCGGGCGAGCCGGACCGGCACGAGTTCAACGACCTCGACACGGCCTTCCACATCGCGATCGCCGAGGCCGGCGGCAACCGTCTGGTCGCCGACATGACGATCGCGATCCGCGAGGCGATGCGGCTGCCCATCCTGCGCGAGCTCGAGCAGCTCGGCGAGCGGTGGCCCGAGGTCCGCACCCGGCTGTGTGCCGAGCACCGGGCGATCCACGACGCCATCGCCGCCGGCGACCAGGTCCGCGCGGCGGAGCTGATGGAGGCGCACATCCACTCGGCTCGGCGGCTGCTCGCGCCGTAGCGCCCCGCCCGGGCCGAGGTCGTCGAGGAGACGCGGTCACACTCCCTCCCGCTCAGTCGTCAGCAGGGTGAGACGCAGGGATGGAAGGGTGGAGACCGTGGACCAGACAGACATCTTCGAGGCCGAGCGACCGCGCCTGGTGGGGATCGCGAGCCGGGTGCTCGGCGACCACGCCGAGGCCGAGGACGTCGTGCAGCAGGCGTGGCTGCGGCTGCACGGGACGGACGCCGAGATCGACAGCCTGCCGGCTTGGCTGACGACCGTGACCACCCGGCTCTGCCTCGACCGGCTGCGCTCGCGGACCCCTGTCCCCGTGGAGGAGGTCGAGCCCGAGGAGACGGTCGCCGATCCCGCGGACGACGTGGCACTCGCCGATACGGTCGGTCTCGCCCTGAACGTCGTGCTGGACCGGCTCGCCCCGCGCGAGCGCATCGCCTTCGTGCTCCACGACAGCTTCGGCTTCGAGTTCCCGACGATCGCGGCGCTCCTCGACACGACTCCGGTGGCCGCGCGCAAGCTGGCCTCCCGGGCCCGGGCCAAGGTCACCCAGCCGCATCCCGAGGACCGGCTCGCCGACTGGGAGGTGGTCGACGCGTTCATGGCCGCGGCCCGGAACGGCGACTTCGAGCAGCTGCTGCGCCTCCTCGCCCCGGATGCCGCCGTGACGGCCGACGACGCCGCCGTCCTGGTCGGCACCCCCCGGCAGCTCGACGGCCGCGACGAGGTGGCGACGTTCTTCAACGGCAGCGCCACCTCCGCGCTCCCGGTCTTCGTCGGCGACCGGCCCGGGTCCGCCTGGTTCCACCTCGGCGCGGCCAAGGTCCTCTTCGACTTCACCGTCGGCGACGGACTCGTGCAGGGCATCACCTTCCGAGCCGCGCCCGAGCTGCTCGCGCAGGTCGTACGGCGCGACGGCGGGCGGCCGCGCGGCTGACCCGGTCACACCCTGCACGTCCCGATCGTCAGCACCTCAGAAGCAGCAACCACATCCGAAGAAGGAGACACCATGAAGACCATGACCTGCCGAGCCCTCGGAGGGCCCTGCGACCTCGG